>NZ_CP043056.1:4282500-4945000 GCF_008121535.1 Dolichospermum sp. UHCC 0315A
CCGCACTCCCGGTGTCACAATCGGTAATTTCGGACTTTTGAATACATTGAAGGATGATTTTTATACAAAAAGGTCGAAATTTTAGGTAGCGAACTGCTTGCAGTAGCGCTTCGCTATCGCTAATCCCAAATCCCCAAACGACCATTTTTCGTTGTGTGACAATTTAGGGTGCGGAAGATGGGATATAGGACTTGCTGAATAAATGGGAAAAGCCAGTAGTCTATGGATTAGAGAACTAATAAATTGGCAAAACATCGTGAAAATGCGTATAGTCACAGTAACGATGTCTATCAGGCGTATTATAGTACATAATATCTACAAATTGATGATTCCACAAAATCTCATTAACGCCATAACTATAACGAGCATGGACAACCTGTGCCACTGTTTCATCAATCCCACTCATAGAAATCATCAGCAAGGCCTGAGTTTGACTTAATAATGCCGATGTCATCCCATGAAAAGGACTAGACTCATCAATAATGTGCATCACCGTCCAAGATAAAGAAAAGCTAGGTGTCTGATTTCTCACCAGTTTAAGATCATATATCTTGCACCCATACCGATAATTGTGAATTGTCCATTGTGAATTTGAATATGAACTCGTGAATGCAAGTGTTTTCCCGGCTGCTGAAAAAATCTCTGTAATTTAAATTTCATGGGCAGTAAGTAAAAGTCCAGTGAATGATAGGATGACTAAAGATAAATATATTTAATTAACAATGAACCGAATTTTTTGGATTACTGCCTTAATTGCCTTTATTAACTCCCTAAGTTTTACAATTTTAATCCCCATAATTTATCTTTATGGTAAACAATTTGGTTTAAATGATTTCCAAACCAGTTTATTATTCTCAACATATTCCATTGCTCAATTTTTCGCCACTCCTGTAATTGGTAAACTCTCCGACAGATTTGGACGGAAACCATTATTAATAATTAGTTTAGCCGGAACAGTAATTGCTAATACCATAGCCGGAACTGCCACAACAGCAACTTTACTATTTTTCGCCAGATTTTTAGATGGTATCACAGGTGGAAATGCTTCTGTTGCCCAAGCCGTTATTTCTGATGTTACCAGTCAAAAAGATCGCGCTCAGGCATTTGGGATTTATGGCGCAGCAATGGGATTAGGCTTTGTTCTTGGCCCAGCGACTAGTTTAGTAGCACAACAAATTTCTTTAGGAACAGCATTTTTAGTTTCCGGTGCAGTTGCTCTTATCGGGATGTTAATGACAATATTTTTATTACCAGAAACTATCCAAAATAAATCTCCAAAATCCACAAACATCTTTGATTTAGGGTTAGATAATTTAATTAAAGGATTTGCTATGCCAGGAATTGGCATTTTATTATTTATTAACTTTTGCACAGGGACAACATTTACCATGTTTACCTACGCATTTCAACCCTATTTTATTCAAGTTTTAGATCAAAATAATAAATCTTTAACACTATTATTTTTAGTTTTTGGCACATTAGGAGTAGTTATGCAAACTTGGGGAGTATCTATTCTTCGTCGTAAATTTAATGTTGTCAAAATATTATTTTTAGGCTTATTTGTTCGCAGTTTATCATTTATATTAATGCCTGTTTGGCCTAGCATCACTTATTTTGTCGTAGTTAGCATATTATTTGCACTGTTTAACGCCCTAGTCCAACCCATGATTAGTACATTGATTTCTCTCAATGCTCAACCGCAAGATCAGGGAACCGTGTTAGGATTAAACGCATCCTATTTAAGTATTTCCAACGGTATTGGCCCAGTGATTGCTGGGATGATAGTTCAACAATCTCAACCCATTACATACAGCTATCCTTTATATCTAGCAGGAGTTTTAACATTTTTGGTGTTAGTGTTAGCCATAGCTACGCGCAAAAGATACAGCACTGCGATTTGATTTGTGAATTTACAGTAGGTTCATTTATTAAATGCACAAGTTGATGGAAATTTTTCATCAACTTAATTAAATTTAAACTTTATTTATATCTGTATCCTTGAAAACAACTGGAAAATCCGGATCTTAACCTTTTTTCTGAAAAATATTGCTAGTCCTGGCAACTTGTCAATAATGTTACTTTCGTGTAATATACATCTTTGGTTGTGAAAATATTTTTACAACGGGGTTTCCAATCATCAATTCAACATTCCGACAATAACCACACCAGGAAAAAATATGCTGTTTTTTTTCAAGTTGATTGATTATTTATTAGCCGCAGTTGCTATCACATCAATTTTCATCATTTATGTTGGTTCTAGTGATCAACAATATATAACTGCTGCATCCGTTGTTTTAAGTGTTTCTCTTGGTTTGTTTATCTTCAATAGACAATCTGTGAAAAATGCTCAAAAGGAATCACAAAAAACTGAGCTTTCCAAAAAAGCTGAACTCTATACCTCTCTATTAAGCAATGGTACTACATTGGACTATAATACAGTTTTACCAGCACGAGCTAAAGCTTTAGAATATTGTCAAGAGTTGATTGATGATTATAAAAGTTCTCGAGATCTCGCCAGAACTCTTTACTATGTTTTGCAAATTTCTACCGTTATTTTGTCAGGTGTCACACCAATTTTAGTGTTGGTGGATAAATTAGAAGCAGGACAAAGCTGGTTAAAATGGCTGCCTGTTATTTGCCCAGCCGTTGCTTCCATTGTTGCTAGTATCGTTACCTCATTTCCTTTTGAAAAAAATTGGATGGCTGCTAACAAAGCCGTTGAATTATTAGAAGCTGAACAGGAAAAGTTTATTTTGGGAATTAGCCCAGCCTATCGTTGTTATGATATTTCCGAAGAAGGTAAACAACAACAAAGAGTAAGTCAGGCAATAGAACTATTTATTAATCAAGTGAATAATATTCACCTCCAAATAGTTCAACCCAGCAGTGATTCAGAACAGGGAAATCAAGAAAAACAAGAGTCACCACAATCTGAAGAATCAACTACAGGACAAAAAGTGGCTGCATAATCTTGGGCGCAGGGACCAATCTAATTGGACGCAGGACCTGCGCCCCTACGGAATTTCTGAAGGATCAAAAATGTCAGTTATCCCTGACATTACGGTTTATAGTAAAAAAATAGTTAGAATAGTGTAGACCCTCTTTTCCAGGGAGTCAACCCACTCGTGATTCTGATTAATTGCAACTTTGTATGAATTTAAATAGCCAGTCTGCCAATTCTTCCGATACATATTCCCAACGTTTGGCAGACATTGTGGGAACAGTGATCGCTTTGATCACCCTCACTTTACCAGTATTTATCATCGCCCACTATTCTTCAGTCAATGTTGAAAACAATCAGCCATCCTTAAGCTATAACCTATCTATTCCCGGAGATTAAAATATACAGCAGAATTTAGGAGTCAAAGCAGAGGATAATGGGCAGGGAGTTTTTTTCTCTGCTTTTTTTTGATCATTTGTGAAATTCGCCAAGATTTTTAGCAGGAATCTGGGGGAAGAGATCCACAATGCCTTAGAATCTTACACTGGGAGCAAAAATGGCTGCTACCGCTTATTCACTTTTAGTAAAGGAGTTTTGTTGTGGATTTATCTTTGATTCCTGCCCAACCAAAGCCAGGTGTAATTAATGTCCTGATTGAAATTGCTGGTGGAAGTAAAAATAAATACGAATACGATAAGGATTTACAAGCATTTGCTTTAGATCGGGTTCTCTATTCTTCGGTTAAGTATCCTTATGATTATGGTTTTATCCCTAATACCTTAGCTGATGATGGCGATCCGTTAGATGGTATGGTAATCATGGATGAACCAACATTTCCCGGTTGCGTGATTGCGGCTAGACCAGTTGGTTATTTGGAAATGATTGATGGTGGCGATCGTGATGAAAAAATTCTTTGTGTTCCCGATAAAGATCCGCGCTATGCTCATGTAAAGTCTCTCAAAGACATATCCCCTCACCGACTAGAAGAAATTGCTGAATTTTTCCGTAGTTATAAAAATTTGGAAAAAAAGGTCACGCAAATTCTCGGTTGGCAGGATGTGGATAAGGTAGCTCCCTTGGTGGAAAAGTTCATTCAAGCAGCTAAAGCTAAAGCATAATAGATTATGGGTAGTGGTAATGTAAATTACTCATTACCCACCAAAGCAATAATTGTGGGACAATCAGTAACAACCTACTGAGTCTAATTCCCAAAATTCTTACTGGTTGCAAAAAAAAATTTAAACTCAAATGCAGCGCACTCTCTTATCGGCAAAAATTCATAACTGTACGCTCACAGCAGCAAATATTAACTATGTGGGTAGTATCAGCATTGACGAGGTTCTCCTGAAAAAAGCTGGTATATTCCTCTATGAGCAGGTACAAGTAGTGAATATTGCTAATGGTGAGCGTTTTATTACTTATGCCATACCTGCTCCCGCTAATTCAGGAGCGATTGAATTAAATGGAGCAGCGGCACGTTTAGGCGTGGTTGGCGATCGCTTGATTATCATGACTTACGGGCAGTTTACTATGGAAGAGTTAAAATGTCACTCTCCTACCGTTGTAATTGTGGGTGAAAAAAACCAGTTATTAGAAGTGCGACATTATGATGATCTGCTCAGTAATCTCCTATCATCATCCTGATGATGATGATTTTCTTGATCATGTTCAAACTGAAATTCAGTCAGTATTCCGTGAACTACCTACACTTCCCTTGCGGGTAAGTATAGGCTTCCTACCCAGTTAGCAGCTTTTTGCTCTTCGAGAACAACAAGACTTATGTTAAGGCGATAGGCTGACCCCTCGTTCCAAAGGCAAAATCAAGGTTAATCAACAAAAATGATCATGTATCTAGCTTGGTTATCGCTATTCTCTCGCCTTGCCGAGATATTCAATTCATAACACAAATTTTGTGAATTGTCTCCATGTTTTCCTTCCTTGCTGTCGCGTTGGTCGGAAAACCGTCGTCAATTCACGCGCCATTCATCCCCCGCTTCCCTATCGGGTCAGACGTGGGGCTTCTGTCGGTTAAGCTAAAGCATTACTAGCTCGTGAAGGACTTATTTTAAGTATTAATTAATATAACCGCCTAAGAGGTGGGCGGGAAATCACCAAAATGTGTACAGAAACGTAAAATCGCCCAAAACTGCCATCTTCCTGTTACCAATTCTCTAAACTTAATTCTTCAACTCTCAATAAATCACGATCATTAGAAACTAGAATAAAACCTTTAACAATAGCAGTTGCAGCAATTAAGATATCTTCTGTTTGGATTGGTAATCCTCTTAATCTGAGATTTGCATGAATTTCTGACGCTTTTTCTAAAATTGCTAAATCATACGTTTAACTGCTTCATCAAAAATAGCGATTTGTTCAGGAGTTAAATTGTCTAATATTCCTGACATGATTTCTGTTGACATAACAAAGCTACAATTTTTGGCTCTTGCGTCCCTTTTATGGAGAATTAATACTAAAGTGCCAGTTTAATAAACTACGTAATCTAAAATTACTAAAGTTATGAAATCCATATCCAAGTCTTTTGATTAATTTGAGTTTATTATTAATTCCTTCCACAGTACCACTAGTAGTTCTGCTGTCAAAATAACCTACGACTTCACCAAACCATCTAACCATTGTTCCTATACTTCTGGGAAAATACTTCATTCCATCATGCATCCAATCTAATAAATTCATGATTGGTAGTGGTAAATATGTAGTGAAATCTGATATTTTCTAACTTAAATTATTCGTTTGTAGCTGTTGAAATTTTAATTATATTTAACTAACTGAAAATTATCTAAAATATAAAGTTTCTAAATAAGTAAGTCGGCACGATAAAATCAATATACATTTTTTTCGTAAAAACCCTTAAATAACCTATCTATAAGGTATTTGTCGAATTTACATTTCGTTACATATGTTGATTGTTTAACGCCAACTTACTTGTATGATTTCACATGATTTCACTAGAACGTGTTAAGTGTTATATGTAGTGAAGTACCAGTGTTTTTAAATTCAACTATTTTAGCTTTGATGTCAATCTCCAGACCTACTTGCCCCAATTGTGGTTCTCAACACACTGTCAAAAATGGGAAGATTCATAATCAAAAACCAAAATACCAGTGTCAAAACTGCAAAAGACAGTTTATAGAAAATCCCACTAATAAAGTTATTAGCAAAGATACTATAGGACTCATATTTGATTTTTGAAAAACACTCGGTACACCTGAATCGGCTAGAATCCTTTTACCTCATGCCTTTTGCATCTTACCTAACTACGCAAATAATTTCAGGATTCAAATATTATTCCTATATAGAACTGATTGATAGACTTTTACTTCAGAAAATACCTCTGGCCGGTATTGCTCGTGCTGCTCTTGTTTCAGAGACTTGGTTGCAAAAATATGTGAATAATAAATATGCCCAGATTCCTCAGCAGGTAAATGTTTCAGCCAAACCAAGAGGTAAATTGACTATTGAATGTGATGAGGCTTGGTCATTTGTAGGTCATCAGGGTAATAAGCAATGGATTTGGTTAGCTTTGGACAAAAAAACTAGAGAAATAGTTGGAGTTTACATAGGCAATCCCAGTGAAGATGGCGCTAGGGGATTATGGAATTCTCTACCACCAGTTTACCGTCAATGTGCTGTTTGCTATACAGATTTTTGGGCGGCTTACGCACAAGTTATTCCTAGCAAACGTCATCAGGCAGTCGGGAAAGAAAGTGGCAAGACTAACCATATTGAACGCTTTAATAATACAATGCCTCAAAGAATTTCTCGTTTGGTCAGAAAAACTTTATCCTTTTCTAAAAAGTTAGATAATCATATTGGCGCTATCTGGTATTTTATTCATCATTATAATTCTTGTTGTAATGCCTAATTTTATTATCACTACATATTTACCACTACCATCTTGAGTACAACATTAATATAGATAGAATATTTACCATTTGCTATAATTAAAATATTGGTTAAAAGTTAAAATAATTAATAATTCCCAATTCATAAAACTGTAAAAAAGATCACAAATTAACTTCCTGACTTTAGCTATTTCCAATGCTTATCTTTTTGGCTTCTCTGCATACAGTTTAAACAACCAGAAAAGACACAAAAAGGAAAATCATGACCAAATCCTATGCCACAATTGATGGTAACGAAGCCGTTGCCCGTGTAGCTTACAAACTAAATGAAGTCATTGCCATTTATCCTATCACCCCATCTTCAAATATGGGTGAATGGGCTGATGCTTGGATGTCTGAAAATAAACCCAATTTATGGGGAACAGTTCCCAGTGTCACCCAAATGCAAAGCGAAGGAGGGGCTGCTGCTGCTGTCCATGGGGCATTACAAACAGGGGCATTAAGTACAACTTTCACCGCTTCTCAGGGATTATTATTAATGATTCCTAACTTGTACAAAATTGCCGGAGAATTAACCAGTTTTGTACTTCATGTTTCTGCTCGTTCTTTAGCTACCCATGCGTTATCTATTTTCGGTGATCATAGTGATGTCATGGCTGCAAGAGCGACTGGTTTCGCTTTTTTATGTTCCGCTTCTGTACAGGAGAGTCATGATTTTGCACTGATTTCTCATGCAGCAACATTAGAAGCAAGAGTACCATTTATGCACTTTTTTGATGGATTTAGAACTTCCCATGAAGTGCAGAAAGTTGAATTATTATCTGATGAAGATTTACAAGTGCTAATTCCCCAATCTTTAGTATTTGCACATCGTCAACGGTGTTTAACTCCAGACAAACCAGTATTACGAGGAACCGCACAAAACCCCGATGTTTACTTTCAATCTCGTGAAGGTGCAAACCCTTATTACAATGTTTGTGCTGATATTGTCCAAAAAATTATGGACAAATTTGGAGAACGCACAGGCAGATATTACAAACTTTATGAATATCATGGAAGCACTGACGCAGAAAGAGTAATTGTGATTATGGGTTCTGGTTGTGAAACTGTTCATGAAACAGTGGATTATCTCAACAACCAAGGGGAAAAAGTCGGAGTTATCAAAGTGCGGCTTTTCCGTCCTTTTGATGTTTCCAGATTTATAGAAGCATTACCAAATAGTGTTAAATCTATTGCCGTTCTTGATAGAACCAAAGAAGTCGGAAGCGCAGGAGAACCTTTATATTTAGATGTGGTGACAGCTATTTATGAAGGCTGGAAAAAAACCACATTCCCGAAAATTGTTGGGGGAAGATATGGACTTTCTTCTAAAGAATTTACTCCCGCAATGGTGAAGAGTGTATTTGATAATCTCACTCAAATTAAACCCAAAAATCATTTCACAATTGGGATTAATGATGATGTCACTTTCACTTCTTTGAATTTTGACCCCAATTTCTCGACAGAACCAGATCATGTAGTTCGCGCTATGTTCTATGGTTTGGGTTCAGATGGTACAGTGGGGGCAAATAAGAACTCCATCAAAATCATCGGTGAGGGAACAGAAAATAACGCGCAAGGTTACTTTGTTTATGATTCTAAAAAATCCGGTTCAATGACAGTTTCTCATCTGCGTTTTGGAACTGGAAAAATTCGCTCAACGTACCTCATAGACAAAGCTAATTTTATCGGTTGTCACCATTGGGGATTTGTGGAAAGTATTGATATTTTAAAAGCTGCTGCACCGGGAGCGACTTTGCTGTTAAATAGTCCTTATGATGCTGATCATGTTTGGAAAAATCTACCCCCAAAAGTCCAACAGCAGATTATTGACAAAAATCTGAAAGTTTACGCTATTAACGCTAGTCAAGTAGCGAAAAATAGTGGCATGGGACACAGAATCAATACTATCATGCAGGTGTGTTTCTTTGCTTTAGCGGGGGTATTCCCAGAAAAAGCAGCAATTGCTAAAATCAAACAAGCCATAGAAAAAACCTATGGTAAAAAAGGCGCAGAAGTTGTCAACATGAATTTAAAAGCGGTAGACAACACTCTAGAAAATCTCCATGAAGTCGGTAATAGGTCATTGGTAAGAGGTAATAGGGAAGAAACGCAATTAGCAATTACCAAACCCAAATTTATCGAGAATGTTCTTAGCAAAATCATGGTCTGGGAAGGTGATGATTTACCTGTCAGTGCTTTACCTGCTGACGGAACTTTCCCCAGTGGCACTGCAAAATGGGAAAAACGCAACGTTGCAGAAGAAATACCCGTTTGGGATGGTGATGTCTGCGTTCAATGTGGTAAATGTGTGATGGTTTGTCCTCACGCTGCTATTCGCGCTAAAGCTTATCAACCCAGCGAGTTAGTCAACGCACCGATAACTTTTAAATCCACTAACAGCAAAGACAAGAACTTTGCTAACCAGAAATTCACCATTCAGGTAGCGCCAGAAGACTGTACAGGCTGTGAAATTTGTGTTAGCGTCTGTCCTGCCAAAAACAAGGCAGAACCCACCCGCAAGGCGATTAATATGAGTCCGCAATTACCGTTGCGGGAACAAGAACGGGAAAATTGGAACTTCTTTTTGAATTTACCAAATCCTGACCGGAAAACTTTGAAAGTAAGCCAAATTCGTCAGCAGCAATTACAAGAACCGTTGTTTGAATTTTCTGGTGCTTGTGCTGGTTGTGGAGAAACACCCTACCTTAAATTATTAACACAATTGTTTGGCGATCGCTCACTCGTTGCCAACGCCACCGGCTGTTCTTCCATTTATGGGGGAAATCTCCCCACAACTCCCTGGAGTCAAAACGCAGACGGAAGAGGTCCGGCCTGGTCCAATAGTTTATTTGAAGATAACGCCGAATTCGGTTTTGGTTATCGTTTATCCATAGACAAACAAGCGGAATTTGCAGCGGAATTATTGCAACAATTAAGTAGTGAAATTGGCGATAATTTAGTTAATGCCATTCTCAAAGCTGAACAAAAAACCGAAGCTGATATTTGGGAACAACGGGAAAGAATCGTCATTCTCAAACACAAACTCCAAGAAATTTTAAACGCAGATGAACACAGATACACGCAGATAGAATCAAAAAATATCCGCGTTAATCAGCGTTTATCTGCGTTTGAAAATCTCAAATCCCTCGCTGATTATTTAGTCAAGAAAAGTGTGTGGATAGTTGGGGGTGATGGTTGGGCGTATGATATAGATTTTGGTGGGATTGATCATGTGATTTCTACAGGTCGCAATGTCAATATTTTGGTCATGGATACAGAAGTTTATTCTAACACTGGAGGACAATCTTCTAAAGCTACTCCCAAAGCCGCAGTTGCTAAATATGCGACTGGTGGAAAACCTGCACCTAAGAAAGATTTGGGTTTAATGGCCATGACTTATGGTAATGTTTATGTGGCGAGTGTGGCGTTAGGTGCGAAGGATGAACATACACTCAAAGCATTTTTAGAAGCGGAAGCTTTTGATGGTCCATCAATCATTATTGCTTACAGTCATTGTATTGCTCATGGTATTGATATGACCAAAGGTTTACATCAACAAAAGGCTCTAGTAGACTCAGGAAGATGGTTGTTATATCGCTATAATCCAGCATTACAATCACAGGGTAAAAATCCCCTCCAATTGGATATGAAAGCGCCTTCTGAATCGGTGGAAAAATCCATGTATCAAGAGAATCGGTTTAAGATGTTGACGAAGAGTAAACCAGAGGTGGCGAAGTTGTTGTTAGAACAAGCGCAAGCAGAAGTAAATGCTAGATGGGAGATGTATCAATATTTAGCGAATAGGTAATTGGTAATTGGTAATGGGTAATTGGTTTTTACCTATTACCTATTATCATTCTCCAGCAATTGATAAAATACGATTATAAAAAGAGAAACTAACAATCTGTCTGATAGCGTAGCGTGGCGAAAGCCATATCAGGATAACCAGGATTAGAGGATGTACAGGATGTGAGTTTTTATTGTTTAGGAAAAATGGTAATTATTAGATAGTAGATAACATACTATAATACAAATGTAATTATCATTTCTTATCTTTCAATATTCACAGACAATTCATCAATAACAATCCTGTAAATCCTAAAATCCTGGACATCCTGATTCAGACAATTAAAATTTCAGCATCCCACCAAGAATAATTATCTTAACTGTTATTTTTTCTAGCATAAATTTGAGAACGGACAATTTCAACTTCTTCTGTAATTTCCTCTAATGACAATTCATCAGTTTGAAATATTTCTAGTAACTCTGTTAATTTATTATTCAAGGTTTCTTTTTCTATTTCTTTACTAAGTAACAATTTTTCAGAAGTAGAAAGTTGTTTAACTAAGCTAAGAATTTGATCAAATGTCAAAGGAAGTTGATAGATATTTTGTAACATAGTGTCAATTCTCCTTTTTTGATATATTATTCACCAGTTTTTATGATTATACTGGTGTTACCTTGTGAAAGGCGATTCCTGCGGAGCGCTTCGCTATCGCTCATCTTCGTTGGTTGTGAGGTATACATAATTCCTACGGAGAGCGATCGCACTCTTAATACTACTGAAAAACCACTACAAATACTCAGTTTTACAATGATTGAATTTCTTGTTGTAAAGCTCGAACTTGTTCAACAGATAATTCAGTGACTTCAGCAATTTGCTCTAAATTCATACCAATTCGTAATAAATTTATAGCCAATTTTCTTGTTGTTTCAGCCTTGCCTTTCGCCTCACCTTTGGCTTCACCTTCTTCAAGGATGTCTTGATAAATTACTGATTCGCGCATAATCTCACTCCTGAAAATTTTCTTGATTACACTTTTATTTAACACCAACCCAGCTAAAATACTGCTGGCAGCAGCTATATCCCTTTGTTGTTGTTGATCTTTAATTTTTTCGACTGCTTGTGCTACCTGGCTCAATACCATTGTAGGATCTTCTGTCTGACTTAGCACGGCAAATGGTAATAAACCGGGCGCGGTCATAAATTGTTCTGTTGGTTGTTCCCATAGACGGATTACTTCAAACTCATGGTGGGTTTTGTTTAATCTGAAACTATTCTCATGGACTAATTCAGAATCTGTTTTTCTCAAATAAATCACTACTTGGCGCATCTCTTTGTCAGGAAAACGCCGATAACCTCTAACTCGATAATCTAACATCCTAAAGGGTATATTTTTATTACCATCGGTCTGAAACTCAATATGTAATATTAAGTTCTCTGATTGTAATAAAATCAACGAATCAGCGCGAATTGGTTCGTTTGATAATTCTGTTGGACTCAGTTCTGTTAATTCGACTGGTGAACCTAAGTAAGTCGGCACGATAAAATCAATATACATTTTTTTCGTAAAAACCCTTAAATAACCTATCTATAAGGTATTTGTCGAATTTACATTTCGTTACATATGTTGATTGTTTAACGCCAACTTACTTAGTAACCATGTGGCTAAGTCTGCTTGGAAGTTTTCGGCGAGATATTTACAGATGTTGTCATACATTGGATTTTACAACTTTAATAGTTTATTAATTACGCGCTCTTTTGTATTATACTAGCGAGTCCTAAGCATTGCCTAAATTTTCCAAGAAATAACTTTCTCTTGAATATTTTTAACAGCTATGGTAAGGGTAAATAAACTATACGATCTTGATATTCACCATCTTCTGAAGCTAAAGCAACTAAGATTAATTCTTCTATATTTTCACCAACACTTAAATTAGGATTGAGAATGAAAATTCCTGGTATGTGACGATTCACAGCCATGTGATCAGCTAAATGTACAGGCATAGAAGTACGGTTATTTGTGACTAATACGAAATTATTCTCCTCACACCAACAGAGAATTTCAGGATCAAGTGTCCCTTTCTGTGGTATTCCTGTTTCTCCTATTACCTGAACAACAATATCAGGTTCTTTGAGTTTAATTTGTTTTGGATATAAAGGATTGATATTTTCATCAATCAAATATTTAATGGTCATTTCCTTATACTTTTGCTTGTCTTTCTATTCTCAGTTGACGGAGTTTTTCTGATACTGGTGGGGGATTAAGTCTCTGTTCTTCTCTCATTCTATGACCATGTTCTATCCAGTTCTTCATGTAATCGCTGATAGTTTCTTTGTTTTGCAAATAGTAAAGGATAGTCGCATAGACTTGTTCTAAAGAAAGTGATTGATATATTTGAGCAATCTCTTCTGGAGAACGTCCACAATCAAGGTATTCATAAAGTATTGTCTCAATTCCTATTCTGGAGTTTTTTAGTCTAATATCTCCAGGAAAAAGAAAATTGAAATACTCAGTAATATCCTTCTTAGGAATAATTTGAGGAATAGTTTGGCTGTTCATAAATTTGAAACTATAATTTTCAAAGATTTGGGAATTAACACATTAGATTAATTATAACTTAACAGATTTTATTCATCGCCGAAACCAACCCCGTACCCAACGCCACAACCGCCGCAACCAACCCCAAAACCCACGTTGAGAAACTACAGGTTTTTTAGGTTGAGAAAGACGCTCAATTGCATTGTTACAATCTTGCACATCGGTATCAAGTCCCATTGTCTGATACAGTTCCCGCGCATTGCGATAAGCCCCCAGTGCATCTTGTTCCCTATCCACTTTTTCTAAGGACAGACCTAAATTAAACCAAGCATTTGCTTCTCCCCGAATATCCCCTATCTTCTTAGCTATATCCAAAGACTGCTGGTAGAAAGCGATCGCCCTTTCGTACTGTCCCAGGGATTTGTAAGCATTGCCTAAATTGTTTAAGGAATTACTTTCCCCCTGAATATCCCCTATCTCCTTTTTTATATCCAAAGACTGCTGGTAGAAAGCGATCGCCCTTTGGTACTGTCCCAGGGAGTCGTAAGCATTGCCTAAATTGTTTAAGGAATAACTTTCCCCCTGAATATCCCCTATCTCCTTTTTTATATCCAAAGACTGCTGGTAGAAAGCGATCGCCCTTTCGTACTGTCCCAGGGAGTCGTAAGCATTGCCTAAATTGTTTAAGGAATTACTTTCCCCCCGAATATCCCCTATCTCCTTTTTTATATCCAAAGACTGCTGGTAGAAAGCGATCGCCCTTTCGTACTGTCCCAGGGAGTCGTAAGCATTGCCTAAATTGTTTAAGGAATTACTTTCCCCCCGAATATCCCCTATCTCCTTAGCTATATCCAAAGACTGCTGGTGGAAAGCGATCGCCCTTTCGTACTGTCCCAGGGAGTCGTAAGCATTGCCTAAATTGCCCAAGGAATTACTTTCCCCCCGAATATCCCCTATCTCCTTAGCTATATCCAAAGACTGCTGGTGGAAAGCGATCGCCCTTTGGTACTGTCCCAGGGAGTAGTGAGCATTGCCTAAATTGTTTAAGGAATTACTTTCCCCCTGAATATACCCTATCTCCTTAGCTATATCCAAAGACTGCTGGTAGAAAGCGATCGCCCTTTGGTACTGTCCCAGGGAGTCGTAAGCATTGCCTAATGAAATGAGAGAAGCTGTATAATGCCAATTTTCTTTATCATTCGTTTTCGACCATTTATTTACCAACTGCCCATATAATTCCACTTGGTTGGCATAATAACCCCGCAAAGTTAAAAAATCATTGCAATGGCGAATTGCCTCAAATGCTGAGTCATAATCGGCTAATTGGTAAAAATGATAAAAGATTTCTAAATATTCCTGAATATCATCTTTAGTTTGCCAAGGTTGTTGTTTAGCAATTGACTGATAATAATTAATAGCTTGTTGATGTGCTGACCTCTGATCACCTGCTTTATATCGCACATATTCCAACACCACAGGCTGAAACTCAAACCATCTGCCATCATCAATCAATTTTTCTGATAAAAAAGAACGCTTGACAAGATTTCTTAATTCTCTCTCAATCTCTGTTTCTGAACTTCCTAAACATACAGCCATTGCGGCTTTAGCATTTACGACCCCACGATAAACACTAATATTTTGTAATAGAGACTTTTGCAACTCATTCAAACGCTCAAAACTGGCATCTAATACTAGCACCATCCCCACATTTTCCAGACGGTGCTGGCCAACCACTTTTTTATCTGTTAATAATTGCTGCAAATTTCCCAAACCTAAATTTTCCAATCTTTTTAAATTCGGGTCTTGGGGATATTCTTCTATTAATAAATCTGCTACAAATCTCAACAGCAACGGATAACCGTCTACTAATTTGACAAATTCCTCTAAATTTCCTTGAATACGTAAATCTGTTAATAGGTCTACCCCATCTGCTATTTTTAAACCTGATAAGGGTAGCCATTGAAATCTTTTCGGTAATTCTGGTCTTTCTCTGGTGGTGACAATTACTTTACTTTTACCTCCACACTCTACCCAAGTTTTAAAAAAGTCTTCATAGAATTGACTTCCCCAAATTCCATTTGTTTTTAAAAGACTTTCTAAGTTATCAATGATCAATAAATATTCATCGGATTGTAAACATTTCACCAAAGTTTGTACTAATTGTGTTTCTTGTTCTGGGACTCGAAAACCAAAATCTTGTAAAACTTGAGTAGCCACATCAGTAAAAATTGCCCCAGAACTCACATCAGCCCAAAAACGTTTTGTAAAACCTGCTATTGTTTTATCTTCATAAATATAGGCTGATAACATAGATTTGCCTATACCACCAATACCTTCAATACCAATTAGAGGAATATTTGGATTATTTAACCATAGTTTCAAATTGGCAATTTCTTCTGTTCTTCCTTGCCAATTAGCCGAACTTTTATTAGGGTTTCCCGCTTTGAAAATCCCCGGTGATTCTGATTTGGTGCTGCTTTTTAATATTGCTAATATTTTTTCGTGTTTAGCAACCCAAATATGAATTTCCTGATTTACTTTTTTTCGTTATGTATTCTCCTTAAATCATAAGTTGCGTTATCAACTCCACCTGCTTTATTAATTTGAATACTTTCGCCATAAGATTGAGGATTGACAACAGAAGAACCAGCATCGGAGTTTTGTGTTTGCAAAATTTTAGCTATTTCCTCAGCAAGTTCTGTATCTGCTTCCAAAATCTTCTTCAATTGTACTCGCAAACTCACTTGTAAATCTTCATCATCGGGATTTTTAGCTACATCCTCCGCTGCTTCTTTTGCTGCTTCCTTGGCTTCTATCTTCGGCTGTAACTTAGCCCAAATCACTTTAGCCCTATTCCAAACATCCTCACCGACTTTCTGGGAAGCACCTTCTGCGGCTTTATTACCCATAGTCAGCAAAAAAGGCATACAGGGAGCGAGAAACTTAACAATTGCAGCGATATCCATGAATTTATGCGGTTTAACTACTGTTAGTTATACAGAGTCATGATAGCACATTCCTAACGGAGTCAATGTGTTTTAATAATAATTTAAATTGCTCCTTTGATAAACTCTTCTTAGCAAAAATAATGATTTAAACTCACAAAAACCGTAGAGTTGCAGAGTATGCGCCCTCAATTCCATCACCACAAATCAACAACTAAATAATGACATTATCCAACATTGCCAGTAATAATAGATATTAGTAAAAAATCACATATTGATTACCAGCAAATATGAAACGTCGTGACTTTATAAATTGGGTAGGATTAGGTTGTTTAGCGAGTTCCTTACCTGTCGCAATTGCAGCCTGTTCTCCCGAAACGAGTACATCTGCTAATGCTGCCACGAAAGGCTGGCAAAAAGTGGGTACTGTGGCACAATTAGACAAAACTGGGCAACTATTAGTAGAAAATTCAACCATTGGCGCAGTATTAGTAGTTGGCACATCTAAAGCCGCAGAAAATCTGATTGCTGTTAATCCTACCTGTACTCATCAAGGTTGTAGCATCGACTGGAACGCAAAACAAGGTAAATTTGTCTGTCCCTGTCATGGTGCAAAATTTGCTCCTGATGGTAAAGCACAAGAAGGTCCTGCTAAAAAACCGCTGAAAACTTACCAAGCTAAAATTGAAGGTGGTTCTATCTTAGTTAAAGCAACTTGACAATCTCCAGGCTGTCATCATATAGCAGATTTTGCTCTAAGAGGTTGTTTGAAAAGTATTAGATGAAACCGATAATCTCCAGAAACCTAACCCCCCTTCCCCCCTTCCCTACAAGGGAATGGGGGTTTCAAAGCCTCTCCCCGCGTCGGGGAGAGGTTTGGAGAGGGGTTTATTTATACATTAAAAACTTTTCAAACATCCTCTAATGAGGTACAAACTTGAATTATGAAACTCTTGTAGTGCGGGCATCTTGCCCGCTGGATATGTACCTCATAGCAGGAATCGGGAGGAAAGAGGCAGCGGGAAATAATTTTCTGACTTTATTTCCCATTCCTTGCTATATCAGTTGTTATATAACGCATCAATTCAGTATGCACAAGTATTTTTGCTAATGTGATTATGTAAATTAAATACTGGACAACAATTAAATTAAATTAAAATTATACAGATAACCCGTTAAATTAATAAGAGTTATTCATTTATACTTAGGTTCTATTAAAATGCGTCTAGAGCAGTTGCAAGCCTTTTTGGCGATCATTCAAACAGGTAGCTTTCAACAAGCAGCTAAACAATGTGGTGTGACTCAATCAACTATTAGTCGGCAAATTCAGGCATTAGAAGCAGATTTGGGCATAGAATTATTTCATCGCAGCACCCATGCCAAATTAACCTTAGGAGGTGAACGCTTACTTCCTCGTGTGCATAAAATCTGCCAGGAATGGGAATCTGCTACACAGGAATTAACAGATTTAATGGGGGGAAAGCAACCAGAACTATGTATTGCAGCAATTCATTCAGTCTGTGCTTCTTACTTACCACCAGTGTTACAAAAATTTTGTCATCATTATCCAGAGGTGCAATTGCGAGTCACATCATTAGGAAGCGATCGCTCTCTGAAAGTCCTCAAAGATGGTTTAGTAGACTTAGCAATTGTAATGCACAATCGCTTTTTAATCACCGGCAAAGAAATGGCCGTAGAATTGCTATATGAAGAACCCATAGAAGTCCTCATCGCAGCAAATCATCCCCTATCTGAATATGAATCTATCCCCTGGTTAGAGTTAATTCGTTATCCCCAAGTAGTATTTAAAGATGGTTATGGAATGCAACGTCTGATTCAAGATAAATTTGAACAGATGAAAGCTACACTCAAAGCAGCTTTAGAAGTAAACACCCTGGATGCCTTTCGGGGAGTAGTTCGTCAAGGAGAACTCATTGCCTTACTTCCCCAATCAGCATTAATAGAAGCCAGACATGATCCCACCCTGGCAGTTCGTCCCCTAGCCGAAAATAGTAATTTAGCTGATAATTCTAGTTTAACTCGTCGGGTAGTGATGGTAACAACTCAAGATCGTCTCCACATTCCCCCTATTCAATATTTTTGGCAACTTGTCAAAGATAATATTCCGGAAATAAAAAATTAAAAATAAACTATTACCTTTTTCCACTGACAACTGACAACTGACAACTAACAACTAACAAATGACTAATAAATTTAGAGAATTTATTCAAAAAGTAGGTAGTGGAACTCACACATCAGATAATTTAACTCGTGCTGAAGCCGCTACTGCAACAAAAATGATGTTATTAGGTGAAGCCACACCAGCGCAAATTGGCGCATTTTTAATTGCTCACCGCATTAAACGTCCCACAGGTGAAGAATTAGCAGGGATGTTAGACAGTTACTATGAAATCGGACCCAAATTGCTACCAATAGCCCAACCTGTGATAGTTTTGGGTGTACCCTATGATGGCAGAACCCGCACTGCACCAATTAATATAATTACGGCTTTATTATTAGCTGCTGCGGGACAACCTGTAATTATGCACGGAGGAGATCGCTTACCGACAAAATATGGTTTACCTTTAATCGAGATTTGGCAAGCTTTAGGAATAGATTGGACTGGTTTATCACTCGAACAAACCCAGCAGGTTTTTGAACAAACAGGAATCGGTTTTATTTACACACCTAAGCATTTTCCTTTAAATCAAACTTTGTGGGAATACCGTGAGCAATTGGGGAAACGTCCACCGTTAGCAACAATGGAGTTGATTTGGTGTCCATATACGAGTGATGCTCACATTATTGCCGGTTTTGTTCATCCACCCACAGAAGGAATGTTTCAGACTGCTTTGGGATTACGTGGGGTGAATAAATACACTTTTATCAAGGGTTTAGAGGGTAGTTGTGACTTACCACGCGATCGCACAGCCATTATCGGCTTATCTTCATCAAACCCAGAAATCTTAACCCGGCTACAACTCGCACCGAGTGAATATGGCTTTATCACTAAAAACGTTCCCCTAACTACCACAGAAGAACTCATTAAGGAAATGCAGGGGATTTTAACGGGAAAAACCAGCGAACTAAGCCAAACAGCCCTATGGAATGGTGGTTTTTATCTATGGCGCACTGGTATTTGTTCAGATATGCAAGCTGGTATAGACACAGCCACTGAACTAATCAGCAGTGGTGTATTAGCAGCTAAACTGCAACAAATTAATACTTTGCTGCAAAGATTTTAATCGGTAATTGGTGATAAAGTTTTTGTTCTCACCCTATTTATCCTGTTTATCCTTTAATCCTGGACATCCTGATTCAGACAAAAGCTTACCACTGAGAAGACTGAAGTTGATAATTTTTAACCGTAGATTCTACAAGAATTGGAACTAACTGCACAGCACAGGCTTTTAATTCCGGTTGCAGGGAATCAGGACAAGCTTCTGAATGGGTAAGAGCGTTAGCTTCTGCATCATCTGCCCACAGTTTACCCCAGTGCATAGGGACAAAGACAGTACCGGGAGAAATAGCTTTTGTAACTTTAGCTGGAAACTTAGTTGTACCACGACGCGATCGCACCTCTAACCACTGATTATCAATAATACCCAAAGCAGCAGCATCACGGGGATGAATCTCAATAAACGGTTGCGGGTGCAATTTGCGAATTTTCTCAATTCTGCCGGTGCGTGTTTGTGTATGCCAATGACCGTATAATCTACCAGTAGTTAATATAAAAGGATAATTTTCATCAGGTGGTTCAGCAAGTCCTTTAGAATAATATGCACCAAACTTAGCGCGTCCATCAGGTGTATGAAATCGCAAATTAGTATATAGACGTTTAGTTCCTGAATTACTACCCTGTGCATAAGGCCAATGGGTTGGACCTTGTGCGGCTAAAAACCCATGACTTAAACCCGACATATCACAAGGACGCTGACGAGTTAATTGGACAAATTCCTGATAAACTGCGGCGGAATTCTGAAAATTAAACTTATCATTAAAACCTAATCTTCTTCCCACTTCTGCGAAAATTTCCCAATCAGGTTTTGCTTCTCTGGGTGGTTCACGAAAAGCCGAACATAGCGTTACCATTCTTTCCGAATTCGTCATAATCCCAGTTTTTTCACCCCACTGTGCCGCAGGTAACAAAACATGAGCATAAGCTGATGTTTCCGTAGGGTAATAAGCATCTTGATAGATAGTAAAAGGAGATTTTAACAACGCCTTTTTAGTTCTTTCTAAATCGGGCATACTCACAGCCGGATTAGTGGCAGCAATCCACAATAAACCCACATTTCCAGTTTCCAAACCAGTGATCATTTCCCAAGCAGTTAACCCAGAAACAGGGGAAATTTGTCCTCTTTTTAAACCCCAAAAATCCTCAACTTCCGCCCGATGTTCGGCATTTTTTACCAACCGATAACCCGGTAACAAATGAGCTAAACCTCCCGCTTCTCTGCCACCCATAGCATTAGGTTGCCCAGTCAAAGAAAACGGCCCAGCCCCAGGTTTACCGATTTGTCCCGTCATTAAATGTAAATTAATAATAGTTCTAACTTTAGCCGTACCTTCTGAAGATTGATTAACACCCATTGACCATAAAGAAAGTACAGATTTTGCTTTTCCCCAATATTTAGCAGCGGTTTCTAAATCTTCAATAGTAATACCACAACGACTCGCTACAACTTCCGGAGAATAATGGCGAATCACCTCAGCATAAGCCGGGAAATTACTAGTACAATCATCAATAAAAGCTGGATCAATACAATCCCATTTCATTAACAAATAGGCAATACCATTTAACAAATCAATATCTGTACCGGGACGAATAGCTAAATGTAAATCTGCTGCTTCTGCGGTAGGAGTGCGACGAGGATCAACCACAACCATTTTAACATGGCGATTTTTTTTATGATATTTTGCTAACCGATTAAAAATAATCGGATGACATTCCGCCGTATTCGTACCAATTAAAAAAGCACAATCAGTTAATTCTAAATCATCGTAACAGCAAGGAGGACCATCAGCACCAAAACTTTGAATATACCCAGATACCGCACTAGACATACACAACCGGGAATTAGCATCGAAATTATTAGTTCCTAAACAACCTTTGAGTAACTTTTGAGCAATATAACCCACATTCCGCACCCCAAACTGTCACAGATCAAAAAAGCCCTTAAAGTAGTACATAATAACTAAAGCCAATTCAAAAATTAAGATGCTTAATAAGAATAAGTAGCATTAAAAGGGACGTGGTGTGATAAAGTGAAACTTGGTAACAAAAGAAAAAAATGAATTGATAACCAAATAAGAAATAATTGATGACAACAGAAGTATTAGAGGAAACTGTTGTGAAATTAAAACCTCAAGAAATAGAAATTGAGAACATAGACCATCTAGGGATAGTAGCAGGAATCATAGATTCAATCGGAATAGTAGAAATAATAAATGAATTAATAGGAGTCGAAAAAGACGAAAAAGTAAATGCAGGTCAAGTGGTAAAAGCCATGATAATAAACGGGTTAGGATTTGTCTCCAAACCGTTATATATGTTTCCCCAATATTTTGAAACAATCGCCTGTGAGCATCTAATAGGAACAGGAGTAAAACCAGAATATCTTAACGACGATAAATTGGGGAGAGTCATGGATAAACTGTTTATAAAAGGCTTAGATACAATCTTTTTTATCATAGCCTTAAAAGCTGCTCAAAAATTTGGAGTATCACTATCAACATCACATCTAGACTCATCATCAATGCACGTGCATGGGCAGTATAACACTAGCTTACCATTCGTAATATTTGAGAGTCAAAAAGTAGGAAATAACCAAGAATTAGAAGAATTAGCAGTAAAATCACCAAAAGAAATAACCATCACCTACGGTTATTCCCGTGACCATAGACCAGATTTAAAACAATTCATCATAGAAATGATATGTTCAGGAGATGGAGACATCCCAATATTTTTAAAACTAGCATCGGGAAATCAAGCAGATTCATCATGTTTTGGTCAAATAGCAGTAGAATATCAAAAACAATTAGAAGTTAATAGTCTCATGGTTGCTGACGCTGCTTTATATACAGAATCAAACCTGAAAATGATGTCAGAATTACGTTGGTTATGTCGAGTACCATTAAGCATAAAAGCAGCAAAAACATTAATATCAACATTAGCAGAATCAGAATTTATTGATAGTACAATACCAGGATATAAATTAGCATCAAAAATCCAAAATTATGCAGGGATAGAACAAAGATGGTTAGTAGTGCAAAGTCAAGAAAGAAAAGAATCAGACCTGCATAAGCTCACACAAAAAATTACCAAAGCAGAATCAAAAGCTGTGCAAGATTTGAAAAAGTTATCACAAGAGAGATTTGCATGTGTTGCAGATGCTATCAAGGCATTATCAAAATTATCAAAACAATTCAAATATCATCAAATTCACGAAAGTACGGTGACTCAAGTAAAATCTAATAAAAAAGATACTTCAGGAGAAATATCCTATCAAATATCAGCTACAGTCTCCCAGGATGAAAGTAAAATTAATACAGAATTGCTGAGTGCGGGACGTTTTATTATTGCGACAAATGTTTTAGATTCACAGGAACTAAGCAATGATTCTATGCTAAGTGAATATAAAGCCCAGCAGTCATGTGAGAGGGGGTTTGGTTTTCTCAAAGACCCATTATTTTTTGCCGACAGTATTTTCCTCAAAAGTCCTGAGAGAATAGAGTCTTTGGGAATGATTATGGGTTTATGTCTACTGGTTTATACTTTGGCTCAACGTCATATTAGAAATGCTCTTTTGGAGTCTAAATCAACAATTAAAAATCAATTAGGCAAAGCAACTAATCGTCCTACTTTACGCTGGATTTTTCAATGCTTTCAGTGTATTCATTTGGTTACACTCAATCAGGAGAAACATATTTCTAATTGGAATAAGGACAGAGATTTTATCTTGAGTCTTTTACCAGATGATTGTTTACGTTACTATCAATTAGTCAGCTAATTATCATCTCTATCAATTTAATTTCTCTTGTAAAGATGAGCTAATCTCTTTGATTTATAGCTCCATTTTACTATGTCTATAATTTCGTTTTTTACTTTAATTGATTAGTCTAACTTATAATTGTTTCTTGAATATCTTCTTTCACTTATCTATTGACCTCTCCAGGTGGTGTGCATTCTTATTGCTTCTTATTGAGAATAGATTTTGATGACATTTTTGGTGATTTACTGTTTCTCAAATGCCTTTTTTCACTTTATCTGTTTGTTTTGATGCTCCCTTTGATTTTCATCTCCGTAATTTCCCTCTGTAACATTTTGGGGTGCGGAATGTGGGATATAATAATCTTCAGTTTGAAATTGTCCAGAACCGTACATACAGATAGAATCTGTGGCTTGATTCAAGCGCAATGTTTGAATCCGGTGGGTAATAATCTCAAAAGCTTCATTCCAACTCACACGCCGAAATTCTGCATCTAAAGAATCCCGCACCATTGGATAATGCAATCTACTTTTATCCAAAGATTCAGCAATAGTTGCACCTTTAACACATACCATTCCTTGACTAGAAGGATGGGATTTATCACCTCTAACTCGCCAAATAGGAATTCCTTCACTATCTCGATTTGTGGCTTTTCCATATTGGGCTGGTGGAGAAACTTCTAAACCGCAACCAACACCGCAATAAGGACAAAGTGTTTTTGTAAATTCTGTCATAATATTTGCAGGTTTAAAAAGTTATTTCGCGCAATCTCTCTTAGAGATCCCGCAGGGTAGACGCTAAGGAGCAAAGGCGCAAAGTTATGATAAACGAACCACAGAGGCACAGAGGACACAGAGATAATTTCATAAGAGGAGAAATATTTTTAATTTCTAGTTTTTATTTTCTTACCTTTGCGCCTTTGCGTGAGATAATTATTCTTCTATTAAAACAGATTGATGATTAATTATTTCTCCTTCATTTTCATTATCAGATGCAAATGAATTTTTTGGTTCTTTGAGGAAGAATCCACACATAAAGGCGCAAATCATGGCGGCTATTCCCATGGTGGCAAATAGGGTTGATGGGTCTGTTAAACTATAGATTGTTAGATAAACTACGCCGCCAAAGTTGCCGTAAGCACCGACGTTTCCGGCTATTTGTCCGGTTGCTTCTTTTTTGATTAATGGCACTATTCCGTAAGTTGCACCACAACCAGCTTGAGCAAAGTAAGCCGCAAACATGGTGACAGCAATTGCGAGGGGGATAGGCCAATCTTTGTTAATGAAATGTGCCATTAAATAACCTATTGCAATCCCCGCAGAAACTATTGTCATTGTCCATTTACGCGAACCTAATTTATCGGAAATTAAACCACCACTGGGACGAGAAACTAGGTTAAGAAAGGGATAAATGGAGGCAATCATGCCGGCGACAATATGTTCTAAACCAAAGGTTTTTTCAAAGAATGCCGGGAGCATGGAAACGGCTGCAAGTTCTGAACCAAAGTTGGTAATGTAGGTAAATTCTAATAATGCTACTTGACCGAATTGATAACGTTGATTTGCTGGGTAGGTTTTTTTTCCTGTTAGTAATTCGTGATTGACTTGATATGCTTGGTAAGTTTGGTAAGCAAATAATCCTGCTAATACAATCCAAACTATATACATTTGGCTAAGTGTGAGGAAATGAATTTTCTTTTGTTCTAGTCTCCAAGCTAATAAACCCAATGCGAATATTAAACCAAGGTTGGAAACAATCAACGCCCAAAAGCTTTTAATAGAAGTTACTTCTAATGAGCCATTTTTCTTGGGTTTTTGATAAACTTTACCGCTGGGTGTATCTTGAACGCTTTTAAAGTAGAATAATCCGTAAATTGCAGTGACAATTCCTGTTAAGGCAATTGTTAATCTCCAGTTAGAACCGCTACCACCTAAAAAGCTGGTTGCAATTGCAATTGTTGGTAATGCAAATTCTGCTCCAAATGCTCCAAAGTTACCCCAACCGCCATAAATACCTTGAGCAATTCCCATTTCTTTGGGAGGAAACCATTCGGCTACCATGCGGATTCCTACCACAAATCCAGAACCGACTATTCCCATTAATAAGCGACTAATAACTAATTGGTTAAAGTCTTGGGCTAATGCTGTTGCTAAACAAGGAACAACTGCAAACATTAATAAGAGGGAATAGGTAATTCTTGGACCAAATTTATCCAATAACATCCCAATAATTAGACGAGCGGGAATTGTTAATGCTAGGTTACAAATTCCTAATGTTTTAATTTGTTCAGGAAGTAAATGTAATTCTTTTCCAATTGTGGTAGCGAAGGGGGCAAAGTTAAACCAACAAACAAAGGTTAGGAAAAATGCAAACCATGTCTGATGTAGTATGCGATAGCGTCCTTGGAATGAAAATAATCTTTTTAACATTTCTTTTCTCGCTAAATAATTGAATTTCTGAAAAATTGGATATAAAAATCCAAGGACAATTATGAAATTGCCTAAATTGATGATTTATCAAACGCGGATAAACGCAGATAAACGCGGATGATTTTATGTCTAGTTATTGAGGTTAAATTATTGCTGGTTCTCGCAATTTTGCCCCAAATTTGGTAATTAGTATTTCTCTTAATATGGGCTGTAAGTCTTCGCAGGGAATACTTTTTTGCACACAAGTTCCTAAATGTGCGTCTTTCCCCACTGTTCCACCCATGTAAATGTCTACACCTTCCAACATTTTGCCATTTTTACGCACTTTAGTTCCCATTAAGCCAATATCGGCTACTTGGGGCTGTCCACAGGAGTTAGGGCATCCTGTCCAATGAATTCGCACAGGACGTGATAAAGTTAGTTCAGATTCCAATGATTTAATTATTGATAGGGCGCGATTTTTGGTTTCTATTAAGGCAAAGTTGCAAAATTGTGCGCCTGTACATGATACTAGCGATCGCATTAATAAACCAGGATTAACTGAAAATTTCTCTAATATAGATTCTGTGAAAAATGTTGTTAAACTGGAATCGGGAATATTCGGGATAATGACATTTTGTTCTACGGTAAACCGGATTTCTCCGCTTCCGTAAACTTCCGCTAATCTGGCAATTTCCAACATATCATCAGCAGACAATCTGCCGACGGGAATATTTAAACCTGCGTAGTTAAATCCAGGTTGTTTTTGTTTATATATCCCGACATGATCCCGTTTTTCCCAGTCAATTTGATCTTTATCTACTGCGGGTAATAATGATTGACCAAAACGTTTTTCTACTTCAGCACGGAATTTTTCTATCCCCCATTCATCAAGTAACCACATTAATCGGGCTTTTAGTCTATTTGCACGTAAGCCATGATCTCGGAAAATCTCGACAATGACTTTGCATAATGATACAACTTGGGCGGGAGATACCCAAACATTTAAAGGAATGGCTGCTTCACAACGTTTGGCGGAAAATAAGCCGCCGACAATGACGTTAAAACCAAAGATTGGTACTTCGTTTTCATTTCTCCAAAAAGCGGGAATAAAGGCTAAATCGTTAATTTCTGCATGAACGGAATTATCTCTTCCTCCGGTAATTGCAATATTAAATTTCCGGGGAAGATTGCTAAATTCTGGATTACCTTCACCGTTGTTAGTCAGCATATCCTGGATTTGCTGGACTAATTCTCTGGTATCATAAAACTCATCTGCATCCAAACCCGCTACAGGATCACCTGTAATATTACGAACGTTATCCATGCCGGATTGGATAGTAGTTAATCCGACTTTGTGAAATTTATTAAAGATATCGGGGATATCTTCAAAGTTGATCCCGCGTAGTTGTATATTCTGTCTAGTGGTAATATCGGTGCTGCCATTTTCACCGTAACGCTGTACCACTTCTGCTAAAACTGACAATTGATTGCTGGTGAGAATGCCGTTAGGTAGACGCATTCGCATCATGAATTTACCGGGGGTGACTGGACGGAAAAATACACCTAACCATTTTAGGCGATGGTTGAGGTCGTTTTCGTCCATTGCTTCCCAACCGATTTGGGCAAAATTTTCTATTTCGTTTTTAACTGCAAGTCCGTCTTTTTCGGCTTTGAATTTCTCGAATTTATTGAGTTTATCTGTGGTAGTTGCTGTTTCTATCATGATCTTTTTTTGGGGAACAGGACTGAATTAACTGTGTATCCGTGTTCTTATCGGTTCTGTATTTGCCACGTTGGGGAAATAACTGATAGTAGTTTCCTGGTTGGTGGTGTGACAGTTGCGATATTGTTACGTTAGTGTGATTTTTCATAACAGTTCGTATAGTAGGTTACTAAATTTTGGTAATTATGCGAAAATCGGATATAAATATTGCGGTTATTGCATCAATTATTTTAATATACGAATTTATATAGATACAAGCGATAATGGTAGTATGGTTATTCGCATAGGTAGTCTATTTATTTGGTTCTTCGGTATTTGTTATGCTAAACTATTAAATAAAATGCCAGGTTAATAGGCATCTAATTCGGAAATTTTCAAAGTTTTTAAATCCATCTCTAATAACTTGTTGTATTGGTTCATTTGATGACGAAATTATTAAATTTCGCTGATATTTTAGGGGGGTAATGAAATGTAAGGCACTATTCATCTGTTTGAAATTAAAAACATCTGTTTAAGTGCGATTATTTATTTTCTCCGTTGAGTTAAGAGGCTATGCTATAATAACATATACTGTTAAAAATGTCTCACAAAAATATGAACAACACATCTCTAAAAGAAGAAACTGCCTTTAACCGCATTTCAGCAATTGTAAAATATTTGATTGCTAATAATAGTGTGTATCAAGAAAGATTGGAACAAGATAAAATGATCCAGAAAATGTATGAACTGTTTACTAAACCAAATTCTGGTGATGATGTAGACACAATTGCTGAAGATGACTTAACAGAAAGAATTAGTAAAATGTTAGCTGTAGAAGCAATCAGTGGTTTGTTAAATGATTTTACACCAGAAGAAATGGCAATATTTGATGAAGCAGTGAAACGTAAATAAGTCAATGGGATATCTACTAGATACTAATATGGTTACAGCAATTCTCAAGGAAAATCCAAAAGTAACCAATCAGCTAGAAAGTTTAAATCGTCAAAACGAGGAAGTTTTCATTAGTGGGATTACTTACTATGAAATTGAGCGAGGACTCTTAGCAGTTAAAGCGGTAAAGAAATTATCAGACTTTGAAAAATTTTTGAAGAAATACCAAATTTTACTCTTGGACGATATGGCTATATTTCAAAAAGCGTCAGAAATTTATGCTGATTTAAAACAAAGAGGTTTACCAATTCAAGACGCAGATATATTTATAGCAGCTACGGCTACTATTCACAATTTAATTGTAGTTTCCCATGATTCTGATTTATTAAGAATCAAAGAATTGCAATTAGAAGATTGGTTACAAGAGGAATTAAATTAACTTAAATTATTTTTAATCAACCGTTTTTGTAAAGCCACAACAACAGCTTGAGAGCGATCGCTCACTTCTAGTTTATGTAAGATAGCATGGACGTGAACCCGCACTGTTACCGGTGTAATATAAAGTGCCAGAGCAATTTCTTGATTAGTTTTTCCCGCTGCCAATAGTAATAAAATTTCTTGTTCTCTTTGTGTTAGTTTATGAGCAGGTTTTGAGCTATTTTCTGCATGAACTTGGTGATTATTGGCTAACGCCACGCTATCGCTATCAGGTACAAATACTGAACGAATTTCCCTAGTTGCAGTTTCATCCCACCAAGATGCCCCAGATGCGACGGAATACAGAGCCAATACCAATTTTTCAGCCGCAACACCTTTAAGACAATAACCTTGAGCGCCCACTTCAATTAACCGCGTAATCAGAGATTTTTGGGAATGGGAAGTGAGGACTAAAACTGGTAAATTGGGATATTTTTGTTTAATTTGATAACAGGCTTCAATTCCGCCAATTCCTGGTAATCCTACATCTAAAATAACGACATCAAGAGGGTGCTGGTTGACTAACTCAATGGCTGTTTCACCATCTTCCGCTTCCGCGATAATCTCCAAACCAGTTTCTTGCTGCAATCGCACACGCAAGCCCAAACGGAAAAGTTCATCATCCTCAACTAGGAGGATTTTTATGGGGGTAGAAGACATCTGATGTTGTTTAAGATTGAAATGGCAAAACAGGGAGCTTGAAGGCAAAAATAGCGCCATTGGGAACTCTGTTTTCTGCCCATATTATACCGTTATGAGCTTCAATAATTTGCCGAGATAAATAAAGTCCTAATCCCGAACCTTTAGCTTGGCGTTGGGAAAGCTCACCGCGATAGCGTTCGCGGAGCGTGCCGGAGGGAACTAGCGCTCCGTAGGAATCGCTATTTCCTTGGTAAAATCGTTCAAATAAGTGGGAAAACTGTTCAGGTTGGATACCTGCACCTGTATCTAAAATTTTGACAACTTGATAGGAAGTTTGCGGTTCTAAGACAATTTCGACATGATCACCGCGTCGAGAATGGTTGATAGCATTAATCAGCAAATTGCTAAAAACTCGTTGCAGTTGCAAAGCATCACCGCGCACCCAAAGAGAGCGTTTCCAATCAGAATCACCATAGTTTAATGATAGATGAATGCGACGATTTGCTGCTAATTCAATTAAGGTAGCCGTTGCTGTTTCTGCTAAGATACTTAAATCCACAGGAGCTAAATCTAGTTTTAAGCCTTCTGTATCATTGCGATAAACATCTAACAAAGTTTCTAATAAATCAAGGGAAGTTTCATGGCTGCGTGCCATTGTTGCTAGAACTTTCTGTTGGGTTGGTAAAACTGCACCAAATTTTTCTTTTTGAAAGGCTTTAATAGTTTCAACTGCTCCTAAAAGTGGCGTTTTTAAATCGTGAGTAAGTGTGGAAGCAAAATCTTCTCTTAGTCTCACTAATTGGGCTTGGGATTCGAGTTTAGTTTGAGTGAGGGCAATGGCTTTTTGAGATTTTCGTAATCGCTGACTTAAAAATCCGGTGACTATCAAAGCTATTGCAGCAATTACTCGACTAGCAACAGTAGAAGCTCGAATTGATTCACCTCCAGGTATCCACGCATTTAACATAGTTAGAAAAACAGCAAGAAATGTTGCGCTTATTGTTGCCATTCCCCCAAACCAAGAATTGACTAATAAAATTGCTCCACTGTAGAGATATCCAAAAACATAATCATTGGGGGTAGAATATTCTAAAACTGCTAGAAAGATAAATATAGTGACAATTAGTAATATTTTACCAAGACGTAAGTTATTGTTTATTAATTTATTTTTTAAAGATGCCATTTACTAACTTACCTTTTCTCAACTTATACAACTATAACAATTATCAAGGCTCAGATCCCTGACTTCTTAAAGAAGTCAGATATCTTGTTTACTAGCGTTTAGATTTCCTCTAAACTTTACTAAACACTGATATATATCTTTGGGTAGACACATAAATAGAAAAATAAACGATTTTTATATCCTTGTACTCCTTGTTTTTATTGCCACAATAATTGATGATATAAATTAATCATCTCAAGATTACTATCTAAATCAGGATTTTTAGGATGAAATAATTAACAAAAATGATACTGAAAGTAAGCATTTAGCCGTCAGCCAAGTAAGTAGACGAAAATAAATCAAAGTAGATTAAGTAATGTAAAAAAATCTGGAGATGATTTCGTAGTAAAGGCTTCAGCCCTCAAATGAGGAATAAATTCCTCACTACAAACTTTGAATTATTCAAGCCGTTCTACTTATGAGGAAGAATTGAATTGATAAGCATTCTGAATATTAATTACTGATGTCAGCCTCCCCCTACTTGAAAACCCGTAAAATCTGTTTTTAGCTGACTGCTTAATACTGAAAAGCCATAACAACTTTCTTTGAGGAGATTTTATAATTCATGTTACAAGGTTGGATACAAATTACATTGACATTAATCATTGTCATTGCTACCACTCCTTTATTAGGGAGATATATCGCTTGCGTTTTTCTAGGAGAAAGCACACTGCTTGACTCTGTGTTAAATCCCATAGAAAGAATAATTTTTGTTTTAATTGGAGTTCGTCCTCAAGATGAAATGACAGGTTGGCAATATGCCAAAGCAGTGCTTTACAGTAATGTAGTTATGGGGACTTTGGTATTTACTATTTTGATGACTCAAGCATGGCTACCATTCAATCCGACAGGGTTAGGTACACCAACTTGGGATACAGCATTACACACGACTTTTTCTTTTCTGACTAATACAGATCAACAACATTATTCTGGAGAAACAACCTTCAGTTATGCCAGTCAAACATTCGCTTTGAGTTTTTTGATGTTCGTTTCATCAGCGACCGGTTTGTCGGTGGGAATTGCCTTTATTCGGGGCTTAACTGGCAGAACATTGGGTAACTTTTATATTGACATCACCAAGTCAATTACGCGGATTTTGTTGCCCATGTCAATCATTATGGGATTGTTATTGATCATGGCTGGTGTGCCTGAAACCCTTGCCGGAGTGGCAACAGCGACAACATTAGAAGGTGCTACTCAAGCGATCGCTCGCGGACCAGTTGCCCACATGGAAGCGATTAAACAAATTGGTGAGAACGGTGGTGGTTTTTTTGCTATTAACTCAGCACATCCCTTTGAAAATCCCAGTGGTTTTTCTAACTTATTGCAAACCTGGGGCATGATTTCTATCCCCACAGCACTAATTTACACCTATGGCGTATTTGCTAACAATCTCAAACAGGCATGGTTAGCATTTTGGATGGTATTTACTATCTTTACCATCTTGTGGATTGTGACTACAATTGGTGAGTATCAAGGAAATCCCTTAGTTAATTCTCTTTTAGGATCACAACAACCCAATTTAGAAGGAAAAGAAGTAAGATTTGGTTGGGCGCAAAGTTCATTATTTGCAACTATTACCACCGGGACAATGTGTGGTGCTGTTAACGCACTTCTCGACTCATTTATGCCCCCAGGTGGATTTGTATTTCTCTTTAATTTATTCTTGCAAATCGTTTGGGGAGGCCAAGGAACTGGGACAGCCTATTTATTTATCTACTATATTTTAGCAGTGTTTTTAACCGGCTTAATGGTAGGACGGACTCCAGAATTTTTAGGTCGCAAAATAGAGAAAAAAGAAATCGTTCTGTCCAGCGTTGTTTTATTAGTTCACCCCTTCGCCATTCTCATTCCTTGGGCAATAGTTTTTGCTTTTCCCGATGCACTTTCAGGTATTAGTAACCCAGGCTTTCATGGCGTTTCTCAAGTAGTTTATGAATATGCTTCCGCAGCCGCAAATAACGGTTCTGGCTTTGAAGGACTAGCTGATAGTCAACCAGCAGCAACAGGACTTTGGTGGAATCTCAGTGCTAGTTTCAGTATTCTCGCAGGACGTTATATTCCCATTATTGCCTTGTTGCTATTAGCAGATAGTATGTCCAACAAACAACCAGTTCCTATGACTGCCGGTACTCTCAGAACCGACACTGGTTTATTCACTGGAGTTACAGGAGGAGTAATTTTAATTCTTGGGGCGCTGACTTTCTTTCCTGTATTAGTTTTAGGTCCAATTGCAGAATGGTTTTTAATTTCCAAATAAACTTATGACTTACACAAAATATGTTTCAATCTTTTATTTCTCTGCGTCCTCTGTGCCTCTGTGGTTCGTCCCTGACATTTTTGAATAACTAAACATCCATGAAAACTACAAAAACTCGACAAGAACGAAAACATACTCCCAAAGTTAAAAATACTGGAATTTATACTAGGGCATTGAAACAAGCGTTTGTCAAATTAGACCCACGCAATATGCTAAAAAATCCAGTTATGTTTTTGGTATGGGTGGGGACGATTGTTACAGCTTTAGTAACTATTGAACCGAATCTTTTTGGGATTACTCCTGATAATAATCCGCGACTTTTTAACGGTCTAATTACCATAATTCTGTTCTTGACTCTTCTTTTTGCAAATTTTGCCGAAGCGGTAGCAGAAGGACGAGGAAAAGCGCAAGCTGACTCATTACGGGCGACAAAATCCGATGTTGTAGCCCGAAAACTTCTTCCTGACGGTTCTATTCAAGAAGTTAATTCTGCTACTTTGCGTCGTGGTGATCAAATTAAAGTTATCGCTGGTGATGTTATCCCCGCAGACGGAGAAGTAATTGCTGGTGTGGCTTCTGTAGATGAATCTGCTATTACTGGAGAATCTGCGCCAGTTTTAAAACAACCAGGAACTGATATTGCTAGTTCTGTAACGGGAGGAACGCGCATTAATTCTGATGAACTAACTATTAGGGTAACATCAGATCCAGGTCAAGGTTTTATTGATAGAATGATTGCTTTAGTAGAAGGGGCTTCTCGCACTAAAACCCCTAATGAAATTGCCTTAACTGTACTTTTGGCAGTGCTAACTCAAGTTTTTTTAGTAGTAATTGTCACGCTACCAACAGTGTCAGTTTATGTTAAATCACCTGTGAGTATTGCGGTATTAATTGCCTTATTAGTGGCGTTAATTCCTACTACAATTGGCGGATTATTGAGTGCAATTGGCATTGCCGGGATGGATAGAGTGGCTCAATTTAATGTCATAGCCACATCTGGAAGGGCTGTAGAAGCCTGTGGAGATATTAACACTTTGGTTTTAGACAAAACGGGAACAATTACATTAGGAAACCGCATGGCGGAAGAATTTATTCCTGTTAAAGGTCATTCTCTCAATGAAGTTGCCCAAATTTCCTTGGCCTCCAGTATTTTTGATGAAACTCCCGAAGGAAAATCAATTGTTAAATTAGCCGAATCATTAGGAGCAAAATTGAGTTTTAATCCCACAACTGCGGCAGGAATTGAATTTTCAGCAAAAACGCGTATGAGTGGCATTGATTTACCGAATGGCGTAGAAATTCGCAAAGGGGCTGTAGATGCAATTAAAGGATTTGTGCGTTCTCGCAATGGACAATTAACCGCAGAACTTAATACGGCTTATGAGCGAGTTTCTAAATTAGGGGGAACACCATTAGCAGTTTGTCAAAATGATGATATTTACGGTGTAATTTATCTTAAAGATATTATCAAACCGGGGATTAAAGAACGTTTTGATCAAATGCGAAGAATGGGAATTAAAACTGTGATGCTGACAGGAGATAACCGTCTCACTGCTTCTGTAATTGCCGAAGAAGCTGGTGTAGATGACTTTATTGCTGAAGCAACTCCAGAGGACAAAATTGAAGTAATTCGCAGCGAACAAGCACAAGGAAAATTAGTCGCTATGACTGGAGATGGTACTAATGATGCCCCAGCTTTAGCACAGGCGAATGTTGGTGTAGCAATGAATTCTGGTACACAAGCTGCAAAGGAAGCTGCTAATATGGTAGACCTGGATTCTGACCCGACAAAATTAATTGATATTGTCACTATTGGTAAACAATTACTAATTACCCGTGGGGCTTTAACAACTTTTTCTCTGGCTAATGATGTCGCTAAATACTTCGCAATCATTCCAGCAATTTTCCCTGGGATTGGGGTAAATGGTTTAAATATTATGGGTTTGGCAAGTACCCAATCAGCAGTTTTATCAGCTTTGATTTACAACGCTTTGATTATTCCGGCATTGATTCCTTTAGCATTAACTGGGGTGAAATTTCGTCCTCTCACTGCTAACCAACTTTTGCAACGGAACATCTTTATTTACGGATTAGGTGGCGTGATTGCTCCTTTTATTGCTATCAAAATTATTGACGTTTTCATTGTATCTATAGGATTAGCTTAATCAATGACAATTTCTAAAGGTCATCGTGTTCCTCTGGGTCTGTTTTTACTACTTTGCTTGAATTTATTATTAGCACCAGCAGTTCAAGCAGCGACTTCGGTAGCAGAATCGCGTTTTTCGGCTTATACGATTACTTTGTTGGGGCTTGTTACTCTGTGTCTTTGTGTTTATTTGTTTGTGGTGATTTTTCAGCCTGAGAGGTTTTAATATGAACCATATTTTTTATTTCGCGCAGAGACGCTAAGGAGCAAAGGCGCAAAGGAAGAAATATATTTTGTTGTGGTTTTTAAATTAGGGAGGTTTTAATATGAGTCAGAGACATCAAGTTAGTAAGGCGATTCGTTCGACTTTGGTTTTGTGGGTGATAACGGCTTTTATTTATCCGTTATTTATGTTGATTTCGGGACAAGTTGTTTTTTCTGATCAGGCTAATGGTAGTTTAATTAAAAATTCTCAAGGTGTGATTATTGGTTCAGCTTTAATTGGTCAACCTTTTGCCAGTGAAAAGTATTTTTGGGGTCGTCCTAGCACTACTAATTACAGCACAGCAGACCCTAAAAAGGATGAAGTTGGTGTTTTGAAGACGGGGGTATCTGGTGCTAGTAATTTAGCTCCCAGTAATCCAGCATTACTAGAACGTATTAATGGGAATGAAGGTGAAATTCAGCGACTTAAAAAAGCGGGTATCCAACCTACTGCGGATTTAGTTTATACTTCTGGTTCGAGTCTTGATCCTCACATTACTCCTGAAAGTGCTAAGGTACAAATTGCCAGAGTAGCAAAAGCGCGAGGAGTTGAACCAAAGCAGTTGGAAACTTTAATTTCTCAAAACACTGATGGTCGTTTCTTGGGTATTTTTGGTGAACCGGGAGTAAATGTTTTAAAACTAAATCTAGCAGTGGATAAAATTAGTAAATAAGTAGGAATTTGTTCATGTTTTACCCTAATACCCCTTCTCCTGACAGTTCTTATATTCGTCCTGCTCGACGGGGAAAGCATAAAATTTTCATTGGTATGGCTCCCGGTGTGGGGAAAACTTATAGAATGCTAGAGGAAGCACATCAACTCAAACAAGATGGTATTGATGTTGTTATTGGCGTTTTAGAAACTCATGGACGCAAGGACACGGCTGCAAAAGCCATAGGATTGGAGATAATTCCTAAAAAAGCCAGTATTCACAAGAATATCAATCTTCAAGAAATGGACACGGAGACAATTTTAGAACGCTCTCCCCAACTGGTTTTAGTTGATGAATTAGCGCATACAAATATCCCCGGTTCAGCTAGAGAAAAACGCTATCAAGATGTAGAATTAATTTTAGCAGAAGGTATAGATGTTTACTCTACTGTCAACATTCAACATCTAGAAAGTTTGAATGATTTGGTAGCTAGAATTACGGGTGTTGTGGTGAGAGAACGTATCCCTGATCTTCTCTTAGATGAAGCTGATGCTGTTGTTGTGATTGATGTGACTCCAGAAACTTTAGAAGAACGTTTACGGGAAGGTAAAATCTATACTCCTGATAAAATTGAGCAATCTTTAGAAAACTTTTTTCAACGTCGAAATCTGATTGCTTTGCGAGAATTAGCATTAAGAGAAGTCGCAGATACGGTTGAAGAAGAAGCAAATACTTCCATTTCTGCTGGGCAAATTTGTAATGTCCACGAACGAGTTTTAGTATGTGTATCTACTTATCCCAATTCGATTCAATTATTACGGCGTGGGGCGCGACTTGCTAATTATATGAATGCCAAACTTTATACTCTATTTATTGCAGATCCTGAACGTTTTCTCAGTAAGGAAGAAAGTTTACACATTGATACTTGTGAAAAACTATGTCTTGAATTCGCTGGTGAATTTCTCCATATTAAAAATCACAATGTTTCTCAAACAATTGCCCAAATTGCCGCAACTTATCATATCACTCAGATAGTTATTGGTGAAAGTCAGCAACCTCGATGGAAAAGATTTTTCAAACGCTCTTTTACACAACGCTTGCTGGAGTTAATCAGAAATCAAAACATAGATTTACATATTATCGCTACAGAGAAATAAATTTTAATATTTTTTAATCTATCTTCGATGAGATGCAATTTTTTTCTTTTTCGTCTAGCATAAATATCGAACATTAACTTAAATATCTATTCTCGCCAGTTACCCAAATTCTTTGTAGCCAAGCCGCGCTCGTTTCCCACTTACCGGGTATTCTTATGAAGTGTAAAATTTAATTACAAAACTATGCCATAAAAGGCTTTGACTCTTGACCCCTGTTGCATGATTGTTAGTAAATGTTAAGGATGCTTTTACCAAATATTAACCTAAAAAGCCGAATATACTCATTATCATTAGTTAGCAAGCTAACATCGAGGTATATATGTTTAACAGAATTTTAGTCGCAGTAGATCGCTCAGAAATGAGCATAAAAGTTTTTGAACAAGCTTTATCTTTAGCTAAGATCACATCTGCAAATTTAATGTTACTGCACGTTTTATCACAAGAAGAAGAAGGCAGTCCAGAGGCGCTGGTTTTCCCCAATATTGACTACTATCCCGGTTGGAATGAGCAAAGTTTTCAATTATACCAAGAGCATTGGGAAAAATTTAAAAATGAAGGCTTGCAAATGTTACAGTCATGGAGCACCCAAGCTAATAAATCTGGTGTTAATACGGAATTTACGCAAAATACTGGTAATCCAGGACGAATGATTTGTGAATTAGCCATTGACTGGAATGCTGACTTAATTATGATGGGACGACGGGGACGTTCTGGAATAGCGGAATTTTTCCTTGGTAGTGTGAGTAATTATGTTTTACATCATGCACCCTGTTCAGTGCAGATTGTTCATCCTCCTGTTGCTTCTAAAGCGGTAAATGTTACTTCAGCAGCTACTACATTGAGTAATTAATGCTCAATGAAGCTGCATAGAATCAGATTTCAAGAATTATTAACCGCAGATAAACGCAGATAAACACAGATAAAGAGGGATGAATATTTGTCGGGTGCGTCAGATATCAACAATCTGTTTATTTGCAGGATTTATGCCTTCTGACGCACCCGACAACAGGTTTTTAGTGTTACACTTGCGTGAAAAATATGAAAACATCAGTTCCACCTTCTTCAACTCATCCAAGTGGAGATAAGCGTTTAAAGATTTTAGACGCAACTATTAAGCGTCATCAATATCAACAAGATGCACTCATTGAAATTCTGCATCGGGCTTCTGAACTATTTGGTTATTTAGAACTGGATTTATTGCGTTACATTTCCCATAGTCTCAAGTTACCACCGAGTCGGGTTTATGGGGTAGCTACTTTCTATCATTTGTTTTCCCTAGCACCGAAAGGGGTTCATAATTGTGTGGTTTGTACGGGTACAGCTTGTTATGTTAAAGGCTCAACGGCGATCTTAACAAATGTGGAACAGTTTACGCAAATTCATGCAGGAGAAACTACTGCAAATGGTCAAATTTCTTTGATGACGGCTAGATGTTTGGGGGCTTGTGGAATTGCCCCTGCGGTAGTGTTTGATGGTGCTATTTTAGGTAATCAAACTCCAGAATCGGTTTGCGAAAAAGTGGGAGAATGGTGGCAAAATGGAACTAAATGAGTTATTAGAAATTGCCCAAACGGAACTTTCTCAACGGAAATCTGTGCAAGTTCGGTGTTGTACTGCTGCGGGTTGTCTCTCTTCTGATTCTCAAGCTGTGAAAGATAATCTCGAAGCATCTGTGAAAGCTGCGGGTTTACAAGATACTGTGCAAGTTTCTGGTGTGGGTTGTATGCGTCTGTGTTGTCAGGGACCATTGGTACAGGTAGAAAACCAGGAAAATTCACTCATATCGCAATTGTATCAAAAAGTTACCCCGGAAAATGCAGCCGAAATTATTGTGGGGGTAAATGGAGAAGTCACAAATTTACAACAGGGTGATTTAAATCAGCCATTTTTTAGCCGTCAATTGCCGATTGTTCTAGAAAACAGTGGTAAAATTGACCCGGAACGGATTCAAGCTTATATTGCAGCTGATGGTTATCAGGCCCTTTACCAAGTGCTACGGGAAATGAAACCTAGTCAGGTGGTAGAAACTATTACTAAAAGTGGTTTAAGGGGACGCGGTGGTGCTGGTTATCCCACTGGTTTAAAATGGGGAACAGTAGCAAAATCCGCCGGTGAGAGGAAGTTTGTAATTTGCAATGCTGATGAAGGTGATCCTGGTGCATTCATGGATAGGAGTGTATTGGAAAGTGATCCCCATCGAGTTTTGGAAGGGATGGCGATCGCTGCCTACTCTATCGGGGCAAATCAAGGCTATATTTACGTTAGGGCAGAATATCCTATTGCTATTCAACGGCTAGAAATTGCTATTCGTCAAGCCCAACACTTAGGGCTTTTGGGTTCACAAATCTTTGACTCTCCCTTTGATTTTAAAGTAGAAATTCGCATTGGTGCGGGTGCTTATGTCTGCGGTGAAGAAACGGCTTTAATGGCTTCCATTGAAGGTAAACGTGGTGTCCCTCATCCCCGGCCACCATACCCGGCTGAGTCCGGTTTATGGGGCTATCCGACGTTAATTAACAATGTGGAAACCTTTGCCAATATTGCGCCGATTATTCGTAAAGGTGCAGATTGGTTTGCTAATATCGGTATTGGTAAAAGCAAAGGTACAAAGGTATTTGCGTTAGCGGGAAACATTCGCAATACGGGTTTAATAGAAGTCCCAATGGGAACATCTTTGCAGAAAATTGTTGAGGAAATGGGAGGAGGTGTTCCCGACAATGGTATTGCTAAAGCAGTACAAACCGGCGGTCCTTCAGGGGGATGTATTCCTGCGTCGGCTTTTGCTACACCTGTAGATTATGAATCCTTAACCGCCTTGGGTTCAATGATGGGTTCGGGGGGAATGATTGTCATGGATCAAACTACAAATATGGTAGATGTCGCTCGCTTTTTCATGGAATTTTGCATGGATGAATCTTGCGGTAAGTGCATTCCTTGTCGTGTAGGAACTGTGCAATTACACGGTTTATTAACAAAGATTAGTCAAGGAAAAGGTTCACTAGCTGATTTAGATTTATTGGAGGAACTTTGCGATATGGTAAAACACACAAGTTTATGTGGTTTAGGACAGTCTGCACCAAATCCAGTTTTTAGCACTTTGCGATATTTTCGAGATGAATATTTGGAATTAGTCAGTAGTTAGTTGTCAGTTGTCAGTTGTCAGTTGTTACTGGTAAGAGTTATTTACCAATTACCAATTACCAAATTATTATGACTGTAAAAACTTTAACAATAAATGGGGAATTGATTAGCGCTCGTGAGAATGAAACCTTACTAAAAGCAGCGCAGGAAGCGAGTATTCATATTCCTACATTGTGCCATTTAGAAGGTGTAGATGATATTGGTGCTTGTCGTTTATGTTTGGTGGAAATTGCTGGTAGTAATAAATTACAACCTGCTTGCGTGACAAAAGTGATAGAAGGAATGGAGGTAAATACAAATAGCGATCGCTTACAAAAATATCGGCGGACAATTGTAGAAATGTTATTTGCCGAAGGTAATCATGTTTGTTCCGTTTGTGTTGCTAATGGTAACTGTGAATTACAAGATTTAGCCATAGAAATGGGCATGGATCATCTCCGCTTAGAATATCAAAATCCTCAGCGAACTGTTGATACTTCTCATCATCTTTTTGGCATAGATCATAATCGTTGTGTGCTTTGCACTCGCTGTATTCGGGTCTGTGATGAAATCGAAGGCGCACATACTTGGGATATGGCAGGAAGAGGATCAAAATCTCACGTAATTACTGATTTAAATCAACCTTGGGGAACTTCCCAAACTTGTACTTCCTGCGGTAAATGTGTAAATGCCTGTCCCACAGGAGCGTTATTTGATAAGGGTTCAAGTGTTGGTGAAATGAAACATGATCGGGGCAAAATTGAATTTTTAGTAACTGCACGAGAGAAAAAACAATGGAATTTTTAGTGCTTAGTTATTTGCAGAGAAATCAGATCCCCGACTTGTTCTTTGATGAGGTCAATAAGTAATGAATCAATATGAGAAGTTGGGGATCTTACAACGTCATTAGTTATTAGCAATAAGTTGAAATAAAATCTCATGTTACAGTATATGCAAATTCAAAAAATATTCAAGCGAATTCTATTAGTAGGAATATTGACAACATTGATATTCCTGGGTTTAGTAAATTTCACGTCACAGACAGTAATTGCTGCTGTTACTCAGATAGGAAACCCGCCAGAAGAAGTTATTTATCGCTCACAAGTTAAATTAGATGATCAATCAGGAAAAGTCTGGCAAGTTGTATTATTTAAACAAGTGTATTCTGATCAAACATCTAATATCAATCTTCGCCTAGTTGGCTTTCCTGGTTCTGCGGAATTAATTCACCCTCAACCGTTAAAAATTACTGCCAATACAGGTAAAGTGTGGAATGCTAATGATATCTTTTTAGATAAAGCTCCAGCCCCTACAATTGGTCAATATGATTTCACAGATATATTATTCCAATTACCTTTAGAATCTTTAACTTTATCCATACCTCTTCCCGCTGCAAACTTCATTAATATCTCAGTTCCTATTCATGTTGTCAAAGAATGGCAATCATTAATTTCAACTGAAGAGGTAAAAAAATGACTAAAATTAAATTAGCAACAGTTTGGTTAGGTGGTTGTTCTGGCTGTCATATGTCCTTTCTTGATTTAGATGAATGGTTAATAGACTTAGCTGCACAAGTAGATCTAGTTTATAGTCCCATTGCTGATATTAAAGAATATCCCGAAGGTGTAGATATCGTATTAGTTGAAGGTGCTATAGCTAATGAAGAACATTTAGAATTAATTTACAAAATTAGAGAACGAACTAAAACAATAATTTCCTTTGGTGATTGTGCTGTTACTGGTAATGTCACCGCTTTGCGTAATCTTTCCGGTGGTGCTGAACCAGCCCTACAATTAGCTTATATTCAAGCAGCCGATATTAATCAACAAATTCCCAATTCACCAGGAATTGTTCCCCCTTTACTAGATACAGTTGTCCCTGTGCATAAGGTAGTACCTGTTGATATTTATTTACCAGGTTGTCCACCTTCTGCACCTCGCATTCGTGCCGCACTTGCACCACTATTAAAAGGAGAAAAGCCGGAAATTGTCGGCCGAGAAATGATTAAATTTGGTTAATTAGTGATCACGACCAAATAAATATCTTCTTTCTTCTTCTTTCTCCTGACTCCTATTTTTTCTGAGGTAAATTATGTTAACAGCAGCAGATGTGATGACTAAAGATGTGGCCATGATTCGCAGTTCAGCCACAGTCAAAGAAGCAGTTGATTTAATGAAAGCAAGAGATTGGAGAGCATTAATTGTAGATCGTCGTCATGAACAAGATGCTTATGGAATTATCACAGAAAGCGACATTGTTTATAAAGTCATTTCCTACAGCAAAGATCCAAATAAAATCCGTGTTTATGAAATTATGACTAAACCTTGTATTGTCGTCAATCCAGAATTAGGTTTAGAATATGTAGCCAGATTATTTGCTAACCACCATCTCCGCCGTGCGCCTGTAATTAGTGGTAAATTATTAGGAATAATTTCACTTACTGACATCTTAGCCAGAAGTAGTTGTTTAGAACAACCGCGCTCATTTTTGTTAGAACAAGAATTACAAGATGAAATTAAAAAAGCTCGAATTGTTTGTGCAGAAAAAGGCATTAATTCCACAGAATGTGCAGCAGCTTGGGATGTAGTAGAAGAAATTCAAGCGGAAATTGCTCACCAACTCGCTGAAAAACCTCTCAAAACTGCCTTTGAAGATTACTGTGATGAATATCCAGAATTAGCAGAATCTAGAATTTATGATTTGTAATTACTATATGTAGGTTGGGTTGACGCAAGGAAACCCAACATGATCATTATCGAAGATTTTGTTGGGTTTCACTTTGTTCTACCCAACCTACAATTGCTTATTATTACCAATCACCGATTATTTATGAAAACAATCATTATTGACCCCGTTACTCGCATTGAAGGCCACGCGAAAATTAGCATTTATTTAGATGATGAAGGTCAAGTAAATGATGCTAGATTTCATGTCACTGAATTTCGCGGGTTTGAAAAATTTTGTGTCGGTCGTCCATTTCCAGAAATGCCAGGAATTACTGCGAGAATTTGCGGTATTTGTCCAGTCAGTCACTTATTAGCATCAGCCAAAACAGGCGATCGCATTTTAGCCGTCACAATCCCCAAAACAGCCACCCAATTACGCCGTTTGATGAATTTAGGGCAAATCATCCAATCTCATGCCCTCAGCTTCTTTCACCTCAGCGCACCAGACCTATTATTAGGTATGGATAGCGAACCCGAAAACCGCAATATTTTTGGTTTAATTGCTGCTGAACCAGAATTAGCCAGAGGTGGAATCCGTTTACGCCAATTTGGACAAGAAATCATTGAATTATTAGGAGGAAAAAAAATTCATCCTTCCTGGGCTGTTCCTGGTGGAGTTCGTGACCCTTTAACCACAGAAAATCGCACCCACATTCAGCAAAAAATTCCTGAAGCCAAAGCCACTGTAATTAGTGCCATAGCTTTATTTAAAACCCTATTAAAAACTTATGAGAAAGAAGCAAAAACCTTTGGTAATTTTCCGAGTTTATTCATGGGTTTAGTTAGTTCTGAAGGTTTATGGGAAACTTATGATGGACATATCCGATTTGTTGATAGTGGAGGAAACATCGTTGCTGATAATCTTGATGCTGCTAACTATCATGAATTTATCGGTGAAGCAGTTCAAGCAGACTCTTATTTAAAATCACCTTATTATCTTCCTTTAGGTTATCCTGATAGCAGTGATCATTGTCGTTTAGATAGTGGAATGTATCGCGTTGGACCCTTAGCAAGATTGAATATTTGTAGTCAAATTGGCACACCTTTAGCAGACACAGAATTAAAAGAATTCCGCAGTTATGAAAATGGTACTATTAAATCATCATTTTTCTATCATTATGCCCGGTTAATTGAAATTTTAGCAGCAATTGAACATATCGAAATTATCCTTGATGATCCAGATATTTTATCAACTCGTCTCTGTGCTGAAGCTGGTATTAATTGCCTAGAAGCTGTGGGTGTAAGTGAAGCCCCAAGGGGGACATTATTTCACCATTATCAAGTTGATGAAAATGGTTTAATGTTAAAGGTAAATTTGATTATTGCCACGGGTCAAAATAACTTAGCAATGAATCGTAGCGTTGCCCAAATTGCCCGCCATTTTATCCAAGGTGATAACATAAAAGAAGGAATGTTAAACCGTGTCGAAGCCGGAATTAGGGCTTTTGATCCTTGTTTGAGTTGTTCAACTCATGCAATGGGACAAATGCCTTTATTAATAGAAGTAGTAAATAACAATGGTGCTGTAGTTAATCAAATTTGCCGTAATTAAGTATTTAGATACCCGACTTCTTGAAGAAGTCGGGTATCTGGGGATCTGGTATTTTTATGATATAATTTAAGCTAAACTCATATTACCTAAATTTTATGACTGTTGCTACTGCTAAACGCTTTACCATAACTGAATATCACCGTCTAGCAGACCTTGACTTCTTCACGGAAGATGACAGAGTTGAACTAATTAAAGGTGAAATTATCAAAATGGCTGCAAAAGGTAAAGCACATTCTGTTTGTAATACTCGTTTATATAGAGAGTTATTCAAGTTACTGGAAGAAAAGGCTACTATCCGCGGACAAGAACCTATTATTATTAATGATAGCGAACCAGAACTAGATTTAACAATTGTTAAAAATACACCTGATGATTATTTTCTCAATCATCCCACTCCATCTGACATTTTCCTAATTATTGAAGTAGCTGATTCATCTTTAAAATATGACCAAGAAATAAAATTATCCCTATATGCAGAAGCCGATATTTCTGATTATTGGATTTTCAATTTAGTAAATTATTATTTAGAATGCTACAGTGACCCATATCAAGATTTACAAGGTAAATTTGGCTATCGTCACAAATCAATTATCCTCCCTAATGAGTCTGTCAAATTGCCATCTTTCCCGGAATTAATTTTAGATTTAACTAAAGTATTTCCAGGGAAAAATTAAGTTATAAAATTAAAATTTGCAAAAATTGATAAAATATGCTATTCTAATTGTCAAGTGATACAATGGGTTTTTTGTGACAATTTACAATATTGCCAGTATAAATAATAAGCGGCTATAGCAGCCGCACCAGTATCTATACAGATGGGTTACTTATGTTTACACCTGCTACAATAGGGTCAAAATTTGCGGGAAACCGGGTATTATGATCACAATCTGCTTTTTCTAAATGCGTCCCCTGTAAATTAGCTGTACGTAAATTTGTAGAAAATAACATTGCTCCGCGCAAATCTGCATTTTCTAAATTAGCTTCACTTAAATCAGCAAAACTCAAATCACATCCTCGCAGATTTGCACCACTGAGATTAGCTGTACTCAAATCAGCATAACTGAAATCAGAGCCTTTCAAGTCAAAATTTTGTAGATTAGCTTCTCCTAATTCTGCTTTTTCAAAGTCTCTTTTTCCGACTGCATATTCTTCTACAATGGTAGCAGTACTATTAATTGACTGTTGAAAATTAACTTCAGGCATAGAGCAGCCTCACAATTTATCTAAATTTTTTACGGAATTTCCAATCCTACCTACATTCATATTTTATCCCACATTCCGCACCCCAAACTGTCACAGAGGGAAATTCCGTAGAGAAAAATCAAAGGGAGCATCAAAACAAACATATAAAGTAAAAAAAGGCATTTGAGAAACAGTAAATCACCAAAAATGTCATCAAAACCTATTCTCAATAAGAAGCAATAAGAATGCACACCACCTGGAGAGGATAACAAATAAATAAAAGAAGATATTCAAGAAAAAATTATAAGTTAGACTAATTAATTAAAGTAAAAAACGAAATTATAGACATAGTAAAATTGAGCTATAAATCAAAGAGATTAGCTCATCTTTACAAGAAAAATTAAATTGATAGAGATAATAATTAGGTGACTAATTGATAGTAACGTAAACAATCATCTGGTAAAAGACTCAAGATAAAATCTCTGTCCTTATTCCAATTAGAAATATGTGGCTCTACCGGACTTAGTATGCTAAGTCCGGTAGAGCCGTTTATATCCTGGTATTGTACTATCAATAAATTCTGATTCTGGTATTGTTGATATTAATGATTTTGCTACTTTTATGCTTAATGGTACTCGACATAACCAACGTAAATCTGACATCATTTTCAGGTTTGATTCTGTATATAAGGCGCAGTCTGCTACTATGAGACTGTTAACTTCTAATTGTTGCTGATACTCAACTGCTATTTTACCAAAACATGATGAGTCGGATTGGTTTCCCGATGCTAGTTTTAAAAATATTGGTATGTCTCCATCTCCTGAACATATCATTTCTATGATGAACTGTTTTAAATCTGGTCTATGGTCACGAGAATAACCGTGGGTGATGGTAATTTCTTTTGGTGATTTTACTGCTAATTCTTCTAATTCTTGATTATTGACTACTTTTTGACTCTCAAATATTACTTCTGGTAAGCTGGTGTTATACTGCCCATGTACGTGCATTGATGATGAATCTAGATGTGATGTTGATAGTGATACTCCAAATTTTTGTGCTGCTTTTAAGGCAATGATAAAAAATATTGTATCCAATCCTTTGATAAATAGTTTATCCATCACCCTCCCCAGTTTATCGTCATTGAGATATTCTGGTTTTACTCCTGAACAATTAGATGTTCACAAGCGATTGTTTCAAAATATTCAGGAAACATATATAAGGGTTTTGATACAAATCCTAACCCGTTTATTATCATGGCTTTTACTACTTGACCCGGACTTACTTTCTCTTTTTTTTCAACTCCTATTATTTCGTTGATTATTTCTACTAATCCTATTGAGTCTATTATTTCTGCTACTATCCCTAGATGGTCTATGTTTTGAATTTCTATTTCTTGCGGTTTCAATTTCACAACAGATTCCTCTACTTGTTCTAAAGGGATTCTCTCATTTCTTGTTTTCTGAACAATTAATTTTTTTTACTATTGTATTTTCTCTTTCTTTCAGTCCCGTTACGAAGTTTCACTTTCTCACTCCATGCCCCGATTAATGCTACTTACTCTCATTAAGCCTCTTCATCTAGGAATTATCCTTAGTTATTATGTACTACTTACTAGGCTTTTTTGATATGTGACAGTTGAGGGTGCGGAATGTGGGATTAAAAAGTAGTAGTTTGTAGTTTGGGTTGACACAAGGAAATCCAACAATACCTACCATTAATAATGCTAAATTGCAGCCCAAAAACCCTGTATCTGTTCACATTATCTCACCCAACCATTACCAACTATCATGTAAATGAGAGAAGACAATATAACCATGACATTGTTTTGTTTCCCTAAAACCTTTTTATCGGATTTCGGGTATTCTTTTTTCTATCACACTTTCTGCATTAAGGAAATCCCTGGCTTATCTGTCAAAATTAACACACTAGTATCTCCTGTCAAAATACTTTATTTGTTTCAAAAAGGTTCAGTATTTACGTATTCGCATAATATTTAAAGTTATCATTGACTCTTAATAGTATTAATCTTACAATTAAGGGCGGGGTTTACCCGCCCCTACAGGCAATTTTGCCGAAATAAATGGCAAGAATTAACTTGAAAGTTTAACTAGAAGTGTTTTACTTCTGAGCTTCAGCAATGGGAACCCACTCAGTGTGGAAAGATCCTTCTTTGTCAGTTCGTTTGTAGGTGTGAGCGCCGAAGTAGTCCCGTTGTGCTTGAGTTAAGTTTTGTGGCAAGCGATCGCGGCGGTAACTATCGAAGTAATCTAGAGAAGCACTGAAAGCTGGAACAGGAATACCCAACTTAGCAGCAGTAACAATTACTTCACGCCAAGCAGCTTGTCTATCCAGAATTGTTTGCTTAAATTCAGGCGCTAACAACAAGTTAGGTAAAGCGGGATTTTCGTCAAATGCTTTCTTAATCTTATTCAAGAAACCAGCCCGAATAATACAACCACCTTTCCAAATCCGCGCCATTTCGCCCAGATTTAAATCCCAATTGTAAGTTTTGGAAGCTGTAGATAACAGCGCCATACCTTGAGCATAAGAACAGATTTTGGAACAATAAAGAGCATCACGCACCATGTTCACAAAAGCTGCAATATCACCACCATACTTAGCATTTGGTCCGGTGATAACCTTAGAAGCAGCAATCCGTTCATCTCGAATTGAAGAGAGAATTCGAGCATTTACCGCTGCTGTAATTGTCGGAATAGCTACACCCAATTCTAAAGCAGTTTGTACAGTCCAACGACCAGTTCCCTTTTGACCGGCTGCGTCAACAATCAAATCAACGAGGGGAATCTTGGTATCAGGATCTACGTAGGGGAAAATATTCGCGGTAATCTCAATCAAAAATGAATTGAGTTCGTCAGTTGTATTCCATTGAGCAAAGACTTCATGGAGTTGTGCTGGACTTAAACCAGCCACATTTTTCAGCAGATCGTAAGCTTCTGCAATTAACTGCATATCGCCGTACTCAATACCGTTGTGAACCATTTTTACATAGTGTCCAGAACCACCAGGACCAATGTAGGTTACACAGGGACCATCATCAACTTGAGCCGCGATTTTGTTGAAAATGGGGGATAGGTACTCGTAGGAGCTTCTTGTGCCACCGGGCATGAGAGAAGGTCCATTTAAAGCTCCTTCTTCACCACCACTCACACCCATACCGATATAGCGTAAACCGATGGGTTCTAATTCTTGAGTGCGTCTTTCGGTATCTTCAAACCAAGAGTTACCACCGTCAATAATGATATCACCTTCTTCTAGCAAAGGTTTAAGCTGTTGAATTACCGCATCAACAGGCTTACCAGCTTGTACCATCACCAAAATTTTGCGGGGACGTTCCAATGAGGCGACAAATTGTTCGAGGCTAAAAGCGGCTCTAACGTTCCGTCCTGGGGCGCGGTGCGCCATGAAGGCATCGGTTTTTTCACGAGAGCGGTTGTAAACTGCAATTGGGAAGCCATTTCTTTCTACGTTAAGTGCGATATTTTCGCCCATAACTGCTAATCCAATCACACCAAAGCTTTGTAGTGTCATAGTTCAGTTTAAATCTTTTGTTTGGGTTTGGCTCTTTCTCTTGCAGATCCTTTCTCTTTAAGGGTAGTCCGAGATTTTCGCTTCACTCCTAAAGAAGATATTAAGAGTTTTTCTAAAATTTAAGAAATCATCACTCACATCAATGAATTAATTTTAATTTGTATTGAAGTCCACAATTTAGTCCCAAATTTTGCAAAATTAAAATACATATAGCAGGAGTTCAGGAGTTCAGAAGGAAGAAGGAAGAAGGAAGAAATTTCTCCCCTACTCCCCCTACTCCCCCTACTTCCCCTACTCCCCCTACTCCCCCTGCCCCCTGCCCCCTGTTCCCTGTTCCCTGTTCCCTTTCTCGAATTAAATAGTAAGGAGGATTAAAAAATGCTGGCTTATTTTCTAGCGTTGGTAGTTGCTGTTGGCAGTCTCGCCATTTATCTATCAGCCTTCTTTTTTCCAGAAATCCATCGCAAGAATGATTTCATCTGGAGTGGCGTTGGGTTATTCTACGCTTTAGTATTATGGATTTTTGCACCTCGAATTACTGGGGGGCTGTTACTGGGTCATGTAGCTAGTGTGGCACTGTTGGTATCGTTTGGCTGGCAAACTCTCTCATTACGGCGACAACTTGCTCCCGCAGGACAACAAACTCCTCTCCCCAGTCCTGAGCTAATTAAGATTAGTCTCCAATCGCAAATGTCAAAGTTTTCTGTGAAAGAGAAATTTGGACAGTTATCAAGCTTCGTTACTGGTGTATTTGGTGGTGCTAAAGCGAAGATACAGCAGACTGTGAATAAAAAGCCTGTGATCAAAACTGCTGAGGAGATTTTGCAAACAACTCCAACTGAAGCAACGCCACCGTCAGTATTACCAGATGAGTCGGTAACTGCTACCCCAGCAATTACAACTGAAAGTTTATCAGCGGATACTTTTTCTCAATCTCCTATTTTGGAAGTGGTAGAAGTAGCACCAACTCCACCCACTTTTATGGAGGAAGAACAGGTAATTCCGCCAACAGCACCGGAAACTGTGGTAGAGATCACTCAAACTGAGGTGGTGATTTCCGAGTCATTTATCACAGGAGAAACCGAAACTGTGATGGAGATCACTCAAACTGAGGTGGTTATTGCCATAGAAGAAACTAGCGAAACGGCAGATGCACCAGAAATAAGTTCCCCAAATCCAGTGACATCGGAGTTATTAGCCGCAGAAGCAGCCGACAAGTCTGATATGACCATTGAGGAAGTTAAACCAGTTGGGGAAGCATTGCCAGAACAAATCCCACTAAATAAACCAATCGAGGAGTAATTAAGAGGATTTACGCTGCTGATTCTAATAAATCAAAGGAATCTGGGTATTTTATGATACTGCTGCCGCTGGATTAAGTCCCAATTGGGATAATAAACGGTCAATATCAAAATGCTCAGACATAAGAGAGCGAATGCACTCTATTTTAATTGGTTCATGAACACGAACTTGACCAAAGGTGCGATCAATTATCTCTACTGTGGTGAGAGTGTCTAAATCCACGGATAAAATCGGGATTTCTAACTCTTCAGCGCGGTTGAGGATAAAGGCAGGGGGTGGTAGTTGTCCAGTCAGGATGAGGCATTGAGTAGATGTTTCTAAGGCTGCTTGTTGAATTTCAACGCGATCGCCTCCTGTCACTACTGCCATATTCTGACGTTTGCGGAAGTATTTGACGGCGGAGTTGACGTTCATTGCCCCAATGGCTAGACTTTCGACTAATAAATCTAGGCGATCGCTCCGACAAAGAACTTCCGCGTTTAACTGCTTGACTAATTCCCCAACGCTGACACTGCGAAGGACATCACTTTTGGGCAATGTTGCTAGGACAGGAATATCCTGTTTTTCTAGGAATGGACGTAAGAGTGTGTGAACTAACTCTAATTGTTCGTGAGGGACTTCGTTAATGACGACACCCATTAACCGTTTGCCTAATTGCTGTTTAGCAAATAATAACGCCTCGACAGAAGTTAGTGATTGATAACGGCTAATTAACAGTACAGGAGCATCTAATTTTTCTGCTAATTCTAGTAAGGACAATCCAAATAAATTTCCTTCTGATAAGTTAGCAGGCCCTTCTAAGATTACCAAATTACTCTTTGGTATTTGTGAATACTTTTGTACTAGTAACTCTTGATAGTTAGTTGTATCTTCTCCCTGTAAGCGTTTCTGGACGGTAATTTCATCCAAAGATAATAAGGTGGGAGCAATGCGGTTGTCTGGCAGGTTAAGGTTATGAGTAATGAACTGGACATCTTCTTCAACTACTGTTCCCGCAGATGTCTTCACAAAATTACCCAAAGGTTTGCCATAAGCAATATCCAAACCTTTTTGTTTTAGCTGATGAGACAAACCTAAAACTGTTGCAGATTTGCCACTGTAAGCTTCAACTGATCCAACCAGCAAGTATTTAGCAAGTGTTGGCACGTATGCACTCCTAATTTCAAAAGTTTGTACAACTCAGCTAGGTGTCTACTAATTTTAGTGCAATAGGCGGAAGGTAAATAGCTTTAGTAATCCTAATTGCCTGAATTTTCAAAATTAAATGGGAATAAATCTAGCTGTGGTAGCTATTGTAGCGATTTTGATAGTCCCAATTAATAAAGTAATCCTAATTGTGATAGCCTCATCATTCTTAAACTCGCTTGTATTTGTCAAGTGCTGCTGTAAGCAATTTGCCTAATCACCACCGAAGAACAACACGCGATCGCATTACCGACTTTAACCTTTTTTGTGCTATACAGGAAATATTAAACAGAATTTTCTAAATAGTTATGGCTGCAAAATACTTTAATCCTTATACAGATTTCGGTTTTAAGAAACTGTTCGGAGAAGAAGGCAGTAAAGATTTACTCATGGATTTTCTCAACCAACTTCTACCAATACATCATCAAATTCAACAATTAACCTTTAAAAATCCAGAAAATCTAGCTGATACCATAGCAGAACGTAAAGCCATATTTGATATTTACTGCGAAAGTAAAACTGGTGATAAGTTTATTGTGGAAATGCAAAAAGCAAAAATCAAGCATTTCAAAGATAGAGCCTTATTCTATTCCACATTCCCCATTCGTGAACAATCGGAAAAAGGCGATTGGAATTTCTTTTTACTACCCGTCTATTTTATCGCTATTTTAGATTTCGAGTATGACGAAAATACAACATCTAAATTTAGGCGCGATGTATGTCTAAAAGATCAAGATGGTGATATTTTCTTTGATAAGTTAAATTTTAAATTTTTACAAATGCCATTATTTAATAAACAAGAAAATGAATTAATAACGCATTTTGATAAATGGTTGTATTTTTTGAAGAACTTAGAAAGTTTTAATCATATACCCGTGATATTAAATGAACCAATATTTCAGAAAGGCTTTGAAATAGCGGAAATATCTCACTTAAATGTGGAGCAGTATGAACAATATAAGAAGAGTTTAGTGCAGTATTTAGAAGTGAAGAATGTATTTGATACAGCCTTTGAAGAAGGTGAGAAGGTCGGCATTGAAAAGGGCATTGAGAAGGGTATTGAAAAGGGCATTGAGAAGGGTATTGAGAAAGGTATTGAGAAGGTTGCCAAAGCATTGAAAGAGCAAAATATAGCTATAGAAATTATTGCAGAATCAACTGGTTTATCTTATGAAGCTATTAAAAGAATTTAAGCGAATAATGCCAATTGATAGACTTGCGCCCATTTTTTGTGCTATACAGGAAATATTAGACAGAGTTTTCTAAATACATAGTTATTCAGCGAGTATTTCATTAAAATAATCTTGAAGGAGTAGTTATGTCCGCAAAATACTTTAATCCTTATACAGATTTCGGTTTTAAGAAACTGTTCGGAGAAGAAGGCAGTAAAGATCTACTCATTGATTTTCTCAACCAACTTCTACCAATACATCATCAAATTCAACAATTAACCTTTAAAAATCCAGAAAATCTAGCTGATACCATAGCAGAACGTAAAGCCATATTTGATATTTACTGCGAAAGTAAAACTGGTGATAAGTTTATTGTGGAAATGCAAAAAGCAAAAATCAAGCATTTCAAAGATAGAGCCTTATTTTATTCCACATTTCCCATTCGTGAACAATCGGAAAAAGGTGATTGGAATTTCTTTTTACTACCTGTATATTTTATCGCCATTTTAGATTTTGAGTATGACGAAAATACAACATCTAAATTTAGGCGCGATGTATGTCTAAAAGATCAAGATGGTGATATTTTCTTTGATAAATTAAACTTTAAATTTTTACAAATGCCATTATTTAATAAGCAAGAAAATGAATTAATAACACATTTTGACAAATGGCTGTATTTTTTGAAGAACTTAGAAAGTTTTAATCATATACCCGTGATATTAAATGAACCAATATTTCAGAAAGGGTTTGAAATAGCGGAAATATCTCACTTAAATGTGGAGCAGTATGAACAATATAAGAAGAGTTTAGTGCAGTATTTAGAAGTGAAGAATGTATTTGATACAGCCTTTGAAGAAGGTGAGAAAGCTGGTATTGAGAAGGGTATTGAGAAGGGTATTGAGAAGGTTGCCAAAGCATTGAAAGAGCAAAATATAGCTATAGAAATTATTGCAGAATCAACTGGTTTATCTTATGAAGCTATTAAAAGAATTTAAGCGAATAATGCCAATTGATAGACTTGCGCCCATTTTTTGTGCTATACAGGAAATATTAGACAGAGTTTTCTAAATACATAGTTATTCAGCGAGTATTTCATTAAAATAATCTTGAAGGAGTAGTTATGTCCGCAAAATACTTTAATCCTTATACAGATTTCGGTTTTAAGAAACTGTTCGGTGAGGAAGGCAGTAAAGATCTACTCATTGATTTTCTCAACCAACTTCTACCAATACATCATCAAATTCAACAATTAACCTTTAAAAATCCAGAAAATCTAGCTGATACCATAGCAGAACGTAAAGCCATATTTGATATTTACTGCGAAAGTAAAACTGGTGATAAGTTTATTGTGGAAATGCAAAAAGCAAAAATCAAGCATTTCAAAGATAGAGCCTTATTTTATTCCACATTTCCCATTCGTGAACAATCGGAAAAAGGTGATTGGAATTTCTTTTTACTACCTGTATATTTTATCGCCATTTTAGATTTTGAGTATGACGAAAATACAACATCTAAATTTAGGCGCGATGTATGTCTAAAAGATCAAGATGGTGATATTTTCTTTGATAAATTAAACTTTAAATTTTTACAAATGCCATTATTTAATAAGCAAGAAAATGAATTAATAACACATTTTGACAAATGGCTGTATTTTTTGAAGAACTTAGAAAGTTTTAATCATATACCCGTGATATTAAATGAACCAATATTTCAGAAAGGGTTTGAAATAGCGGAAATATCTCACTTAAATGTGGAGCAGTATGAACAATATAAGAAGAGTTTAGTGCAGTATTTAGAAGTGAAGAATGTATTTGATACAGCCTTTGAAGAAGGTGAGAAAGCTGGTATTGAGAAGGGTATTGAGAAGGGTATTGAGAAGGTTGCCAAAGCATTGAAAGAGCAAAATATAGCTATAGAAATTATTGCAGAATCAACTGGTTTATCTTATGAAGCTATTAAAAGAATTTAAGCGAATAATGCCAATTGATAGACTTGCGCCCATTTTTTGTGCTATACAGGAAATATTAGACAGAGTTTTCTAAATACATAGTTATTCAGCGAGTATTTCATTAAAATAATCTTGAAGGAGTAGTTATGTCCGCAAAATACTTTAATCCTTATACAGATTTCGGTTTTAAGAAACTGTTCGGTGAGGAAGGCAGTAAAGATCTACTCATTGATTTTCTCAACCAACTTCTACCAATACATCATCAAATTCAACAATTAACCTTTAAAAATCCAGAAAATCTAGCTGATACCATAGCAGAACGTAAAGCCATATTTGATATTTACTGCGAAAGTAAAACTGGTGATAAGTTTATTGTGGAAATGCAAAAAGCAAAAATCAAGCATTTCAAAGATAGAGCCTTATTTTATTCCACATTTCCCATTCGTGAACAATCGGAAAAAGGTGATTGGAATTTCTTTTTACTACCCGTCTATTTTATCGCCATTTTAGATTTTGAGTATGACGAAAATACAACATCTAAATTTAGGCGCGATGTATGTCTAAAAGATCAAGATGGTGATATTTTCTTTGATAAATTAAACTTTAAATTTTTACAAATGCCATTATTTAATAAGCAAGAAAATGAATTAATAACACATTTTGACAAATGGCTGTATTTTTTGAAGAACTTAGAAAGTTTTAATCATATACCCGTGATATTAAATGAACCAATATTTCAGAAAGGGTTTGAAATAGCGGAAATATCTCACTTAAATGTGGAGCAGTATGAACAATATAAGAAGAGTTTAGTGCAGTATTTAGAAGTGAAAAATGTATTTGATACAGCCTTTGAAGAAGGTGAGAAAGCTGGTATTGAGAAGGGTATTGAGCAAGGTATTGAGAAGGGTATTGAGAAAGGTATTGAGAAGGTTGCCAAAGCATTGAAAGAGCAAAATATAGCTATAGAAATTATTGCAGAATCAACTGGTTTATCTTATGAAGCTATTAAAAGAATTTGAGCGAATTATACCAATTGATAGACTTGCGCCCATTTTTTGTGCTATACAGGAAATATTAGACAGAGTTTTCTAAAGTTATTCAGCGAGTATTTCATTAAAATAATCTTGGAGGAGTAGTTATGTCCGCAAAATACTTTAATCCTTATACAGATTTCGGTTTTAAGAAACTGTTCGGTGAGGAAGGCAGTAAAGATCTACTCATTGATTTTCTCAACCAACTTCTACCAATACATCATCAAATTCAACAATTAACCTTTAAAAATCTAGAAAATCTAGCTGATACCATAGCAGAACGTAAAGCCATATTTGATATTTACTGCGAAAGTAAAACTGGTGATAAGTTTATTGTGGAAATGCAAAAAGCAAAAATCAAGCATTTCAAAGATAGAGCCTTATTTTATTCCACATTTCCCATTCGTGAACAATCGGAAAAAGGTGATTGGAATTTCTTTTTACTACCCGTCTATTTTATCGCCATTTTAGATTTTGAGTATGACGAAAATACAACATCTAAATTTAGGCGCGATGTATGTCTAAAAGATCAAGATGGTGATATTTTCTTTGATAAATTAAACTTTAAATTTTTACAAATGCCATTATTTAATAAGCAAGAAAATGAATTAATAACACATTTTGACAAATGGCTGTATTTTTTGAAGAACTTAGAAAGTTTTAATCATATACCCGTGATATTAAATGAACCAATATTTCAGAAAGGGTTTGAAATAGCGGAAATATCTCACTTAAATGTGGAGCAGTATGAACAATATAAGAAGAGTTTAGTGCAGTATTTAGAAGTGAAGAATGTATTTGATACAGCCTTTGAAGAAGGTGAGAAGTCCGGTATTGAGAAGGGCATTGAGAAGGGTATTGAGAAAGGTATTGAGAAGGTTGCCAAAGCATTGAAAGAGCAAAATATAGCTATAGAAATTATTGCAGAATCAACTGGTTTATCTTATGAAGCTATTAAAAGAATTTGAGCGAATTATACCAATTGATAGACTTGCGCCCATTTTTTGTGCTATACAGAAAATATTAGACAGAGTTTTCTAAATACATAGTTATTCAGCGAGTATTTCATTAAAATAATCTTGAAGGAGTAGTTATGGCTGCGAAATACTTTAATCCTTATACAGATTTTGGCTATGAACAATATAAGAAGAGTTTAGTGCAGTATTTAGAGGTGAAAAATGTATTTGATACAGCATTTGAAGAAGGTGAGAAGTCCGGTATTGAGAAAGTTGCTAAAGCTTTGAAAGAGCAAAATATAGCTATAGAAATTATTGCAGAATCAACTGGCTTATCATACGAAGCTATTCAAAGAATTTGAGTGAATAATGCCAATTGATAGACTTTGAGATCGCATTACCGACTTTAACCCCACGGAAGGCGATTCCTACGGAGCGCTTCGCTATCGCTTCATGCTTTGAGTTAATTTGAGGGTGCGATAGCGAAGCGCGACCTAGGAATCGCACCACAACCCAGATATCGCCGTATACTTTGAGTTAATCATGATCTTTGTTATTATTTTATCAACCTTTGCTATACAATAAATCATGTCTTTGCAACTCAAAATTAACTACCCTGAAACTTTACCTGATGCTGTTGGTAAAACTAGAGAACAGTTTGAACAAGAAGCAAAATGGGCTATGGCAGTTAAACTATATGAAATGAAACGCCTTTCTTCTGGTATGGCTGCGGCGCTACTGGGAGTAGAGAGAGTAACTTTTATTCTCAAATTAAATGATTATGGAGTGCCATTAATTGATTTAAGTGCAAAGGAATTATTATCAGATATAGAAAATGCCTAACACCAGTGAAATTGTTATTAATACTTCTTATTTAATCTCTAATTGACGATTTAATTTCCTCCCATGTCATGACATTATCTGGATTTGCTTCATAATCACTAATCCGACGATCAAGTTCTCGTTTTTGTGCTGTTGTTAAATCGGGATAAGCCTGTTCTGCTGCGATACTTTCTAAAATATCTTGTACAATCCGAATTCTATCGGCAATACTCAGGGCTTTGATTTCATTTAAAGTTACACTGATGTCCATGTTAACTGACCTCAATAAGAAGATAAGGTATTTATCTATTTTCTAGGATAAGCGATCGCTCTCAGCTTTGAATTAATTTGAGGATGCGATAGCGAAGCGCGACCTAGGAATCGCACGCACCACATCCCAAACATCACTTCACGCTTATAGTAAGCATAAATATATTGATAGTCTCAATATAAATAGTGTTGGTTATCTTTTATGCTACGACAGTATGATAAATAGATACCCAGCATATATGACAAGCATACTCAGAGAAAAAGCATTATTCCTGATGCGTCAGGCTTTGAATAACCCAAACGCTGATTTTCGTGATGGACAATGGGAAGCCATTAAAGACTTACTAGAGAACAAATCACGGTTACTTGTTGTTCAACGCACAGGTTGGGGAAAAAGTCTAGTTTATTTTTTAGCAACTCGCTTATTAAGAGATGAAGGTGCTGGTTGTACTCTGTTAATTTCTCCTCTTTTAGCATTAATGCGAAATCAAATTGCAGCCGCCAAACGTATAGGGATAAGAGCAGAAACAATAAACTCCAGTAATACTGATGAATGGAATCTTGTCAACACAAAGTTATTAACAAATCAAGTAGATGTTTTATTAATTTCTCCAGAAAGATTAGCTAATGAAGATTTTAAACAAAATATTCTTTCACCATTAAAAACAGGTTTATTAGTAGTTGATGAAGCTCATTGTATTTCTGACTGGGGACATGATTTTCGTCCTGATTATCGCCGGATTGTCAGAGTTTTAGAAGGATTACCCAAAAATATTCCTGTTCTCACTACAACTGCTACAGCTAACAACCGAGTAGTTAATGATATTAAAGCTCAATTGGGAGAGAATTTGCGTATTTCTAGAGGTGATTTAACTAGAAAAAGTTTGCGCTTACAAAATATTTATCTTCCCAGTCAAGCAGCAAGATTAGCTTGGTTAGCGCAACATCTGCCTCAGTTACCCGGAAGTGGTATTATTTACGCATTAACTGTAAGGGATGCTCAACGAGTTGCTGATTGGTTAAAAACCCAAGGTATTAATGCTAAAGCCTATTATGGCGATTTAGATACTGAAGTTCGTATAGGATTAGAAGACGAATTACTGAATAATGAAATTAAAGCATTAGTCGCAACCACAGCTTTAGGTATGGGTTTTGATAAACCAGATTTAGGCTTTGTAATTCATTATCAAAGACCTGGTTCTGTTGTACATTATTATCAGCAAGTAGGTAGAGCCGGTAGAGCAGTAGAAACAGCATATGGTATTCTCTTAAGTGGTAATGAAGATGATGAAATTAATAATTACTTCATTAATACAGCATTTCCTCCAGAAATTCATACACAAAAAGTTTTGAATGAACTAGAAAATGCTGTTGATGGTTTTTCTATTCCTCAGTTAGAACAGAAACTCAATCTTTCAAGAGGACAAATTGATAAAGTTTTAAAAATTCTATCTCTGGAATTTCCTAACCCACCTGTAAGTAAACAAGGTTCAAAATGGTGTCTTAACCCAGTAAATTATCAATACAATACTGAAAAAATTGAATGTCTAACACAAATTCGCAGACAAGAACAAGAGCGAATGTTAGAATATATGAAAAGTCAACAATGTTTAATGGCTTTTTTAGCAACAGAATTAGATGATCCAAATCCACAAAAATGTGGTAGATGTACAGTTTGTGTAGGTACACGCTTATTACCAGAAAGTTTTACCAATGCACGACTAAATCAAGCAAATCTATTTTTACGTCGTAGTAATCAAATTCTCGAACCACGTAAACAATGGCCACCACAAGCATTATTAACTTATAGATTTTCAGGAAACATCAGAGATAATTTAAGAGCAGAACCCGGAAGAGCATTATCTTTATGGGGGGATGCGGGTTGGGGAGAATTAGTGAAACAGGGAAAATATAGAGCTAATCATTTTGATGATGAACTTGTGCAAGCTACTTTTGAGATGATTCAACTTTGGAAACCTCAACCTTTTCCGACTTGGGTAACTTGTGTTCCCTCTTTAAATCGCCCAGAACTTGTACCTAACTTTGCCAAGAGACTAGCTGAAAAATTAAGTTTACCATTTAAACCTATTGTCCGCAAAATTCGTCCAACTCAGTTACAAAAAAACATGAGTAACAGTTATCAACAAGCTCATAATTTAGATGGATCTTTTGCAATTGATTCATGGACAGGAATGAGAGGTAATGTATTATTGGTTGATGATATGGTAGATTCCCGTTGGACTTTTACTGTCATTGCAGCACTTTTGCGTAATACTGGAAGTGGATTAGTTTATCCTGTAGCATTAGCTCTTAATTCATTAGGTCAAGAGGATTAGAAAATTATGTCAAATCATGTCCTAGCACCAGATACTCAAGCAATTTTGCTATTGTGTGCTAGTTTTGGACAAAATCGCCAAACTGAACCGTTACCTCTAACTCTAAGTGAATATAACTTGTTAACAGTTTGGTTGCGAGAAAATCAAATGCGTCCCGCAGATTTATTGGAAACAACAGCAAAAGAACAATTACAAAAAATAACTAGCAATAAACTTAACCCTGATAGACTTTTAGCGTTATTACAACGGGGTGTAATGTTAAGTTTTGCAGTGGAAAAATGGACAAGTCGCGGTTTATGGATATTGGGACGTAGTGATGCTAACTATCCCAAACGGTTTAAGAAAATATTGAAACATTCAGCACCAGCAATTATTTATGGTGTGGGAAATATAGAATTATTATCTTTAGGAGGATTAGCAATTGTAGGTTCTCGTGATGTAGATGAGGATATTATTAACTACACACGCAAAGTTGCACAAACTTGTTCTCAACAAAATATACAAGTTATTTCTGGTGGTGCAAGGGGAATAGATCAAGAATCAATGTTAGGTATTTTAGATTATGGAGGAACGTCAGTTGGTGTATTAGCTGATAGTTTAACTAAAGCAGCAGTAAATAGTAAATATCGTTCTAGTATTCGAGAAGGTAGATTAACTTTAATTTCTAGCTATGATCCTGATGCTGGTTTTAATGTAGGCAGCGCAATGGGACGGAATAAATATATTTATAGTTTAGCCGATTATGCCTTAGTTGTTAATTCTGCTTTTGGTCAAGGTGGAACTTGGAATGGTGCAGTAGAAGCATTATCTAAACTCAAAGATATTCCTGTATTTGTGAGAATAACATCTTCAGTATCGGAAGGAAATCAACAATTATATAATCAAGGTGCAAAACCCTTTCCTTCAGAATTTGAAACTGGTAATTTGCGAGAAATGTTAGCAAAAGATATTGTTGATTTTGAACAGATAAAAACTGAAGTTATCATAGAAGATTCAGAATCTAAGGAGACTTCTATACCACAACATCTGCCCAATATTTCTCAAGATATTTATGAAGTTGTTTTACCTTTTATTCTCAATTCTTTACAGCAACCCAAGAGTAAAAAATATCTTGTAGATGCTTTAGAAGTGAGAGTAGGACAGATGGATGATTGGTTAAAAAGAGCTACCGATGAGGGTAAGGTAAAGGTAGAGAAAATCAATAAGTCTAAAACCGTTCATTATTTTAATAATATTGCAGAAGATTTGCCAACTATTTCTAAAGATATTTATGAGGCTGTTTTACCTCTTATCCTTAATAACTTACAGCAACCCAAGAGTAAAAAATATCTTGTAGATGCTTTAGAAGTGAGAGTAGGACAGATAGATGATTGGTTAAAAAGAGCTACCGATGAGGGTAAGGTAAAGAGATATGAGAAACCAGTTCGTTATCAGGTAATACCATCAGTTAATCAATTATCTTTGTTGTGATTTTAAGGCTAAGGCAGTTATACGCCAATACAAAAAAATGAAGGATAAAAAATTCGGCATTGCTGAATTGAGGTATGAAATTAGAAAACACAAAATCTAAAACTTTGCGTCTTTGCTCCTTTGCGTCTTTGCGCGAAATAAAATTCATACCCTTAATCAGCAACGCCAAAAATTCATCCTTCACTCTACAAACTTTATGGTTTTTATTTCCTTATTTCTCAACACCTGTATGGACAGTTTTCACCCATTTGAGGCGTTTTGGTCGGAAAGACATTCGCGCCGTGGTGCTACTCATAACTACTAACCAATGCAACATATATAAACTGCCGCGAAGGGTTTGTAAAAGTAACATTAAATAGGTAGATGGTTTAAATTGTTGATCGGAACGGACGTGCTTTAAACCAGCAAACATTCCTACTACTGACATCCCCAAAGATAAGCCAGTTACAGAACTTAACATGGGGGGACGATGACGAGCGATCGCCATGAATATATCTGGTATTGCTGCTGTCGGTAAAATATACATTGTTACCATAAAGATCAACAAATCCCAGGTTTTCCTTGTCCCCATGCGGTTTTTGAGGATCAGATCCCAGTAGTCTAAATAACGTTGATAACCACCTTCTGCCCATCGGTTACGTTGATGCCAAAGGGCTGTAGCATTGGTGACCGCTTCTTCTTGCACTGGCGGATAAAAAACACATTCAATATCCCATTTATCCAGATGTAACCGGATAGTTAAATCCAGATCATCAGTGATAGTTTCCTCATTCCAACCACCGCAACTAGCCAAAGCTTGACGACGGACAAATTGACCATTTCCGCGGAGTTCACCAATGCCACCGATAGCAGTGCGCTGTTGTTGAAACCAAATATCCAACAACATTTCTGCCATTTGTCCCTTAGTCCAAAAATTTTCCTTAGCATTGGCGATCGCTTTACGCATTTGTACCGCCCCTACCCGTTCTTTTTGAAACAACGGAACTATTTGTAATAGCAAATCCGGTGTAACTTGGGCATCGGCATCAAATACAGCAATAACCTCTCCCTTTGTCAGCGGTAATACTTGATTTAATGCCCCCGATTTGCCGCCACTAGCGTCAGGATCACGCCTAAATACATTAAGTTGTTGATATTCCTGCTTGAGTTGGGCGAGTAATTGGGGTGTATTGTCCGTACTATTATCATCAATAATCCAGACTTCATATTGACCATTACCGTATTCCAGATTACACAGATTCTTAACTAATCTGCCAATTACCGCTTCTTCATTTTTAGCAGCCACCAACACAGAAACAAAAGGCAAATCTCCCTCTATCTCTTGGGAATGGTGACGGGGTTTGGCAAAAATAATCCCCAAAGCATGAATACCTAGCATTGTTGTTAGTCCCAGGACAAATATCGAACCCCAGGAAACTAAATGCAAGGTAATAGTACCACTCCAGACTATAGTTAAAACTAGAGCAGCTTTGCCTCTACGGCCTTTAAATCGGCTGGGTGGTAGAGACGCGGAATCCGTCCTTACTTCTGATTCCTCATCTACTGATAGGTCAGTAAAGATAGAGTCAAGGGGATCAGAGTTTCCGTTATCAGCATCATTTTCAGGACAGGAATTCGCCGGCATAGGTTACATAATTCAAAAACATCTATGCTATGTAGCTTTTATTTACAGACTAATACTGTAACAGATTCCTGTCCACCTAATTATAACTTGCTGAAAAAATTTTTCAGGAAACCCCATTTAAAGTTTAATTTCTGCCCTTAATACTGTTGTATCACTTGTATTTGTGATTTGGAACCCAAGTTTTTCACATACTCGTTGCATACCTGAATTATCAGCTAAAATATCAGCATAGATACAGCAACTTCTCTCGTTTTTACCAACTTCTAACAATCTGCGGAGTAATTCTGTCCCTAAGCCTTGATCTTGAAATTTGTCGCTAACTAGCATCGCAAATTCTGCCGCATTACTACCATGTAATTTACTTAATCTTCCTACTGCTAATATTTCCCGCTTTTCTGTTTCGGGATTTTGGTATTCTGCAACTAAAGCCATTTCTCGATCATAGTCAATAAAGCATATTCGGGTGAGTCGTTCATGGGTAATGCGTTGACTCAATTTAATCATGTGGAAATAGCGGAAATAAACACTTTCTTCTGATAAGGTTTTGTGAAATTCTACCATTAATGGTTCGTCTTCGGGACGAATAGGACGAATAGTAATTGGTGTACCATTATTCAATTTCCAATTACTAATATATTGACTAGGATAGGGACGAATGGCTAATTTTGGTAGTTGATGTTTTTCCACATCAGCAGAATGTAAAACTATCCGCGCATCTAAGGCAATTAATCCTCCAGGATTTATAGGAGTGGGAGGAATAGCCAACAGCGGATTAATATCAATTTCTTTAATCCCAGGTTGTTCCACAACTAATTGACTAAATTCTACCATTAATTGTTCAAGAGCAGCAATATCAATACTTTTCCGTCCTCTGACCCCTTGCAAGGCTTTGTAAATTTTAGTTTGTTCCATCATCCGTCGTGCTAGGGTAGTATTGAGAGGAGGAAGGGCAATAGAACTATCTTGAAAAACTTCCACCAATTGTCCCCCAGCACCAAATAATAATACAGGTCCAAATTGCGGATCTAAACTACTCCCAATAATTAATTCATAGCCATCAGTTTTGATCATTGGTTGTACAGTTACACCCAAAAAATCTTCCGCTTTGGCTTTCTCTTTTACGGATTTTTGAATATTTTGAAAAGCACATTTTACCGATTCCGCATTTTGCAAATTTAACTGCACACCACCCACATCAGTTTTATGGGTAATAGTCTGAGAATAAAGTTTTAAAACAACGGGATAACCCAGATTTTCTGCACATTCCACTGCTTTATCTGCACTTTCAGCAGTGCAACCTGCAACTACAGGAATGCCGTAAGCGGCTAAAATGTCTTTAGATTCAAATTCTGTGAGAATTGTTCTTTTTGCTGTTCTGGCGGCTTGAATAATATTTTCGACTATGGCACAATTACGAGTATTAGCATCACAAGTTAATGTCGGTAAAACTGGAGTTTCATAAATACCGCGCAGGTTATAACTGGATTTCCACATATAACTAAATACCCGCGCTGCTGTATCGGGATAAGCATAAGTGGGAATACCTTGACGGTTAAGAATTTGTTGTCCCGCAGCTACATCAGCACCACCCATCCAACTGGCTAAAATTGGTTTACCAGACATTTGTACATAAGGTTTTAATTGTTCGGCTATTTGGGTAGGATCTGTCATTGCCTGAGGCGTTAAAATTACTAATAACCCATCACTATTGGGATCTTTTGTGATAATTTCTAAGGCTTTTTTATAACGTTGGGGATCAGCATCTCCTAAAATATCAATAGGATTATTATGACTCCATTGCGGGGGTAAAATGTCATTTAAGGAAGTCATTATTTCTGGAGAAATTGCTGCTAATTCTCCTCCATTTTCAATTAATGTATCTGTTGCTAATACTCCTGGACCACCAGCATTAGTTAAAATCGTCAATCGTGAACCTTGGGGACGGGGTTGTTTTGCTAATACTTCTGACATATCAAATAAATCAGAAATACTATTGACTCGTAATACCCCACAACGGCGAAAAGCTGCATCTAATACGGCATCATTTCCTGTTAATGCACCCGTGTGAGAAGCTGCGGCTTTAGCTGCGGCTGTAGTACGACCGGCTTTAATGACAATGATCGGTTTTGTTAATGCCACTTCTCGCGCTGCTGACAGAAAAGAACGCGCATCCCCAATGGATTCCATATAAATTACAATACTTTTAGTATGGGGATCATCTCCGAGATAATAAATTAAATCTCCCCAACCAATATCTAACATTGAACCAATGGAAATGAAGGCACTAAAACCAACATTCTCCTGTAAACTCCAATCAAGAACTGATGTACATAATGCTCCACTTTGACTAATAAAGCCAACTGTTCCTGGTAGTGCCATTCTACTAGCAAATGTGGCATTTAAACCGGAAATTGGATTCATTACTCCTAAACAATTGGGTCCAATAATTTTAATTTTTCCTCGGTGTGCTTGTTGCAGGATTTCCTGTTCTAAAGTTAGACCTTTTTCACCTACTTCTTTAAATCCGGCGGAAATAATAATTGCTCCTTTAATTCCGGCATCAACGCAATCAGCAATAATTTTTGGGACTGTAGATGCAGGAGTGGCAATAACAGCTAAATCTATTTTTTCAGGAACATCAAATATAGTAGAATAAGCTTTAATTCCTAATATACTAGAATGCTGAGGATTAACGGGAAAAACAGTTCCTCCAAAGGGATTAGTGATTAAGTTCCAAAGTAGATTTCGTCCCACACTTCCGGGTTTTTCACTTGCACCAATGACAGCAACAGTGTTAGGTGCAAAAATGGCATCTAATGGGTTTAATTTCTCTGGACAAAAGATATTGTAAGGCTTGTTGGTGATTGGTTTGATAGGTGCTTCCATGACTACTCCTTAATCAGTTATAGCGGTATGCTATTGAATGAGGTACAATATTGATGGAAAAAGCCCGTCTGGGAATGAATTCCCAGTCTCATAGCTAAAGTCAGCTAAAGATGACTAAAAATTCTCAAAAATCCTCAGTTTACTTAAGTAAAGTTTGGCTATTAGCCAGGAAATATGGCTTACCCTACACCATCATTTCAGTGCGGGTATGGAAGCCAATAAATAAACTATTTTTAGCTGAAGTTGACACCACTGCTTCTGGACAGAACCCTATTTTTCAATTGTATTAAGAATTTGCATAATTGTAACTATGGCGATCGCTATACCTGTTTCTGCTGTTGGTGAAATGCGATCGCTCAGTTCAAAATTCACTCCTGGGACTGAGACTAACCACGCTGAGGGACAATGACCATAGAGGATTTGAGAAAGGGCAAGTAGGGATGACGGATTACTAATATGGGTATTAATAGTATTCAACTCAGACGGTAATAATGATTGCACCTGCACCTGACCAGATTGGGAATTGATACAAGCATCAACAAAAATTGCTAAATTGACATTTGCTAAAGGTGCAGCTAATTCTGGTGTCAATTGATGAACTGCAATGGATTGCACAGATGATAAACAACAATCTTTGATAGCTTTTGCCACTTGTTGTCCAATAGCATCATCACCACGTAAATCATTGCCATAACCAATCACCAATGCACGTACCATTATTTTTCAACTCTTTTGATCTAGTACAACACGGCATTTTTAATTTTCCTCCTAAATGTTTTTGAAACATCAAATAAATTGTTATTTTTGAAGTCATTTACTGAGCCATAAAACCTCCGTCTATGACAAGGTGTTCTCCCGTAATAAAGGAAGCCTGATCTGAACAAAGAAAAACTACTGCATTAGCAACTTCTTCTTCTTTTCCGACTCTACCCATGGGATGTTTGTTAATAAACTCTCGATAAAAAGGAATAGAAAAAAAAGGACGAGCCAGATCTGTATCAATCACCCCCGGACATACTGCATTAACACGAATATTTGATTGGGCAACTTCTAAAGCCACTGTTTTAGTTAAGCCTAATACCGCGTGTTTACTAGCTGTATAAAGATGTGTAGGAGATAAACCAGTTAACCCCAAAATTGAAGCACAATTAACAATTGTTCCCCCTCCCTGCTTCAACATTTGAGATATTTCATATTTCAGGCAAAGAAATACACCTTTAACATTGACATTAAAGACTTGTTCATAATTTTCAACTGTTTCCTCTGTAATTGGATTGACACTCAAACAACCGGCATTATTAAAAGCACAATCAAGACGACTATAGATTTCAACGGTTTTTCCTATTAAATTTTTAACCTGTTTTTCTTGAGTAACATCAGTTTGAATAAAAAGACCTTCTCCACCTGCTTTTTTGATTAATTCAACAGTTTCTTCTCCTTCCTTAACCCTACGGGCGGCAACAACAACTTTTGCCCCTTCCTTAGCAAAGGCAACTGCTGTTGCTCGACCAATACCAGAACTAGCACCTGTGACTAAAACAACTTTATCTTCAAAGTTTTTCATAGTTTAAATCTGCTTTATTATAAGATTATAAAAAGTTTTTTACGACCCAAATTCCACCAAAAGGCATAATTGTATATTGGCAGGTGATATGAATTAGCTGAATGCTTACGATTTATCCTTTGCTTTAAAACTAGCATAAAGATTTGAGAAATTTCTGATAAGACACAAAAACACTGAAAACAAACTTATGTAAACATAGCCTGTATTTTTTGCATATTCGTTATAACCCACATTCCGCCCACAGAAAGTCCATTTTGTGCTGATATAGGTACTTCAACTACCGCAGGTGAAATGCGGGGGTTATTCGGTTTTGCGGAAGTAAAAGGTAAAACTGTGACTTTGCTGCGTTGGTTGTTAAACAAAGTCCCAGAAATTATCAGTGCTGGACGAGTTTTTTGAATTTCTGTACCTACGGATGGGTCAAATGTTACTATCCAGATGCTTCCCATTCGGTAATCGCTATGTTTTGCCATTCACTTTCCCAACCTAATTCTAATTCATCAACCAAGGCGCAAGCTGCGGCTAGTGCTTCATCTTGTTGTTTTTCTTGCCATTGTTTCAAGAGATTTTCAATCAACGCACTACGGTTTTCAACTTTTTGGTCAATGTAATTTAGTAGTTCCTCTGGCAATGAAATTGAGATTTTAGCCATATCCTACTCACAGTCATACTATAAGTAGTATAGCCTAATTTGATATTTTTAGTCTAGTAGTTTGTAAATATAGAATTTGATTTAGTTCGGGTGATAATTTTGGTGATGAGGTGAATATTTACACGATGGCAGCGAACTACTTGCAGCAGCGCTAGTTCCCTCCGGGACGCTTCGCGAACGCTATCGCTCTATTAATCCCTAGTAATAGTTGGGTCAGATAATGTGAACAGATACAGGGTTTCTGGGTTGTAATTTAGGGTTATTAATGGTGGGTTATGTTCCCAAAATCATTAAATATTATTAAATTTTTGTTGTTATGAATTTATTTTCTATATCATAATACGCTGTATACTAAAAAGCTAAATAATGGAACAATAATTATGACATTTCAAATAACTCCAGAAAATACCCAAAATAAATCTACTTTGTTGGAATATTTTAGGGAATTAGGAAATGAAAAACTTTCTGAAATCAGAATAGAAGTCGATACTGAAAAATATAAAAAAGATACTAAAAAATATAAAAAAGGCACTAAGAAGTATCACAAAAATACTAAAAAATATAAAGAAAAAATTACTGGTGATATCAATACAGCAATAAATACAATCAAGAAATATTTTTTAGATGAAATTATTAACACTGCAATTCAAGATAATTGGAATGATAAAGATAAACTGTCTTCACTTCTTTTCACTACTTATTGCGCTAATGTAGTAATGCTTGATTTACGTCATGAAGTGTGGCCTTATGAATATATGGCATTTTCTCGACGAATTGGTGAGCTTTGGGAAGATTTTGTGAGATTACCATTTTTGTACGCGCCAAAGGCAGCAGAATTAACCTCTTTTGTACCACCACTTTTTTCTGAAGTTAGAAAAAATCTAAAAGGAGATATTAAAGAATATATTGATACTTTGTCCATTTCTCAAGAACAAAAATTAAACTCATCAATGATTATGAAAAACTATGGTTAGTTATTGATTCTGGAAAAATAAGTCTTGAGTTAGATTTTCATGCTACTATTAGAGGTAAAAGATTCAATATAGATTTTAAAAGTGGATTTGGATCAAATGAGAAAGGAAATACTAACCGACTGCTTATGGTGCCAACTATTTATTCTAAATTATTAGAAGATGAATATAGTAATATTCTCCTTGTTCGTGCTAAAGAAGAGTCGAATAATAATTACTTTCAAGCGTTAAAAAATTCTGGGTTTTGGAATGCGTATTTTGGTGATGAAGCTTATGAAAAAATTGGTGATTTTACACATTTTGATATCCAAAACTGGATAAATTCAAATATTGATTGGCAAAATGATTTATTAAGTACAAGTGATCTTCAGAAATCTAATTTAATGGGATATTTACAATGGTAAGAGAAACAAGATATAGAGATAAATACCAAACTTATTTTACATCAGATCAAGCTTTATCTTCATATATGGTTTCACTATTGAGACTAGAAGTGAATGACAAACTACTTGAACCCTGTGCAGGAGAAGGACATCTTTTAGCAGCAGCACTTGATATTAATAAAGATATATCATCTGTCGCTTATGAGTTACATCCTGAACACGCAAAAAATCTCAAATTAAAGTTTAGTAACTTAAAGAATGTAGAAATAAGAGAAAGGGATACTATATTTTGTCCAGATTTAGACCTTTGTGAGTCTTTTGATCACAAATTTACAAAGATTTTGGGCAATCCTCCCTATGGAGGTTGGCAAGAATATGAGCGTCGTACAGAATTAAAAAGAAAATATCCGGGATTTTATATTAAAGAGACATATACTGTTTTTTTGCTACGTTGTCTCAAATTACTCGCACAAAAAGGAAGACTTGTATTTATTATTCCTGACACTTTTTTGTATCTTCACAGTTATATTACTATTAGACGTTATATTCTCGAAGAATTTACAATTGAAAGTATAGATGTCTTTCGTTCATCTCTATTTCCTGGTATTTCATTTGGTTATGCTGGTCTTTGTATTATTTCTATACGTGCTGAAAAACCGAAATACAACCATTCTTTTTCTGTGAAATTTGTTGACTCTTTAGGAGATTTTACAGAATCCCCAAATATGAAATCTAATGGTAATAATATCATTCAGAAAGATATTTTTGATAATGAATCTCTATCCATTTCTATATCGGCTAATGAATCAGTTTTTAATAAATTGTCAAATAATATAATTAAAATGGCTGATATTGCTGACTGTGTGACAGGTTTCTACTCAGGAAATGATAGAGTTTTTCTGCGGAAAGCATCTGTTTTAGTCAAAGGTTCTGCTGATTATTTAGTCGTTAATTCTAGTTCTATTGAAACTAAACCTTCTACATTAAAAAATCCTTTAAATGGAATAGAAGGATCAAAACATTTTATTCCTATTCTAAAAGGCGGTGGTTATAATTTTATGAAACCAACTCAATGGTATGTAGATTGGAGTCAGGATGCAGTTGAACATTATAAAACAAATAAAAAATCAAGATTTCAAAACTCATCCTACTATTTTAAAACAGGAATTGGCTTTCCTATGGTGACATCTAAACGTCCTACGGCTGCATTAATTGAGGAAAGTCTTTTTGATCAATCTATAGTAGGAATTTTTCCCAAATCTTCAGTTGATTTATATTTTCTATTAGCTTATTGTAACTCGCCAGTATTTTGGGTTTGCTTAAAAGATATTAATCCATCTGCAAATAATTCTGCTAGGTATATTTTAAAAACTCCTGTAATTTTACCAGATGAGGATACTCTAAAATATATCTCTTTGAAAACTCAAGAATTACTAGTAGAACTCAAGCAAGGTAATAAACAAGTATTATGTGAAATTCTACAACAAGAAATTATTGATTCTATTATGAAATATGTTCATAAGCAGGTATCTCATAAACTGGTAGATACATCTGTTATCAATCTTCTTTCATAGTTGTAAAATTGGTGATAATTTTCAGGTGAGGTGAATATTTCTAAGTGTATATGTCATGGTTCTATTGTTTTCTCTTATTTACACGATAGCTTCGCTCTCTTCGAGACGCTACGCGAATGCCGAAGGGATCGCTCTAGTAATCCCTAGTCATAGTTGAGTGAGATAATGTGAACAGATACAGGGTTTTTATAGACTAATTCGCCATCATTTGATATAATGTAGAACGACAATCACATTATGATAAGAACCATGTCACAAACTGGATTAAATCTATTCATTCCGATGGAGTTATTGATTAACTCTTTAAATGCGCTAAGTTTATCAGAAAAACGGCAGATTTCGCAGCTTCTTAATGAAGCGATCGCTGATGCTGAAGAGGAAAATTGGCGAGAAGATGAAGAGACTAAAAAAGAAATTCAATTAGTCCGTGATGAATATGCGACTGGTAATTACAGTAAATTTAGTAATATCAAAGAACAGTTGAAACAAGGATCTATTAAAAGAGCAGAACGTGATTTAGGATTAGTTGAAGAGTGGTTTAATCTGGAAGAAGAAGCGTATTAAGTAAAGGAAAAATTATCTATCCCCAACGTGGTGAAATCTACTTGGTTAATTTTGATCCAACTATAGGTTCAGAAATCAAAAAAACACGCCCAGCTTTAATTTTGCAGAATGACGTTTCTAATCAATATAGTCCTATAACTATTGTTGCTGCTATTACTTCTCAGTTTACAGAACCTTTGTATCATACTGAAGTGCTAATTAAAGTACCAGAAGGAGGTTTACAGGTTGATTCTGTTGCGCTTCTTAATCAAATTCGTTCTATTGATAAACAAAGGTTAATTAAACGTTTGGGCGTTCTGGATGTAGTGACAATGGAAGATGTAGATAGAGCAATTCAGATTAGTCTAGGTTTAGTGAATTTAACATAAATGAATATTTCCAGGTGTATCTGTGATGGTTCTATTGTCTTCTCGTACTCACGCGATCTGCTTGCAGCAGCGCTAGTTCCCTCCGGGACGCTTCGCGAACGCTATCGCTCCACTAATCCCTCATAATGGTTGAGTGAGATGATGTGAACAGATACAGAGTTTTCGGGTTGTAATAAGTGCGTTATTAGATGAATAGAAATTCTATATCCAGTTAGATTAATTAATAGCAACAGAAGGCTCAATAACTGACGACAAGAAACCCTTGATTTTTTGTATTAATGGATGTTGTTGCAATATCTTAATTTCATCATCATTTAGATTTCTAAGTATTGTGTCATTGAGTGAGTGTTTTTTACCTAAGATTGCCTCTAAAAATTCTTTAGGGTTACTTTGAGCAAATTGCCATTCTAAATCATTAAATGGATCTTTTCTTTTTGCTATTTTTTCAATTAATGATTTATCCTGTAAAAATATGGATTCTATTTCTGGAACTGCTAGAGAAACTTGAAAAGGAATACCAGATGATGCTTGATTTAATACATAATTAATTAAATCTTGCTTTTCAAATACTTGAGATTCGTTATTTGTATCTGCATCTATGACAAGAGCAACTGGTGTTTTTCGAGTAGCAAGCAGTGAACTAGCTAAAGAACGCGCTCTATAAGAACTTGCACCAGCTATAAATTTGATGTCTTGAATCAAATTTTTTGGTAGTAATTTCTGTAAAATTACTATATCTCTATCTCTTTCTGTAAGAATGTATGCTAGTGTCATTAGAAACTCTCCGTTGTAACGTCGTAATTGGGGATACATTTTTGAACACAAACACGATATTTTTTGACTAGAAATTCACATATACATTTATTTTCTAGTGAATATTCAATTTCTTCTCCTCCCCATAATAGAATAGTTTGAGGAGCGACAAACCCAGTTAAAGTTACTGTGGCTTCTGTAAATCCAGTTCGACTAAATACGCTACCAATCGCTGTTGCCGGTCTTCGTAGTAATTGATTTCGTAATTTAGCTATGGGTACAATATTAACCTCTTCAGTTGTATCTTTACATTCTATCAGGCAGGCTAGGCTGTTTGTATATACTACTCCATCAATTTGTTCTACTATTTTACCTTGAATTGTCACAGTATAAGGCCAAGCTATATCAGCACCATCAAGTTCAAATGCACGTAAAACCAAATATTCTAGTGCTTTACCTGCATCCCAAAACTTTGAGGTCTTTTTTTCTTTTATTTCTGACCATAATTTTATTAAATCATCCCATTGATAGGTAGTAATTCTTGTTTGATATTCTGCATCTGTGGTCATAATTCCATTTCAAGTGTATTAATTTATTGACGATTTAATATTATACTACTAGCACGTAAGCTATTTATTCTAGAATTTGATTTAGTTCAGGTGACAATTATTAGGTGAGGTTAATATTTGTGCGATCGCCCTAAACATCCCTAGTAATGATTGAGTGAGATAACATAAACATATACAGGGTAAGGTTCTCAGGTGCGAACTGCTTGCAGCAGCGCTAGTTCCCTCCGGGACGCTTCGCGAACGCTATCGCTCCACTAATCCCTAGTAATGCTTGAGTAAGATAACGTAAACAGATACAGGGTAAGGTTTTCAGACTGCGAACTGCTTGCAGCAGCGCTAGTTCCCTCCGGGACGCTTCGCGAACGCTATCGCTCCAGTAATCCCTCGTAATGGTTGGGTGAAATAATGCGAACATATAGGGTTTTTGGGTTGTAACAAGTGCGTTATTAATGGTGGGTTATGTTGCTGTTTATTATTAAGTTTTGCATCTCAATCTAACCTACTTGCTCATTTATTTATAATCTAAGATTATTTTAATTACAATATTTTCAAATTCTTTATTAATTTCTCGAAGTTTTTCTTCTAAAGTCTTCTCCGGTAGCTTTCTAAATTGATGAACAATCAGACACCTAACATCATATAAAACACCACCTAAGTCCTGTTTTTTGCTAATATCATCTTTTTCATTGCTATCATCATCATTAAATAATTTAATTAATTCATTACAGGATATGAGTAAATTTGGATTATTAATTTTTACATCATTGTTGATTAATATGGATACTCTTCTGTCTTCTTTAGAAATATCTTCTATCTTATTCTTAAGTTTACGTACATCTTTATCTTCAGAAATATTGAATTTACTAATTTCCTCTACAATTCTTCTTTCAAAAACTATCTGTATCATAAGTTCAATGACTTGGTAAAGAAGATAAAATCTGACTAAATGATGTTCCTCATTTTTCAACAAATCTTTGAACAATCTATAAAGATAATCTTCTTTTTGTAAACATGGGGAATTTTTCTGAATTATGAGCTTTTTACCACTAGGATTTTCACTATCAGATATAGTATCAATTTCTTTTAAATTCTCAGTTGGTTCACAGAAGTAATAACCGTATGAATATAAAGAAGTTATATAATTATCAATCTGAAAATTATCAATTTTTTGAAGTGATGAGTTGCATAAAACAAGTATTATAATGTCCTCCCCGTAAAAGTCAGTTAATTCATAATTATTTCTTATGGTGGTCAACTGAGGATTGAATGTTGTGTATTTTTCTTTATTTTTCAATAATTTTTGAAATAGATCCTTATCTTGATTTTCCAGTGCCAGCTTTTCTAAACTTTTGATACTTTCAAGTAAATCTCTTCTATCTAAACTCGACTCATCTCTGAGAATATAAGAAGTAAAACCATCTATAACATCGTTGAATCTATATTCTCCAATTCGATGTGGAGTTGTTTCCTCAACTTCTTTAAGTAACCGTATTTCTGAAGAAATATTTTTATCAAGATAATTTGAATATAATATTTCTATTTGATGTCTCACAGACATGGGTGATTGACCTGTATTTAAGGTTAACATTCTATACAAAATACCTATTTTATTAATACCTAAATAAGTTTCAAATCTTAATTTATGTCCATGAAAATTTGTTAGTCTATAAAAACGGTTATTCAGTTTTAAAAAATTCTTACCCTGGGGTCGGGAACTCTAAATTGTGATCAAACCTAATTCACGTTTTGAAGGCCGTATCCAACTCTTTGCTCCAAGGAGTACCCAAGGCTCACAAACTCATGGTATCTAATATCTACAGGTTTGTCAAGTCTCTAAAATAAATATTTCAAATTTCCGTAACTCTAAGTTATATACTCATCTTTAACGCATCTATCTTATGACATAATTAATACTGAAATTTTTAACATGATTAACCCTACTACCTATGATAGTCTTTGCATAGTTTTTTCTGAATCACGCCTTTCAACGTATTTGAATGCGACCAATGAAGATAAGCTAGAAGCCTTGAAACTATATACACTGAATATGAGTTTATCAGAATCTCTATATTCATTCCTATGTGTATTTGAAATAGCTTTACGAAATCGTATTAGTAATGTACTTGTTAAAGAATTTAGGGATAATTAGTTTGAGGAAAAAGCAGGTAAGTGGTTAAATGGAAAAGCTGCAACGGAATGGCATGACAAAAATGGTAATACTCAAAGAGCAAGGTTATTAAAACAGATAGACAAAGCAAAAGAAGAAATTAACAAGCAGAATAAAAAAATTAACAATCCACAATATCACAAGCTACTTACATCAGATACTTTAACTCCAGAGCTAAACTTCGGTTTTTGGACAGAAATTATGGGATCTGACTATGACAGAATTATATGGCATATTGGTTCTCCTCGTTATATTCATGAAGTTTTTCCAAATGCTCCTGAAAAACACAATCTTATGCGCGATATTAAAAGAATAAGAAGAATTTTAAACGAAATAAGGGTTATACGTAACCGTGTATTTCATCATGAACCTGTTTTCAATACTAGAAACTTATCATTTGATGAATTACTGACAACCTACGAAAATGCTAAGGAATTACTAGGTTGGTTAAGTAAAGACGCTTTATGTTTTTTTGAAGAAAATAATCAATTTGAGAAATAGAGATAAATCCAGAGATTACTATCGAGAAAAATTTTATCTATCATAAATTTCTTCTCGATTAAATTTGTAGTCTGGGGGAACTGGGAAGGAGTAGTTATTAACTCGCGCTAAGAATTGCTGTATTTTCAATTCTTGAGAATCTATTGGTTGTGTAGATTCGCTGGGTTCGAGAATCATAATTTGTATGGTTTTACCTTCTAATTCGGAACTTAGTTTTTCATTTAAAATAAGTTCACCGTTGGTACAGGTTGCTTGGATAATTTGCAGCATTATGAATAACCTTAAATCCTATATAAAATTTTTCGGTATGATCCTATTATAAACTACGCCCTGGGTGATAATTATCGGGTGAGGTTAAACAGATACAGGGTAAGGTTTTCAGGTGCGAACTGCTTGCAGCAGCGCTAGTTCCCTCCGGGACGCTTCGCGAACGCTATCGCTCTACTAATCCCTAGTAATGCTTGAGTGAGATAATGTGAACAGATACAGGTAATTACTTCAAAATAGCAAATTTTCAAAAGGATAATTTTGCTTCCAACGATAGGTGTTAAAGTCACGCTGATCTACTGAAAAAATTCGCCCATGTCCTAAATGTTCTGCTAAAATTACTAGGGAAGCATCAGCTAAATCCATTGGCAGATTAGCATATTTTTCCATTAATTTAATAATTTGCGGAGTATGGTGAGGCTCTAAATTAAAGATTGTAAATAATTCTTTTTCCAGACTATTTAAAAAAGTGACTTGAGCTTGAACTCCTTTGCGAGTTAGCAAAAGATAACAGGTTTCTGTAACAACACACCATGTTGTAATTAAAGGCTCATTGTATTTTTTTAAAGCTTGTTTTGCTGTTGCGTGGTAGGTGTCTTTTTGGTCAATGAGAGCTAACCAGAATCCTGTATCAACTATGATCATATTTGTTTGGTAATGTATTAGCTAAAACTTCTTTATATGTGGTTGATAAATTTTCTTCCACAGCACAACAACCAATTAATCCAATTTCATCAAATTTTTCATAGATACTTTTTTGTTGATGATGATTTTCTGGTTTTGGATAACGTTTTTTAAGTAATTGAATAAAATCCAGTAGTAAGATTTGCGCTTCTTCTGTTAAGGTGTCAATATCTTGAGATATTTCTGCAATTTTTATTACCATGATTAACTCCTCAATTGAGTAAATTTTTTCGGTATACTCCTATTATAAACTACACCCCAAAGATCCCCGACTTCTTTTCAAAATTTCTCTATCATATCCATAATTAATCTTAGAAGTCGGGGATCTGAATCAGGTGAGGTGAATATTTCCTCATGTATCTGTCATGGTTATATTGTTTTCTCTTATTTACATGATAGCTGCGAACTGCTTGCAGCAGCGCTTCGCTATCGCCCTAAACATCCTAGTAATAGTTGAGTGAGATAATGTAAACAGATACAGGGTAAGGTTTTCAGGTGCGAACTGCTTGCAGCAGCGCTTCGCTATCGCTCTATTAATCCCTCGTAATGGTTGAGAGTGAGATAATGCAAACAGATACAGTGTAGGGTTTTCGGTCTGTGATTTAGTGTTATTAATGGTGGGTTTTGTTGGGTTTATTTGCATCAACCTAACCTAATTACTCATATTTCTAAATCCTCATCTAATATTGTTTCAATGTCTCTTGCACCATGAATAACTCGCAAAATATCAATTTCTGATTCAGTGATACGATAAAAAATTAGATATTTTCTAAATCCTTTAATTGATTGTTGTCGAATATCTGCTAAATTGGGATGAGGAAAATCTGTCAATTTCCCCATAGCTGGAGTTTTAGCTAATTGTTTAAATGTTGTTTCTGCTGCTATTAAAAAGCGGTCGGAAACGTCTAAACTATCTTCTGCTATGTAGGTCGCTAAATCTATCAAGTCGCGGATAACTTGAGGTCTTTTTTTAATTGCAAACATCATGGCTAAATTGCACTTTGACGTTTGTTAGTTTTTTCACGAACTGCTTGACGAATATCTTCCCAATCTTGTGCAGTCATTTCTGTTGCATTTCCTGAGTTTAATCCTTCTAAAAGCATGGTTTGTAATCGTTCATTTGCTCTCTGTTTTTGGTCTTGTCGCACTAATTCCCGAAAATATTCACTAACGCTGCTGTAACCACCTTGCGCTACCTGTTCTTCTATATAATCGCGCATGGTGTCAGGTAAGGAAATATTCATACTTTTCATAATGTGATTTCGCTGAATTTTCTTTTCTATAGTATGGCAGGTTTTGTCATTTTCTGCCATGACTGCGATCTGCTTGCAGCAGCGCTTCGCTATCGCTCTACTAATCCCTAGTAATGCTTGATTGAGATAACGTAAACAGATACAGGATTTTTGAGTTTTAATAAGTGCGTTATTAATAGTGGGTTATTTTGTTATTAACCCACTGAAAATATTACTTATTTCCTAAAAATTCATCTACGGTAATTCCTGCTTGTCTAATTAAACTTCTGAGTAATCCTGGTGCTAGTTCTTTATGATTGGGAACTGATAAAATGGGTTTTGATTCGTGCCACAGTATGATATGACTTCCGGTTTGATGATCTACAGCATAGCCAAATTTTTCAAAGATTTTGACTGTTTGTTTACCGGAAATATTTGATAAACGTCCCATTTATACTACTACTTCCCCTACAAAAGATTGAGATTCTTTGGTTACATAGGGTTTTCCATGTTTTTCTAATACGTGAAGATAGCCTTTGATAGCATCTTTGATATTTTCAATTGCTTCATCTAAGTTCTTACCTTGACTGACACAACCAGGAAGTTCTGGTACTTCAGCAACGTAACCTAGATATTCTGAATCATAGGTGAATATTACTTGAAATTTCATACAGGAGGGGTTTGTATATTTGTGTGCTGATTATTAATATTAATATATCTAATTTTCTTGGCTAGTTGTTTGAGGATTTGATTTAGTTCAGGTGGTGAGGTGAATATTTATGCGATCGCAGCGAACTGCTTGCAGCAGCGCTTCGCTATCGCCCTAAACATCCCTTGTAATAGTTGATGAGATAACGTAAACAGATACAGGGTAAGCTTTTCAGGTGCGAACTGCTTGCAGCAGCGCTTCGCTATCGCCCTAAACATCCCTAGTAATAGTTGAGTGAGATAATGTGAATAGATACAGGGTTTTTGGGTTGTAATAAGTGCGTTATTAATATTGTTGGGTTTCCTTGTCTGAGCCTAACCTATTTCTATCAAACTAGCGACTTATTTCAATTTTATTAATCTTTATAGTAGTTATTTCCTGGTTTAAATTGAAGGTGATACTAAGTTCTTCTAATTTTTAGGTGGCTTGAGTACATACATATAATAGATATACTTTACCTACCTTTTACCTGGAGTTTAGTATTATTCTTCTTTCTCACACACTACATAGCAAATAACTATTCTTCTCTTATGTTCCACAAAATAACTTCTTTATTGAGTTTACTAATAATTCTTGTTTGTCTTTCTACTCCTGTTATGAATAATAAATATCACTCTATTTCTATGCAGGAGGTCATAATTAAAGTTTCTCTTATCTTATTAAGCAATTCTAAGAAACATCATTAGTAAGTCTTTAGGTAAGTATATAGAGTATAATTAAACGCTGATTAACACAGATTTACACAGATGGTTTTTTATTTTATCAGACTGGGATAGCTACATTTAAAATTTGCTATAATTCTCTTGCTGATTAACTTTTACTACTTTTCTCTTGTCTTTGATGTTACTATAATATATATTTATGTAACTTTTTATCCCATCGGAACAATAAACTATTCTCCTTAACCTCATCTATCTCTTCACTTTCACCAATGAGGTCTTGATTTTTCTCTTCTAATTCTCGCATATAATGTCTGAGAACTCCCCCAACTGCGATCGCTCTAGTTTTGTGTAGTTGACGGGTTAACTCTAAAAACCATTCCCTATCAGCCACTAAATCAGCTTCTTTCACCTGATATTTCAGAATTTCAGGAATTAACACTTTTGGATCATGGTGTTTTTTAATCGCTCTTATATCAACTACTGGCTGATAATTCACCCTTAAACACTGCTGCCATAATGATACCCATTTAGCTTGAGAAATATAACCATGACTGAAATATGAAGGTTGTACCATCGCTAAAAGGTGTATATGTGGGTGTGCTGATATTCCATCTTTACCTTTGGTGACTTCTATAGACTTTACCCAACCTTTAGCTGGCCATGCTTTTAACTCTGACAAACGTTTAAAAGCTTTGTTTATTTCATCTAAGGTTTCTCTGAGTTCTTCAATGTTGCAATTTCTTACCGTCAGAGTGATAAACAACCAACGGTATTTAGGGTAATTTGTGACAACTTGAGGGAGAATCTGATAAGCTTTTGCTTTCCACATCATAGAACGTCGCCACTGACAAACTGGACAGTGACGCACTCGACAAAATCGCGCATTTGTTAATTTTAACTTGAGAATATCTGCTGATTCTTCTGGAATTAAGCGAAACTCTAGCCACTCAGAACAGCTTTTCAAACGCCAAGCATATTCATTGAAATGATCTTCACCTGCTTGAGCGTAAAATTCAGCAACTTTATCAGCATTAATTCGATGCTTTTCCCAAGTTTTACCTATAGGATCAACATCTGTTAAATTTGGTGTATTTTGACTTTGTTGATATTTCTCTGGAGAAGAAAAATTAAAGCTTTTATCTGAGGTTTGAGCAGACACAAATTTATGGAACTCCCCTAATTATGAGAAACGCGGATGAACGCGGATAAACGCAGATGGGTTTAGAAATTACGAACAACACGCTTTATCTCTACTTTGGGATTCCCAAAATTAATTAATAGACATAGAGTAAGTCCAGAGGCTTTAAGATAATTCATACATTGGGCAAAATTCTTACTATCTAGTGCTGTTACTGCCTTTAACTCCACAATAATAGCATTTTCTACCAACAAATCAGCCCTATAATTACCCACAACTATACCGTCATACAAGACTTCCAGTATTTTTTGCTGCTCAACCAACAAACCAGTTTTCCGTAACTCATGCACCAGCGCATTTTCATAAACCTGCTCCAAAAAACCAACCCCCAAAGTATTACCAACCTTAAAAGCACATCCAATAATCTGCTCCGTAATCCCATTCAACTCCAATCTGCGTTCATCAGCGTTCATCTGTGTTCCCTCCAATAAAAAAATCAGCAAATGTACGCAACCCAACGCCAAAACATCCGCGTTAATCTGCGTACATCTGCGTTCTAATTAATGCACCAACTCAATAGCCCGCTTAGTCAACGCCTCCGCAGTCAAGCCATTAAAAGCCATCAACTCACCCGCACTAGCCGTAGTTTCCCCACGCTTCCAGGCAAAAGAATCACGCTGAGAATTACTGCGTAACATGATAGGTTCTAACATCGCCGCAGCGCCACCTGTCACACCAATTAAGGCATCGCCACCAAACAATTGCTCAAAATCGGCATCACTTAAAAAACCGTTATCAGGTTCAGAACAAGTATCCCAAGCAGTATCATGAGGACGATATAAACGACGAGGATTGATAATAGAAACAATCTTCACACCAATACCTTCAGTTTCTAAAAAAGCCGCCGCTTCAAACACAGGAATTAAAGTCAAATCGCCAATGACAGCAAATACAACAGTCTTCCCACCAGCCACTTCATGTAATAACACTGCACCATCAATTAAGCCTTTTTCAGTTTGGGCAAAAGTGCTACGAATTGGCAAAGGAGACTTACTAGCAGTAATGACAATGCCCTTATTTTTTGTTTGCAAAGCCCAGTCATAACAGACTTGAATACTGTTAGCATCTGGGGGAAATAATGGGAAGACATTTCCCGTTCTCATCAAAGAAGCAAAATAAGCTTCAATTTCTGGTCTTTGGTGAGTCCAACCGTTGCGTCCTTGTTCTAAAGCCCCGGCTGTAAATAATGTAATTGTTGAGGGTGTTTTGCGGCGTAATTCTGCCATTGCTTGGGTGACAGTTTGCCAAATTGGTAAACCATTGATAGCAAAAGATTCGTATGAACACCACAAAGTTCTCGCCCCCATTAAGGATAAACCAGCCGCTAAACCAGCACAAGCATCTTCGCTCAAAGGTTCGTAAACTTGCCCAGATGGGGCTTGATGATAGGTGTCATCGGTGGTGGGGTGAATGATTTTTAATGCTTCATTAATATTACCAATTCCTGAAGCGGCGTTACCATCGGCGTTAGTCACTAGGAAGTTTTTATCTTTATTTCCTACTACTCCCACCAGCTTACCCATGACAGTTGTAGAAACTTGGGGAACTGCGCCAACTTTATATTCTACTAATGGTAATTCGCCAATTTCTGCTAAAGGTAATTCAAATTCTGTGACTACAGTTTTCGCAGCCGGACCACCTCCAGCCCGTTCCGCATTTGTCCGCACAATTTGCCATGCTGGGGCTGATAATGCCCGTTTTTGTAAGGCGCTGACGATATGGGGCGCGGTTAAAGTATCTTGAGGATAGAGGTTGTGGGATTTTGCCCCTAAAGCGTGAACCCCTGCCCCTTTGAGTTGTTTGATAATAAATACCGTCAATTTACCGCTAAGTGCTGAACGGGCGGCTTTATCCATACCTACTAATACGGCTTTGGTAAATTCTAGGCGTTTGGCAAAGGAAAATACCGTACTATCAACATATTCACCTGCTTGGTTTTGGTCGTCAAAATCTTTGGCATTGACTAATACGACTTCGGCAAAACCGTTACCTTGCCAATAGGCAATCATCTCTGCGTTGGTTTTCAATGATACCATGCTGTGGTGTTCTTGGCTGTAACCGTTCCACACTAATACGGGTAAGAAGTTAGTCGCGGTGGGGTAAGCGGTGTTAAAATGTGCCATTGCACTCATGATATAGGGTTCACCCAGTCCCCCGTCTCCCAGGGTGAAGGGGAAGAGTTTATCACGGTGCAGGAGGGCGGCGGCCATGGCGAAATGTTGTCCTTGTCCCAGGGGTCCAGCCGGTGCGAGAATACCGGGAATGTAGCCGGATAGGTGTCCTAATAATCCATGCTTTTCTCGAAAGCGATCGCCCAATTGTTGTACTGTAGAAATGCCCATGTCTTCTAAGGAACGGTCTAAGAACATGGCGCTATAAAAACCAGGGGCGTGGTGTCCCACTTCCGTGATAATGTTTTTATGTCCCAGCATGACCAAAGCTGCATAAGCCTCCGCTTGGCTGGCAAAACCGCCGGGATGTCCAGAAGCCTTACTAGCAGTGACTTGTAGGGTGAGGTAGCGTAGGGCATCAGCGGCCAGTAAGGTTTGATATACTGCATTTGGATCTGTTGGGGATGCGATCGCCCTCTTGCCAGATTCTATCACGGGAGTTGCCCCATAAGTTTCAAAATCTGGCAATGCTTCCCCAAAATATTGTATTCCTTCACAAAAATTTGGAACTGCGGAAGCTGCCTTTGTCGTAATTACTGTCATGTTGAGTACCTGAATAAAATCGGAAAAACTTGAGTTTCTGGTTTAATATAACCAAAATTTTACATCTTTAAGGATCTAATAGTTAATTGCTTTTTCGCAATATCACCATAAGTAGCTTAAATACTCATCTCACATGATTACTTGTTTTTCCTTTCATGTCATTACATCAGTATACGTAGGGGTTTAGCAGTGCTAAACCCCTACACATCTAGTTTTTTTGATAATCTTGTGAAAATTCAAATCTCAAGGGTTTATAGTTGAAGTTGAGTTATTCTGTAATTAATTGTGTAATCAAAACAGGAGAAAATTATGCAACTACTACCAGGACCAAAAGTATCAGCTACTATTCAAGTTTTAAACTGGATATTCAGACCCATGAGTTATTTGACAGAATGTGCCAAGACTTATGGTGATTTGTTTACTCTAAAATTGCAAAGTAATTTACCACCAATGTTATTTGTTCATTCTCCTGAAGCAATGCAGCAGGTGTTAAGTAATGATCAAAAAGACTTGGAAGCACCAGGAGAATTAAATAGTATTTTTGAATATTTACTCGGTAAAAAATCTGTCATTAGTCTGAGTGGTAAAGAACATCAACGTCAACGGCAATTAATTATGCCACCTTTTCATGGGGAAAGAATGCGAAGTTATGCTGAATTAATTGAAAATATTACCACAAAGACTATCAATAAACAACCAAAAAATCAACCTTTTAATATTAGAAATGTTTCCCAAGAAATTACTCTTCAGATTATGATGGAAGCTGTTTTTGGGATTTATGAAGGAGAACAAGCTGAAAACCTGAGACATTTACTTTGTGAAATTATTGAACAAAGTAGTGTTCCTTGGAGAGTTGCTTTTCTCTATTTTCCCAAATTGAAAGAGGTAATTGGTATTTCGGAACTTTGGAAACAACAAATAAAGAAACAGGAAAAAGCTGATCAACTAATTTATCAGGAAATTCGAGAAAGAAGAGAAAACTTTGATCCTCAACGGACAGATATCCTCACTTTACTAATGTCCTCTAGGGATGAAAATGGTGAACCGATGACGGATGAAGAATTAAGAGATGAATTAATGACCTTATTATTCGCAGGTCATGAAACTACAGCCACAGCTATTTCTTGGGCTTTTTACTGGATTCATAAACTCCCGGAAGTTCGAGAAAAGCTATTAGTCGAATTGGATAGTTTAGGAGAAAATCCTGATTCTAATACTATCTTTAAATTGCCATATTTAACTGCTGTCTGTAATGAAACATTAAGGATTTATCCCATAGCAATGCTCACTTTTCCTAGAAAGGTAAAAACACCTATTTCTCTTTGTGGTTATCAACTTGAAGCAGGTACAATTATTATGGGTTCAATTTATTTAACTCATCAACGGGAAGATATTTATCCTCAACCTGAAAAATTCAACCCAGAACGCTTTTTAGAAAAACAATTTTCTCCCTATGAATTTCTACCTTTTGGGGGTGGTGCAAGACGTTGTATTGGTTTAGCATTTGCCCAAATGGAAATGAAATTAATATTAGCTAAAGTTCTGAAAACATGGTCAATGAAATTAGTTAATATCGATGAAATTAAACCACAAAGACGGGGTTTAGTTACAGGTCCAAATGGTCCCATAAATTTAGAAATTCAGAATCTTCGTCAACCAAAATCTGTAAACTTAGAAACAGTCACAGTTTAACAGCAATAATTTCTCAAACAAGATCCCTGATTTATTGAATAAATTGGGGATCTATAGTAATCCTAAATAAGACGTATTTGTATAACCTGCCGTAAACATACATCTCTTCCTTCTCTACCTCTGCGCTCTCTGTGCCTCTGTGGTTCGTTCTCCGACAACAACTCAAATAGGATTGCTATATTATTGTAACTAATCTCCACTAAAATTTTACCTAATTTACTTGCAATTTGCCGTAAATATTAATAATATAAAAAAGCCAGGTTTCTATGTCATCAGAGATATGCAAGAATACGACGTTATCATCATCGGTGCTGGACACAACGGTTTAGTTTGTGCAGCTTATTTACTCAAAGCAGGTTATAGCGTCCTTCTACTAGAAAAACGTCCTGTTCCCGGTGGTGCAGCCACAACAGAAGAATGTATCCCAGACAAAGCACCAGGTTTTAAATTTAACTTGTGTGCCATTGACCATGAATTTATTCATTTGGGTCCAGTAGTAGAAGAATTAGAACTGACAAAATATGGCTTAGAATATCTAGATTGTGACCCAGTTGTATTTTGTCCTCACCCCGACGGTAAATATTTTTTAGCTCATAAATCCTTAGAAAAGACCTGTGCAGAAATCGCTCGTTATAATGAAAGAGATGCTAAAAAATATGCCGAGTTTACAAATTATTGGCAACGGGCAATTAACGCCATGATTCCCATGTTTAATGCCCCACCCAAATCAATTATAGATATTTTCGGTAACTACAATCTGCAACAAGTTAAAGATTTATTTTCTGTAGTTGGTTCTCCCGCCAAAAGTTTTGATTTTGTGCGAACAATGTTAAACAGTGCCGAAGATATTCTTAATGAATGGTTTGATGAAGAATTTCTCAAAGCTCCCCTATCTAGATTAGCATCAGAATTAGGTGCGCCACCTTCTCAAAAAAATCTGGCAATTGGGGTGATGATGATGGCTATGCGTCATAATCCTGGAATGGCTAGACCTCGCGGCGGTACAGGTGCATTGGTGCAAGCTTTGGTGAAATTAGTTAAGAGTAAAGGTGGGGTAATTCTCACAGACCAGCACGTAGAAAAGATTTTAATTGATGATGGTAAAGCGGTAGGAGTTAGGGTAGCAGGTGGTAAAGAATATCGAGCAAAACAGGGAGTAATTTCTAATATTGATGCTCAAAGATTATTCTTACAAATGACAGAAAAAAGTGATATTGATGCCGTTGATCCTGATTTGTGGGAAAGGTTAGAACGACGGATTATCAATAACAATGAAACCATTCTGAAAATAGATTTAGCATTAGATGAACCCTTGCATTTTTCTCATCATGATCATAAAGATGAATATCTCATTGGTTCAATTCTCATTGCTGATTCCATGAATCATGTCGAACAGGCTCATAATAAATGTACAATTGGCGAAATTCCCGATTCTGACCCCTCCATGTATCTCGTCATGCCTAGCGCCCTTGACCCTAGTTTAGCACCACCTGGTAAACATACTTTATGGATTGAATTTTTTGCTCCTTATCAAATTGCTAATGCAAAAGGTACAGGTTTAAAAGGGACAGGTTGGACTGATGAATTGAAAAACAAAGTTGCAGATAGAGTAATTGACAAATTAGCAACTTACGCCCCCAATGTGAAGAAAGCAACTATCGCTAGAAGAGTAGAAAGTCCGGCAGAATTAGGAGAAAGATTAGGGGCATACAAAGGGAATTATTATCATATTGATATGACAATGGATCAAATGATCTTTTTCCGACCTTTACCCGAATTAGCTAATTATAAAACCCCCATTGATAATCTCTTTTTAACAGGTGCAGGAACACATCCAGGTGGCTCAATTTCCGGTATGCCAGGACGCAATTGTGCGAGGGTATTTTTGCAGAATAAGCAACCTTTTAGTCAGGCTTTAAAGGATGCTAGAAATTCAATTAAGTCTACAGTTAATTCGGTATTTGGATAGACGGTTTTTATCCAGGTTAACTACCATATACCTGCGGCCAAGTTGTCAACAAAAATACTACAACCGCGCTGATAGCTAAGACACCTTGAATCAAATTCCCCACCACTGTACCGACAGTAATTCCTATACCAGCTTTTACCGCAGGCCATAATTGACGTTGATAAAGAAACTCACCAACAATTGCTCCTAACAGTGGTCCAAATAAAATCCCTAATAATGGACCACCAAAAGGTAAAGCTGGTAATAATCCAAAAAACCCCAGTAATAAACCCACAAATGCGCCAATTTGTCCCCACTTACTCGCACCGGCTTGTTTTGCTCCGATATAACCAGCAAGGAAATCAACTCCTGTACTCAGAAGTAAAACAATGATTGTCACAATCAGGGGAATTTTGATAGCTGCAAAGGAATTACTGACAATTCCCCAAATAACAATAGATATTAAAATCAAACTACTTCCAGGGATAGCTGGAACTACAGCACCGATAATCCCTACGAACATTACAGCCACTAAGAGTAAATAAATAATTTGCATAATTCAAAATTTATAACTTTTATAATCTCGTTAATCTCGTTCCCAGTCTCCGACTGGGAATGTTCATCACGCGGCTCTGCCGCTAGTAACGGGAGGCAGAGCCTCAAAGTTAGCATTCCTAGCCAGAGTCTAGGAACGAGAATGACCAAGAGTAACAGCTAATTTATCAGCAATTCCCGCAATCCAGTTTTCATCTTGTTTAGTGTAACTGCGGGGAGCATTTGCTGCTAAAATTAAAACCCCTTCTTTACCAATTGGTTGACAAATTACACCTTGTGTGTTTTCTGGTAAATAGTCAAATTCGATTTTACCAGGATAGACATACAAAGCCACTAAATAAATTGGCTTTTGTGTTTCCAATACTTTTTTTAAAATTATTCCTGGTACTACTTCCGATTTAGCAGCCAGAATACCGCGACGTAATAAAACTTTACCTTGATAATAAACTATGAGCGATCGCGTTACAGTATTTGTTAATAATAACCGCGATGCCCAGGCTAATTCTATTTTCGCGGCTTCTGGTAATTCTGGATCTAAAAAAAATCCCTCTTCCCCAATTAATTCTACTGTCTCCGGTGTGCGCGGCTGTACCTGTTGCCAAATTAAACCAGTTAAAATTAACACCGCACTCAGAATTACCCCCAGCACATCTCCTCGTGCTTGGGAATTTGTCAGTTCCGGTGTTAACAACCGATTCATTAACAAAAGCACAGCACCTAAACCCCCAACAACTAAGGGTAAACGCCGTAAAACTCGATTGGGATCTGATTTGGTCATTAGGAATAGGAGTCAGGAGTCAGGAGTCAGGAGTCAGGAGTCAGGAGTCAGGAGTCAGGAGTCAGGAGTCAGGAGTCAGGAGTCAGGAGTCAGGAGTCAGGAGTCAGGAGTCAGGAGTCAGGAGTCAGGAGTCAGGAGTCAGGAGTCAGGAGTCAGGAGTCAGGAGTCAGGAGTCAGGAGTCAGGAGTCAGGAGTCAGGAGTCAGGAGTCAGGAGTCAGGAGTCAGGAGTCAGGAGTCAGGAGGAGGAAGAAGAAGAAGAAGAACTATAATATTCCCCAATTACCAATCACCAATTACCAATCACCAATTACCAATCACCAATACTTTACTCTTCCCCTGGTTCTAATATGCGTTGGAACAGATAACCAGTACCTCTAGCGGTGATAATTAGTTCAGGGTTGCTGGGATCATCTTCTAATTTTGCCCGTAAACGAGAGATATGTACATCCACAACGCGAGTATCTACATGGCGTTCAGGAGTATATCCCCATACTTCCTGCAAAATTTCTGAGCGGGAAAAAGCTTCACCAGAACGACTGACTAACAATTCTAATAAGCTAAATTCCATACCGGTTAAGCGAATGCGCTCATCACCTTTATAAACTTGACGCTTATTTGTATCAATTTTGATAGTGCTGACATGAATCACCCCAGAACTAGGAATACCATTTGCACCTGTTTTGTCCACCCGTCGCAAGACTGAACGAATCCGTGCTTCTAGTTCTTTGGGTGAAAAGGGTTTAACGACATAATCATCCGCACCCAATTCTAAGCCGGTGATGCGATCTGCCACATCTCCCAAAGCGGTGAGCATAATAATGGGGACATCGGATTCTTTGCGTAATTCTTGACAAACGCCATAACCATCTAGTTTTGGCATCATTACGTCTAAAACTACTAGGTCTGGTTCAGCTTTGCGAAATATTTCTAAAGCTTCCTCACCATCTCCTGCTGTCACTACATCGTAGCCAATCATGGAAAGGCGTGTTTCCAAAATCCGCCGAATGCTGGCTTCGTCGTCTACTACCAGGATTTTTTCTTTATGACTTTCCAAGTTTTGTCATGCTCCTTAACTAAAATTTTTGATGATTAATTTTAAATATCATAATATTAAGATATCATTGCTCTCAATTGATTTGGAAAGAGCTTCCAACTATTACTATTATTAGATGTTCGTTTTTTCCAAAATTTAAGGAAAAATTAAGATTATTAACTAAAATTTAAGCATGGCAAAGCCAAAAACCATTTATATCTGTAGTAGTTGTGCAGCGGAATTCTCTCAATGGTTCGGAAAATGTTCAAATTGTGACACTTACGATTCTTTAGTTGAGCAAAATATTAGTTCTTTTATCGGGGATATACCTAGCCGGTCTGGAGTGGGAAATTGGCAAGCTGGAGGTCATAGTAAGTCTCATAATAAACCAGCTAAGGCCAGATCTTCTCTGACTTTTGACCAAATTAGCGATCGCCAAATTGCTCGTTGGGAGTCCGGTTATGGGGAATTAGATCGAGTTTTAGGTGGTGGAATTGTTCCCGGTTCGATGGTGCTAATTGGTGGCGACCCTGGTATCGGTAAATCTACTTTACTACTGCAAGTTTCTAACCAATTGGCGCAAAAATACCGAATTCTCTATGTGACTGGAGAAGAATCTGGACAACAGGTAAAATTGCGTGCTTCTCGTTTGGGAATGTCAAAACCACCTACGCTAGTCACGGAAGATCCTGAAAACAAAGATCCGGAAAAACCGATAGATCCTGACAGTATAGGTGCAAATTTGTATGTTTTGCCAGAAACGGATTTAGAAGAAATTCTGAGGGAAATAGATTCTCTAAAACCAAATGTAGCAGTAATAGATAGTATCCAAACAGTGTTTTTTCCTGCTTTGACATCAGCACCGGGTTCAGTTGCTCAAGTCAGGGAATGTACCGCAGCTTTGATGAAGGTGGCAAAACATGAAGATATTACGATGTTAATTGTGGGTCATGTTACCAAAGAAGGAGCGATCGCCGGTCCCAAAGTATTAGAACATTTAGTAGATACCGTATTATATTTTGAAGGCGATCGCTTTGCCTCCCACAGATTATTAAGAACTGTAAAAAACCGTTTCGGAGCAACCCACGAAATTGGTATATTTGAAATGGTATCCCAAGGATTAAAGGAAGTTGATAATCCTTCCGAACTGTTTTTAGGCAATCGTGATGATCCGGCTCCGGGTACGGCTATTGTGGTGGCTTGTGAAGGAACAAGACCAATAGTTGTGGAATTACAGGCTTTAGTCAGTCCTACCAGTTACCCATCTCCTCGTCGGGCGGGTACAGGCATAGATTATAATCGCTTAGTGCAGATTCTCGCCGTCTTAGAAAAGCGTGTAGGGATACCTATGTCCAAATTAGATTCCTACGTTGCTTCTGCGGGGGGATTAAATGTAGAAGAACCAGCGGTAGACTTAGGAATTGCAGTAGCGATAGTTGCCAGTTTCCGCGATCGAATCGTTGATCCTGGTACAGTCTTAATTGGGGAAGTAGGGTTAGGGGGACAAGTGCGGTCGGTTTCCCAAATGGAACTACGCTTAAAAGAAGCCGCGAAACTAGGATTTAAAAGAGCCATAGTTCCTAAAGGGACAAAATTTCCTGAGATTGGGATTGAGATACTACCAGTAGGTAAAGTCATAGATGCAATTATTGCGGCTGTTCCTCATCAAGAATTGACAGAAGAAGATTTAGACCCGGATGAGAATGAATAAGTGAACTACCCACACTGACCTGACGGTACAGTGTGGGCTTCCTGCCCAACAGAAAGCACAGTAGTAGACTTCTTTCGTCCTCTATTACTGCGACTTACTTCTGGGCGACAGGCTTCTTGATGAAGTTGTTCATGGGGGAAACCCCCAAGACCACACTTCATCGCTTTATCCCCCGTTCCAGAGGTCAAAACTTGTACTGAGCGCAGTCGAAGTATTCGTAGTCCCTCATCTCTGAGGTTTATCGCTGCATTGACATCTCTATCATGTTTGGTTTGGCACTTTTCACAAGTCCAAAACCTGATATCAAGTGGTAAGCTACTTACTTGGTTAAGGCATACATGACAAGTTTTTGACGAAGGAAAGAATCTATCAACTTCTTGATAAATCTTCCCTTCGTTTTCTGCTTTGTATTTAAGCATGGTACAAAACATTCCCCAGCCAACTTGTTGAATAGATTTGGCTAGGCAGTGATTTTGCATCATGCCTTTAACATGAAGATTTTCTACCACAATAACTTGGCTTTCGTTGACTATCCTACGAGATAGTTTATGGAGAAAATCTTCTCTACAATTAGTTATCTTTCTATGGACTCTAGCAACTTTCTTTCTAGCTTTATTTCGGTTATTAGAGCCTTTTTGTTTTCTAGATAATTGCTGTTGTTTTATCTTTAAGTTCTTCTCGTGTTTATTCAGTATTCGAGGGTTATCAAACTTAGAGCCATCACTGGTAATCGCAAAATGAGTTAATCCCAAATCAATGCCTATTGCTTTACCTTCGACAATTGACTCTGGCTTCTCTTTACTATCTTCAAGTAAAATAGCAGCGAAATATTGCTCACTGCAATTTTTGGTGATAGTTACAGTTTTAATCTTCCCTTCAATCTCTCGATGAATAATTGCTGATACTTTCCCTATTTTCGGTAGGATTAATTGATTATCGGCAATCTTGATATTTTGAGGATACTGAATAGACTGCTTACCATGTCTGGATTTAAACTTGGGGTATCTAGCTCTTTTTTCAAAGAAATTGTTAAATGCAACCCCCAAATTCAAGCAGACTTGTTGCAAGCACTGAGAATAAGTTAGCGACAACCACTCATGTTCTTTCTTTAGTTGAGGGATTGTCTTTTTAACTTCGTATCCAGACAATCCTTTACCTGTCTCTTTGTACGTTTCGTTCATCAAATTCAAAAAATAATTCCATAGCCAACGACAACTGCCAAAGGCTCGTGCCAATGATTGCTGTTGCTGGGCATCTGGATATAATCTGACTTTGACTACTCTTAACATATTAGAGTGAAAAGTATTTACTATAAAAAACTATAACACAAGATTTGTGAACTGCCTCCATGTTTTTCTCCCTTGCTATCGCATTGGTCGAAAAACTGTCGTTAATTCACGCGCCATTCATCCCACGCTGCCCTTAGGGTCAGTCGTGGGGCTTCTGTCGGTTAAGCTAAACTGCACAATCAGTAGATTAAGGGACTTCCAAGAAATAAAATCCCCAAAAATTTCTTGTAGTGCGGGCATCTTGCCCGCTAATCATCAAAGACGGGCATCCTGCCCATCCCACAAAATTGGGTAATTTATTTTTTGGTGTTCCCTAACATAAAAAAACTGTGCGATACCCCTACCTCTGTTCACTTGTAGAGGGGGGTTTTTATTTTTCACATTTTGTAAAGATGATTTGTTTGTCAGTGGTTGCACTGATGGCATCAACGACACCATCTTTACTGGCGCAGGTAAATGGGTAGCGGTCATATCCTATATGAGCGCACACTTTCCCATCCATACCATTAGCATACCCAAAACTCGAAACACTGTCAAGCCCCCTAGCTGAAATCACCAAAACTCGTTTGATTATTGATAAAATTCTCAATAATAATGAGAATAGACCCCCAGCAATTGAGAAAGTCCTTTTTTACCAAAATCCTATACAAAGACCTAAATTTAAAGTTGGACAGCAATCCAGTTTTACTCCTGACTCCTGACTCCTGAATTTTGCTCTAAGCTTAATCATCACTTAAATAAATCTGAACTACAGATAATAGTATCTTAACTTTCGATTGATATTTTCAATTACGTCATCTGCAATTTCCTGTCACCAGATTATCTTTGTGTAAGCTAAATCTGTATAAAAAATATGGTACTTACTACAGTCCGCTTTTCCCAGTTTAATGCGTCCCTAAACCGCAACACTGCCGGTCAGTTGGTAACTGATTTATCTACCCCTAACAACGCTCAAGCAAAAACAGTTGCCGAAATTATTCAACGCAACAACCCAGATGTATTACTAATTAATGAATTTGACTATTCCCCCGCAGCAGTAAATCTTTTTAGACAAAATTATCTGCAAATCAGTCAAAACGGTGCAACACCAGTTAACTATTCCTACTTTTATATTTCTCCTAGTAATACTGGAATTGCTTCTGGTTTTGACTTAAATAATAATGGTACAACAGTCACAACTCCAGGCACAACCGGATACGGTGACGATGCTTTTGGCTTTGGGAACTTCCCTGGTCAGTTTGGAATGTTGTTGCTTTCTAAATATCCTATTGATACAGCTAACGTCCGCACCTTCCAAAATTTCTTGTGGAAGGATATGCCAGGAAACTTATTAACAAATGACCCAACTGTAGATAATTCCGCAACTTCAATAAATGAGAACTTAAACGGTTTTTATTCACCTGAAGAAATCAACGTTTTGCGGTTATCTTCTAAAAGTCATTGGGATGTACCAATTACAGTAAATGGGGAAACAGTTCATGTTCTTGTCAGTCACCCCACACCACCCACCTTTGATGGAACTGAAGACCGCAACGGTAAACGCAATAGTGATGAAATCCGCTTTTGGGCAGATTATATTACCCCAGGCAAAGGTGATTATATCTATGATGATGGGGGTAAAAAAGGTAATCTTGCCGCAGGTTCAAGCTTTGTCATCATGGGTGATCAAAATGCTGACCCCTTAGATGGTGACAGTTATAACAATGCCATTCGCCAACTGTTACTGAATCCCAGTATCAATACAAATGTTATTCCCACCAGTTTAGGCGCTCCTCAACAGGCAACTTTACAAGGTCAGGCAAATAACAATCATAAAGGTAATCCTGCTTTCGACACTGCCGACTTTGCTGATACTGCACCGGGAAATCTGAGAACAGACTATGTACTTCCTTCCTCTGACTTGCAAATTAGTAAATCAGAAGTGTATTGGCCTAGCAATACTGACCCAAATTTCCCCTTGGTAGGAACTTTTAACTCTAGTCTTCCTGGTGGTTTCCCTAGTTCTGACCATCGGTTAATATATGCAGATGTGCAAGTTGGTGAGACAGAACCTGGAAAAACTGCTGTTAGTGCAGGATTCAAGGGACAAACTATCTTCAATACTGGTTTTATTCCCTCTGGTGCAGCCGGAACAGTAAATGGTCAACAAGTCGCTTTGGGTGGATTGTCCGGTGTAACTTACGATGCGGTAAATAATCGCTATTATGCCATTTCTGACGATCGCTCACAAAATGCCCGTTTTTATACCTTCACTCTTGACCATGTTACTAATACGGTAACTTTTACCAATGTTGTCCAACTCAAGGATATTAATGGTAATCCTTTTGCAGCTAATAGCTTAGATCCAGAAGGTATTGCTTTAACCAGCAATGGGACAGTTTTTATCTCCTCAGAAGGGGAAGTGAGACCAGATTTAGGTGCAAGTCGCGTCACCAATCCGTTCATTAAAGAGTTTAATCTGACTACAGGACAGGAAATTCGTTCTTTAGCAGTACCCAAGAAATTTAATCCTGTAGTTCAAGATACTAACAACAATAATGTTGTTGATACAGGTGATACCCAAACTTCAGGGGTGCGTAACAACTTAGCATTTGAAAGCTTAACCATTACACCTGACCAGAAAACCCTATTCACAGCTACAGAAAGCGCCCTATTTCAAGATGGTGCAATTTCTACAACTACCACCAGCAGCCGTTCTCGGATTATTCAATACAATTTGGTGACAGGACAACCAGAGAAAGAATATCTGTATATTACCGATCCTATTGCTAAAGCCCCTACAGGTGGAACTGCTGCCGATAACGGTTTGGTAGATTTATTAGCAATTGATAATCGTGGCACTTTATTGGCGTTGGAGCGCTCCTTTGCTGTCGGACAAGGAAACACGATCAAAATCTATGAAATTAGCCTTCAAGGGGCAACAGACATCAATACAGTTGATTCCTTGAGTAGCCTGACTGCATCTCAACTAGCTGCTATCCAACCTACTCAAAAACGGCTAATTTTGAATTTAGATACCCTGAGTTTACCTAATAGTGACGGCAATCATCCCACAGGGACAGATAATATTGAAGGTCTGGCTTTTGGTCCCAAATTGGCAGATGGTACGCAATCCATTGTTTTGGTGAGTGATAACAACTTTGGTGCTACCCAATTTACGCAAATTGTCACCTTGAGTGCAGATTTAGTTCCCACTGCTACCCCTATTGTAGAAACCCGTCCCGCGCTTTTAGATGATGGTAGTTTACCATTTAGTCAAAGAGCCGATGCGGATGATCCGGCAATTTATGTTAACGCTACAGATTCTAGTAAAAGCCTAGTCTTAACCAGCGTCAAAAATGGCGGTTTGCGGATTTATGATTTAGCTGGAAACCTGTTGCAAACCATTAATCCTAGTAATCCAGATATTCGCTACAACAACGTTGACCTACAATATGGATTTACATTAGGTGGTCAAAAAGTTGATATTGCTGTGGCAAGCGATAGAAATAATGATAAACTAGCGATCTTCAAAATTAACCCCAACAGTGCTAATGGTAATTATTTAGAAAATATTACCGATAGCAATGCTGCCACAATTTTCCAAAGTGTACCTTTCGCTGCCCCTTATTCGGCATCTACTCGCAGTTCCTACGGTTTAGCCCTGTACCGCAGTCCCGTCACCAACGATTACTACGTCTTCACCAGTCGTCGTCAAACTGGAGATATAGCTCAACTCAAATTAGTAGACAAAGGCAACGGTAAAATCGGTTATGAGGTAGTTCGTAGCTTCACCATTCCCTCACCAACCACAGCAGGTGCTTCAGCCCAAACAGAAGGCATGGTAGCAGACCAAGAAACAGGATTTCTGTACATTGGTCAAGAAGATGTAGGGATTTGGAAATTCGACGCTGAACCCAATGGTGGTTCAACAGGTAAATTAATCGAGAAAGTCAAAGCTGAGGGAGGAAAAAATCTCACCAATGATGTTGAAGGCTTAACCATTTATTACGGTAAAAACGGCACAGGCTACCTGTTAGCATCCAGTCAGGGCGATAATACCTTTGCAGCATATACCCGTGAAGGCAACAACGACTTTTTAGGCCGATTTGGAGTTGGTAACAATGGAGGAATTGACAGCGTTCAAGAATCCGACGGTGCGGATGTTATTAATCTGCCCTTGGGTCCCAATTTCCCTTATGGTGTATTTATCACCCAAGACGGTGCAAATGACCCCGCCACCATTGTTAGTGGTGAGAACATCAGCAGCAACTTTAAGTTAGTACCTTGGGAAAATATTGCTAATGCTTTACCCACACCCTTGAAAATAGACACCACCAGTTACGACCCTCGTAACCCCGTCCCCCAAGCACGACTAACTAATTACGAATTTACCAACTTACCCAAATTAGGCACAACCTCCAAAGGTCAAGATATCTTCTTAGGTGGTTTCTCAGGGTTGTATTTCCAAGGTATTGCACCTAATGGTAATCTCCAATTTGTCACCAACACAGATAGAGGACCCAATGGCGACCCCACAGGTGCTAATCGTCCCTTCTATTTACCCGATTTTCAACCAGAAATAGTCAGTTTTGAACTCAACAGACAAACAGGTGCAATTACCATCACCAAGAGAACAGGACTATTTGAAAAAGATGGAACAACCCCATTAACCGGACTTCCCAACCTACAAGCAGGGGCAAATGGTACAGCATACACCGATGAAGTTGCGGTTAATTTGGATGGTCAAGTCATAGCCAATAAAGCGTTAGGGGCTGATGTTGAAGGCATTGTCATTGCCCCAAATGGTGATTATTGGCTGGTAGATGAATACCGTCCCGCCATTTATAACTTCGATGTGAATGGTAAATTACTTAACCGTTATATTCCCCAAGGAACAGCCACAGCCCTCGAACCAGACGCAGCCGCAGGAACTTTTGGCACAGAGGTATTACCCGCAGTTTATGGTCAACGTCGCAATAATCGCGGTTTTGAAGCTGTGGCATTGGAAGGTAGTAAACTTTACGCCTTTATTCAAAGTGCCATTGATAACCCAGATAATGCTAGTGATACAACATCCAGAAATTCCCGTAATTTGAGAATTTTGGAATTTGACATTATTTCCAAACAAGTCACTGGGGAATATCTCTATTTGCTGGATAATATTACTGCTGCTGGTAACGCTAAAACCGATAAATTAGGTGATGCAGTTTCCTTGGGTAATGGTAAATTTGCCATTGTCGAAAGAGATGATTTAGGAACAAATGCCTCCAACAAATTGATTTATCAAATTAATTTAGCTGGGGCAACTAATATCAATAATTCTGCTAATTTCACCTTACCTGCTGGTAAAACTATTGAACAACTCACACCAGCCGAATTAACCACTGCTAAAATTACCCCAGTTAGCAAAAGTTTAATTGCCAATGCTGCCCAACTTGGTTATACAGGTGTTGAAAAATTAGAAGGTTTAGCTTTAGTCGCACCCAATACCCTGGCATTAATTAACGACAACGACTTTAACGTTTCTGGTAATACCCCGACCGAAAAACTAGGGATTTTAGAACTACCCTATAACTTGACAACTCCTCAACCCAAACCATCTTTAAATATCTTGTTGGTAAATGATGATGGTTATCAAGCGAAGGGAATTAATGTTCTTTACGACAAACTAGTTGCTGCTGGTCATAAAGTCACCTTAGTTGCACCAAAAACCCAACAAAGTGGCCAAGGTACAGCCATTGATACCGATAAAGTTTTCCAACCCATTGAGGTAGTCAACTACGCACCAAATAAATGGTATGTAGATGGTAAACCAGTTATTGCCACTTGGACAGGATTGGATTTTGTTGTTAAACAAAGACCAGATTTAGTAATTTCTGGAATTAATGAAGGGGAAAATCTGGGTTTAGAAGGAATTATTTCCGGTACACTCAGTGCTGCGGTTTCTGCTGTACATCAAGGTGTTCCTGCCATTGCCGTTAGTGCCGGCATAATTTTATCAGAACGTGCTACTGGTTATCCCAGCACCGATAAAGCTTATCAAGTAGGTGCTAATTACGTCGTTGATTTAATTTCCCAATTACAGGAAAAACAAGGCAGTCAACCCCAATTATTACCCGACGGTATTGGTTTAAATGTCAATATTCCTGCTGATAACCCAATCACAGGTATTGCTTTCACAGAGTTTGATTTAGCAGGTAGTTTTGACTTTAAATTTGGTCAATTACCAGCGAATTTTGGTACAGGTCAAGGCATCCTTTACAGTCAAAATTCTCTTCCTGCCGGTGCAACTCCCAAACCCACATCTGAGGGAGAACAGTTTTTAGCTGATAAAATTACCGTCACAGCCTTTGATGGTGATTGGGGAACAACCGCAAGTCAGCGTCAAGCATTAGCGCCACGTCTACCTTTAACTGTACCGAATTTAGTTAACCCCATTGCCACTGCCAGCAAATCCTTAAATATTCTGTTGGTAAATGATGATGGCTACCAAGCTAAGGGCATAGACGTTATCTATAATGCCTTGGTTGCAGCCGGTCATAACGTCATCCTAGTTGCACCAAAAACCCAACAAAGCGGTAAAGGAACTGCCATTAACACCGACAAAATCTTCCAAAATATGGAAGTTGTGGAATTTGATCCCACTAAAAATAAATGGTACGTTGACGGGACACCAATTGTTGCCACTTGGGCAGGTTTAGATTATATTCTGCCCAGCCAAGAGAACTTGGCTAAACCCGACTTAGTAATTTCTGGGATTAACGAAGGGGAAAATGTTGGCTTTGATGCTATTTCTTCCGGGACACTGAGTGCGGCAGTTACAGCCTTACAAAATGGGATTCCAGCGATCGCTGTGAGTGCTGGTATCAATTTAGCAGAGTTCCAGCAGGGCAATAGATCCAGCACCGGAAAGGCTTATGATGTCGCTGCCAGAATGGTTGTAGATACCATTAACAAGCTTCTCACCACCCAAGGTACTAACCCAGATTTATTACCCAAGGGTGTCGGTTTAAACATCAACGTTCCCGCCTACAACCCTGATAATGCCAGTCTTAAAACCTTAACAGGTGTAGCATTAACCAAATTCGACGAAACCACCAGCCTCAACTTCAATGTTGCTAAAAACCAAAATGGTGTAACCAGCATTCTCTTAGGTTCACCCACAATTACAGGTGACATAGAATCAGAAGGTGGTAAATTCCTAGAACGCAACATCACCATTACACCCATAGATGGTAACTGGAGTGCAAGTGCGTCCACTTTCCAAAAAGTAGCCAATGATGCCACACCTTTAGCCGTGAATGGGATTGCCAGTGGAGACACCACCCAAACCTCTACAGTTTTGTGGGCGCGGAGTATCTTCCCCGGTGCAGTTAAATTTGAGTATTCCACCAACTCTAACTTCAGTAACATTGCGGGGACACAAACGGCTAATGTGACTGATGTTAATCTACCTGTGAAGGTGGCAGTTAGTGGACTGACTCCCAACACCAACTACTTCTATCGAGTTACAGATACCACCGGGGCAACCAGCATTGGTAAATTTAGCACAGCCGCAGTAGTTGGTAACAAAACTGGCTTGAAATTCGGTGTTTCTGGAGATTGGCGCGGTGAACTAGCACCCTATCCAGCCGTTAGCAATGCTGATGATGCCAACCTGAAATTCTTTGTGGAATTGGGTGATACTATCTATGCCGATGTAGCTTCACCTGCCGTTAAAAACCCTGATGGGACAGAGAAAAAGCAAGTTATTACTGTAGATGAATATCGTGCCAAACAAGCAGAAGTTTACAGCCAAAGATATGGTGAAAATACTCTGGGTGATTTACGGGCTGCTACCTCCATTTTCGCCACCATTGATGACCATGAAGTTTATAACGACTTTGGCGGTAAAGTTCCCACAAATTACAACGCTACCCTGACAGGTGATCAAGAACTGCAAAAAGTCACCACCGCAGCCACAGGAACAGCTAGTCTAGAAGTATCTCATGCCAACAACTATATAGACTATAGCCTCACCGTTAAGGGCTTAGACTTTGGCACATTCTTAGGAATTACCCCCCAAACAGCCGCAACTGCCGATGATGTTACAGGGATGCACATTCACCGCGCAGCCAGAGGCGCTAATGGCAGCGTTGTCTTTGATCCAAAAAAGAATGATCAGGAGTTCAAATCCACTATCAATCAAGATGGTTCTGTCACCTTCACTGGTCGCTGGGATAGTGTTGATGGCTTGACCTCTACCTTACTCAATAGCTTTGAAACCGTTAAATCTGGGGCAGATACTAACCTCTACTTCAACGTTCATACCACTACTAATCCAGGTGGTGAAATTCGCGGTCAAATTGTCGCCGGTGCAAATCTCACCAATGATAGTGCGGTTTACGAAAACGGTCTGCAAGCCTTCCAAGAATATAATCCAATTAGTGATCAATTCTATGGGGCAACAGGAGACAGCAGCACCGCAGAGGAACGCAAACTTTATCGTTACAATACCTTTGGTAGTGATGCAGCCACCTTCGTTCTTGATGCCCGTTCCTTCCGTGACTCAGGCTTAACAGATGTTGCTAATATTAGTGATGCCACTCAGGTGACAAAATTCCTCACTGATTCCTTTAATCCTAACCGGACAATGTTAGGAAAAGTGCAGTTGGATGACCTCAAACGCGACTTAATCCAAGCGCAAAAAGATGGCATCACCTGGAAGTTTATCATGTTGTCACAGCCTATTCAGAACTTGGGAGTAGCGATAGCGAAGCGCTGCTGCAAGCAGTTCGCTGCCGATAGATATGAAGGCTATGCTGCTGAAAGAACAGAAATTCTCAAATTCATCAACGACAGCAAAATCAGTAACGTTGTCTTTGTCACCGCAGACTTCCACGGCACATTAGTCAACAACCTCACCTACCAATTAGCACCAGGACAGGCACAAATCCCCACCAGGTCCTTTGAAATTATTACTGGTTCTGTAGCTTATGATGCTCCTTTTGGACCAACAGTGGGTAATTTCTTCCTCACTCCTGAACAAAAGGCATTTTACAATTCCCTACCTGTAGCTAATGACGTTGACAGCACAGTTAATGATAGAGACGATTTCATCAAACAAGTCATTAATGGTGGCATCAATGCTTTAGGTTATGACCCCATTGGGTTAAACAACAATCTGACTGTAGCGAGTGGTTTGATTGATGCCAAGTTATTGCAAGGTGACTATATTGCCACTCATACCTATGGCTGGACAGAGTTTAACATTGACCAAGCCACTCAAAAGTTGACTGTAACCACCTACGGCATTGACCCTTATACCCGTCAGGAAGTAGAAGGAAATCCCGCAGCTATATCTAGTCGTCAGCCGAAAATTGTTAGTCAGTTTGAAGTTACAGCTAATAATTTTGTGGATTTAGAGTTAAGTCAAACTGCAAATGTCACGAACGCAGTTATCGGAGACCAGGTGACATTTACCTTAACCCTCTCCAATAAAGGTTCTCTACTGGCTAACGGCATTAAAGTCACAGATTTGTTACCACAACCATTTACCTTCATCTCTGCAACACCGGAACAGGGAACTTACAACAGTCAAACCGGTGTGTGGGAAGTGGGAGAAATTGCTGGTAATGTTACCCGCACCCTGAAACTCACAGCTAAAGTGACTCAAAGTGGGGCATTGACCAATAAAGCCGAAATTACCGCCCAAAATCAACCTGACTTTGATTCTGGTGCTGGTAATAACAACGCCCAAGAAGATGATCAAAGTTCAACTACCCTAAATATTGCTTCTAATATGGTGACACTCAAAGGTTTTGCTTCTTTACCTGCTGATACCTTCGCCGCTGGCCCGTCTGCGGGTGCAGCCGTAACTAATCCTACCAATGGACGGACTACCCCCTTTCCTGGTCAACCAGTGCAAGGTTTTAGTGGTGTCCAATTTGCCCCCAATGGTGCTGGTTCTGTCTTTTGGTTCTTAGCAGATAACGGTTTTGGCGCAAAAAATAACAGTGCTGATTTCCTCCTGCGACTTTACCAAGTTGACCCCAATTTTGCGGGTACAGAAAACGCTAATGGTTCTGTAGCGGTTCAAAACTTCATTCAACTCTCTGACCCCAATAAATTAATCCCCTTTGATATTGTCAATAAAAACACAGCCAAACGGGAACTGACCGGGGCTGACTTTGATGTAGAGTCCTTTGTGATTGATGCTAAAGGCGATATTTGGGTCGGTGATGAATTTGGAACTTACCTACTACATTTCAATAGCAATGGTGTTTTATTAGATGCACCCTTCGCCACTCCTAACCTTGTTAAACTAAATACCCTCAACGGTCAAGCCCCCATTGTCATTGGCCATCGTGGTGCTAGTGGTGAACTACCAGAACATACGATTGAAGCCTACCGCTTGGCGATTTTACGCGGTGCAGACTTCATTGAACCAGATTTGGTATCCACTAAAGATGGGATATTAATTGCCCGTCATGAACCTAACCTGATTAATACCACCGATGTAGCTAGTCGTCCCGAATTTGCTAGTCGGAAAAAGACGGTGTTGGTAGATGGTGTCACTGAAGAAGGCTTCTTTGCTTCCGACTTTACCTTGGCAGAAATTAAAACTCTGCGGGCTGTAATGCCTCAAGGTTTCCGAGATCAGTTATACAACGGTCTTCTCCAAGTTCCTACCCTGGGCGAAATTATTGATTTGGTGAAAGAGGTTGAGGTACAAACTGGTAAGAAAATCGGTATTTATCCTGAAACCAAACACCCCACCTATCACGACAATTTGGGTTTGTCTCTGGAAGAAAAACTGATTGACACCCTCAAAGTCAAAGGATTTACTGATCCCAAACGGGTTTTCATTCAGTCCTTTGAAGTCAGCAATCTCAAGGATTTAAACAACACCATCATGCCGGCGGCTGGTGTGAATCTTCCTTTGGTACAATTGCTTGATGCCTACGATGTCGCCAACGATGGCACACTGTTGTATCAAGATGTTTACGCTCGTCCCTACGATTTCACTGTTAAGGGAGACACCCGCACCTATGGAGATTTATTAACTCCTACTGGTTTGAAAGAAATTGCTGCCTACGCTGATGGTATTGGACCTTGGAAACGGCAGATTGTTTCGGTGAAAACAGTTGATAACAATAATGATGGTAAACCTGACGATCTCAATAACGATGGTGTGATTAACGATGCGGATAAAGTTACCCTAGCACCCACCAGCTTGGTTAGTGATGCCCACAAAGAGGGTTTGCTTGTCCATCCTTACACCTTCCGCAATGAAAGCCGTTCTCTAGCATCAAATTACAATAACAATCCTGAGTTGGAGTACCGTCAATTCATTAGTTTGGGTGTAGATGGTTACTTTACTGACTTCCCAGGGACAGGAGACTTAGTTCGGGATCAAATTACGGCGAATCAAGTCCGATCGCCCCAAAATCCCACTGTTCTCTCTACTCCTAAATTTGATACCCTCACAGGTAAAGCCCCCATCGTCATCGGCCACCGGGGTGCAAGTGGTGAACGTCCAGAACATACAATAGAAGCCTACAAATTAGCGATCGCTCAAGGTGCAGATTTCGTTGAACCCGATTTAGTGGTAACAAAAGATGGTGTCTTAATTGCCCGTCATGAACCCATGTTAGCAGTCGGTGTTCTCAATACTGACGGCACAATTCAACGAGATACCAATGGCAAGCCAGTTATCAATACTACCGATACAAGCACGGATGTTTACTTACGTGATAAATTTAGTGATCGCCTGAAAATCAAAAATTTAGATGGTCGTAATGTCGCCGGTTGGTTTGCTGAAGACTTTACCCTGGCAGAAGTCAAGGAACTAAATGCGATTGAACGGATTCCTGCTTTGCGTGGTACTACTTTTGATCAAGACGGATTGAAAGTACCAACCTTGAAAGAAGTCATTGATTTGGTGAAACAAGTCGAACTAGAAACAGGTCGCAAAATCGGTATCTATCCCGAAACCAAACATCCTACTTTCTTTCAACAGCAAGGTATCAATACTAGCCAAATCTTAGCAGACACCCTCAAAGCTGAGAACTTTACCGACCCATCTCGGATCTTCATTCAATCCTTTGAAGTTGCCAACCTCAAGGCACTGAAAAACACCATCATGCCCACCGCAGGGATTGATATTCCTCTAGTGCAATTGTTTGGCGGTTCAGGTCGTCCTTATGATTTTGTAGTCAGTGGTGATACCCGCACCTATACCGATATTTCTACACCAGCAGGTTTAACAGAAATTGCTACCTACGCCAAAGGAATTGGACCGAATAAACAGCGGATTATTCCTCAGTTGACGGTAGATGCCAATAAGGATGGTACTGCTGATGATCTCAATGGTGATGGTCAAATTAGTGATGGCGATCGCGTTTTAGGCACACCCACAACCCTGATTCAAGATGCCCACAAAGCTGGTTTAATCGTTCACCTCTACACTTTAAGAAATGACGAGTTCTTCCTTCCCGATACTTACAAAAACGACCCCGGTGCAGAGTTCCGTAAGTTCATTGATTTGGGTGTAGATGGTTTCTTTACCGACTTCCCCAAAACCGGGCGACAAGTTCTAGTAAATAATTACCTAGCTGGTACAGGCTACGCTAATCCCAACGGGAATTTAAATACTCCTTACTTCAATAATTCCCCAGAATACTTTGCTCCTAATCAACCCTACTACGGCGACCTCGTAACAGCCAATTTGAACCGCTCCCAAGGCTTTGAAGGCATGGCATTTAGCCCTGACCGTCAAACCATCTACCCGATGTTGGAAGGAACTGTTGTCGGCGATTCTGCTGGTTCTGTACGGATTTATAAATTCGATGTAGCCAGCGAAAGCTACCAAGGTTTGGTAGGACGCTATCAATTAGCCAGTACCAGCAATGCGATCGGTGATTTCACTCCCATCAATAACAATGAGTTCCTAGTTATTGAACGGGATAATGGCCAAGGTAGTACCGCCCTTTTCAAGAAGATATTCAAAGTTGATTTTAGCAAGATTGATGCTAATGGCTTTGTCTCCAAAGAAGAAGTAGCCAACCTTCTCAATATCCAAGACACCAATGATCTCAATGGTGACGGCAAAACTACCTACGATATGCCTTTCCAAACCATTGAAGATGTGTTGGTAATTGATAGCAAAACCATTTTGGTAGCAAACGATAACAACTATCCCTTCTCTATCGGTCGTCCTCCCGCGATTGACAACAATGAGATGGTGGTGTTGGAATTAGACAAACCTCTTGCCCTTGATTCCCGTTTAGGTATATCTGCGTCTATAGCAGAAGCTACCCAATATATTGCCGGAACAACTGGTAAAGATGATTTGTTTGTCAGTGGTGGCACTGATGGCATCAAGGACACCATCTTCACTGGCGCAGGTAATGACACTGTTGATACTGTCTTGGGGGCAATTTCTCCCTTTGCTGGTAACAATATCGTTGATTCGGGTAGCGGTGATGATACTATCTTTGTGAATAAGGGCGATCGCGCTTTCGGTAGTGATGGTAATGACACCTTTGATGCGAGAGATGGTCAAGGTGGCAACCGCATATCTGGTGGTGTCGGTGATGATACCTTCTACTTAGGTAGCAATGACCGCGCTTTGGGTGGTGATGGTAAAGATATCTTCAGAGTTAGTCTTGGTGGTGGTAACTTAATTTCCGGTGGTGCTGGCGCTGACCAATTCTGGATTGTCAACGCTGAACTACCCTCTTCGGCTAATACCGTGCTTGACTTCCAACTGGGTACTGATGTGATTGGGATTAGTGGTGCTGTCAGTTTAGGTATTACCACATCCACACTCAAGTTAAATCAAGTTGGTGCAGATACCGCGATTGTCTTCAACAATCAAACTTTAGCTACTCTGACTGGGATTCAAGCCAGTAGTTTGAGTTTGACAGATCCTAAACAGTTTATCCTTGCTTAGAATATAATTCTCCTGTTGGGGTTTAGCGCAATGCGTTAAGCCCCTGATTTTTAGTGTTACGAGGTACAGTTTTTCATCGCCAAAACCGTAGGGGCGCAGGGACTGCGCCCTCCATTGTATTTCATTAGAGCGAGAATTGCTGTAAATCTCATTTTCCCACATCCCTATCGCCTTCCCATCATCCCCCCAAACAGCGATTACTAGTACACTGCGGCGTAAATAAAACAACCATTCTCAATCACTAAAAAGCTTACGTCATATTATTTTTGACTTTTGACTTTTGACTTTTGACTTACGGTACTAGGTCGTGCTTCGCTATCGCTATGATTCAATTAAGTAGGTTGGCGTTGAAAATTGTCGTTATAGCACTAGGCTTGAGGCAAGAGTAAAGAAGTTTTCAGCGATTTTACGTTTCTTTACACAGTTTGGTTTTATTGTGTTCACCTACTTATCACATTTAGTAAACTTCATCATGAGTACCAACCGATTCTAAAAGGATTGCTTGTGATTCTTCATGTTCAACAAATGTAAAAATAATTCTCAAATCATATCCTGCACTACAAGCCCAAGAATCTTGTAAGTCTCCTTTTAATTTATGAGTTTTTAGGCGTGGATGAAATGGATCTGTAGATAATAACTCCAAAATACTTTGAAAATTTTCAGTAATTTCTGGTTGTTTTTTTAATATTTTGCGTGCTGCTCGAATAAATGCACTTGAACGTAATAAAACAAAATTCACGAAAGAAGCTCCTCCATGAGTTGTGCAGGAGTTGCCGTCCTACATTTGCCTTCTGAAAACTCTTTTTGTGCTTCCTGAACATCTTTCACTAGACTAGTTCTTCGGTGATCGCGTAGTCGTTTTTGTAAAATCTGAATTAAATTTTCCTGATCTTCAGGTGGCAATTGATCAGCAGCTTCTAAGATTTCTGCAAAAGTTGTTCCTGTCATCATGTTCTTATTTTTGTCTTTACTTGGTCACCTTAATTATATTTTATCTAAAACAGTGACAAATAGCGATTCCTGGGGAGCGCTTCGCTATCGCATCATCTCCAAATATCGAACTGACAAGTCAGCGTTTGCGCTATCACGCTCCCACAACCTATACAACAGCAAACTGCTTGCAGCAGCACTTCGCTATCGCACCTCCCAAGATCCCCAAAAAGCGATATCTTCGGTCAGCTTTGCGATCGCACTTTTGGTAGTGATGGTAATGACACCTTTGATGCGAGAGATGGTCAAGGTGGCAACCGCATATCCGGTGGTGCTGGTAATGATACCTTCTATTTAGGTAGCAATGATCGGGCTTTAGGTGGTGATGGTAACGATATCTTCAGAGTTAGTCTTGGTGGTGGTAACTTAATTTCCGGTGGTGCTGGCGCTGACCAATTCTGGATTGTTAATGCTGAATTACCCTCTTCGGCTAATACCGTGCTTGACTTCCAACTGGGTACGGATGTTATCGGTATTCAAGGTGCTTTACACCTACATTCATCCTTAAAAGAAATGATGTCGCAGATATCTACATCCCCAAAAGCGATTCCTAGGTCGCACTCTTAATTATATTTTATCTAAAATAGTTACAAATAGTGATTCCTAGGTTGCGCTTCGCTATCACCCTCCCACATCCCAAAAGCGATATCTTCGGTCAGCTTCACTATTCCTGTTTCATTAATTTCTTAATAACGCCCGAAATCCCATTTGATTGAAATGCTCATCCGCAGTTAGCACATCAGTAATTCTCCGATTTTGCATCACAATACATGATATGCAGTCAACCAATCCCCATTCTTTATCTTGACGACTTCTGAATAATTGAAAAACAGCATTGTACAGTTCATTAGTTAGAGGAACTATTTCAACGTTTGGATCTGATTCTGTGAGATTCAAGAAGTTGGATTGCGGCGGTTCTATATCTTTGCTTAGAAAGAGCATTGCCAATTTCTAGTAAAATTGCTTGAGTTGTAACGAGATAAGAATTTTGAGCCTCAATTTGTTCAGCAAGCTCAACTGCTCTGGCATGATTTTGATCTGTAATTGCAGATAAGGCAATTGTAAAAGATGTATCTAAAAAAATTTCATTCATTATAATCCGAACTCGCGTACCTGATTTGATGTTTAAAGGTACTTCAGGAAGAAGGGCTGCGCTATCGCATCCCATCCCATCATCCCCCAAAACAGCGATCGCATCCCCACATCCCAGCAATTACCATTCTTTCTTCAGCGGAATTAAATGGGGCAAATGGAGCTTTTGCGGCTACTACGAATACAATTTATCTATCGCAAGAGTTTATTGCAAATCATCAAGAAAATATCGCAAGTATCACCAGCGTTATTTTAGAAGAAATAGGTCATTGGGTTGATAGCCAAATTAATACTGTTGATTCACTGGGAGATGAAGGGGCGATTTTTTCGGCTTTGGTACAAGGTAATGGCCTTGATGATGCAACCTTAGTAGCTTTAAAAACGGAAGATGATTCAGGGATAATTATAATTGATGGGGAAGCGATCTCTGTAGAAAATGCTGTTACTCCTTCCATTGGTTTAAATGCTCTACTAAATGAGACAGGCAAAATTTATCTATCTGTCGATGGTAATGGAACTTCCAGTTCCACCGGAACTTACGGAAATGTTAGAATTAGCTAAAGCTAATAACACTGGTTATCTTGCTGCTGTTAATGCTGTAGAAAATGCTAAATTTGGGATAACAGAAGCTAAAAATCAACAACAATTGGATTTAAAATTAAATGTAAGTTATGGTTTTAATAGTGCTTCTAATATTCAAGATACAAATAATTTAAGTTCGTCTTTAGTATTAAATCGTGAGTTTGGTAATCTCAGTCAAGATAATGCTGTAGTTAAAAGTGAAATCAGTTTACAAAATGCTAATTATACTCTAGCAAAAACTCAGGATAATTTAAATGAAGAGTTAAAAAATAAAATTCGTAATGTTAAAGATACTTTTAAACAAATTGAATTAGCACAGCAAGCCCGAAAGTTAGCAGCATCAAAAGTGATAAATGCTAAGGAAAGAATGAGATTAAGTAGTAATATTTCAATGACGGATATTATTAACTTTGAAAAAAGTTTAGTTGATGCTCAAAATCAAGAACTTAATGCTATCATCAATCATCTTAATAGTATCACGCAACTAGAACAGTTTTTGGGAATTACTCTGAGTAAATGGGTTAAATAATGCGATTGTAATTTCAGAGGGAACAGGGAACGGGCAACTTTTTAACAGGAAAAACTCATGTTTAAAAACATGAGATTGAAATAATGACACGGTCACTGAGCGGTGTCGAAGTGCTGTTTTTTTGGTGCTTACCCATCTTTTAAAACATCTTTTTTTTTGACAGAAGCTCTAAACTGGTGCAAATGAGTGTTTCTTATCTGTTCCCTGTTCCCTTTTTTTGTAACTTTTCCTGGTCTAATGAGGTACAAAATTATCTATTCATTAATGTTGCTATGAATCTTAAACCAAATTCTTCTTCAAAAACTCCTTTTTTGTAATCTAAACTCCACATTTCTAAGGCACATTCATCATCAATTAATGATGGAAATATCAACATCTTAAATTCTTTGAAGTTGGGAACATATTCACATTGAACATGAGAAATAGCCCCTATTTGTCTTCTGTCTAAAGCAACAGCTAACCTTAAAATTGCACTGAGTTGATTAACCATTGTCCGATGTTCTTTGTGCAATAGATTCCGATAGCTTTCATGTTTTTTCTTGGGTGGAGATTTGCGGTGATAACGGGCTATATTGGCAATAATTTCGATTTCGGTTTCGTTATAACCCAGTAATTCACCATTTCTAATTAAGTAGTATGAATGTTTGTGGTGTGAAGAATGGCTGATATAGTGACCACTATTGTGTAAAATGGCAGCAGCCCATAGTAATTGACGTTGATCTGCATTCCAATAATGTAATTGTCCTTTGGTTTGGTCAAATATATTGACTGCAAAAGCGGTAACGCGCTCGCTATGTTCTAAGTTAGTTTGATATTTTTTGGCAGTTTTTAATACACTGCGTTCCCGAATGGAACTTTGAAACCGTAGTCTGTTGTCAATGAAGCCATGAGTCAGCATCCAGTCTACAATTACGCCTTCCCTAAGAGACCGTTCACAGACTGTTACGGATTGTACTCCTAACAAGGTCATAGCCTCTTGTAAAATTACTGCCCCTGAAAGTATTACTTCTGACCTTTTTTCTGGCATTCCGGCGATCGCCGCCCGTTCCACATTGGTCATTTTGCGGAGGCGATTTACCCAGGTTCGCAAGTCTTGGAGACTGAATCGATACCCATTGAGGGTGGAAGGAACAAGACCTAATTTTTCCCGCGCATGGATGGTAGCGATGGTTTCTATTGTCCCAGATGTGCCGATTAACTGGGGAGAATCGCCAATTTTGAGTTTTCCTTGTACTTCTTCCACAGAACGTTCTAGCATTCCTCTAGCGTAAGCTTGGAGGTATTTAAATTCGGTTTCGCTGATGGGATCTGAGTTGACTAATTCCCCAGTTAAGCGCACTGCACCGATTTTGGTACTGGTGAGACTACGGGGTTCTTCGCTGTCTCCCAAAATCAATTCTGTTGAACCACCACCAATGTCAATTATGATGTGTGGTTTGTTGTTAAATTCCATCCCCGACAATACACCTAAGTAGATGCGACGGGCTTCTTCAGGTCCGGAAATTAAGTCAACGCTTAAACCAACTTCGGTTTCGATTTGTTGAAGAAATTCTTGACCGTTGGGAGATTCCCGGACTGCACTTGTCGCCACAGCAACAATACTATTTGTCCCTAAGCTGTCAGCAAGAGTTTTAAATCTTCCTAAACAGGCGATCGCTTTCATCATCACTTCCGGTTTTAATTCACCAGTAATTAAATTGCGATCGCCTAATCTCACCGTTTCCTTTTCTCTGGCAATAATGGTAAAAGATGGTAAAGTTGCTTCAATTTTTACCACCACCATGTGTAAAGAATTTGTACCAATATCAATAGCTGCAATCATCTGATTTTCTTGAACTGATTCACTAGGTTTATTTTCCCAGTTAGCCGAGATTAAATTTACCATCTTGTTATTCTCTGAATAGATGAATAGGGACTGGAGGACAAATAGCAAATAACGATATTCTATAAATGTAAAGATATGTTAAATCAGCAAATATGTTAGAAACACCAAAAATCAACCCAGAACCATTATGGCTTGTAATTATGCGGCTGTTAAGGTGGAATAAACCAGAAGGGAGGTTAATTTTGATGATTCCCGCATTGTGGGCTGTATTTTTAGCCGCTGCGGGTAAACCACCGTTACCCCTGGTGGGAGTGATTATTTTTGGTAGTATTGCCACCAGTGCGGCTGGATGCGTAGTTAATGATTTATGGGATAGAGATATTGATCCCCAAGTTGAGAGAACACGCGATCGCCCCCTTGCATCTCGCGCCCTTTCCGTTAAAATTGGCATTGTGGTGGGGATAGTCTCCCTCGTCTGTGCCGCAGTTGTCGCTTTCTATCTTAACCCTTTAAGCTTCTGGTTGTCTGTGGCCGCAGTTCCAGTAATTGTCCTTTATCCCGGTGCGAAACGGGTCTTTCCTGTTCCCCAATTGGTGCTTTCGATTGCTTGGGGTTTTGCGGTTTTAATTAGTTGGAGTGCTGTTACAGCAAATATTACAGCACCGACTTGGTTGCTTTGGGGCGCGACGGTACTATGGACATTAGGATTTGATACCATTTATGCCATGAGCGATCGCCAAGATGATCAACGCATTGGCATTAATTCTAGCGCTTTATTCTTTGGTAAATATGCCCCTACAGCGATCGCTGTTTTCTTGATTGGTACGGTTATTCTCTTAGCTGGAGTCGGTTTATTAGTTAATTTAAATACAGCATTTTGGATCAGTTTAATTTTGGCTAGTATCGGCTGGATTTGGCAAATTATCCGCTTACAACAGCCTGAAATTCCTCATTCTGCTTATGGAGAAATGTTTCGCCAAAATGTCTGGATTGGTTTTTTAATTTTAGCGGGAATGATTATTGGTTCTTTGTGAATTTGTCATCAATTTAACCAAATCAAAATTTTTCTGTCAATCTAACTCAAGCTAGATTCAAAACTATCAGGACTACTGTTTTAAAGGTTGGGATATTAATCTACAAGCTAGATGCAACCAACGGAATGAAGCGATCTATTTTTGTTAAACTCGCTCCAATAATTTTACTGTCCCTGGGTAGTTTTGGTCTAGTTATTGGCAGTTTCTGGATGACTAAAGCTGCTAGTAAAACCAAACAATTACAGTTAATTACTGATACATCACAATATCAAGAAATCCGTAACCACCAATGGGCTGATATTCAACAAATCCAACATTTTCCCGGACAAATTCCTAGTGATTCTCAAGTTTTACAAATGGCTTATGCTTCAGGATTAACTCCAGGAAGTAATTCTTTACAACTTCGGATCAAAGAACCACAAGCAAAGATTAAAAACCTCCTGACACAGTACAAAAAAATCTCTCAGCATCAATACCAGGGTGGGAATACAAATACTCATAGTAACCAACCCAACGGCGTACCGACAACATTCTTTTATACTAGCGATTCAGAAACAGAAACCTTTCCTAGCAGTTATGAAATATTGGTATTAAAAGCCGAAGATAAAAGCCAACCTGGTGCAAAATGGAATCATGGTAATAGTCATGGAGTCGCAATTGATGTTGCATCTTCAGAAATTATCTATTGGGCGGAAAAATGGTAAAAGCAGGAGTAAATTCAATCCCTGAAGAATAGAATTTATATTTGATTTGTGGACATTGCAAAAGTCAGATCCCCGACTTCTTTAAGAAGTTGGGGATCTTGTGTTATGTAGTCTTTGCGTAAGTATTGTTAGCGATCGCTCTCCCAGCAGATTTACCTGACACTGTGAATCAAATTCTGGATATAGAATTTTTACCATAACAATCACACAATCTGCAAAACCACCAACGTCATATCATCGGTATTTTGCCTATCAGCACCGATAAATTGCTGAACTTGATCAAATAGATATTCCACAATTTCCTGGGGACTATTGCAATACTTACAAGCCGTTCTGAAGGATGTAACAAAATTATCTTCATCAAAGCGATCGCCACCAGCCGCCGCCGCATCAGTTAAACCATCAGTATAATAAATAACTGTGTCCCCAGATTCTAACTGAACCTGAGCATTTTCATATTCGCTATTGGCATCTAAACCAATTAACATCCCGAACGTATCCAAACGGCTCACAGTTTTTGTCGCTGCGTGCCACCAGAAAGGCGGATTATGGGCGGCATTACTATAAGATAAAATTCGCGTTTGCGGGTCATATTCTGAATAAAACATCGTCACAAAGCGGTGGGAATTTTCCAAATCCGCATACATAACCCGATTCAAATTTTGCAAAATTCCCGCTGGGGAATTACCATGCAATACTTCACCTCGTAGCATTCCCCGCAACATCGTCATAATCAAACCTGCGGGAACACCTTTACCCATCACATCCCCAATTACCAAACCCCAACTGGCATTTTCTGGAGATGCTTGTGGTTTGGGCTTTAACTGGTTTTGATTAGTGGGAATAAAATCATAGTAGTCACCACCAACATGATTAGCCGGTTTACAACGGGCTGCTAGAGACAAACCAGGAATATTTGGACATTGACGCGGTAAAAGTCGGCGTTGAATTTCTGCACCAATTTCTAATTCTTGATCTAAACGTGCTTTTTTTCTTAATTCTACAGATAATTCATCATTGTCAATCGCAACTGCGGTTTGGTCTGCCACTAACCGCACTAATTTTTGTCTAGTTTCTGTCCAACTATATTCAGGATCACGACTCAAAACATACAGCCAACCCCGTTCTGTATGCTTAACTAAAATAGCTGTCCCAAAGATTTGGACATCTGGACCTAAAACGGCGTGCATTTGGTCATCTAGAATGCCTGTGGAAATGGCAGCAGGAGCAGAATTAACTAAAAGAGTAATTTGACTACTGGCAGTTTCTAGGGCTTTTCTAATATTTTTTCGTTGCTGAGTATCTTGCCAATGTAGTTGTTCTAATCTAATTTGTCCATTGGGTTTATAAAGAAAAAGTGCGCTACCTTCCGCATCTGTCACTCTGGTAGCCATGAGGGGAATCAGTTCCAAAAACTGATTTAAATTATTAAAGCTTCTGAGGGCAAATCCTAAGGAACTCAGCAAGTCTTGAATTTTATTTTGTTCTCGATGCAGCCTGGACACAAGTTCTTTGAGTGCCACCACAGGAGTGACATCTGTGGTGGTGCTGCTATTACTATCAGTAGGATGGGGGGGAAATTGTGACACAGGTTAATATTGCAGTTGAGAATAGCAAATGTGTGATTCTTTATAAATACTCTTTCTTGATAAATTGTGAGATCATATTCAACGAAATTCGTGATTTTAGCAAGAGTAGAAGAAATGTTGAAAGTAATTTTTTAAGTCTTGGTTAATGCTGAGGACATTTTTGATGGTTAATTTTCCATGATGATAAATTCTCTAATTTGTCAAAAATAAATCTTTGGGAATTGGTAATTTTTATGATTAATTAACAGCCCCTAATTCTTTCACAACTGAATCAACCCTTCATATATCTTGAGAAATAAAAGTTTGCGATTAGCAAAATTACCTCTATTCCTGAGAGAATATATATTAAGAATCATCAAACTAAAAAAGCAGATAGATTTTCAGTGAGTTAATTCATGGTTTTTGTGTTGCTGGGATTTTGGTTAAAACATAGTTGTCATCATGCTTTTAATCAAAACTTGTTCAATTATGGACTACAAACATTTAACCTATATACCATAAATTCTCGAAATGTTTCCTTAGATAGATTTCTTTTATGGAAAAATTTCGCTTATTTTTGCTTAATGCTCTAAATTCAGTATACTTTTATACTAGAATTTGAATTAAAGCGTGGGATTAAATATAAGTGTGACATTGCGGGGGATTTAGCTGATCAAAGGACATTAATATTCTGCGTTTATCTGCGTTTATCTGCGTTAAATTATTCTTTAAGGCTTATTTTGTGCAGATTCATCTTAATATAAACTATTAACCAATAGATTCAATCTCACCCATATCATTGAGCAATACAGAAGATCCTACTGATAAAGATGAGATAATTTCACTAATTTTTTCCATTAAAGGTAGTAAATGATCAGGACGAGTGCTGCGAGAATCTAAAACAATAATTCTCAAAATTATATTAGTTAAATTTTGTTGATAGGGAAGATTTTTATCGGCTGTAATAAAGGCATCAAAAGGATATTTTTCAGCTAAATCAAGAATTTCTCGATCTTTCAACCCACGCCATCCCATATCATTAACATTGTAAACTATGTCGCCTTTCCTTAAAAAAGGTTGTTTGAGTTTTTTACTCAAAAGATTTTCATCTAGTAATATAATCATCAAGCACAGCGTTCTTGAGCGATGATCAATTTAGCTGTATTTTCCAAGACTTTCATAGTTTGAGTCTCCAGATAGGGAAAATCACTAATAAACTCAGCTAATCCATTCTCCCCTTCGAGATAGTCAAAAAATGTTTGTAAAGGAACACGAGTTCCCACAAAAACAGGAACTCCACCCATAATTTCGGAATCGCGGTGAATAATTCCTTGAATTTCTAATAAGTTATTTAGCGTCATTTCTCATTCTCTAAAGATAATTTCACTTTTGATTATAGCTTGAGAGTAAAGGGGGGAAGAAAAAGCCGACTTTTGTTAGCATTAGTTAGCTTTTTTGGATCGGTTTTATAGATTCCGCGCAGCATTTGGACTTTGTTTGTGTAGTTGCGTATCCCTGACGGGAGCCGGAGGCATCTTTATAATCGCCGGAAACTTTTCAAACATCCTCTGAGGACAATTATTTTTCGGCGACGATATTAATCGCTTAATAATGCTTCTACAAATTCATGACTAGAGAATGGACGCAAATCTTCAATTCCTTCACCAGCCCCAATAAAACGAATGGGTAAGCCTAATTGCTGAACAACAGCGAGGGCTACACCTCCTTTGGCTGTTCCGTCTAATTTGGTTAAAACAACGCCGCTGAGTTGGGCTGCTTGGGAAAATACTTCAGCTTGTCGCAATCCATTTTGTCCTAAAGTAGAATCAAGAACTAACAGCGATTCTACACGGGCATTGGGGGCTTTTTTATCAATGATTTTGCGGATTTTGCTGAGTTCGTCCATGAGATTTTTCTTATTTTGCAGTCTCCCAGCGGTATCTATTAATAGTAGTTCGGTTTCTCTAGATTGAGCAGCAGCGATCGCATCAAACACCACGGCTGCCGGATCTGTGTTTTTCCCAGGATTGGCGATAACTTCAACACCGCTTCTCTCTCCCCAAACTTTGACCTGTTCCACAGCCGCAGCCCGAAAGGTATCCGCCGCACCAATTAAGCACTTGTAACCGGATTTCTGTGCTAGGTGAGAAATTTTACCGATGGTGGTAGTTTTTCCCGCCCCGTTAACTCCGGTAATTAACCAAATGGTCAGGGTGTCTTTTGCCGGTGCAAAACTAGGTTTGTCTTGATTTTGCAAGGGTGCATCTAGGATATCTCGGAGAATTTCTTTGAGATAAGCGATCGCTTGTTCTGGGGGAGTAACTTCTGCGAGTAATTTCTTTTGTAACGCACTAATAATATAATCAGTTGCCTCTACCCCCACATCTGCCTGTAGAAGTAATGATTCAATTTCATTGACAGCCTCTTGATTAAGAGGCCCCTGACCAACAATTGATTTTAGTTGGTTAAGAATATTCCGCCGAGTTTTATCTAAACCTTGACGGAGTTTTTTCAACCAAGTAATTTCTTCCAGGGAAATATCTTCAGCTTTTCTCCCTTGGGCGGCTAAAACCTTTGCTGACCACTTAAACCCATCATCAAATACCAGTTCTGGAATCTCTATTTCTGGTGCTGTCGGACTTATCTGTATTTCGGGAGTTTCGGTTTCTATGGCGCTAGCAATTAATTTCTCTTGTTTAGCTTGTCTTTCTGCCGCAGCCCGTTCTAAAAAAGATAAATTAGTTAGTTCTGGTTCTGGTTGTAGTTCATTAACAACATCTTCAGTAATTTCTGCGATGGTTGCATCTATTTCTATCGGTGCAGTTATTTCCCCTACTTGAGTTTCTACTATTTCTTTACTGATAGTATCTTCTTCAACCGCTACAGATAATTCTGTTTCTAGTTGTTGTTTTTCTTGAATATTTTTATAAGCAGCTTTAGCAAAAGCCAACAAATCCGCCGTATCTGGTGCGGTTGTTTCTGGTTCAGTTGCTTCTACTGCGGGTGTTTCTTCCTGAGATTGGTTTTCAGGAGTATCAGCAGATTCATTATTTGGACGACGAAACCAATTAAAAGCCATTGTAGTTTATTTTAGATAAAAATTTAATTAGGATAGGAGTCAGGAGTCACCGAGTCAGGAGTTAAGAAAGAAAGAAAGAAAGAAGGAATAAAAGTCTTACCAATGACCAATGACCAATGACCAATGACCAATTTAAACAGTTTGTTTTTGTTCACTAACTCGACGGAGAACACCATTAATAAAACGGTGGCCATCTTCTCCACTGTAGCGTTTAGCTAATTCTACAGCTTCGTTAATAGCAATGCTGTCGGGAACTTGCATGAATTTTATTTCTGCGGTGGCTATTTGGAGGATATCTCTATCAATTTGAGCTAGACGGGTAACTTGCCAATCTACTAAAGCATTAGAAATAGATTCTTCGATAGCTTGATGGTTCTCGCTGACAGTAATAATAATCGCTTTAGCGTAATTACGAACTTCTTTATTTTGATTGGCCGACTGAATTAATTCTGGAAAATCAACAGATGTACCTAATTGATTGATAGCTATTTGGGTATAGGAAATTGCCTCTTTCAGCATGGTTCTAGCTGTATTCAAATCCGCAGCTCTCGTTTCGCTGGTTAAGAGACGATCATTACTCCGTTGCAGTTCTCCTGCGGCATTGTTCAATGTGTCCTGTACTTCTACTGTGAGAGTCCGGACTGCTCCTAAAACTAGCTTAGAAACTAATTGCTCGTCTGATAGGCTTTCTAGTTTTTTAGGGTTGATTGGTAATTGGCTCAAGGCTAATAGTGCCAATTCGCGGGCTATTTGTTGGGGTTTACGATGCTGCATACAGTTGGGATGATGAAAAATATGTGAGTTCTAGCGCAGATGAACAATTAGCTTATCTATTTTTTGCTCACTTTGCTAGGTTGGTATCGAGTTTAGTTTCTATTTCTGGAATTTCCTGCTGTTTTATTTCCAAAGATGATATTGCAGGGAGGTGAGAAGGCTGGATATTGGGGGACACTATACCACCAGACACAACGATTTTAAAAGCATCTTCAACAGATATAGAGAGATTAAGTACATCCTCTTCTGGTACTATCGCATACCATCCTGTGGTCGGATTGGGTGTAGTGGGAATAAACAGGCTAATTACAGGACGAGATATTTGACTTTGGATTTCATTGCTCATTGCTCCAGTAACAAAGGCGATCGCCCAAATGCCCGGACGAGGGTATTCTACTAAGACTACCCGGCGGAATTTACCATGAGAATCTTTTAACAGAGTTTCTAATAGTTGCTTGAGGGTTTTATATACCTGTCCAGCCAGAGGAATCGCCTGTAATAACCGTTCACCAAAATCCAATAACCACCGACCAGCAATATTTCTAGCCATTAAGCCAATAGCCAAAATACTTAATAATGGCACGGCTAATCCTACTAGTAAATTAAGTATATTTACTAAAATCGGATTTAAGCCATCAAAGGGATTGAGTTGTTTAGGAACTTGGGTGAGAAAGTTAATTACCCATGTGGCTATGGTAATTGTTAACCAGATGGTGGTTGCGAGGGGAATTACCACCAGCAAACCAGCAATCAGGTCATTTTTGAAGTCTTGTTTCCACCTTTCCATTCCCAAACCCCGATTCTCCTTATTTAGCTTCGTTAAACTGTTGTGATTATTTTCCATTTCAGCAAATTAGTCACATTGCGAATATCAGAAACTGATGACAACAGGTGTCAGTGTCTTACAATAGGCTACTTCTTACTGTTAAAAAACGCCTTTTGTGTCCCTCTTTAATGGCAAAAAGTCAAGCTATCGCTACAAAAGTTCACAATTTTCCTTGTTCAATGTAAATATAGCCATTAACCCACCGTAATAGCGGCTGACAAATCTTTTAGAGTGTTACTTATTTTTGTAATACTTGTAAATTATTGTTGCAAGTCTGAGAGATATTATCTATCCTACCGCGCTATATCGCCAAATGCTCACAATTTAGGAATGACTAAGTAGGTTGGCGTTGAAAATTGTCGTCATAGCAAGGCAAGAGGCAAGAGGCAAGAGGCAAGAGTAAAGAAGTTTTCAGCAATTTTACATTTCTTTACACAGTTTGGTTTTATTGTGTTCACCTACTTATTTGGAGTTAATGGGAATTAATTTTCGATCACTTCTCTCACCAAAGTTGCCAATTTATCTGCACTATCAGGAACAGCGATCGATGCAGCTTTCTCTGCCATTCTCCCTAATTCTGTCGGAGATTGCAACAAATTCAAAACCTGAGTCGTAAATATTTCTGGAGTCAAATCCGACTGTTTAAAGGATAAAGCCGCACCAGCTTTAGTAAACACCTCTGCATTATAAGACTGATGATCTTCCGCTGCAAAGGGATAGGGAATCAAAATTGCTGGAGTACCACAAACTGCCAATTCTGTCAAGCTACCCGCACCAGAACGACTAATAGCTAAATTAGCTCTTCGCAACAAAGCCGCCATATTATTATAAAAAGCCAAGGCTATATATTGAGGATGTTGAAGACTGTTAATATCGGGATCATTATCACCCGTCAAATGCACTATATAAGCCCCAGCTTGAAACAAAGCGTCCGCAGACTGTCGGACTAATTTATTTACGGCTACAGCCCCCTGACTACCACCAAACACCACAATTAGAGGAACACCATTAGGAATAGGTAAATCTAAAGTGTTATTAACAGTTTCATCTAAGAATTGAGAACGAACAGGAGTACCCACACAGATAGTTTTTGTCCGAGGTAAATATTGAGTAGTTACATCAAATCCTATCGCTACCACATTACACCAAGGACCAAAGAAGCGGGTAACTTTTCCCGGTAAAGCATTGGATTCATGAAAAACCACAGGTAAACCCAAAGAACGCGCTGCAATTACCGCAGGTCCAGCAATATAACCCCCTGTGGTGAAAACTCCTTGGAACTTTCCTTGTTTAAGAATACGTCTGACTTTGAGAATCGAGCTGATCAATTTCCACAAGGTGCGGATAGAACCAAGACTCAAACCTTGCTGAAAACCTTCAACAGCAACCGTATTTAAAGGATATGTCTGGGGAACTAACTGAGTTTCTAGCCGATTTGGCACACCCAGCCATTCAATATTGTATTCTGGCAGTTTTTCAGCCAATGCGATCGCCGGAAACAAGTGTCCACCTGTCCCACTAGCTGCTATAAGTAATCTAATTGATGGATTTACCATTCCCGACTATACCATTTATCGCCTAATTTCATTAAGATAAAACAAATTCCTGATCTTGTCTCATCAAATCAGTAAAATCTTCCTTATGACTAAAATTATCCCTTTATTAATGAAACGTAATAAAACATTAACTGTGAGTATTTCCCTAATTTCCAGTTTACTGGCAATTGGTTTATCCAGCACTTGGCAATTGGCTCAAGCAGGTCAAACCGGAAATGCACCCGCTACACTCACGAATCTATTAACACAAATTGATAATGCTGCTAATCAAGGTAATGTCAATGGTGTAATGAAATTTTATAGCCCTACATTTACTCATGGTGACGGCTTAAACCGCAAAGCAATGGAACAGGCTTTAACAGGACTTTGGAAACGATATCCTAAATTGCGTTACACGACCAAGCTAGAATCCTGGAAATCGGAAGGCAATACAATTATTGCGGATACTGTCACCACTATTAGCGGTTTATCTGCATCTGGTAATAATAATTTAACTCTCAATTCTACTATTAAATCGCGTCAAAAAGTCACAGGCTCAAAAATCGTTCATCAAGATATTTTATCAGAACGGACTCAACTAACCTCTGGAAGTAAACCACCCCAAGTAGAAATTAAATTACCACAACAGGTAAAAGTTGGTGAAAAATATAGTTTTGATGCCATTGTCAAAGAACCATTAGGTGAGGATTTTCTGCTGGGAACAGCCATAGAAGAACCCATTCAAGGTAATAAACTTCTCAACCCCACAATTGCAAATTTAGAGTTTCTCAATTCTGGTGGACTGTTCAAAATAGGACGCGCACCTTCTACTCCCGGACCTCAATGGGTTTCCGCAGTAATTCGCAGAGGTGAAGATATGACTATTATTACTCAACGGTTACAGGTTGTTAAGAAGTAGTTATTGGTGATTGGTGATTGGTGATTGGTCAGTGGCAAAGAAAAACAACTGACAACTGTACGGGCGAAGCATTTGGAGAAGTATTTTTGGCAATGACCGATAATTTATCTTCCAAATGCTTCGCCCCTACTGACAACTGTACCGGCGAAGCATTTGGAGAAGTATTTTTGGCAATGACCGATAATTTATCTTCCAAATGCTTCGCCCCTACTAACAACTGTACGGGCGAAGCATTTGGAGAAGTATTTTTGGCAATGACCGATAATTTATCTTCCAAATGCTTCGCCCCTACTGACAACGAACAACTGACAACTGACAAATTCATGCAAAATCAAATTGTTTTTATTACTGGTGCAAGTAGCGGTATTGGTGCTGCTTGTGCCAAGATGTTTGCTCATGCTGGTGCAAAACTGATTTTAGCTGCACGACGTTGGGAACGGTTACAGCAATTAGCTGATTCTTTAGATATCGCAGCGGACAAAATCCATTTATTACAACTTGATGTGTGCGAGCGCTTGGCGGTAGAATCGGCTATTGCTAACTTACCCTCATCTTGGAAAAATATTGATCTTCTCATTAACAATGCTGGTTTAAGTCGCGGTTTAAGTAAATTACATGAAGGCGACTTTCAAGACTGGGAAGAAATGATAGATACTAATATCAAGGGTTTACTTTACCTTACCCGTTATGTTGTACCAGGAATGGTAGAACGGAATCATGGTCATGTTATTAATATCGGTTCTATTGCGGGACATCAAACCTATCCTGGTGGTAATGTCTATTGTGGAACAAAAGCCGCCGTTAAAGCCATTTCTGAAGGCTTAAAACAAGACCTTTTAGGAACTCCTGTGCGAGTGACATCTGTTGACCCTGGTATGGTAGAAACAGAATTTAGTCAAGTGCGTTTTCATGGTGACACAGAACGGGCTAAAAAGAAGGAGGAGGGAGTTAAACCCCTAACTCCTGATGATGTGGCTGATGTGATCTTTTTCTGTGCGACTAGAGCGAGTCACGTTAATATTAACGAAGTTATACTTATGCCTGTTGACCAAGCCAGTGCGACTTTAGTAAATCGTCAAGTGTAACCCTTCCAGACTCCGGCTGGGAATGCCCCCCAGAGGCTCTGCCTCACCTTAACCTCTTGTTCCCAGACTCCGGCTGGGAATGCCCCCCAGAGGCTCTGCCTCACCTTAACCCCAACACCACTACAAATCAAAAAAATACAATGGGACGCAGCCGCTATCATGTATTAGGAACACAACCCCACTTTCTTACCTGCACATTGGTAAATTGGATGCCATTATTTGGCAACATAGAAATTGCCCAAATTATTATAGATTCCCTCAATTTTCTCCAATGCCAGCAGCGGTTGACATTGTATGGTTATGTGATTATGGAAAACCATCTTCATCTTATCGCTGCTGCTGCCAACTTATCTAAGAGGGTGTTTGAAAAGTTATGGTTGATGTATCAAATATTTTTTACCCCACCCTAACCCTCCCCTTGTAAAGGGGAGGGAACTGGATTTTTATTGTTTCCCCCCTTTACAAGGGGAAAGGGGGGTAGCAATGTGATGAAAATTACGGAATACCACTTTTCAAACATCCTCTAAAGAAATCGCAAATTTTAAATCATTTACGGCTCGTTCTATTATTGATTTACTTGAGAAAAATAACGCCAGTTATGTACTTGACCAACTAGAATTTCATAAGTTAAAACATAAAACAAAACAGGATTATCAACTTTGGCAAGAAGGTTTTCACCCCCAGGCAATTTCTAATGAGGAAATGTTTAGACAAAAATTAGATTACATTCATCATAATCCGGTGCAACGTGGTTATGTTGATGAGCCATCTCATTGGCGTTATTCTAGTTATCGGAATTATCTGGAATTACCAAGTTTATTGGCTGTTGATTTGGTTGATTTGTGAGGTGGGATGCTTGAGGCAGAGCCTCTTGAGGGCATTCCCAGCCGGAGTCTGGGAACGAGTTAAACGAGTTGATTTGCGAGGTTTGAGGCAGAGCCTCTTGAGGGCATTCCCAGCCGGAGTCTGGGAACGAGTTGACAGCTTCAGATTTGTGTGTTATCGTGAATGAAACCAAGGCTGTAAAAGTTTCTATTAAATTAAATAGCTCGAATTTCTCAAAGGTAACAAAATAAAAAAAGATCGCTCCACTCCGTTACGCTTGGCAAGGGTAAAGAGGAAAAGAGCAGAGGGCAAAAGAGCAAGAGTGTAAAGGGCTACTAAGTCCTCGCCGCACCACTACATACAACCCGAAAACCAATATTGTTGCCGTCGAGGTTGAGGTCGTTGCGATAAGCAGAACGGCAATAGTCAGGATTGTAAAACCACGAACCACCGCGCAGCAGCTTAACGTTTTGATTAATCTCGCTTATCCATGCACTTGCATTATTAGGCGCACCCTCATAGTTATCATGCCAAGTATCAGCGCACCATTCCCAGACATTGCCGTGCATATCATATAAACCAAAGGCGTTGGGCTGAAAAGTTCCTACTGGAGTTGTTCTTCCTCGATATTCTCCCTTGGGGGCATTACCATAGGTGAAGTTACCATTATAGTTTACCACATTTGTGGTGATCGTGTCACCAAAAGCAAAAGGTTTTGCAGAACCGGCACGACAGGCATATTCCCATTCAGCTTCACTGGGTAAACGGTATTTTTGTCCTGTCTTGTGAGATAGTCTAGCACAAAACTCAACCGCATCATTCCAAGATACTTGTTCTACAGGTAGTTTATCACCTGGGAAGTAGGCAGGACGAGAATTTAATTCTCTAGCAACTGGAGGACAGGAATAAACGACTTTTTCCCATTGTTCTTGAGTAATAGTGTATTTTCCCATGTAGAAGGGTTTCACCGTTACATAGTGTTGGGGACGTTCATAATCTAAACTCTCTTCTTCTGTTTTTGGTGCGCCCATGTAAAATGTCCCACCAGGAATATAAACCATCTCCAATTTTACACCAAAACCCAAATCTTGGCTAAAAGATTGATTTAAAGATGAATTTGGAGAAGTGATAGGTAATTTATTTAATTCTTCTTGACGGGTTTTGATTTCTTGTTTGATTGACTCAATTTTATTCTCCCACTTGTTACGAAGTCCTGGATCATTTTCATTACGTTTCTCATCTTCATACTGTTTAAGAAGTTGAAAATCTTTTTCTAATTCTTCTTCAAGGTGCTGACGCAAATCCACAATTTACTTTCTCCCTAATTTTTTGATAATGAACTCCCAAGCAGACTTGATATTAAAACCAGTTCCCAATTCTAATTCACCTTCATAATTAATTAAAAAAGGAACAATTGGTAAAGTCACTGTAATTTTATGTCTAGTATCTAATTCAGGAGATTTGATAATTTCGGCAATTTCTGCTTGACTACTGGCAGGTAAAGAAGGTATGCGTGATTGTAGAACTGCCAACATTTGCAGCATTTCTGACTCAGATACTTGATTAGCTGCTACTGCATTTAACATATTTTCTGTAAAAGCTAATTAAGTCTGATTTAGCTGTTCAATAAAAACTCTCAAAATTGCTTGTTCAGAAACTTGATAACGAAGTAAAAGTGAATCTTGCTTAATAAGAACAATATTTAATTTTGCGTCTATTTGCTGTAATTGGTTTTCTATTATTTGCAGTTGATTTCCTACTACCTGTATTTGCGGTGTAGACATACCAATTAACTGTTGTTCTAGTTCTGTATATTCTTGTTTATAATTATTAATAGATTCCTGTTGTCGTTTAATTTCTTTTTTATATTTTTTTAATGTTCGAGGGTTGTCTTCAACAGTTAAGGCTTCCTCAAATTCTTTCAGTAATTTTTGGTCTTGAGTAATATGATCTAGTAAATCTGTCAATCTTTGTTGGAAAATCTGGGAAAGCATGAGTTAAATGCCTTAATTTGGGGATTGTTGAGGGTTTACGGAACTTTTCAACCTAGTGTATCATAAATATCCCCTAAATTAGCTATTAGTCATTTCAAACTTTTGCGCTATGCTATCAAATAGATAAATACAGATTATACTTAGCTGATACACCCTGCCCGCCTGGGAATGAATTCCCAGGCTGGAAGGGACATCAATTTACGTTAAGTTGACACCAATGAAGCTCTTGCTTTACCCCTACGAAAGATATAGTTTTCACCTAATACATATTTTGGGTTTTCTGTCAATGCTTGAGTCTTAATTACAAAAAATTTACAAGGTGCGTTTTACTGTGTTAATCCAGATTAACGCACCCGATAGTTAATTAAGGAACAATCAAAACAGGACAGGGAGAAAGGTTAATTACCCGCATGGTGACGCTATCAGTTGCGCCTTCTTCCGTTAAACCTAGTCCTCGACAACCCATAATAATTAAACTGGCCTCAACTTCATCAGCAACATCACAGATAGTAAAGGCTGGTTTACCTTGTCTTTCTAGTAATTCGGTTATAATTCCTTGTCCAGAAAATAAGGTTTGGGCATTTTCTAGGAGTTTGGCAACTGCTTCTGGAGATACCATAGGACTGGTAGCAGGTGCTTCTGGGTCTGGTTCTTCAACGACTGAAAGCAAAATTAAGCGACTGCCATAAGTTTGCACAATATTGGCAACTATATCAGCGGCCTCTCTGGCTTCTCGACTTTGATCAATGGGAAATAAAACTGTTTTAAACATATCTCACCTCTGCGCCCCTCACTCCGGTAAAATCTTGATGGTCATATTTTGAAGACAATAACAAAAAAGTAATCAGGAGAGTTGTACTGTGTCTAAAAAAAGTTTAGCAAGTTTATCTGCGGCTGATATATCTGGAAAACGCGCTTTAGTAAGAGTTGATTTTAATGTGCCTGTGGATGATCAAGGAAACATTACCGATGATACCCGGATTCGGGCAGCGCTGCCAACTATCCAAGATTTGACCCAAAAGGGTGCTAAGGTCATTTTAACAAGCCATTTCGGTCGTCCCAAGGGTGTAGATGAAAAATTGCGTTTAACCCCGGTTGCTAAACGTCTTTCTGAGTTGTTAGGACAGGAAGTTATCAAAACTGATGACTGTATTGGTGATGATGTTGCTGCTAAAGTTGCAGCTTTGGACAATGGCCAAGTGCTATTGTTAGAAAATGTCCGCTTTTACAAGGAAGAAGAAAAGAACGACCCCGAATTTGCTCAAAAATTGGCAGCAAACGCTGATTTTTATGTAAATGATGCTTTTGGAACTGCACACCGCGCTCACGCTTCTACTGAGGGTGTAACTAAGTTTTTAAGTCCTTCTGTAGCTGGTTATTTGGTTGAGAAGGAATTGCAATATTTACAAAGTGCAATTGAAGAACCTAAGCGTCCTTTGGCGGCTATTATTGGCGGTTCTAAGGTTTCTAGCAAAATCGGTGTGATTGAAACTTTGTTGGAAAAGTGCGATAAGTTGATCATTGGCGGTGGGATGATTTTCACTTTCTATAAAGCTCGTGGTTTGAATGTTGGTAAGTCTTTGGTGGAAGAAGATAAGCTAGAATTGGCTAGAGAGTTGGAAGCTAAAGCCAAAGAACGTGGTGTGGCTTTGTTGCTACCTACAGATATTGTTTCTGCTGATAAGTTTGCGCCTGATGCTAATGCTACTACTGTCAGCATTGAAAATATCCCTGCCGATGGTATGGGTTTAGATATTGGTCCTGATTCTATCAAGGTTTTCCAAGCGGCTTTGGCTGATTGTCAGACTGTGATTTGGAATGGGCCTATGGGTGTGTTTGAGTTTGATAAATTTGCTGCGGGTACAGAAGCGATCGCTCATACTTTAGCAGAAATCGGCAAAACCGGCGCAACTACCATTATCGGTGGTGGTGACTCTGTAGCGGCTGTAGAAAAGGTAGGTTTGGCTGATCAAATGAGCCACATTTCTACCGGTGGTGGTGCGAGTTTGGAGTTGTTGGAAGGTAAGGTTTTACCTGGTATTGCAGCTTTAGATGAAGCGTAAGCTGTTAAATTCCGCTAATTGATAACAAATTGAGTAGGGGTGTAGTTTTGCATTACCTTACTCTTTTTGTTAGCATTTATCTACTAGCATTAGGAAGTTAGCCAAAGGTAAAATTATGGAAACCCAAGAACTGAAAGCATTGATTAAAGAGATAGTTCAAGAAGTATTGCAACAAGAAAAACTAACGCTTTATAATACCTTGTTACCATATATAAATAATACAGAAAATCAAGAATGGAATCAATTTTCTCTTGAACAGGCTATGAGAGGTTTTGAAAATGATCATCTTCCCGAATACACAGAAGCGGACATTATAGAAAAATGGCAATAGTTGGTCAAATTGTTTTATTCAAATTTCTCCAAACGAATCTGGCAATTGGAAAGTTACGCCCAGCACTTCTAATTAAGCCATTAAGCAACAATTATGATGATTGGCTGGTTTGCATGATTTCCACTAAAACAGGGCAAGAATTGACTGGACTTGACGAAATTATTACACCCAATGATCAGGATTTTAAACAAACAGGTTTAAAATCAGAAAGCGTTTTTAGAGTCTCACGGTTAGCAGTTGTATCAGAAAAGATATTATTAGGAAATATTGGTGAAATTTCCACAGAAAGATTAGAGCGAATTAAAATCAATCTGGCAAACTGGATTTTAAGTAATTGATTTTAGTCGGTATTTATTGTAATGTAGAATAACTCATGTAGTTCGGGAAATATTTTTTATTCCGCGCAATTGAAAGATAAAAGATGAGGTTTTAGCTTTGTCATTCATTCCATAAATGTTGAATTTAAGGTACAAAAAATTAAACTTAAACTTACTATTTGTAGATAAATTTGCTGCGGGTACGGACGCGAACTGATAAGTCAGAGCTTGCGATATCGCCCATACTCTGGGAGAAATTGGTAAAATTTGGACAACAACCGTTATCCTTAGTGGTGTATCTGTCGTTGATAGCGTTATCAGCGCTATGCTAGAAATAGCCAACTTCAAGGAGAGAGCAAATCATGGAAGAATTACTAGAACTCAGAGAATTAGTGGTTTCTGGCAACCTAGAAGCGGCTCTATCTTTAATTGATGAATTAGAAGAAATGAGCAAAGAAGATAAAATCAATAAAATTTATAGTTATTGTGTAGTGCTTTTAGTCCATTTAATTAAACAACAAGCAGAAAAAAGGACAACTCATTCTTGGGATGTTTCCATTCGCAATGCTATTGATGCAATTGAGCGGATCAACAAACGCAGAAAATCTGGAGGATATTACATGGAAAAAAAAGAAATAGAAGAAATTTTACCAGAAGCTTATAATCGAGCTTTAGATAATGCTTCTTTAGAAGCTTTTGGCGGAATTTATGATGAATTAACCTTAAAAAATATGGTAGATCGAGAATTAATTATTAAACAGGCGTTAAATTTTATTTCTAATTAAATAAAGCGCAAACTTATTAACTATCTACAATTAATAAACAAAATCAAGGAGAATAATATGCAAATACAAACTCGCAAACATATTTACACCCCTGAAGAATATTTAGAATTAGAGGAAAAAGCACCTTATAAAAGTGAATATCGGGATGGAGAAATTATTCCTATGACTGGGGGAACTGGTAATCATAATAAAATTACACTAGCTATTGCGGCGATTTTACTATATGCCATGAGACGCAAAAACAATGAAGTTTTTATGGGAGATATGCGTTTATGGATTCCACAATTTAAAGAATATACTTATCCTGATGTGATTGTAACTGATGGTCAGGCTAGTTATACAGGCAAAAATAATACTACTATTACTAATCCTTTATTAATTATTGAGGTTTTATCTAAGTCTACAAAAAATTATGATCAGGGTGAGAAATTTACTTTTTATCGTTCTATTCCCCAATTTAAAGAATATGTTTTAGTGGAACAAAATCAATATCAGGTGATGCACTATAGCAAAACTAATGAGGGAGAATGGATTTTTCGAGAATATAAATCTGAAAATGATATTGTTAAATTGCAATATCTTGATTTTGAAATTAGTTTAGTTGACATTTATCAAGATGTTAATTTTGACGATAAAGAATAATATCAAGTTCGGATAAAAGATCAAATCATGGAAATCCAAGAAATTAAATCGGCGGTTAGAAACCGCGTCTACACAGGAAAAACCCACGCAGGTGGGTTTCAAACCTTTGATTTTTGTTTAGTCCGCGCCTGCGGACTTTATTTGTGTAGCCGCGACTTCTAGTCGCCAAAGCTTAACTATTTTGATTAGTTGATTCAGGTTTAGGAACTATGGGATTAGGAAGAGGTGGAGGTGTAGGGATTTTCGATTCTGGATGGGTTTTGCTATTAGTTTGATTCCAAAGAATCATAGACAACAAACCATCTGCTAAACCATTATTACTACCATTATTACCACCAACAATGATATCGGGAATAATGCGGACATGATGATCACCGACAATTTCCATCAACTGCATAGCTGTGTAACCTTGTAAACCCACTGCTTGTACACCTGTCCGGTAGGTTTCTGCTTTGGCGTTACCTGTGGCTCGGATACCTTCTGCTCCAGCTATGGCTTTGAGTTTAATAGCTTCAGCTTCACCTGTTGCTTGCTGAATTTGGGCGTTAGCTTGCAACTCGGCAATTGTCACACCTTGTTCCGATTTTACCAAATCTTGCTGAATATCTGCGATCGCTGTTTCCCTGACCAACATTTGCCGTTGGGTTTGTGCCATTTGCTGAACTTCGTAAGTTTTGCGTTGTTCCTCAGCAATTTTCCGGTCTGTCAGCGTGTGCATTAATTCATTCGGTGGGGTAATCAAACCAATCAACGAATCCACTGCTTGCACATCATAAGCACGTAAGGCAGATTTAACGTATTCAGAAGCTTCTACTTGGCGCTCACTTCTGGCAATCAAGAAATCCAGGATAGTATATTCTTGAGCCGAGTTGCGGAAATAATTCCCCACAATGGGACGCAAAACCTGATCAATGACATTTTGCATCGAACCCAAGCGGGAAATCACTTTCGGAGCATCTGACGCACCAATGTGAATAATTTGGAATATCTCCAAATCAAAGCTAAAACCATCAAATGACAGAAGTTTCAGCGCCTTTAGATTTGTATCATACCCATGCTGACCACTAATTCTATCAGTAAAGTTTAAGACAATATTCGTTGTCGGCACTAGTTCAACTTTCATCACTTTAGTGTTGAGCGGGTGCTTCCCAGGATATAAAGGCTCAACCCAAACACCCTTATGTCCTTGATTGACCAAATTTCCGTGAGTGAAAGATGCCCCGCTCACATCTTCCTGTTCTTCACCGACAAAAGAAATCACCACACCTACATAACCGATAGGGATTTCAGTCATCGGTACTTGTTCAATATTTACCAACCAAGGATTCAGATTCCACGAACCCGATAATAACACCTGTTCTTGTAAACCCCGTTGTCCCCCAGCGTCAATAAACTTTTGACCATTCTGAAAATTATTATGTCCAGTAATAGCACGCCCAGCAATTTCACCGGCAGCAATTGGTGAACCATCCAAAGTAGTCACAATCCCAACTTTTTCTGCGGCTATTTCATAGATTTGCAACTGTTCTGGACGCATACCCTCTAGACTGGCATTTCCGGCTGTAATCACTTTAAACAGCGCTGTATTGATGCGGTAACTACCTGCGGTGATAAAAGCAATTTGCCGTCCTTTCTCCCCACCTTTGGTTAAGAATTTCCGAGCATCTTGAAAATTATCACATTCGACAATTTTGCCCAAAATCCGTTCTGGAGGGTTAGAAGCGCCATCTGCGGCGACAATCAGAGCGATTTGACCTTGGGGGACAACAATCACCGATTCTTTTTTAACTGCATATTGCCAAGGCCAATAACCCCAGTGCCAACCAGGGGCGAGGGTGTCCGCTTGTAAGCCCGCTTCACCATTCAAAGCGATTAATCTACCAGGAGGTAGTCCTTTACCGGAAAGGGTGAATTTTTTGACAACAATACCAACTTCCCGTTCACCGATAACTACCAGTCCACCAAAGAAGAAACAACCACCAATAATGATCACAGGAATAATGATTAAAGGTTCAATCCCCATGGCTTGATAGGGGATTTGGCCAGTTACAGACTGAGTAACTGATTGTTGGGTTTGGGTAGAGGGGATTGAGACAGAAGTTAATTCTTTGGCTGTCAGTGTTTTTATGGGAGTGGCATTAACAGCATTAACACCACCGGCTAAGGCTAAGGCTGCAATTGCAGATGTAGCCAAGCTGACAAATTTATTTTGCTTACTTTTATCAAGAGAAAATGGAAAGCTTTTCATATATCTGCCTCTTTGGGCGATTAATCATCTAAGGTATCACTTCATCAGGATGGAATGATTTTTCTGAAACTTAATGTAATTTTTTTACCAGACTTCCGATTTTTTTAAGGTTTAAATTTTGTTAACAAATATTACAATATATTTATTAATTTTAATTCGATGCTACAATGGGATGCCGAATATTAATAATAAAATTATAATTTTTGATGATTAACAATAAAATTAAACCTAGACAAGCATTAAGCAAAGCATTTCTGAGAATTAAACCAATTAGAAATGAGTTTGAGATATTTAAAAGGAATCTGATTACACTACTTAATCAAATTGATGAAAACGAAAGAGAGGAATTTCATAAGAATATTCTGACTGATTTCTTGAAAAATACCTATTACGGTGCTGATTACTTGATCAATATTAAAGCAAGTAATGACTTGGTGATTTATAATGGCAAAGATACTAAAAGCAATGTTGGTGTGATTTTAGAAGCTAAAAAGGTAAATAATAATGAAATGCTCAAGGTTGATAATTTAAATACTAAAGCATTACAACAATTAGTTTTATACTTTTTACGAGAACGGATTACAAATAAAAATCCAGAAATTAAATATTTAATTGCTACTAATATTTATGAATGGTTCATTTTTGATGCAACACTTTTTGAGAATCTGTTTGTTCAGAATAAACAATTAGTCAAGCAATTTACTGATTTTGAAGAAAAACGTCTATCTAATTCTCGCACAGACTTTTTTTATAAAGAAATTGCTCAACCTGCAATAGATAAAATTCAAAATGAACTAATTTTTACACATTTTGATATTAAAGATTATGAACAGTATTTAATTAATCAAAATCCTGAAAATGATCAAAAACTGATTCCTTTATTTAAGCTGTTTTCACCACAACATTTATTAAAGTTACCTACTATTAATGATAGCAATAGTTTAAATAGAAACTTTTATAGTGAATTACTACACATTCTGGGTTTAACGGAAATTAAAGAAGGTAGTAAAAAATTAATTCAGCGTAAATCAATTAATGAAAGGGAACAGGGTTCATTAATTGAAAATACCATCACTCGCTTGCAAGAATTACGCAAGATTGATAGATTGGAAAATTCCGAACAATTTGGAGAAAATACCGAAGAGAAACTTTTTAATGTTAGTTTAGAATTAGCTATTACTTGGATTAATCGCATTCTCTTTTTGAAACTATTAGAATCCCAACTAATTAACTATCGTCAAGGTGATAAATCTTTTGCATTTCTCAATTTAGCAAAAATTCAAGATTTTGGTAATCTCAACCGTTTATTTTTTGGGGTTTTATCTCATAAACCAGATGAAAGAGAAGAACATATAAGAAATCTTGTTACTAATATTCCTTATTTGAATAGTTCTTTATTTGAAGTATCAGAAATTGAACATAAAACCATAGTTATTAGTAATTTAATCAATGATGCAAAACTTTCTATTTTCAATAAAACAGTTCTTAAAGAGAATGGTAATACACGTACAGGTAAATTAAAAGCACTAGAATATATTTTTGCATTTCTTGATGCTTACGATTTTAGCAGTGAAGGTGCAGAAGAAATCCAAGAAGAAAATAAAACTTTAATTAATGCTTCTGTTTTAGGTTTGATTTTTGAGAAAATTAACGGTTATAAAGATGGTTCTTTCTTTACTCCTGGTTTTATTACTATGTATATGTGTCGGGAAACTATTCGCAGAGCAGTTTTACAGAAATTCAAAGAAATTAAAGGTTGGAACTGTGAAAGTATTGACGAATTATATGATAGAATTACAGATAAAAAAGAAGCTAATCAGATTATTAATAGTTTAAGAATTTGTGATCCAGCAGTAGGTTCTGGACATTTTTTAGTTTCAGCTTTAAATGAAATTATTACTATTAAAAGTGATTTGAAAGTTTTACTTGATAGACAGGGAAAAACTTTAAGAGATTATGATATAAAAATTGAAAATGATGAGTTAAATATTACAGATGATGACGGACAATTTTTCACATATAATCCTAACAACTCAGAAAGTAGACGCATACAAGAAACAATTTTTCATGAAAAACAGACAATTATTGAAAATTGTTTATTTGGTGTAGATATAAATCCCAATTCAGTAAAAATTTGTCGGTTACGTTTATGGATTGAGCTTTTAAAGAATGCTTATTATAAAGTCTCACCCCTACCAGGAGAGGGGAATATAGGAGAATTGGAAACTTTACCAAATATTGATATTAATATTAAAATTGGAAATTCTTTAATCAGTCGTTTTCCTTTAAATTGGAATTTACGGACAATTTTGAAAAAAAGTGATTGGAATATTGAAAGTTATAGAAATGCTATAAAAACCTATCTCCACCCTGATAACAAAGATCAAAAACAGGAAATGGAGAGGTTAATTAATGATATTAAGGGTAATATACGTACAGAAATTAGTAGCAATGATCCGAATATAGAAAAGCGAAATCAAAAAATTGCAGAACTTCGTCATTTACGAGATCAAAAGTCATTATTTGCAGAAAGTAAAGCAGAAGCAAAAAATCGTCAAAAAAAGCAAGAAGAGTTAGAACAGCAAATTAATGAACTCAATGCTGAAATTGAAGAGAAAAAAAGTGGTAAATTGTATCAAAATGCTTTTGAATGGCGGTTTGAATTTCCTGAAGTTTTGAATGATGAAGGTGATTTTATCGGTTTTGATGTCGTAATTGGAAATCCTCCTTATATTTCACTATCTAAAATTAAAGAAAAATCTCAAACTGCTTATTTTGAAAATAATTATCAAACTTATACAAAGGGTTCAGATATTTATTGCTTGTTTTACGAAAAAGGAAGTTGTTTGTTAAGAAAAGCAGGATTTTTAACTTACATTACTTCTAATTCTTGGTTAAGAACTATTTATGGTGATTCTCTGAAAAAATATTTAATTGAAAATCTGCAACCCCAGACTTTATTAAATATTGAAGATATGCAAATTTTTGAGGAAGCTACTGTAGAATCAAATATTATCATCTTGAAAAAAGATAAAGTTAATGAATTTTTTGATGTTGCTAGTCTCAATAATAATTATCTTGTCGGTTCTTCATTAGATGAGTATTTCAATAAAAATTGTTTTCAATTTATAATACCTAATACATCAGAATGGATTATAAGTAATGAAGAAAGCGGAAGTTTGAAACAAAAAATAGAGCAATCTTCTAAGCTTTTAAAAGAATTTGATATTAATATTAATAGAGGTTTACTTACTGGACTAAATGCAGCTTTTATTATCAATGAGGAAACTAAAAATCAACTAATTGCTGAAAGCTCTAATTCTGCTGAAATAATTCAGCCGATTTTAAGAGGTAGAGACTTAAAAAAATATAGTTATGAATTTTCTGGATTTTATCTAATTAATACACATAATGGAGTTGCAAAAAATAATATTAAGAGAATTAAAGTTAAAGAAAATTATCCATTTATCTATAATTATCTGCTTTCTTTTCTTCCTCAAATAGAACAACGACAAGATCAAGGTAAAGATTGGACAAATCTTAGAAATTGCGCTTATTTAGAAGATTTTAATAAACCTAAAATTGTTTGGGGTGAAATTTCTGATAAACCTAAATTTGCTTTTGATGATTCTAATTATTATGCTGAAGCTACTACATTTTTAATGACTGGTGAAAAACTTAAATATTTGTTAGCAATTTTAAATTCAAAACTATCAGAATGGTATTTTAACCAGATTTCAACTACTACAGGAATGGGTACAAATAGATGGAAAAAGTATAAAATTGAAATGTTACCTATTAAAGAACCTACGGAAACTGAAGAATTGTTATTAGAAAAAATAGTTAATCAAATTCTCACCGCTAAAAAATCAGATTCAAAAGCAGATACAACCGCATTAGAAACAGAAATAGATCAGTTAGTTTATCAACTTTACGAATTAACAGCAGAAGAGATAAAAATTATAGAAGAATAAACACCACAAATCCCAGCTCCCCGACTTCTTTAAGAAGTAGGGGAGCTAAAAGATAAAGCTATTTAAAATACCAATAAAATAAGGGTAGGCAATTTGCCCACCCTCATTAGTTTTTGATGCAGTATACAATTTATACCGAACCGCCAGCAGCTTGAAAACGAGCGCGAGCGCGTTTAAATGCTTTTGTTGCCTGGATTTGTGCTTGACGATCTTCTGGTTTGACTTGATTTAGGCTAGTCTGTGCTGCATTAAAAGCAGTGCGGGCTTCTTCAAGTTGAATCTTGTCCCCACGTTCAGCACCGTTGACTAAAATTGTGACTTCATTTTCGTCAACCTCAGCAAAACCGCCTAAAAGTGCGATCGCTTGCCAAGGGGCATTTTTAGAAGCACGAACACGCATGACACCTATATCCAAAGCTGTCAACATTGGAGCGTGTCCACTCAAGATACCTAATTGACCAGTAGTGCTAGGTAAAACTACTTCATCAGCTTCAGCATCCCAAACGGTTTTGTCTGGGGCAATTACACGAACGGTCAGAGTCATAATTCTTAATTGGTGATTGGTGATTGGTGATTGGTAATTGGTAATTGGTAATTGGGAGAAATTTCTTACCCATCACCCATTACCCATTACCCATTACCCATTAGCCTTTGAGCTTTTCAGCTTTAGCTTTAGCTTCGGTGATATCGCCTACCAAGTAAAAAGCTTGCTCAGGTAAAGCATCTAATTCACCAGAAAGAATTTGTTGGAATCCCTTAATGGTGTCTTCCAACTTCACATACTTACCAGGAGAACCAGTAAATACTTCAGCTACAAAGAAAGGCTGAGACAAGAACCGCTCAACTTTCCGCGCCCGTGCCACAATCAAACGATCTTCTTCAGACAATTCATCTAAACCCAAAATGGCGATGATGTCTTGGAGTTCTTTGTAACGTTGGAGGGTGGATTGTACAGCCCGTGCAGTGTCGTAGTGTTCGCTACCAACGATGTTGGGTTGCAACATGGTGGAAGTAGAACCCAAAGGATCAACCGCAGGATAGATACCTTTAGAAGCCAAACTACGAGACAATACTGTTGTACCGTCCAAGTGGGCAAAGGTAGTTGCTGGTGCGGGGTCAGTCAAGTCGTCCGCAGGTACATATACAGCTTGAATAGAAGTAATAGAACCTTCGGTGGTGGAGGTAATCCGTTCTTGCAAAGCACCTACGTCAGTACCCAGAGTAGGCTGATATCCTACCGCAGAAGGCATCCGACCCAATAGCGCGGATACTTCAGAACCAGCTTGTACGAACCGGAAGATGTTATCAACAAATAGCAATACGTCTTGCTTGTTGACATCACGGAAGTACTCAGCCATTGTCAAACCAGACAAACCAACCCGCATTCTTGCTCCGGGTGGCTCGTTCATTTGACCATAAACTAGAGCAATTTTGGATTCGTTGAGGTTATCTTTATTGATAACTCCAGATTCCATCATTTCGTTGTAGAGGTCATTTCCTTCCCGTGTGCGTTCACCCACACCCGCAAATACAGACACACCACCGTGTTGGGTAGCGATGTTGTTGATCAATTCCATCATGATCACGGTTTTACCAACACCAGCCCCGCCGAACAGACCGATTTTACCACCGCGTTTGTAGGGAGTGAGCAAGTCAACAACTTTAATCCCAGTTTCAAACACAGAAGGTTTGGTTTCTAAATCTGTGAATTTAGGAGCGTCACGGTGAATAGGTAGATATGCTTCGGCGTTTACGGGACCTTGCTGATCTACAGGTTCGCCTAAAACATTGAAAATCCGTCCCAAGGTGGCTTTACCAACGGGTACTGTAATCGGAGCGCCAGTATCAACTACTTCTAACCCACGAACTAAACCGTCGGTGGTACTCATAGCCACCGCCCGTACTTGGTTGTCGCCTAGAAGTTGCTGTACTTCAACGGTTAAGCTGATGTTTTGTCCAGCTTCATTTGTGCCTGTGATAGTTAAAGCGTTGTAGATTTGGGGTAATTTACCGCCGGGGAACTTAACGTCTACAACCGGACCAATTACTTGGGTAATGTAACCTATGTTTGTTTTTTCTGCGGTGGTGACCATGCTGCGCCTAAATGATTGAAGCTAGTTTTCACAAGTGGGTCGTTTAAGACCCCAGATCAAGCGATATCATCTTTTAGGTTAGCACTTAACGACTCCACCTTCGCCTTAAATTCATTATTAAGACCAGATCCTTGATTTTTTAAAAGCAGTTGGAAATTTCTGGTATCAGATGCAAAAACGCTATCTAGGACTCAATCCTGCTTACAAACGTTTGCAGTTGATGATGAAAGCTTTGTCAGGTAGCTTGTCGTAGCGACAGTTGATATCCTAATATCCAAATTCCCATCATAGATAATTTTCAGTTTTATGTGAATTTATGTTTTCTGATTTTGGGATTTAAATCTACCGGCAATAAATTCTCTCTTTTCTAAATGTTTGGTTTGGCGTTTGGTAACTCTTTCTCTCCACATTCGGAAACTCGATGATTTCATTTCTCTTCTCATGAGAGCAATTACCTGTTTTTCTAAGAGTCCAAATTGTTTTTCTATCACATCAAATGGTGTCCGATCTTCCCAAGCCATTTCGATAATACGATCTATGCTTTCAGCATCTAAGTCAGGTAATTTCATGTTTTGAGAATTTGAATAAAAATGCCATAATTATCAATCTGTTTTAATCATACTATCATAATTCTTTTTTCTGTTGTTTTTTATTGGAGGTAGAACCTCTAAGATAACATTCCCAGTCTGGAGACTGGGAACTAGTACACAACGGCGTAAGTCAATCAACCATTAAAAATTTGACAAAAGCTTGTGTAATCTGCTTTTTTAATTTTTAATTTTTAATTTTTAATTCCGCACTGCGGTACTAGTAGTCTGTCAAATTTATTTTGACGGGTTTTTGGTAGTGCGGGCATACTTCGACAAGCTCAGTACAAGTCTTGCCCGCGTGAGCGAGACGCTCACACTACAGTCCATCATTTTTATCTTGACAAACTACTAGAAAGAACCTCTAAGATAACATTCCCAGTCTAAAGACTGGGAACGAGAAAACGAGAAACGAGGAATTGGGAAAGAGAGAATAGATCCAGACCATGTTCCATAAAACGCCTGAATACTCTAAAATAAGAGCAGGTACAAAAAACTCTGTACTTTCCCTCCAGTCGCTTCATCCTTATTGCTTATGAATTTCTCGTTAGCACGACAGTATTTTTACCAGGAGATTCAACAACCTGACGAGGATATCAATCTCGCAAAGGCAGCTTTATATATTGCCCAGGAAGAATATCCAGATATTGACCCTGAAGAATATTTAAATGCTCTTGATACAATGGCAATGGAGTTAGAGGAACGTTTGCCTTCTTCTCGCTATCCCCTGCGGATTATTCAAAGTATTAATCAATATTTATATGAAGAATTGGGTTTTGATGGTAATAAAATTGATTATTACGACCCGCGCAATAGTTTTTTTAATGATGTCATTGAACGGAAAATGGGAATTCCCATTACTTTGGCATTAGTTTATATAGAGGTGGCAAAACGGATTGATTTTCCCATGGTAGGGGTAGGAATGCCGGGACATTTCCTGATTCGTCCAGATGTTGAAGATATAGGCATTTTTGTTGATGCTTTTAATGGTGGAGAGGTGATGTTTGCCCAAGACTGTCAAGAAAGACTTTCACAAATTTATCAACAAGAGGTAATGCTAAAACCTGAATTTTTAGCAGTTGTGAGTAATCGGCAATTTTTAGCTAGAATGTTGACTAATTTAAAATATATTTATCTTCAGCAGCAGGATTTAGAAAGAAGTTTGGCAATAGTAGAACGAGTTTTAATGTTATTTCCAGAAGCAAGTTTTGAATTAAGAGATAGGGGTTTGTTGTATTATCAACTGGGGCAGTTTTCTCAAGCTATGGAAGATTTACAAATTTATTTAATCAAAGTTCCTGATGCTAAAGATGCCGATGTTATTCGTCAATTACTTGCTAAGTTAAATTAGTTAGTTGTATAATCTTATCAAGAGTCTATCGAGTCAGGAGAAGTTGTTATGCTGACCATTGATACTAATAAAACATTATATGAGCAAGATTTTTATCTGTGGATACAAACTACACTTGCAATCTTGAGAGAAAGAAAATTAGAACAATTAGATATTGAAAATTTAATTGAAGAAATTGATAGTATGGGAAGGAGTGAAAAGAAAGAACTAAAAACTCGTCTAGTTGTCTTAATTGAAGACTTATTAAAACTACAATATTGGACAGAAGAAAAAGATTATAATGCTAGGGTCTGGCGTAATACTGTTGTTGAACAAAGACGACAAATAGCCTATACTCTAGCAGATAGTCCTAGTTTAAAAGGTATTTTAAATGATGTATTTCTAGATTGTTATACAGATGCTAGAAATGATACAATAAATAAATATCAACTTCCTTCAACTTTATTCCCTGAACAGCCATCTTTTTCTTTAATTCAGGTTCTCAATGCAGATTTTATGCCCTAAGTCTAGAGTATAGATGAAGATGGAATGTTACTAAAAATTTAATCAGATTCAGATTTTTTTCTGCGTCTAACTTTAATCAGTAATTCATCTTTAATTCGGTTTAAAATAGAAGTTTCATTTAAAGTTGATAAAATTTGACTAACTACTGCTTTTGGTCCATCTGGTCCCCAGGTTGCACCATTGGCTAAATAGGCTTTGGTAACTTGGCCAATACTGTATGAAGAGACACCAGCTACTCCTGCTTGAGTTATGGCTATAGATAAATAGGGTCCAATTGTCATTCCTGCTGTTGCTGTTGTCGAGACACCAAGGAGGGTTTTTAAACCACTTAAACCCAAATTTGCTAATAGTTCACTAGCACCGATACCACCCATACTCAGGGCGATTTTTTGGAGTAATTTCACAGCACCGGTTTCGGTCATAGGGATACCGTAAAGTTTGGATAAACCTAAGATTAAGGAGATATCTATAATTACGGCACTTAATATATCAACTACTGTAACAGGATTGAGAGCGATCGCTAATGCTTTTGTGATGACTGCTTTCCAAATTAACTGATTAGCATTTTCTTCCCTAATTATTAGTTTACGCTGTACCAACTGCTGATTGACATTATCAGCATAAAGCATCGTATTCAAAGCCACTAAAGCCTTCCCTTCATGGTGGAGAATTTCCAATATTTTCAATTTTAATTCATCAACTTGGGATTTACCTTTTTGCAATTTTACACTCCTAGAACCATCAGGATTTTGTTCGGCAATTTTGACCAATGGTGAAGCTGCGGACATGACTATTTCTGCGGGTGAAAGTAATTCCCGCACTCTATCATCTCGAATTTTTTCGTAAATTGTCATGCGGTCAGTTTCCGGATATTGATCAACTTTATTAAAGACTAAAATTATCGGTTTACCTACTTCTCGCAATTGCGATATAGCTATTTGTTCAATCTTGGTCATGTCTCCAGAAATAACAAAGAGAATTAAATCGGCTTGTTTAGCGATTTGTTCAGCTAAAGCTGCGCGAGTTTCACCGTCTACTTCATCTAATCCAGGAGTATCAATTAATTCGACTTGGGATTGGCCATTGCTGGGTAATGTGGCTTTTAAAGTTCCTAAAGCTTCTTCACTAATACTCCAATTTACTGTTTGTGCATCACGAGTAACACCATGTAAGGGACCAGTAATAAAGACTTCTTGACCAACCAAAGCATTAAGAAGGGAAGATTTACCCCGTCCTACCATCCCAAAAGCTGCAATTTGTACTACCATGCTTTCCAGTTTATCTAGCATGATTTCTAAATCATTAATTTCTGCTTCTAAACCTGATTTTTCCGCAGCAGAAAGATCAAGATTATTCACTAAGTTTTTGAGTGCGGTTTTGGCTTGTTTATAGTTAAGTTCGGCTTGAATATCATCAAAGGTAAAAATGACGTTATCTAGTTCTTCTTCCCAATTGGGGATGGATTCGGGTAAAGTATTCATTAGGATTAGGGAACAGGAAACAGGTAATAGGAAGTAATTACATTTTTAATTTTTAATTCTTAATTTTTAATTCCCTAAGATATGACAACTTGATGTAATTCATTGGGAGTAAGATGAGAATGAACAACTTCACCATCACGAAACCAAACAATCCGCTTAGTTTGACGCGCAACTTCTGATTCATGGGTGACAATAACAACGGTGATACCACTGCTATTAAGTTCATTAAACAGGTCTAATACTTCCTGGGTGGTGTGAGAATCAAGTGCGCCGGTGGGTTCATCTGCGAGGAGAACGACGGGATTGTTGACAATGGCGCGGGCAATTGCTACTCTTTGTTGTTGTCCTCCTGATAATTGGGTAGGTTTGTTATTGAGGCGTTTTTCTAAACCGACTTTGATTAATGCAGATGTCGCGCGATCTTTTCTTTCCCCAGGTTTAACGCCAGCATACACCATTGGTAACATGACATTTTCTAGAGCCGTTAATTGATTTAATAAATGGAATTGTTGAAAGACAAAACCTAGTTTTTTATTACGAATATGCGCCAATTCAGTATCACTCATTTGGGCGACATTCAAATTATCTAAATAATAATTTCCGTCACTGGGACGATCTAAACAACCGATAATATTCATGGCTGTGGATTTACCCGAACCAGAAGGACCCATGATCGAACAGTATTCACCTACTTCTATGACTAAATTTACATTATTCAGTGCTTTAACTTCTATTTCTCCAATTCCATAAACTTTGAAAATATTTTCCAGCCGAATAATTCCTGATGGCGATGCAGATTGGGGAATACTTGTGTCAGTTATCGTAAAAGTATTATCCACGGAAATTTATCCTCATGTCAAAGTATAATTGTAGCGAATGTCCATTAATTTTAAATTTTTTTACGCCGTTCTCAGTGCTACCATTGGGTCAAGTTGAGCGGCACGACGGGCAGGAACTACACCAAAAAATAAACCAATCCCACCAGAAACACTAGCAGCTAATAAAACTGCACTTGGTGAAATTGCCGCCTGTAATGGGGTAAGGATACCCACTAAAATAATACTACCACCACCTAAAGCAATGCCGATTACACCACCAGCTACTGATAATATCACGGCTTCAATCATGAATTGCAAAAGAATATCTTCTTGAGTTGCACCAATAGCTTTACGCAATCCAATTTCTTGAGTACGTTCAGTTACAGAAACTAGCATAATATTCATAATCCCAATCCCACCCACAAATAAGGAAATACTAGCAATTGCAGCTAACATGATTGTCAATGCTCCAGTAATTGTATTGGTGATTTCTAAAAGGTTCTTTTGGGTTTGAATGGTAAAATCATCTTCACGGACAATTTTGTGCCGACGACGGAGTAAATTTGTCATTTGAAATTCTGCTGCGGAGATGCTATTTTCATCTTGAGCAGATACAGAAATTAAAGAAACATTAATACCAAAAGGGGATGTTCTCCCCACTAACCGACTAAACATAGTGTTGATAGGAATAAAAACTGTATCATCACTGTTACTGCCAAAGGAAGAACCTTTAGCTACTGTTAAGCCAATCACCTGAAAAGTAGTATTTTGAATGCGGATTTTTTGACCAACAGGATTTTGATTATCAAAGAGTTTGTTGGCTAAATCTGGAGCTAATACTGCTACTCTCTTATTACGTTTAATATCGAAGTCATTAAAAAACCTGCCTTCTTTAATTTCAAAACTACGAACTGTTATATAATTAGGAGTAGTGCCAATAACTGTACTAGTTGTATTTCTATTTCTATAAGTAATTGTAGTTCTGTTATTAATTTCTGGAGCAACTTCTTTAACTGCACGGACTTGTTTAGCGATCGCTTTAGCATCTTGTAAAACTAAAGTTCTGGGCATTGTTGTCACCCTTCCCCGACTACCTGGACTCCCAGGGATAATAAATAAGGTATTCGGTCCTAATGATGAAAATTGCTTAGTTGCCAGTGTTTGTGCGCCTTCTCCAATGCCAATCATGGCAATAACGGAAGCATTGCCAATAATAATTCCCAACATAGTTAAACTACTTCGCAACTTATTAGCTAATAAGGTAGTAGTTGCCATTTTTACACTTTCTAAAATGTCCATAATTTGTGCTTATTTTTTATTTTCTTTTCCCTGTTCTATTTTCTCTTTTTCCTTCGTTTTAGGCAGATCAATAAATACCCGATCTCCGGCTTTAAGACCATCTAAAACCTGAATTTGGTTATCAATATTCGCGCCAATTGTCACAAGACGAAATTGAGGTTTATTTTTTTCACCTAATAACCACACGCCAGTTTTTCCCTTTCGGGTAACAATTAACTCCTGGGGTATTAGCAGCGCATCTTTGATATTATTGCCAAGAAATGTGACTTCACTGACATTCATCCCTGAACGCAGTTTTTCAGCCCCCGTGTTAATCGCCACGCGCACCTGAAATGATGTGACATTTTGATCAACTACCGCTTCGGGAGCAATCAAACGTACCTGTCCCTGAAAAACTTCTTCAGGATAGGCATCAATGGTAATTTCCACTTTTTGTTGCTGTTTAATTTGGGATATATCTACTTCAGGAACATTTGCTAAAACTTCTAAACCTTTTGCCAAAGCTACTATAGAAGTTGAAGTGGCAGAAGCATTACTAGAAGCGGAAATTGCTGGACTAACATAACCTCCCACCGTCGCATATCTCTGAGTGACAATTCCCGAAAAAGGAGCGCGAATAATGGTATCTTCTAATTGAACTTGTTGTTGTTTTAACTGAGCTTCCGCACTAGCTACTGCTGCTTTTAATCTAGCAATTTCTTGGGGACGATTACCATTTTCTAATTTTCGTAATCCTTCCTTTTCCTGATTAACAATTGCTGCTTGCTTTTGAATATCTTGGTTGCGGTTGCCCACTTTCAGTAAAGATAATCGGCGTTGTGCTTCTTCTAAATTAGCCTTGGCCTTGCTATTTTCACTGACATATTGTTCTAAACTATCTTGGGAAATAGCCCCATCTTTAGCTAAATCTTGATAACGTTTAACTCTGGATTGGGTAAGTGCTACAGAAGCTTTTGCCGAGTCAACTTGAGCCTGTGCTTGTTGAATTTCTTGTAACCGATTACCATCTCGAATAATCGCTAATTGTGCCTGTGCTTGGTCTACACGGGCTTTTGCTTGGGCAATTTCTTCGGGACGACTGCCGGCTTCGCTTTCTGCTAATTGTGCCTTTGCTTGTGCTAAATTAGCTTGGTACTGGAGAATTCGCATTTTAATTTCCGAATTATCCATGCGAGCAATTATTTGTCCTTGCTTGACAGTATCTCCCTGTTCCACATTTAAATCTGCCAAAAGTCCTGGACTTTTAGGACTAATATTTACACTTTGAACTGGTTGGACTTTCCCACTAGCAGTAATGCGGACAGTTACACTTTTTGCCTCTACAGGAACAGTTAATTTAGTCACATCTAGCGGTTTATTTTTTTGCTGGATGGTTTGAATAGTGGCTGTTGTTCCCACAATTAAAACACCACTAGCTATTAAACCCATTAACCAACGGAATGGATATTTAACTTTTTTGCCAATAAAGGGAATTTCTATGTAAAAAATCATGATCAAAAAAGGTTAGGAATAGAAGTTAGCAAGAATATTCTATAGTTGAGAATCTATGATAATCATTGGATTTATCTAATTCATCACCTGATTAGGTGAATTTTCAATTTCTATTTTATAAATTTTTATCTCTCTCCTAGTTATACTATCATATTTCTCTTTGATTCGTGATCATGACTTATTTCCTATTTTTTAATTTAATTTAGATCCCCGACTTCTAGCTCCCCCACTTCTTCAAGAAGTCGGGTATCTGGGATTTTGACTATTAATTTTATAAACTAATAAACTTTGTTGCTTGCTATCTTCTAATTTCTGGGCTATGGAAATAGCTTGTTTATATAAAGCCTTGGCTTTGGTAAAGTTATCCATTTTTTTATAGATTTCCCCAGAGACGACTAAATATTTTAAATCTTCTGCGGGATTTCTATTTACGTCTGTAATTGCGACACGGTTTTGTAACATTATCTGAGAAATTCAGCCCTAGCATTTTCCCTTTGGTTTTGGACAGCAGATGAGCTATTGTGATTATTATAGCTAAAGTTAGGACTAAATCCCAGCTTCGCCTAAGTAAATAGCCCGAATATCAGCAGGTAATTTATCTTCTAGCATCAGATAACCTTCCTGGAGAGAACTTGCTACTTCAGCGGGGGAAATTTGTTCTCCTTCAGCTTGCAAATATGCAGCAATTCTGGTTTCACTCCAGTGGAAAGTTTGTGCCATTAAGACGATTAATCGTGATCTTGGTGGGAGTTGATCTAATGCCTGTTCTACATAGCACCATAGCGGTGGTGATGTATCCTTGAGAGAATAATGAATAGCTTCTGTGGGTGGTAGTTTAATCTCATTAATATGGAATGCCGTGATATTAATTAACCAATTTTGTAAGGTTAAAGATTCCGTCTCTGTCGCTGCTTGGTTTAAATTCAGTCCACCTAGTTCATAATATATATTGCGCCAAATCAGAGCAAACAAATAATCAGCTTGCACAGGCGATCGCGCTGAATGCCGAATTAAGGTGTAAACTATGGGGCTATAACGGCAGAAAATCACCGTAAAATACTTGCCATAATCAGGATATTGCTGAAATAGACTCAGTAGTTCTTGATCACTGTGATGAAATAGCGACTTCACCAATGGGTGATTAGCTTCGGGAAAGTGGGGAATTTGCACAATCTCTGGACTAGATAACTGTTAAAATATACTAGGGAATGGTGATGTGATAGCTAACAATATTTGCAAGTCAGTTAATTTGTCAATGTCAGACAACCAGACTATTGATAAACTAGAAATTAGGACTTAATGTTAGTCTTAACTGACAACTAAAAGCGTTTCCTTTATTGTGATCTTGTTTGTTCATGGTTATAGAAGCTAGTTCCCTAATGTTCCTGCCAAGTCCACTAACTTTCGGCTCGTTTTTGCCTTCCCTGCCCTTGGATAGCCTGTTCTCCACCCAGGGGATTATGATTATGCTGCTGGCAGCTTACGCGGGCGCTATGTGGATGTTTTTGAGTAGCGCACCTAAAGTTTATACTGTCATGGTATCAGATTTAGAAGTTGCCCGACAGTTATATGCAGGTTTGCTAGATTTGCCAGTGGCGGAAGTCCCTTTGCACTATTATTACAACTACGAGCAAACTATCGGTGCAACAGGTATTGATCCGCTATATATGTCCGCTAGTCCCAGTTGGTCTAATAACACCATGAATAATGGTAATGACGGGCTGTGGTATCAACTCAAGAAAAATACTCAATTACATATTATCACTGGTGCAAGTTTAGGCAAAAAAGATCAGCATCGTCATGTTTGCTTTGATCATGATTGTCTAGAATTAATTTTAATGCGGGTAGAAGTCAGGGGTTTAAAGTTTAAAATTCGCAACCAAAAGCCTTTGAATTTTTTAGTTAAGGATTATGAAGGGCGCGTCATTGAAATGGCTGAAGTTGCTAATTAGTCATGGGTGTGTTGGGTTTTCCTGACGCACCCTGAATATTTTTTATCTCCCTGTTACCTACCTAAACAGTTGACAATCATGTGACATACTCCACACACTCCCTTTCAGGTGACTGTGGGCTTCTCGGCGACTCCTCTATGAAGACATTAACCGAGCTTTAAAGCCCTATGCCCTAGGGACTTTTTGAGATAATTTTTAACTTTTTTGATAGGCCGCTTTTGGTGCATTTAATTGAGTTACACCTACTGTTGAAAACTATATCAAATATTTGAAAAAAAATCAAGAAAGTGTTCATTCCGCACTTCGTGCCGCTGCGCTAACATCGCCCAACAACACTGATTAAGCTGCGCTTAATTTTGCTCGTTGGGCAATTCGTCACTTCCGCTTATTCATCTCATCACCTCCCTATCGGGTAGGTGAGAGGCTTCTACTGTTTAAACTAAACAAGATTGTTTTAACCGATCTGAATTTTTTCTATAAATAATTTTGTTGCTAACAGATTTTTCCGGATAGAGTCGGAATATTTAGCACCTATATTTTAGGGGGTTTACTTTTTACTGATAGCTGAAAGATTCTATATATCTATGATTACCAGTTAGAGGTATTCAAATTTAACATGAAGTAAATGCAATAATTGATACCTTAACAAATGATAAAAAATATGTCAGTAACAACGGTGAAAATAATGGGAATAAATGCTATGACTCAGATTCCCAAATTACTCATATTTTCTGGCGATTTGGCACAAAAATAGCCCATATTTAGAGTATTCTAGAAACAATAGTTAGATTTAACAACTTTCCGAGTAGTTTCTGAGTAATCTCTTGGGAAGATAACTGATAAATTATGACTATATTTGATTATGTAGATAACTCATCTATCACTGATAAATTCCAGAAAATTAACCGATAATTGGCAGCAAAATAAGTGATAATTTGATAGTTTTGTTAACCATGTGTTGGATCATTTCTAGAAGAACTCAGAATACTTATTAAATCAAGAATAGAGAGAAGTGATATCTTAGAAAAATAACTCAAGCTAACTCTAAAATCCGTGATTATTCTGACAAATCTGAATGCTCACGAATTTAATATTTAAGAGAGGGATGAGATTTTTTTTGAATCAACAGAATCTAAAAATCCTATTTCTATATACAGCAGAATCCAGTGGGGATTTACCAGTGCTAAACCCATACAGAAGTAAAAGCCTTTTATTGAATTTAAGATAATGCCCTAATTCCAGTTAATTTATCAAGCTTAATTATGGAAAATATATCACAACTAGGGTCACAAGTTAGAGATAAAACAGCTTACCCAGATATTCTCGTTATTTCCCGAATATTCCGCCCAGAAGAGGCTGTAATTGGTGAATATGTCTATAATCGTTGTTTACAAGATCCAGATCGGGTAATTGTCTTAGCTGGTGGTTGTCATGGAGATAAAAAATTTGATAAATCTCAGCAATTTCCAGTTTATCGTTGGTTTCATTTTCCGGCTTGGTGTGATAACTGGTTAGGAGATATTTGTCAATCTGGTTTCAATATTATTTGCTCTTTGCTACTAGCTATTAAATTATATTTTCGCTATCATTACCGCTACATTGAATGGTGTCATGGTTATGATTTCCCAGCGGTGTTGGTACTCAGTTATATTTTACCAATTCGCTTTTTTATCTATTTACATGGTAATGATTTATCACGTACAGTTAATAACCCGTTGTGGAGATGGCTGTTAAAATTAACTCTCACACGTGCTGATGGAATTGTTTGTAATAGTTCTTATATTCGGAATTCTTTAAGAAATACTTTTCGTTTAGATACACCTACTCATGTAATTAATCCGGTAGTGAGGCCAGAAAGATTTGGTAATCCTACTAGTCTTAGTCATATTAATGATTTACGTAACCGCATCCGTCAGACTTACAATATTTCGGAAACAGCAATTGTAATTCTTTCTGTTGGTAACTTGGTTAAATATAAAAACTTTGATCGAGTAATAGACAATATTCCCGTATTACTAACTATTGGTGTGGATGTTCATTGCATTATTTGTGGTGAAGGAAATTGTGAAACTCAGCTAAAATCTCAAGCGGAAAGGTTACGAATAGATAAACGGGTACATTTCGCTGGTTATGTACGAGAACGCGATTTAGCTGGTTATTATGCAGCCTGTGATATTTTTGCGATGTTGAATTCCGATAATTATGAAGATGCAACCACAGATAACTTTGGTGTAGTTTATTTAGAAGCTGGTTACTTTGGTAAACCTGTCATTGCTTCCCGCTTGGGTAGTGTTTTAGATGCGGTTCATCATGAAGAAAATGGCTTATTAGTAAATCAAGATTCTGGTTATGAAGTTTTGCAAACTTTCAATCGGATGTGCCAAGATTCACAGTTACGGGAAAAACTTGGCCGTCAAGGTAAGGAATTAGCGAAACGGAAAAACTATCATCGCTGGTTATATACTCCTGAGTCTTCCTATTCTTGTTTGTTGAACTAATGTCAGCACGATAAAACAAAACTAACTGTGCTTCCATAGCAATAGGTAATAATTAGGCGCGTTTTATTACATTCCTAGAACCGTCAGGCGTTCGGTGAAGCGTTCAACTTAGATGATGTCGAAGTCTGAGTCGAACCGTCGAACGCTGGCCATTCCACAAATTAATTAATTTTGAGCAATACCTTCTTCCCGTGCAGCTTGTTGGACAGCAGCAGCCACAGCAGTAGCCACCCGCTTATCAAAGACAGAAGGGATAATATGCTCTCGATTCAAATCCGCAGGTTTAACTAAAGAAGCGATCGCACTGGCAGCTTGTAAACACATATTAGTAGTAATCGTCCTCGCCCGACAATCTAAAGCCCCACGAAACACCCCAGGAAACGCCAGGACGTTATTGATTTGGTTGGGGTAGTCACTTCGACCCGTAGCCATAACAGTGACGTTTTTAGGCACTAATTCTGGCTGAATTTCGGGAATGGGATTAGCCATTGCAAACACAATTGCATCCTTCGTCATTCCCTGAACCATTTCTGGTGTTAAAACTCCCGGTGCGCTGACACCAATGAAGACATCTGCACCTTGGACTGCACCGGCTAAAGTTCCTTGGGCTTTAACAGCAAATTCCAGTTTTTCAGCGGTTAAATCAGTGCGATTAGTCGAAATAATTCCCTTTGAATCGCACATTAAAATGGTTTCTGCACCGGCTTTGCGGAGTAACCGAGCGATCGCAATCCCCGCCGCACCAGCACCATTAATCACAATGCGGATATCTGCAATGGATTTTTGGATAAGTTTGAGAGAATTAAATAATGCTGCTAAGGTGACAATGGCTGTCCCATGTTGGTCATCGTGAAAAATGGGGATATTTAATTCGGCTCGCAGTCTTTTTTCAATTTCAAAACAGCGCGGTGCAGCGATATCTTCTAAATTCACACCACCAAATACGGGGGCAATATTTTTAACTGCTTTGACAATCTCATCTGTATCTTGAGTATCTAAACAGATGGGAAAAGCATCAAGTCCAGCAAATTCCTTAAACAGCATGGCTTTTCCTTCCATCACGGGTAAAGCTGCCTCTGGACCCAAATTGCCCAAACCGAGGACTGCACTGCCATCAGTGACGATCGCCACCGTGTTCTGTTTGATTGTTAGATTGTACACTTCTTCGGGATTTTCGGCGATCGCTTTACAAATCCTCCCCACTCCTGGAGTGTAAGCCATTGCTAAATCAGAAACACTTTTGAGCGGAATTCTACTAACAATACTGATTTTACCACCGCGATGTAAATTAAAGGTGCGGTCATAAACATCAATTACCTGAATATCTGGTAATTCCTTTACCGCTTGGACAATGGTTTCCGCGTGTTCCGTACTCGCGGCATCAACTGTAATATCACGGGTAGATTCTTGACGGCTTTGTTCAATTAAATCAATTTGTCCGAGATTACCACCAGTGGCAGCGATCGCTTGGGTAACAGATGCTAACATCCCCACTCGATTGGGAATCTGTAACCGCAGGGTAACACTAAAACTAGAATTAGGAGTAAGATTTGTCATGGTGCTATTTCGATTTTAAATTTTAGATTTTATATTGTATTGCTACGGGAAATTTTATTTTCACAAAAAAACCGGATCATCCAAATTAATTAGATTTTCAGAATTATTTACCGCAGATAAACGCAGATAAACGCCGATAAATATGGATGAATTCAGGGATTTTCTGATTTTGAGCAGTATAAGGACTTGGACGGTTATGGTGTTGGCGATAAGTTCCCAAAAAAGTCATAATGATCTAAAGCTTCCAAAATCCCCCAAGCATAATTTCCCCCAGCAAAGTAAATTTGTGGCAAACCTCGGAGCTTCTCAATTTCTTGGCTGTGATTTCCCACCACAACTGCCAGAGTATTACCAGCTAACATTGATTCATCATTACCTGAAGCCCCAGCAACCAAGAAACGGTGAACAGGTAAACCCCATTTTAAAGCAGCATAACGGATAGCATCTCCTTTAGAAGCGCGAATAGGCACTAAATCTAGATACATATTATGGCTATAAAATCCTTTGACATGGAGGCGATGTTGGCGCAGACGGCGGGTAATTTCTCGAAAACTAGGTGATTTCGTCTCATCCACAAAATAGCTAATCTTAAACTTACCCTGAGCATCAGGAGGTTGCAATTCCACCCCAGGTATATCCTGCATGACTTTGCGAATTTCTGACCGTCGCCAATTATAGGCAATGTGCCTTTGCCAACTTGTATCTGTGACTATCTGGGGACCGTAGTAGATCTCACTTCCCGCTGATGTAATCAACAAATCTGGCAGAGGAAAACGCCATTCCTCTAACATACTTAATGTACTTTTGAGACTGCGCCCGGTGGCAATACCCACTCCAGTTGTATTCCCTTGATCACGAATTCTCTGAATTAACTTTTCTAAAGCTTCCTCATCACCTAATAGAGTATGATCAATTTCGCAAACTAGAAACCGATCAGCCGTTGGTAAGTGATTGGTATCCGGTACATTCCAATCTGGATGTTCATCTGCGGGAGATTTAACCAGAGGACTCAACAGAGATTGAATGCGTTTTTGGGGTAATAATCGGCGGACTTGCTCTAAATACTGCTCTACGTGACTATCCCAAGAGAAATGTTGACAAACATTAATCAGTCCATTTTTAGACCATTGTTGCCATTGTTCTGGATTGGTGAGAGATGCTCGCAAAGCATTTTGGATATCTTGAATATTCAAAGGATCAATCAATAATCCATTCTGACAAGCTGCTAAAATATCCCTTGGACCACCATCAGCAGTAGCAATTATGGGAACACCACAGGCACTAGCCTCAATTAATGTCAGTCCAAATGGCTCTGTCAGGGCTGGGTTGATAAATACTCCCTGGGTTTTTGCCGTGACCCGGTATAAATCTGGCACATCATCAGCATTATGGTGTTTAGGATAAGCAATATGACCATAAAGATCGTAGCGATCTATTAACTGTAATATCTCCACAAATACCTGACGCGGACCCGATTCCATCGCCAAAATATCCTCTCGTTTGCCTAGTATTAGTACCAGATTGGCTAATTGGCGCAATTCGGGATCTTCGCCATAAGCCTTAATGAGACTACTGACATTTTTCCGGATAGCCGGGCGAGAAATCGCCATAATCATCGGCTTTTGCAGGTCTTTGAGAAACTTTTCTAATTCCTTTTGAATAGGTGGATTTTGCCAATTATCCGGGGCTGGGTAAAAACGCTCTAAGGTGACACCTGGGGGGATAACTACCATGCGTTCTGGTTGATAGTGATCGTAAACGCTGTATTGTTCTTCAACCTCTTGATGAGTGCTGGCTATAACTAAAGCTGCACTACCAAGGGTAATTTCTTCAGCTTCAATTCTGGTACTAATATGAAAATTATCTTCAATAGTTTTCTGTTTAGTACCATGTTCTAATAATCTTTGTTGCTTGATGCGTCCCAGAGAGTGACCTGTATGGACTAGAGGTATTCCTAGCCAACCAGCAACTCTAGAACCCACGTATCCGGCATCAGCATAATGTGTATGAATAATATGGGGAATTTTGCCAACTTTGCGAATATGTCTGAGCAATTCATCTGCAAAGGTATCTAAATGTGGCCAGAGAACTTCTTTGCGGAGGTAGCGTTTGGGACCACAGGCAATACGAACAATTTGGACTTTATCTGCGAGAATTTCTACTGGTTGAGCATAATCACGGCTAACTTTTGGGTCATTTACCAACCGCGTTACTAAGTCAACTCTTGCTACTTGGGGATTTTTAGCTAATGTGCAAGCAAGTTCAACTGCGTATTTGGTTTGCCCACCAGTATCAGCATCTTTGCCTAACTCTAGATTATTACCGCGAATTAAACCATGAACGCTGACGAGTAAAATATACAACCCTGAGTTGTTTGACACAGTGCTGATTCCTCCATTATTAGCAATAAATCCAACATTTTTGCCTGATTTATTATAGTTATATCACCACTAATGCACTAAAGGTTACAGGTTTTTCCGTCAGCGTCAAGATCAGGATCATCAACAAGTCAATTCTTGATATCGGTTCGGGAATGTTACGCAGCACCATTAAATACAAAGTTGAGTAAATTGGTGGTGTGGTTGTGAAATTTCCGACTCAGTAGGGGTAGCACCCCTGTGCCTACCCCAGTATTTGGGGCAACCACAGGGGGTTGTCCCCCTACAAAATTGATTGGTTTAGGGATTTTTTAATCCCCAATCAATTAAAATTTTATGTGTAGCCACAAATAAATTACCAATTGTCCTGTCCCATATTGAGAACTGTGTTACCAAACAATGTGTTGGCAATTTCTGGAGTTTCAGCTAAATTTCCCCTGAAAAAATGAATGAATATACATCAATTAGCAGCGCAGTAGTGAAAGCAAAAGCCAAAGAGTTGGGATTTCACGAAGTGGGTATTGCTGCTGTCGGTAATTTAGAGAGAACAGAGACAGAAAAATTGCAAGCTTGGCTAAAAATGGGTTATCACGCTGACATGGAATGGATGAAAAATCCCAAACGTGAGGATATTAGTTTAGTTATGCCAGAAGTGCGATCGCTCATATCTGTAGCCTTGAATTATTATACTCCCCAGGAACGGCCGCAGGGGGATGAATACGGGAAAATTTCCCGTTATGCCTGGGGACGGGATTATCATCGAGTTATACACAAAAAGCTGAAGGAATTGGCTATTTGGCTAGAATCCCTGGGCGAAAATGTCAAAGCCCGTTATTATGCAGATACAGGGCCAGTCCAAGATAAAGTTTGGGCGCAAAAAGCCGGCATTGGTTGGATTGCTAAAAATGGGAACGTTATTACCAGGAAATATGGCTCTTGGGTGTTTTTGGCAGAAATATTAACCAATTTGGCACTAGAAAGCGATCGCCCATCTACCCAACATTGCGGAACTTGTACTCGTTGTTTGCAAGCTTGTCCTACAGGTGCAATTACTGAACCATTTGTAGTAGATGCTAATCGCTGTATTGCCTATCATACAATTGAAAACCGGGCTGAGGAATTACCCGCAAACATTACACCTCATTTACAAGGATGGGTAGCAGGTTGTGATATTTGTCAAGATGTTTGTCCTTGGAATCAGCGATTTGCTCAAGCCACTGATGTCACTGATTTTCAACCCTATCCTGGAAATTTAGCCCCCAAGCTGGTAGAATTAGCCCAAATATCAAACGAGGAGTGGGATAAAAGATTCACCGCATCAGCCTTGCGACGCATTAAACCAGAAATGTTACGACGTAATGCTCGCGCTAATCTTGACAAATCCAGGCATAATAATGACCCAGAAAGTAATAATTTTTGATTTTGATGGGACGATTGCGGATACAGTAGATGCTCTTGTAACTATTGCCAATCGTTTAGCCCTGGAATTTGGATATGTGCCGATTAATTCGCAAGAACTAGTTCTCCTGAGAAATTTAACAGCCAGAGAAATTATTAAATATTCTGGTGTTTCCCTATTCAAAATTCCTTTTATGGTTAAAAAAGTCAAAGGAGAATTAAAACATAAAATCCCAGAATTAACACCTATTGAGGGAATTAATGCCGCATTAATAGAACTCCATAATCAAGGTTATCACCTGGGAATCATTACTTCTAACTCTCAAGAAAATGTCAATCAATTTCTCAAGTGCCATAATTTAGATTATTTGTTTGACTTTATTTATTCAGGAGTCACTATTTTTGGGAAAACCACAATTATTAATAATGTGTTACGGCAAAAACAGTTCAAACCAGAAGTAGTAATTTATGTAGGAGATGAAACTAGAGATGTAGAATCTGCCAAAAAAGCTAATATCAAAGTGGTTGCAGTCAGTTGGGGGTTTAATTCTTCCGAAGCCCTAGGTAAACAAAACCCAGATTTCTTAATTCATCATCCTCGTGAATTACTAGATGTAATTAAAAGCTGTTAAGAGGAATGGGCGACTAGAAGTCGCAGCTACACAGACAAAACCTACCTGCGTAGGTTGGAGATATTTAATTTTGATTAGTCCACGCAGGTGGACTTTGCTTGTGTAGTAGCCTTCGCTCTAGGGTGGCGAAGCCATATTCCATTCGCCCAATATCTATTCCTCTAATTCAATCTCTTCTTCCTCTTCAACGTCATGAGGTTGAACTACAGAATTAGCGGAAACTACCGCACCCTTATCTAGTTTTTCCAGAACTTGTTCCTTAACTTTGGCCGCAAATTCGGGTTTTTCTTCTAAATATTTAATCGCGTTATCTCGACCTTGGGAAATATTTTCACCACTGTAGCTATACCAAGCACCTTTACGAAGAAGAACACCAGTTTCTTCGGCTATATCCACTAAACAACCAATGGTAGAAACTCCTTTGCCAAAGATAATGTCAAATTCGGCAATTCTAAAAGGTGGTGCCACTTTATTTTTCGCTACTTTGACTTTGACCCGGTTGCCAAATTCATCAGTTCCTTTTTTCAAAGTTTGAATTCTGCGAATATCCAAGCGCACGGAAGCGTAAAATTTCAGCGCATTACCACCCGTTGTAGTTTCTGGACTACCATAGGTGACACCGATTTTTTGCCGCAACTGGTTAATAAAAATAACTGTGCATCCAGATTTACCAATATTACCAGTAATTTTCCGTAGAGCTTGACTCATTAACCGAGCTTGTAAACCTACGTGAATATCCCCCATATCCCCTTCAATTTCAGCGCGGGGAACTAAAGCGGCAACGGAGTCAATAACAACAATATCAACAGCCGCAGAACGCACAAGTTGGTCAACTATTTCTAATGCTGATTCGCCATTGTCTGGTTGGGAAACAAGTAAGTTGTCAATATCTACACCCAACGCAGCGGCATAGGTAGGATCTAGGGCGTGTTCAGCATCTACAAATGCGGCAATACCGCCATTTCGCTGCACTTCTGCGAGGGCATGAAGGGCGACGGTAGTTTTCCCAGAACTTTCTGGTCCGTAGATTTCGATTACCCGTCCTTTAGGTAAACCACCACCTAAAGCTAAATCTAGGGTGAGCGCCCCGGTGGATATTGTTTCTACCTTCATGCGGGTGGCATCACCCAGGCGCATAATTGCTCCTTTCCCGAAGCTGCGCTCAATTTGTCCCAGGACGATATTTAACGCTTTTTGCTTGCCAGAAGTCTCGGTATTAGCTGCCATTCTTGCCTCTAAGTATAGGATTTTTCAAAATTACTGGGACGGGAGTTTTAATAGAACGAATATACTATCCTAACCGGAAAGTGTGCCAATTAGGAATATTTACAAAATTAGGTTTGCCAAGCTCCTAAAGCGATCGCTGAAAGATTATAGCATTTTAGATTGAGAATTGCGAAAGACTGACTATATAGGCAATTCATATTTTTAGCTATCGTCATTGCCAAAGCCAATTGGTATAATTTTTGCAATAAATAATAGCAAGTCTGGTGACTATATAGGTATGGAACGGGTCATTAAAAGTGGGATTGGTTGGCGCATAGGTTGGAATCCAGTTGCACCAGAATTTACAGGATTAGTTGGTACAGAAGATTGGGCGATAGAATTAACAGAAGCAGAATTAAACGAATTTTGTCGCCTTTTTAATCAGCTTGCAGATACCATGAAGCATCTAAGTACGGAGTTAATGGACGATGAAAAAATTGCCTGTGAAGCCGAAAGCGATTTATTATGGATGGAGGTGGAAGGTTATCCTTGTGCCTACAATCTCCGCTTCATCCTCAATACAGGAAGGGGGACAGAAGGTAAATGGGTTGCTTCAGCCGTGTCAGAATTGTTGCAAGCAATAAGAATGCTCAAGCCATCAGCCTGAGTACGGATCTATCGGCACGAGTTGGTAAATTTATAATAGCATATTTGCGAAGTTAGGATTAAGTTGTGCGTTTTGAGGAGATTTTCTCTAATTTTAGGAATTATTAATTGCTCATCAATCCAGTTCTATCCGTAAACAACGTTCAACGGCCAATTCCTAATTACCAATTACCAATCCCTGTGTTAGATTGGGCATACTTGATATATATTTTTTCCTTTGACACAGCCGCCATTATGGTAATTACAAAAAGTAAACTGGTTTTGAGTGCTACGGTGGTAACGCTTTCTACAATCGCCGTTACTGGTCTGGGTATTCACTCAATTGGTAAGGCTTCATTTAAAGATAGTCACAAGGATTTGGTAGATGAAGTTTGGCAAAATATTTACTACCGATATGTAGATGGCACTTTTAATCAGGTAGATTGGCAAGCTGTTCGCAAGGAATATTTAAGCAAGTCCTATACTGATGATAAAGCGGCCTATAAGTCCATTCGGGAAATGCTGAAAAAGCTGGAAGATCCTTACACCCGGTTTATGGACCCAGAGGAATTCAAGAATATGCAAGTTGATACCTCTGGTGAACTTACGGGTATTGGTATCACTATCAGTCAGGATGAAAAAACTAAACAACTGGTTGTGATTGCTCCCATTGAAGATACACCAGCATTTAAAGCCGGTATTTTAGCTAAAGATATTATTCTCGAAATTGATGGTAAAAACGCCAAAGGTATGGATACTAATGATGCAGTATCCCTAATTCGTGGACAATCAGGCAGCAAGGTGAGGTTGACAATTCTGCGGAATGGTCAGAAAAAAGAATTTAATATTCAACGAGCGCGCATTGAAATTCATCCTGTCCGCTTTTCGGAAAAGAAAACTCCAGCGGGGAATCTTGGCTATATTCGCTTGAATCAATTCAGTGCTAATGCCAGCAAGGAAATGAAAAATGCTATTCAAAGTTTAGAAGCTAAAAAGGTTTCTGGATATGTTTTAGATTTACGTGGTAATCCTGGAGGGCTGTTATACGCGAGTATAGAAATTGCTCAAATGTGGATGAATAAAGGCACGATTGTCTTTACTATTGACCGTCAAGGTACACAAGATAAACAAGTTGCCAATGGCAAGGCTTTAACTGATAAACCTTTGATAATATTAGTAGATAAAGGGTCAGCTAGTGCTAGTGAAATTGTTTCTGGGGCATTACAAGATAATAAACGGGCGACTTTGGTCGGAAATCAAACTTTTGGGAAGGGTTTAGTTCAATCGGTGCAACCTTTAAAATCTGGTGCTGGTTTGGCTGTAACTATTGCCAAATATCATACTCCTAGCGGTAAAGATATTAATAAACACGGTATTGATCCAGATGTGAAGGTAGAATTAACTGATGCCCAACGTCAAAAGTTATGGTTGGGAGGAAGGGATAAATTAGCGACTCTTGAAGATCCTCAATTTGCTAAGGCTGTGGAATTGTTAGGTAAAAAATCGGCTCAAAACACCAATACAATTCAGCAGAATTAAATGATTTCTTCACCCATTACCAAGAAACTTAGCTTTTAATTCTTCTAATTCTTTATCTATGGGATTATTGCTAGGAGATTGTGGTTGAGAATTAGGGTTTTGTGGTTGGGGTTTACCACCTGTAAATTGAGTTTTTAGTTCTTGTAATTCTTTCTCGATTTGGGTGGAAGTTTTAACCATAGCAGGAGGTTGAGACGTGGGTGGAGTTATTTGTTTGGGTGGTAAAGATGATGGTTGAAAATTCAAATCTTTGATCACTTCATCAACTGTTTGGTAGCGGTGACTGGGGATGGTTTCTACCATTTTGTCAATGATTCGGCTCAATTCTTGACTAACAGGAGTTTTTAGATATTGTCCCCATATCCAAGCTGCGTTATGGGTATCGTAGGAGTCGAAAGGCGATCGCTCTGTTAACAGATTAATACAAGTTACCCCTAAACTATAGATATCACTGGCGAAAAGCGCCTTCCCGCGCATTTGTTCCGGGGCGACATATTCGAGACTACCTATACTGGTTCCCGTGCGGTTTAGGGCTGTTTCTGTGGCGGATTTCGCTGCCCCAAAATCAACTATAACTAATTTGCGATCGCTATTGCGACGAATGATATTTTCTGGTTTAATGTCTCGATGTATAACTCGTTTACTATGACAAAATTGCAGCACTGACAATAAATCATGCAGTAATTGTCGAATCTGCGTTTCATTGAAAGCCCCATTTTGTTCTAATTCTTGGTGTAAATTTAGTCCATTAATAAATTCCTGAACTAAATACTGTCTGTCATCTTGGTTACAATATGCCAAAAGTGCAGGAATTTGGGAATGTTGTCCCAATTCATCCAACTGAACAGCCTCTTGATTAAATAATTCTACTGCCTTTTGTACCGTATTTGTCCCTTGGGATTGGGGGAAAAATTGCTTAATTACACAGGGTGGCTTTGAGGGTTTATCCTCATCTACAGCGAGAAAGGTTCTACCAAAACCACCTTGTCCGATAGGTTTAATAGCGCGGTAACGTTCTTTTAGGAATAATTTCGTCCCACAGGTTTGACAAAACTTAACATCATCAGTGTTTTCTGGGTGAGAACAATGGGGATTAAGACAATAACTCATAAATAAATAAATGATACTTGTCTTTATTGTGCCTTATGCTTGTAAAAACGTGGTTATTAACTTTTATTTTGAGTATCTAAGTCCTCATCTTAGAGGATGTTTTAAAAGTTTTTAATGTGTAAACAGACCCCTCTCCAAACCTCTCCCCTACCAGGGGAGAGGCTTTAAAACCCCCATTCCCTTTTAGGGAAGGGGGGAAGGGGGGTTAGGTTTTTGGAGATTATGGGTTTCATATAATACTTTTCAAACAACCTCTTAACATTTTTCGATCAAAACCAGGTATAAACATCTAAAAACCCGATCAAGGTTGACCGGGTTCTAGTGAATTTGCAGGTTTCAAATGATTAAAGTAAGTAAGTGATTGTAAGTTACTAAGGGTGGACTTTCTAAAACGCAAACACAGCATCTCTACGTCTTTCCGCTCTGGGATTTGGCTTCGCCATCCTATCTAAAGTTTGGCTAGTTGCCACTTTATGATCAATAATGCTGTACTTGTGGGGCTAATGACGGGGGACACTAGATCAATTGCCCTTTCTCTTAGTTGGTTTCTTCTTAACTTGGTGTCCTATGGATTTAATATATCATTTCATTTTGGATGTGGAATATGTTCTTTACATTTATTAACAAATAGGTGGAAAGGAAGAAGAGTAAAATAAAATCGATATTTACCGTTATTCAAAATTACAAACTGTTGTAAAATGTCGTCAGAATTCCCAATTGGTAGTAAAGTCCGTGTGGTATCATTGCCACCTTATGTCAAAACCGCTGACCCAATGCCTATGTTACGTCCTGCTGATGTAATTTATGTTGGTGAAGAAGGTATAGTTCTTGACCGTCGCCCTGGTGGTTATTGGGGTATACGCTTGACTAGAGGCGCTTTTCTTATAGATAGCCAATACATTGAGAGTATCGAAAAACCACTAGAAAACCAGTCAGATTCAGAATAGCGGCTAACAAGAATGTAAACTTATATTAAGTTATATTTCTGGTGAAGACTATGATTTCGCGCCGCACTTTTATTAGCATTCTATTTGCCACTTGCTTGGCTGTTATCAATTGGTTGAATTTTACCCCTCCTGCTCAAGCTTTAGGTGGTATATTACCGGCAATTAATCAACCTGCACCTGAATTTACCTTACCAACTAATACGGGGAATGGTGAGGTTTCCCTGGCTGATTTCCGGGGTAAGTGGCTGGTTCTCTATTTCTACCCGAAAGATTTTACCTCCGGTTGTACTATTGAAGCAAGACGTTTTCAGCAAGATCTACCTAAGTACATTGAGAAAAATACTGAAATTATTGGTATCAGTGCTGATGATATTGATTCCCATGCAGAATTTTGTGATTCAGAAGGGTTAAAATTTCCTTTGTTAGCTGATACTAAGGGTGAAGTTAGTAAAGCTTATGGTTCTTGGATAGGTGTTGTCTCTATGCGCCATAGTTTTATTATTGATCCTCAAGGGATATTAAGAGCAACTTTTGTGGGAGTTAATCCGAGTATTCACAGTACGGAAGTTTTAGCAAAGTTAGCAGAATTGCAATCTGCTGTTTTTTAAAATAAGTTTTCACTCTGTCTCTCTGCGGTGAAAAGGTTTTTTATCTAACCACAGAGGCACAGAGAACACAGAGAGAAAGAGGTTATACTAAATTAAGATGAAGCTCCATAGAATAAGATTTCAAAAATAATTAAACGCAGATAAACGCAGATAAACGCAGATGAATTTATGAATTTTATAGGAGTGCTAATTTTTTTATGAATCATGATCCTTATATTGTTAAACCAGGTGATCAAATTTCTTTGATAAAGGACTATAACCCAGGTTATAAATGTGAGTTTCACCAAAAAGGTGATGCGGTGAAAAAATTAAAGGTAGGTATTTTACAATTAGCGAAATATCAAGATATTCTTTATGCTCAAAATACCTATTCTTTATTGATTATTTTTCAAGCAATGGATGCTGCTGGTAAAGATAGTACGATTAAACACGTGATGTCTGGCGTTAATCCTCAAGGATGTCAGGTATTTAGTTTTAAATCACCGAGTGAAGAAGAGCTAGATCATGATTATTTATGGCGTTCAATGAAGTCTTTGCCAGAAAGGGGAAGAATTGGCATTTTTAATCGTTCATATTATGAAGAATTACTCATAGTCCGTGTCCATCCAGAAATTCTTAAAAAACAACAATTACCCAATTTTCCTCAAGATAATCATATATGGAAACAGCGATTTGAGGAAATTAATAATTTTGAAAAATACTTGTTCAATAATGGGGTAATTGTCCTCAAGTTTTTTCTAAATGTTTCAAAATCGGTGCAAAAAAGACGGTTTTTAGAACGGATTGAATCACCGGATAAAAATTGGAAACTTTCTGTTAGTGATGTTCGGGAAAGGGCTTTTTGGGATGATTATATGGATGCCTATGAGCAGGTTTTTAACCATACAAGTACAGAATTTGCACCTTGGTATATTGTTCCTGCTGATCGTAAATGGTTTACACGCTTAGTGGTAGCAGATATTATTTGCCAAAAATTGCAGGAATTAAATTTGCAATATCCGCAAATGAGTGAAGAACATAAACAGCAATTATTAGCAGCCAAAAAAACTTTAGAAGCAGAAAATTAGTGAATTAAAAGATCCTGTGTAGAGACGTTCCATGGGTAGGGATTCTCGGCTCTACATTTTTGTCCCCAAATGCTTATTTGGAAAGTTCTATACGTCTGTGGATACAGGGAATGAATTGAAAATTTTGATATTTTGAGGATGGGGGAAACTATAATCTTCAAGATAAATATGCCAAATCTTCCTAACTTTGATATTGTGGCTTTAGCGGCTTCTGCTGGTGGGTTAACGGCGTTAATTGAGGTGCTGGCACATTTACCCGCAGATTTCAAAGCAGCAATTGTGATTGTTCAACACTTAGATCCTCGTCATCCATCTCTCATGGCAGAAATTCTCAGTCGTCGGACTCCACTGACAGTAAAACAGGCAAAGGAAGGAGACAAACTCACACCCGGGACTGTTTATATTGCTCCTCCTAATAATCATTTGTTGGTGAATAGTGATGGTACAGCCTCTTTATCGCAGTCGGAAATGGTGCATTTTCTCCGTCCTTCGGCAGATTTATTGTTTGAATCTCTGGCTGGAAGTTATAAAGAAAGAGCGATCGCTGTTGTCCTCACAGGAACCGGCAGTGATGGGGCAATGGGAGTAGAAGCAATTCAAAAAATGGGTGGGACGGTAATTGCCCAAGATGAAAAAAGTGCTGAATTTCCAGGAATGCCGTCCGCAGCAATTAAGACTGGGAATGTAGATTTTATCCTCCCTTTAGCAGAAATTTCTTCAGCTTTGCTAACTTTGGTGATGCCTCATCCTGATTTGTAATCTATTACCAATTTAGTTTATTACAAAAAATTGACTATAATAACATAGATACCCGACTTCTTTGAGAAGTCGAGTATCTGGGGGGATATGGTGATTCTGTATTTCTATAACGTAGTTCATTTATTAGAGGATGTTTTAAAAGTTTTTAATGTGTAAACAGACCCCTCTCCAAACCTCTCCCCTACCAGGGGAGAGGCTTTAAAACCCCCATTCCCTTGTAGGGAAGGGGGGAAGGGGGGTTAGGTTTTTGGAGATTATGGGTTTCATATAATACTTTTCAAACAACCTCTTAGCAAAATCCTGATTTATTTTATGAATGTCCCACAAAAAGACCCTGATTTTGAAAACCTCCTCGAATATTTACGAATCAACCGAGGCTTTGATTTCACAGGTTATAAACGTTCAACTTTAATGCGCCGTGTTACTAAAGAAATGGAGACTTTAAATATAGATACTTTTGGCAATTATCAAGATTATTTAGAAGTTCATCCAGATGAGTTTAAAAATTTATTTAATACTATTTTAATTAACGTCACCGCTTTTTTTAGAGATGCTTCAGCGTGGGAATATTTAGCTAAAGAAGTTATTCCTAATATCATCAAAAATAAACAACCAGATCAACAGATTCGATTTTGGAGTGCTGGTTGTGCTTCTGGGCAAGAAGCTTACACTTTAGCAATAATAATAGCGGAAATATTGGGAATAGAAGAGTTTCGTAATCGGGTAAAAATCTACGCAACAGATGTAGATGAAGAAGCTCTCGTTCAAGCTCGTCAAGCTAGTTATTCATCCAAAAATATTGATGAAGTCCCGTCAGAATTACGCGATAAATATTTTGATATAGTCAATAAAAATTATGTTTTTCGCCAAGATTTGCGTCGTTGTGTAATTTTTGGTCGTCATGATTTACTTCAAGATGCCCCGATTTCTCGGTTAGATTTATTGATTTGTCGCAATACCTTAATGTATTTTAATTCGGAAACCCAAGGAAAGATTATCAATCGCTTTCATTTTGCTCTTAATGATCATGGCTATCTGTTTATAGGAAAAGCAGAAATGCTAGTTATGCACTCTAATTTATTTATCCCTATAGATTTAAAAGACCGTGTATTTGAAAAAGTAGCTTTAGGAAACTTCCGCAGTCGTCAAATAGTTATGAACAATTTAGAAAATCAAGAATCAACTAGTAATTTTTCTCAAGAAATACGCATTAGAGATTTGGCTTTTGATACAGCATCTAGTGCCCAAGTTGTAGTAAATAATGATGGCATATTAATTATGATTAATGAACAAGCTCGTAATTTATTTGGTCTGACAATAAAGGATTTAAATCGCCCTTTTCAGGATTTAGAATTATCCTATAGACCTGTGGAATTACGCTCAGTAATTGAGCAAGTATATAATGAACGTCATCCGATTATACTCACAAATGTTGAACGTTATCAGTCTAATTCAGAAATTCAAAATTTAGATGTGCGGGTGATTCCTTTACAAGATAATAATCAAATTATTCTTGGTGTAACAGTTACCTTTAATGATATCACCCGTTATCTGAAACTCCAAACAGCATTACAACGTTCTCGACAGGAACTAGAAACAACCAATGAAGAATTGCAATCAACTAATGAAGAGCTAGAAACAACCAATGAAGAATTACAATCTACCAATGAAGAATTAGAAACAACCAATGAAGAATTGCAATCAACAAATCAAGAAATGGAGACAATGAATGAAGAACTGCAATCGGCTAATGAGGAGTTACAAACAATTAATCGTGAATTAAGCGACCGCACCGGTGAACTTGACCAAAGTAATATTTTTCTTGCTTCTATTTTAGGCTGTCTGCAAATGGGAATGGTAGTCTTAGATAATAACTTGAATATTTTAATTTGGAATCATACAGTTGAAGATATGTGGGGTTTACACAGTGAGGAAGTAGTTCATAAATCTTGGTTTAGCTTGGATATTGGTTTACCTGTAGAAAAATTACGAAATCCAATTCGTGATATTATGTCCGGTAAAAAGAAATTCCAGGAAATACTCCTGAATAGCACTAATCGTCGCGGCAGACAAATCCAATGTTATATTGCCTGTAGTCCCCTAATGAATGAAACAGTAAAAGGTGTTATTATCATGATGACAGATATTGAAAAAATCAACAGTATGATTTCTCCAACAAAAATTGAAGAAAGAGAACGGGAAGGATCAGAGAATATTTAGCCACGATTCTTGGTAATATTAGAGCTGCTATAGTTTACACAAAATCACAAATACCCCCCTTAATCCCCCCTTACTAAGGGGGGAAACTAGAAAATCCGGTTCCCTCCCCTTAGAGGATGTTTTAAAAGTTTTTAATGTGTAAACAGACCCCTCTCCAAACCTCTCCCCTACCAGGGGAGAGGCTTTAAAACCCCCATTCCCTTGTAGGGAAGGGGGGGGAGGGGGGTTAGGTTTTTGGAGATTATGGGTTTCATATAATACTTTTCAAACAACCTCTTAGTAAGGGGAGGGTTAGGGAGGGGTTATTTAATTTTTACTTACTAATCTATGTCTATAATTATTGCTGGAGAACGGAGTGGAGTCGGGAAAACAACAGTTACACTTACCCTATTAGCATCTTTACGTCGTCGTGGTGTGAAAGTACAATCTTTTAAAGTCGGACCCGATTATATTGATCCTATGTTTCATCAATATGTAACTGGTCTTCCTTGTCGAAATTTAGATGCTGTACTAACTTCAGAAAATTATATTCAAAAATGCTTTAACCATCATTCTCCGCAAAGTGAATATACTTTAGTTGAAGGTGTAATGGGTTTATTTGATGGTATTGGTCAGTTAGCAAATACAAATGGAAAAACAGACTTTGCGAGTACAGCGCACGTTGCCAGATTATTAAATATCCCCATCATCTTAGTCATAGATTGTAGTCGCTTATCGGGTTCAGTAGCCGCAATTGCACACGGTTATTGTTCTTTAGATAGTAGAATTAAAGTTGCTGGTTTAGTATTAAATCGGGTGGGAAGTGATCGACATTTATCATTATTAAAAACTTCCCTTGCACCTTTACAATTACCCATACTTGGTGTTTTAAGAAGACAAGATAACATTACCATTCCTGACCGTCATCTGGGTTTAATTCCCACTTCAGAATTACCAGAATTAGATCAGATAATTAATAGTTTAGCAGATATAGGTGATACTTACTTTGATTGGGACAAACTTCTACCACTTTTAAAATCATCATCTTCCCCAATTCCCAATTCTCAATTACCAATTACCAATTCCTCAGTAAAAATTGCCGTAGCGCGAGATCAGGCTTTTAATTTTTATTATCAAGATAACTTAGATTTACTAGAACAATTAGGAGCAGAATTAGTATTTTGGAGTCCATTAAATGATTCTCAATTACCAAAAGATATCCAAGGAATGTATTTTGGTGGTGGATTTCCTGAAGTATTTGCACCACAATTAGCTGCAAATATTAGCCTAATTCAAGCAGTCAAAAATTCAATTTTAGCAGGAATACCCACAATTGCTGAATGTGGAGGATTGATGTATTTGTGTGAGCAAATTATTGACTTTGACGGTAACTCCTGGCCAATGGTGGGAATATTACCCACTCATGCACAAATGGATAAAAGATTAACTTTAGGATATCGTCGCGCAGTAATTTTAGAAAATACTTTTTTACTTGATAGCAATAAACATATTTTTGGTCATGAATTTCATCGTTCTCATTTAATCACCAATTCTCCTCAACCATTATTTAATACCTATCGCTATGATTGTGATGAAAATACAGGTTTTGAAGGTTGGTATTTACCTAATGTTCATGCTTCCTATATTCATCAACATTGGGGAGAAAGTAGAGAAATACCTCAAAGATTTATTCAAGAATGTTTAAAAAATCAACAAATTTAGATCCCCAATTTAGATCCCCGACTTCTTTTTTATCTTATAACTAAATTGTAGATTCATGTTAGAAGTCGGGGATCTTAATCCTATTATTTCGTTAAAGGAATAACAACATTAAAAGTTGTTCCTACATTAACTTCACTTGCAAAAGTAATTTCTCCTCCATGTGCTTCCACTGATTTTTTCACAATTGCTAAACCTAGTCCAGTTCCAGAAATATTACCAACATTACTACAGCGGTAAAATGTCCAAATCCCCTGAAAAGATGTAAAAACAATCCTTTCAGGGGAAAATTATCAACAACCTACGCCGGGTAAATTCTTAACCGCCGATTAGGTTCATCTCCAAAACTATCGGATTTGAGACGATAATGTTCCACCAACTCATGCTGCATTTTCCGCACTTGGGAAGAACGGGGTAATAACTCCACAGGCTGACCTTTAGGGATGACAATCTGCTCCACAGCAAGCCTCGCCTCCTCCAAAGCGTCCATTTCATCATCACCACCGTTGTGTAATAACAGTTGTAACTCTCGGTCATCGCCAATATCTGGATCATCAATATTCAGTAAGCGGCGGAGACTGCGAGTAATTTGGGGAATTGTACTAGACTTGATCACATGAATGGGTACATGACGAGCCTTAGCCATTTGTCTTAACTTAGCGTGATTCTTGACGTGCGATCGCAAAGCCAGAATAGCATCGGCACTATCTAAGTCCTTGGTCAATATCACAGGCAAAGTTAGCACATTAATCACCTGTTCCAGTTGGTGACGACTCACCCCATAGGGGTAAATGTGCAATGGTAAATCTTCCCCATTGGGACCTGCTTGTTTGCGGCTGGCAAAATCAAAACTTTCCGAGTAATTGAAAGATTCATCCAACAAACGGTCAAATTCACTGCGTCCCGTGGGTCTTTCCCGATCTAAAGATAAAGGTGGTAAAGCCACCATTTGTCCAGAAGAACGCCAACCATTAGGTTGAGCAGCGAGGAAAGATTCCTCCACATTAGTAATGTGACCATGGCCATTACCATTGCTATTGCCACCATTGACCACAGCCAACTGTCTAACAACGCCAACCTTGCCATTGTCATCAACAGTTCTCGTTTGTGGAGTCGGTTGACGACCACGTAACAAAGTATCAACCGTATCCGCCACACATTCATGAACTACCCAGCGTTGCCGTTCCAGCATCTCCACAGCAATCTCAAAAGTAGGTGGCGCTTTGCGTTCCAAAACTGTCTTTTGCGAACCACGCCGTCTAGCTTCATCATCTCCCAGCGTCACAGCCTGAATCCCCCCCACCAAATCAGACAGAGTGGGATTTTTAATCAGGTTTTCAATCTGATTACCGTGGGCAGTTCCTACCAATTGCACCCCCCGTTCGGCAATGGTTCGGGCTGCTAAAGCTTCCAATTCCGTACCAATTTCATCAATGACAATGACTTCTGGCATATGGTTTTCCACAGCCTCAATCATGACCTGATGTTGTAACTCTGGCTTAGAAACTTGCATCCGTCTCGCCCGACCAATGGCGGGGTGAGCAACATCACCATCCCCAGCAATTTCGTTAGATGTGTCAATAATGACCACTCGCTTATTTAAGTCATCTGCCAACACACGGGCAATTTCCCTTAAAGCTGTGGTTTTACCAACACCCGGACGACCTAGCATGAGAATTGATTGACCAGTTTCCACCAAATCGCGGATCATGGCAATTGTTCCGAATACCGCCCTGCCGACCCGACAAGTTAAGCCAATAATCTTACCGCTACGGTTACGGATAGCACTGATCCGATGCAAAGTTTGCTCAATTCCTGCCCGATTATCCCCCCCAAAATTTCCCACTCGTTGAATGCAATCATCTATCTGTGCTTGAGTGACTGGTGTTTCGCTCAAATACTCAGCTACATGGGGAAACCGAGCTTCTGGACGACGGCCTAAATCCAAAACCACTTCAACTAAATTATCTCCATTAGGATGATGCTCTAGTTTTTGTTGAAGGTCTTGGGGCAAAATGTCTAACAACTTTTGGAGATCTTCTGTAATCGTCATGCTTTCTATTGGTGACTTGACGTTTTTAGAGATATGCTTGGAGCGATGAGCGCGACTGCTCAGACTTAATCTGGGAAACGAGAGTATGGGCAAGCCTTACAGCCTCCCATAGTAATTCCGGTTCTGATTCCAGGCGAATATTGCCTTGACTATCAGTGTTAATCACCTCCTTTTTTTCTAACTGGTCAAGAATGGGTGACAGCAATACACGGGCGTAACTACCATAGGCAACCCCAGAGATAAAAGCTGGGGACTCTTTCCCCCCTGCCTCTTTCAGCAATCCCATTCCCCTTAATTTAGGAACGGTGTAGCTATTAGTGCCGCCTGCTAACTGCACATATCCCGGTAGGTTTGCTGCCAAAACTTTTTGCCCCAATTTCACTGTGGCTATGGTTGTACCATCACCAATATCACCACTCATTGAACGTCCATCAGTTTGCCAAATTAAAAACTGGGGACGGGGGATAATTAAATCATAAATAGCTTTTAGGTAATTAATTAGACCTTCTCCATCGTTACAACTGATGGCTACTAACTTTAATTGATCTGCCCAAGGTGTCATCGCGTCCCATAACCGTTGGAATTCTGCCAACCGCCCCACTTGAGTATGAATTTCTACGGCTGCTATTCCCGTTGACATGATCAATGGTACGATCTCCCCTGGCGTTGACTCATAAGATTTTGTATAAATTATACCATAAGGACAGATAGGAATGCAACGGCCACAGCCATAACATTTTTCAGCGATTACTCCAGAAAAATCATCTTTGGTATTGTTAAATAAAATTGCTTGGGCTGGACAAATTTTTTCACATGGTCTGGAACAATCGCGGGGACAGTCTTGAGAATTAAACTCAGCTTTCCGAAAATGGGGATCTTCGCCATCATTGAGACTGACCATCAACAAGGGCAAATTACCTGTAAAGGCAAAGCCTCGCTTTTGGGAATTATATCTCAAGCTTTGGGCTACCAGTAAAGCTTCTTGGGTGGCGGCAATGACTGCCGGATCTGCTGCTACATCTATACAGTCAGCACCAGCCAAGGTGTAGGCTAATGTTAAGTTTCTGACCGCAGGAAGATGTTGGTAACTGGCTCCGCAAATTAATTTGAACCAGTTACCCTGTTGTAGGGATTGTAAAGGGGCTAATAAATCAGTCACATTTCCATTATGCGTTTATTCGACTGAAAATAGCAGCCTGTGATCAGGAAAATTTAGATTTTTTTGTTACTAGTTTTTTATTAGTAAATTTTTATACTACTATAAAGCCTCTCTGTTTTGATTTATTGGTGAAAAATCTGGATTAAAAGAATGCAGAATTTAGAATTTAGAATTTAGAATTACGTTTTGCAACGGGGATTTTACCCCGACACAAAACCCGCTGCTTGTAGAAGCAGGGGACTTTAACCCCCAAAGGTAAGTTAAGTTAATTTGGCTACAAGTTGATTTTCTAATAGGATGTTATTTGTTAACAAGTCCTCAACAGTAATTCTTAAAAACCGTTGTTCATCAACTTGAAAATAGATTTTAATGCGATCGCTTCCCGGAAATCCTGGAGGTTTAAGTTTGGCAATTTTACTGGCATTTACTGTATCATTGAGAGGCTTAACAGTAGTTGCACCATTATCAAGCTGACGAGTAATTAAGCGGTCGCCCTCAAAGTATATCTCTGTTCCACCTGTTTGGGCGCCCAATTCCCCAATAATTAACTCAATGCTGGGTTGATTTTCCACAGAAGCACCCAAAACTAATTCTACGGGTTGAGTCATGGGGTAAGGTTGTCCAGTTTTAATAATTGGATGCCAACTATGACGTTGATTGCGGCGATCCCAATAACGCACACCGTAACTATGATAAAGATAGTCTTTAATTTCTATCCCTTGAGTTATTTGTAACGCCCCTTGAGCGATTGCTTCAAAAGGCAATTGACGACGGATTTTTTCTGGTTCAAAATATTGTTCTATCCATGCTTGCACTACGGGCAACTGTACAGTTCCCCCAACTAATAATACTGCATTAATATCATCAATTTCTATACCGTAACGTCGCGCTTGCTGTAATAGCGTCATCATTACATCATGCAGTTTATCAAAAAATCCGTTTTCCTGCAAAATATTTTCAAAGGTGTAACGATCAAGATCCATTTCATAACTTTCAAAAGTTTGATCATGAAAATAAACTTCACTAGCTTTATCTTGGTGAGATAGCTGAATTTTCAACTGTTCCGCTAGTCGCGCTGTGAGAGAACTAACTGGCAATCCTTGGGTTTTAGCAAAGTAATCTACTATCCAATTATCAATATCAGTTCCGCCTAGATTTTGCCCTGCTTTTGCTAATACACGGGCTGTTTTAGTCTTTTGTTGAGAATTTTCACCCAGATTTTTATCACCCCATTTGAGAAGAAATCCTAGAGGTTTAGTCTTGGCTTGTGTACCTTGATCTAAACTCACTAAAGATAAATCTAAAGTTCCACCACCAAAGTCAACGACTAAGAGAGTTCCTTGATCTGTTAAACCATACCCCAAAGCCGCAGCAGTGGGTTCATCCAACATCCGCACCTGTTCGACGGCTAATGATTGACAAACTTTCCCTAACCAGTGACGATAGGCTTCAAAGCTGTCTACTGGTACGGTTAAAACCAAGGAATCTATTCCCCCTTCTAAAGGTGCTAATTCTGCAATTACTTTGCTTAAAAACCATGTTCCTATTTGTTCAAAGCTAATGTTTTGTCCATCAAGTTCCGGTAGAAAACCTTGGATATCTGCACCGATTCCCCGTTTAAAACTCCGAAAAAATCTGGCATCAGTTTTGATATCCAAACCGCGATCGCACACCTGTTGACCAGCTATGATATTACCTGAGTTGGCATTTTCTACATAAACTAAGCTGGGAATCAGTGGCGGATTAAGAAATTGTTGCGTTGATAATCTGGGTAGATTCAGGGTTTCTGCTTGTTGAGTGACAGGATTCCAACGAGTGATAACTGTGTTACTTGTGCCAAAATCAATCGCGATCGCCATATTCTTTGATTATTTAAGTCAGGTATCCAAATAAATATCTAACATACCTCTAAGATACAAGGTTGGGTTGAGGTACGTTCACGAAGTGTGGCGAGTCCATAACCCAACAAATGCGTCGGGTTGCGCTGTTGCTTAACCCGACCTACAAAAAATGGACAAGGTATTGATATTGGATATTAGGTTTTTTATAGTTGGTGACAAAACATACTTTCTCGAAAGGACGAGAATACAAAATTGAAAGTTATACGGAAATTATCCGGACATAACAGAATCAGCAGTGGATACTCAAATAGTAGATGCACCTTAATTAAACCATTACCCTTGGCTTGTGGCTAAGGGTTTTTTTTCTTTGGGACTTATATCTTAACAAATTTTGATCAGGAATGCCAAAAATTTTATTTGAAAATAGCAGGCAGTAAGTTGGGGGCTAACCATAATGCATAACCAATAAAACCAAATAGCATAGTAATCAAGAGAGTAGCGACATAACTAATACACATTAATAAACCATCGGATTCAATAGTAGCAACTGCCAAAAGTAAAATCCCCACAGTCGGAATGGGATTGGTAAAGGGAATGGGGGAAATTAGTAGTATTGTTAACCAAGAGATGCACAGCCCGTTAAATCGCCAAATTAAAGGATGATTGGCGACTTTTTGCAATCGGGGACGGGCAATTTTTTCTAATACCCTAGTCACGCGACGCAGATTTTGTAAGATAATTTTAGCGAAGGCGTTGGGAAATTTATAGTTAGCGATTTTTTTGGGTAGCCAAGGTGTTCTCCTCCCTAAAACCATTTGCAATGATAATAATAAACAAGCACCACCTAAAGGACTGGTTAAGCCTGGAGGCATGGGAAATAGAAAAGGTAATACTAGTAATGTGATTACTAAGCTAAAACCCCGTTCGGAAGTTTCCGCTAGGATATCACCTAAAGTTAGTGGCTGTTCACTTAAACGTTCTAGAAGGGATTTAATTTCTTGAGAAAAGCGCAAATTCATAACTATGATTTTAATGATTTTTCTGATTCTTATGATACAGCAAAATTCAGGAGTGAAAACCGCTGGATGCTTCCTTGTTGACAGATAGGAGTTTAATTTTCATTTTTTACCTCCTTTACTGACCATCTCCTGTTTAATTACATATCCCATCAAATAAATCATATCAATCAGGTAAATCATAGTTTAATTTTCATTTTTTACCTCCTTTACTGACCATCTCCTGTTTAATTACATATCCCATCAAATAAATCATATCAATCAGGTAAATCATAGTTTAAGATGATAGTCATAGGGCTAAAACTGCGATCGCTTGAGGAATCACCCGAAACACAGCAGGAGTATGGGTTGTAATTTCTCCATCTGTGTTAATAGAATGGGGTTTTCTAGTATATATTGTAAATTCCTGACCTTCAAGGGCGCGGACGTTCGGCCAATCAATATGTCTACCTTGACGCATAGCCGGAAGTAGGGGAAGAATTTGCCACCAATGATCGATTTCTAAACTATAAAGATCCAGTCTTTGATCGTCTATCGCTGCGTCGTGAACTACAGCCATACCACCACCATAATAGCGACCATTACCCACAGCAATTTGCACAGTTTTCACATGAATTGATTCGTTATTCACACGAATTTCTGCACTAAAAGGGCGAGATTTCCAAACTACTTGAAATGCAATTGCTGCATAGGCAAATATACCCCAACGCCGTTTAATTTCTTTAGTTAATTGTTGAGTAATTTTTACACTTAAACCCAGACTAGCAACATTAAAAAAATATTTCCCATTTACAGAACCTAAATCAATTCTTCGCAAGTTTCCAGAGGCAATAATTTGACACGCTTCCGGTAAAGAGTTGGGAATTGCTAAAGTCCTGGCTAAGTCGTTAGCAGTTCCTAATGGTAAAATACCCAAAGGTAATTGAGTCTCAATTATTGCCTCTATAGTAGCATTAAGTGTACCATCACCACCACCGACAATTACCAAATCTATTTGCTGTTGGTAACGCCGAATCACAGTCCCTAGTTGAGTTGGATGTTCTGTAGATTCTGTAATTATTTCCAAACCCAATTTATTTAAACAATTTATTGCTTCTTGGTAACGTTCTTGCCCTTGACGAGAATTACTATTTATTAACAGTAGTGCGCGAAGACTCATTCTGTCCACCTTTTGTAGTTTATATATCGAATTATTTACATCTATTTCCTGAGAATATCAGCGGCAGATGATCAGAAGGTTGAAACATAACTTGTCATAGAACAGAATACAGTAATATGGTTTTAGCATCAATACCTTGTCCATTTTTTGCTTTGTTGGGTTAAGCGACAGCGCAACACAACCTTATATCTTAGAGGTATGTTAGAAGAAGTTTTCAGCTATTTTACATTTCTTTACACAGTTTGGTTTTATTGTGTTGACTTACTTAATTATCAGCCGTAGTGAATATATATATATATATACTTATTATTCCTCTTTTTTTCATTCTATCTATCCAAAGAAATATCTATTCTTTAATATTATTTTGACTTGGTTTTATTGATATAAAATAGCGGCATCTTTCAAACCCAATATAAACATGAGTTCATCAACAATTTTACAAAATATGGAAAAACATCTTCCCATAGTGGGAGATGTACATACTAAAAGTCCCATTGCTTACAAAGCAACCCGTCTTGCAGTTAGTACAATTAACGCAGTGCAAATGGCAATAGCCGAGTCTTATATCAACGGATTAGAAGTACCGGATGCTGTGTTGCGATCGCTTTTTGATAGTTGTATGCCTGTCTTTTTTAAGTATTTTCCATCCCTGCTTGTCCCCTACGAATGGGTATTAACAGAAACAGACAATACTGCCGAAGGTGCGCGGGATTTAATGAAGATTCAGTACGATTTGCCTCAAGCTATGTTGAATCTCATGTTAGGTGAGGGAAAACTTATTTATCCCAAATATAGCATGGGATTGTGGGAAAAAGGAGCAGCAAATCTCGAACAATCACAAATGCAAATGATTGATGATGTAATTGACAAATTAGAAATAAAAGATGGTGATCATATTTTAGATTTTGGCTGTGGTTGGGGCTGCGTAGCAAATTATATTCTTGCCAAATTTCCCAATGTCAAATTCACAGGAATTAACTTGAGTCATAACCAATGTGAATATATGCGTCAGAAAATGCAAGATCCTGAAAGTTACCTCAGTTCCGGTCGTTTTACTCTCTATGAAGGAGATTTAAACGATGCCCAATTTGAGACAAAGTTTGACAAAATTCTCTCAATTGGCGTTTTTTGTCATGTGGGTAATTTAACAAAGGCTTTTCAAAAGCTGGCATCTTTTCTCAAGGATAACGGCAAGGTTTTTATTCACATTATTACAGTCCGTACCCCTAATAATATCTCCAGTGTTTTCACTCACAAATACATTTTCCCTCATGGTCGTTACTGGAAATATGACGCGATTCCCAGCCATAATCAAGACCTGAAAACTATTGATCAATGGTATATTAATGGCTCTAATTATTCTAGAACTTTTGCTAGTTGGTTAAAAAACTTTGATGATTCTCAGGCAATAGTCAAAGATTTAGACTACGGGATGGACTATGCCAAATTTCGCCGCATCTGGCGGTTTTATTTAATTTGGTTTGTTGCTAATTTCGCCAGTTGCAATGGTGAATACAACGGTAATGGCCAATATTTAATGGTTCATGCCTAATCTTTGATTTTAGTTATAGTAGTTATCACGCTTGATGCAATATAATGGAGGGCGCAGACCCTGCGCCCCTACAGGTGAAAATTTATCAGTGATTTAACTTAATAAGTTTTGGTTATCTTCATAAAGTTTTTGAACTATTCTTAGCACATCTAATATTAAAATATTCCAATTATCAGCGGTTTCGGGTAATAAATCATTTTTTTGGTTGGGACGTAAATGAACTATTTGATTTCTCAGGTTATTCAAATAACTACTAGGACTAGTATTTTGTTCATTATTTTTGTTAGGATATTCATATCGGTAATCTATATTTATTGATTCCAGCAACTTTTTAAAGGAATCTTGAAATCTAGGTTCTAATTTTGTATTTTCAAAAAAATCATTATAAAATTCTTCAAGAGATTTACCCGTCAATCCCAATTTATCATAAAAAGGCTTGAAAAAATACAGAGGTTGTAATCTTTCGATGCACCTATACAAGTCCAAATAAGCAAATTTAAAATCAGAAGCTACATAACTCGCCAAAATATTTTCAAAAGGAATATATTTGTTTCCATTATCGAATATATTTTTAAACTCTTGCAATACTTCTGGACTATATGGTAACAAGCAATAACCATTGCTTTGGGTTAATACAATACCTGTAATTTGACTTAATTCTTCTTTTTGAGAAAATCTGCTAATTATTTTATATAAAGCAATACTTGGAAAGTAATCTTTTAAGCTAACTCCATTAATTTCTTCCTCTATATTGACTTCTTTATATCCTTTTTTATTAATATTCCACTCACCTTCTAAAATTTCCTCTAATTTTGATATATCAGTATCTTTTTTAACAGATAAATCTAATTCATCAATAATGCCTACCCAAGAACCTGGGTTAAGAGTTTCTTCTTGTAGAAAATTGGAAATTTTAGATAAAAATTCATGATTCACTAATACCAAATAATTATTATTTTGATAAGTAAACCAAGCACTATAAAAATCAGGAAATAACCTTACTTTATTATCAATTTTAAGGTATGTTAACCAATCTATACAAGTTTCATCACCATAAATAGTGTAATTTTCTTGTATAGGAATAACAGATTTTATTTTGTTTATAACATTTGCAATTGGTATTTTTATAGTTCTGCTCATATTTTTAGTACATTTTATTCCAGCACACAGCAAAAGAGTTAATTTCAGGTTCAGAAAAAATTACTTTAAAAGCATCTAAAAAAGCTTGACCATGTTTTATTTTGGGCAGAAATTGTATCTTTTCTGTCAAAATATCTAAAGCCAAAAACTGACGATTTTCATAGATGCTTTGAGATTTAATTTGATCTCGCAATTTATTTAATTTAATCATTGTATCTTGAAAATTGTCTTCTACTCTTTCATGTTCTTTTTCTAAATTGCTTCCTAGTAAACCAAATATTTTTTCTGCACAAGCCACGATAAAACTAACTCTTATAATGTGAGTAGTAAAAATATAACGATCTTCAATTTCTGAAAGTAGGTGATCAATTTCAATCATGATAGAAAAAATATCTTCAAATTTATCAATAGTTGCTCCTGATTTTTCTCTAATTAAACTCATAATGTCTAAAGCAGCATGATATTCGGCTAATTGTTCCTGTGTCTTAATTTTAATTCTTCTAGCAGTAAATGCTAAAAATAGTTGAACAATTTCAGACTGTTTGTATAAATTTTTAGCAATCAAATTATCTAAATGAGGAATATCATATCTCCATTTTTTGAGAATTGGTTTAAAAACTACCTCTAATTGTTTATCAAGTTCCCAACGAATTTGACCACAATTAAGTATTAACATTCTATATAATAAAGCTGATTCATCTTGAGTAAGCCAAAATTCAACTCTCAAATTATGATTAATATGATCTTCTTTTATAGCTTCTTTTAATGCTTGGATTCTTTGCATTCCATCTAGAATACTGATATCTTGTTTTTGTTCTTCAATTAATGTAAAAAAGTTATCTTCATTGATCTCACTATTAGTCATACAACCTAAAACTATAGGAGGTAAAATTGCTCCTTTTTGCAAATCTTCCACCATTTGATTACGAATGATTTTAGCAGACCTAATTTTTAAAACTTCCCTCTGCTCTTCAAGGTTGCCTTTTTGTTCATGAATATCATTGATAAATTGTATAAAATCAGGAATTCTCACTACTGTAAGCACAGAGTAGCAATTAAGATTTGTATCTTCTTGAATATCAATTATTTTGAACTTCATAGATAGATCCATATTTTGTCTGCTTATATACATATCTGAATTATACACTCCATACTTGCTGTTATGTTAATTATAATTCAGGAAAACTATAATCCCCTCTTACCTGCCGATGAATTGGCGAGTAAGGGGGGATATCGAGAAATTATGATATTTTTAGTAAAATTCTCTAACCTACATCATCATGTGCGAAACGGTTAAACAAGAAATCTAGCGCATAGTTCCGCAATTGATAATATTGAGGATCTTCCATAATTCTCGCTCTATCTCTAGGACGAGAAAAAGGAATTTCCATCACTTCCCCAATTTTTGCATGAGGTCCATTGGTCATCATTACCAACTTATCAGCCAAAAATAAAGCCTCATCAATATCATGGGTAATCATCAAAACTGTACAACGGTTATCATTCCAAATTTTCAACAATTCCTCTTGTAATTCTTCCTTAGTAATTGCGTCCAACGCCCCAAAAGGTTCATCTAAAATCAACACTTTGGGACGAATAGCTAAAGCCCGCGCAATAGAAACCCGCTGTCTCATTCCCCCAGACATTTGCATGGGTTTCTTTTCCATGGCATCAGCTAAACCCACCATTGCTAAATGATCTCTCACAATAGCCCGTTTTTCGGCTTCTGGCTTAGTGGGATAAACTGCATTTACAGCTAAATAAATATTGTCAAAAGCTGTTATCCAAGGTAATAACGCATAGTTTTGAAATACTACCATGCGATCTGGACCTGGTTTTGTAATTGGTTGTCCTTCTAATAAAACTTGTCCAGTTGTGGGGAAGTTAAAACCAGAAACCATGTTTAACAAAGTTGATTTACCGCAACCAGAGTGGCCGATAACGCAAAGAAATTCACCTTTCTCCACGTTGAGATTAACACCATCAAGAACGGTAAATGGTCCATTTTTGGTGGGATAAACTTTGCAAACGTCTTTAATTTCTAGGAAAGGCTGACGGCTGATTGTGGTTGTAGCTGTGTTGGTAGATTTCAAGTTACGGTTTTGCATTGTTTAGTAATTGGTAGGAGGTTTCGCGCAAAGGTGCAAAGGAGCAAAGACGCAAAGGAAGAAAGGGTTTTTTTAAGCTGCGGTTCTTCTGGGGGCATCTAGAATGACTTCGGCTATGGAGAAGTCGCGTTTGATTTTTAGGTCGTTAAGATAGGCAATTGGATCATCGGCGTTGAAGGGTTTACCATCAAATAATTGAATGGGTTGACGGGTGTAACTGATATCTAAGCCTAGTTCTCTGGCTGCGGTACTGAAAACGCGGACTCGACAAACTCTTTCAACGATTTCTACCCAGTTTCTGGGGAAGGGAGTGTCACCCCACCGCGCTAATTGAGTCATAATCCAAATTTGTTCGGTCCGACTGGGGCGATTAATGGCAGACTCGGAATAAAATTGGTGATGGGCATATTCCCGCATGGGATGATTTAAGTCACAGGTAGCGTTATTCGGGTTTTCCAGTTGGATATATTCAATATCTGTGCTGACATATTCCTGACTTGCTAAAATTTGGCGAATTTCTTGGGCGTTGGCAAGATCTGCACAATATTGGCAAGCTTCTAATAAGGCTTTGGTTAAGGCAATATGGGTATTCGGATAAGTTTCTGCCCAATCTTCTCGTACTCCTAGAACTTTACCAGGGTGTCCTAACCAAACTTCTAAATCTGTGGCTATGGTAAAGCCTGAACCTTCAACTGCTGCCCGATAATTCCAAGGTTCACCTACAGAATAACCGTCAATAGTTCCACCTTTTAAATCTACTACCATTTGAGCAGGAGGGATATTTTTCATAACCACATCACTGTCGGGGTCAATTCCTCCTGCTGCTAACCAATAACGTAGTAATAGGTTGTGCATGGATGCGGGATGAACTACTCCCATTCTGTGTGTTTGTTCGCGGGTTTTTAGGAGATAATTTTTGAAGTCAGATAAGCTATGTACACCTTCATCATAAAAGCGTTTGGCTAAGGTGATGGCGTTACCATTGCGGGTCATTGTCAGGGCGGTAACAACTGGTAAAGGTTGGTTTTTATTTCCTCCTAAACTTAACCACATGGGCATACCTGAGGGCATTTGTGCCGCATCTAAATATCCCCCTGTCATCCCGTCTACAATTCCCCGCCAACTGCTTTCTCGGACTAAATTAACCTCATCCAGACCATGTTTGATGAAAAAGCCTTTTTCTTTGGCGATCGCCAGGGGGGCGCAAGCTGTGATAGGTAAGAAGCCAATTTCTAAATTAACTTTTTCTAAACCATGACGAACCACCGCAGCAGTTTTTCTCGCCCGAATTTTTTTGATGCGTTTTTGTTGGTTGAGGAAGTAAATCATTTCACTTCGCAAACTGTAGTAACTGGGATGTTTTACTACTTCCATGCGTTTGCGAGGACGAGGAATATCTACTTCTAAAATGTCGCCAATTTTTGATTCTGGTCCATTGGTTAACATGACAATTCTGTCAGATAACAAAACCGCTTCGTCTACGTCGTGTGTCACCATGACTGCGGTAACTTGATTCTCTTCACAAATTTGCATTAATTGTTCTTGCAAATTCCCGCGAGTTAGGGCATCTAAAGCACCGAAGGGTTCATCTAATAGTAATAGTTTAGGACGAATTGCCAAGGCACGAGCGATCGCAACTCGTTGTTTTTGTCCACCTGATAACATTCCTGGTTGTTTATCAGCATGGGGACGCAAACCGACCATATCTATATGTCTGTCAATAATCGCTTTGCGTTCCGCTGCGGGCATCTCATGTAATACGGAATCTACTGCTAAGGCAATATTTTCTCTCACTGTTCGCCAAGGTAAAAGCGAATAGTTTTGAAATACTACCATTCTATCAGGTCCAGGTTTTTTAATTCTTTGTCCTTCTAAAGTGACTAAACCTTCTGTTGGTAAATCCAAACCGGCAATCATGTTTAGAAGGGTAGATTTTCCACAACCTGAGTGACCGATGAGAGAAACAAATTCGCCTTTTTTAATTTGGAGATCAATACCTTTGAGGGCGATATATTGTCCACCACCGGTTAATTCAAAAATTTTATCAACTTGGTCAACGCCAACAAATATAGACATATTATTTGGTAATGGGTAATTGGTAATTGGTAATTGGTGATTGGTAATTGGTGATTGGTGATTGGTGATTGGTGATTGGTGATTGGTGATTGGTGATTGGTAATTGGTAAAGTTCCCAGTCACCAGTCCATAATCCCCAGTCCCTATTTCTGTTCACTTGGTAAAATCCAGTTTTGTAATGCAGCCATGAGTTTATCTAGGATAAGACCGACAACGCCGATATAAACTAGAGCTAAAATAACTTCACTAACGTTATTATTTTGATAAGCGTCCCAGATGAAAAAGCCAATTCCCACAATACCTGACATCACGATTTCTGCGGCAATAATCGCTAACCAAGCTAAACCAATCGCAATTCTTAAACCTGTGAAAATGTAGGGTAATGCTGAAGGAATTAAGATGTTAAGGAAATACTCTTTTTTAGAAAGTTGGAGAACTTTAGCAACGTTGTTATAGTCTTGAGGAATTTGAGTGACACCCACCGCAGTATTAATGAGAATCGGCCAAATTGCGGTAATGAAAATTACGAATAATGCGGCTGGTTCGTTTTGGCGTAATGCTGCTAAGGAAATAGGAACCCAAGCTAAAGGAGGGACTGTTCTTAATAACTGAAATAAAGGATCTAAAGCTTTTGACATGGTTTTATTAACACCAATCAAAACACCCAAGGCAATACCGACAATTGCCGCTAGTGTATAGCTAATAGCAACCCGTTGGAGACTAGCCCCGATTTGCCAAAAAAGTCCTTTATCAGTGCCTCCTTTGTCATAGAAGGGATACAAAATCAAGATCCGAGTGTCTTGAATAACTTGGATTGGTCCTGGTAATGTTGCCCCTGGAGTCCAAGAAAATATTTGCCAAATAGTTAAGAAAATTAGGAGGGCAATAGCTGGGGGGATAAGTTCAGGCAGTTGTTTTTGTAAACCTGATAAAAAGCTATTCTCGAATTTAGGACTTGTGGCACGTTTTTGGGCTATGGTCATGGATTTTTCCTCTAATTTATGAATGATTAATGGGTATTTTGTGAAAATTAAATCTGCATTTTTAAACCCGTGTAGAGACTTTCTAGGGAACATCTCTACTTTTTAGATATATTTACCTATTAAACGCTGACCTTTTTAATTTTCAAACTCTTGAGATATTCTTCTGGTTTCTCCGGGTCGAATTTGACTCCATCAAAAAATTCTTCGACTCCACGAGATGTACTGGTAGGAATATCAGCAGCAGGTATTCCCAATTCTTTAGCTGCTTCTTTCCAAATATCTTCGCGGTTAACTTTTTTGATTAATGCTTTGGCTTTGGTTGCACCATTTTCTATATAATCTTTGGGTAAGAATCCCCAACGGACATTTTCGGTGATGAACCATAAATCATGACTTTGGTAAGGATAAGAAACACTACCTTTACCGTCTTTCCAGTAATAAGCAGCCATAGTTTTATCATCAATTTTACGACCATCACCCATGTCATATTGACCTTGGAAGGGTTTCGCCAGAATTTCTGGAGACGATAAACCAAAATACTTTTTAACGGCGAGAATTTCTGCTGCTTCTTTGCGGTTATCAAAATTATCTAACCATTGTTGGGCTTCCATAATCCCTTTTAATAAGGCTTTTGTGGCTTTGGGATTTTGGTCAACCCAATCTCCTCTCATGGCAAAATATTCTTCGGGGTGATTTTTCCAAATTTCGGCTGTTAATGCCGCCATGAAGCCGATTTTGTCGTTAACGAGGCGGAACGGCCAGGGGTCGCCGGTGCTGAAAGCGTCCATTGTGCCGGTTTTCATGTTAGCGACGGTTTGCGCCGCTGGTACTGTTAATAATTTGACATCTGCATCCGGGTCAATGCCACTTGCTGCTAACCAGTAACGAATCCATAGGTCTTGGTTAACATGAGGGAATGTAAACGCTGCGGTAAATGGTGTGGAGGCTTTGAGTTGGGCTAATAAGGGTTTAGCCGTATCAAGTTTTAAACTAATTCCTTTCCCTAGATGTTTGTTGGCGATCGCAATTGCATTACCATGAGTAACTAACTGGGCAAGAACATACATGGGAATGGGCTTATTACCTTTGGTAATTTTACCCTCTGTAATTAAGTGTGGCATTGGCATTTGCCATTGACCACCATCAATACCACCACCAGCAGAACCAATTTCTACGTTATCCCTTGCTGAACCCCAAGAAGCTTGTTTAGAAAGTTCTACATTACTCATGCCATGTTTAGCAAAAAATCCTTTTTCTAAAGCAATAATTAAAGGTGCAGATTCAATAATGGGAATATATCCTAATTTGGCTTTTGTGATTTCTGGTTTTTGGGCATCACTAATATTAGCTGTTGGTTGTGTAGCAAGTTGTGTAGATGTACTACCAGTTTTACCTGCTTCTGGTGGGTTTCCTAGACAGCCTTTAAGTAATACTGCACTGGCTGAAACTCCAGCCGTGACGATGAACTTACGGCGAGAAATTTGGTTAAAAAATTCAGACATGAAACATCTCCCTGGTGAAAGAATTTATTTTTTAAACATGAAAATTTAGACAAAGAAATAAATTCTTTGCTTTACTATTGAAATTCCTAGTTATATCTAGGCATTCAAAATTAGCTTTTTATGTAAAAAAGTTAGTTTGTATACTTTGTGATAAACATGGTTTAGTTTCTTAACCTAGTATGAACAAGAGGCATCACTCAGCTAGTAAAATCTAGTTTACAGTGTTTCCGATCAAAGTGATCAATTCTCAACTCGAATTATTAAATAAATATTATATTGGATACATAAGTAAAAACTTATAGTTTGGGCTTAACTTTGTGGAAAGTCTCTAATATATATTGTTTAATCAATGATAATGATTATTTCTAATCTATTGTTTCCGTAATCTTGGGTTTAGTTAATTACAGAAAAAGGACATGAATAGATAATTTTGATGTTAACTATTAAATAAACTCTTCATTCATAGATGAATTTGATGATAACCATTTTTTATAAATTAGGGTTGATACAGCAGACTTCAAGAATAATTGTAGCTTGCTTCCCGCAGCTTGCGTGGCGAAGCCATAGGGTACGCAGATAAACGCAGATAAACGCAGATAGGAAGGGATGAATTAATGGAGTTCATAATTCTGTGCAGTCTCTTGAATTCTGCTGTATTTTCAGCCTTTACCACCGGTAAAGGTAACACCTTGAATTAAGTAGCGGTTAAAGAAAGCATAAATAGCTAAACCTGGCAGAGTAAACACCATTGAAGCTGCCATAATGTAGTTCCAATAGCTGATATATTGACCTTTAAATGTATTTAGTCCTAAAGGTAAAGTAAACATTTCTGGGTCAAAGAGAATCACTACAGGGAGTAAAAAATTATTCCAACTACCCATAAAGACAAAAACCGCTTGTGCGGCTAATGCTGGTTTAGCTAAAGGTAAAACTATATACCTAAAAATTCCCCAGGCATTTAAACCATCCAATTGTCCAGCTTCTTCTAGTTCTCTAGGGAAATTGACAAAAAACTGCCGCATCATAAAAATGAAAGTAGCATTGACCATACTCGGAACAATCATCCCTGGGTATGAATTTAGCCAACCGATGGCTTTTAAAATTAAAAATGTGGGAATTAGGGTAATTTGCGCTGGCACTACTAACACGGTCAAAATCAGGAAAAACCAGCACTGTTTACCCCGAAAATGCAATCTTGCGAGGGCATAACCTGCCATTGAGTTAAATAGCAAGTTTAAAATTGTGACAGTAACACCAATAATCACACTATTAAATAACCACCGCCAAAATAAAGGTTCTTGCAGAAATATTTGTTTGTAATTATCGAGAGTAAAATGTTTGGGGATAAAATTAAATTCACCGCTAATAATCTCGGATAGAGGCTTAAATGATGCAGAAAATGCCCAGAGAAAAGGAATTACGGTAATAATTCCATAAACTGTGAGGAAGATATATAACAGCACTTTCAACCAGAAACTACCAAAGATTTTATTCAAATTTTATAACCTCCGAAAAATTGCCTCTGCATTAATGTGAGGATAATAATTACAAATGCTAGTAAAAAGGCAATTGCTGCACCATATCCCATTTGTAAATTCCGAAATACGGTTTGATAAATCAGCAGGACTAAGGTGAGAGTAGCGTTATTTGGTCCACCTGTCCCTCCAGAAAATATATAAGACTGATCAAATAATTGAAAAGTCCCAATTATTCCCATAGCCATGACAAAGAAAGTCACAGGTTGCAATAAAGGCAAAGTAATATAAATAAACTGTTCCCAATTATTAGCACCATCAAGTTCTGCTGCTTCATAAAGAGTTTGGGGAATATCCTGTAAAGCTGCTAAATAAATCACCATAAAAAACGGTGCTGTTGACCAAATATTCATGATCATAATCCCTTTCAAGGCAACAGATGGATCTCCCAACCAATTATAAATAGGCAGGTTGAGAAAAGCCAAAAAATTGTTTAATAGTCCATTTGTGTTATAAATCCACATAAAAATTAGTGTCAAAACTGCTGAAGATGTAACTGTTGGTAAAAAGTAAAGAATCCGCCACCAATTTTTGCCGCGAATGCCAGAATTGAGTGTCACAGCTAAACATAAAGCCAAAATAGTTTGGGTGGGAACAACAATAGCCACATATTCTGCGGTATTTTTCAAAGCAATTCCCACTCTTTCATCTGTTAGCAATCTTTGGAAATTACCCAAACCGAAAAAGTGGTAATTAATCCCTCCCAACATTTGCACTTTGTGTAAGGAAAGAAATACAGCATAGAGAATAGGCAAAATTACAAATGTGCCTAAAACTAAAATACTGGGAGTTATGAATAAATAAGCTGTAAAATTTTCTCGAATCTGTCTATTACAGTGATTTTCTCGTAAATGAAACACATTTTTATATCTCACGCAATCTCTCTTAGAGATCCCGAAGGGTAGGCGCAAAGGCGCAAAGGAAGAAAGGAAGAGGAAAATTAGAGAACCCTACATATCTGCCTTAATTTGTTGGTTTGCTGCATCTTGTGCCTTTAACATTGCCTGTTTTAATGGTTGTTGTCCTAGTAAAACACTAATAAATTGATTATCAAAATTGTTGATAATTGCGGCAGGATTTTTACCTAATTGCCAGGGTGTCGCATAATTAACTCCTGCTACTAATGATGATCTCAGAGGGTCTTGATCATAACCTAACTGTTGTGCCACTGATTTACGGGCTGGTAATGCAAATCCTTTAGCTGTCCATTTTTTCATGCCTTCTTTACCTGTTAGAAAAGAAATGAGTTCCCAAGCTTCTTTTTTATGGGGTGCTTGTTTATTCATGACATAAGCAACAGTAAAAACCATTGTGGATTTTTGATTATTAATTTCTGGTATTTCTGCTGTGGCAAATTCTAGTTTGGGAAAGGTTTCTTGTAAATAGGGAATTGCCCAATTCCCTTCAATTACCATTGCTACTTTATTTTGTCCAAACATTTCACTCCCGGAATTTGTGCCGACATCAGATTTTTGGGCGGAAGATCGATCTTTTTGATATTGGTTAATTACTAATTCTAAACCTTGTAATCCTGGATTATTTGCAAAGGTAGCATAACCATTTTTATCAATAATTTCCCCTCCAAAAGCTGTAATTTTGTATGCTTGACGGGCTAATTCAGGAATTTCACCAAAGCCATATTTATTGAGTTTGCCTGTTAATTGTTTTGAATAGCTGCGGAGTTGTTCCCAGGTAGTGGGAGGACTGGTTAAACCCACTTGATTAAATGCTTGTTTGTTATAAAATAGGGCTAAGGTGGAATAGTCTTTAGGTAAACCATAAATACGATTTTGGTAGGTAAAATTCTTGAGTAAGTTGGGTTCTATATCTGTGAGGTCAAATTTGGGTTTAATGTATTTACCAAGGGGTTCTAGGACATTCTGACCCATTAAGAAAGGGGCTTCTAGTGCGTCGAGATAAAATACATCTGGTGCAGCTTCTCCTACTAAGCGGGTTTTAATTACATCCATATATTGATCAGAAATCGCTTCATATTTGACTTTGATCTGGGGATGCTGCTTTTCAAAGTCTTCAATTACCTGTTTTAAAAGTTTTTGTTCTAGAGGATTTCCTGTCCAACCGCTGAGTTTAACGGTAATGAATGGGGGTGGTTTTGGTAATGGCAAATTGTGATAACTAATAATAGCGATCGCTATTATTATTACCAATCCTAAAAAGTTAAATAATCTCTTTTTTCTCACAATTTAATTGAGATGAATTCAGAATTGATGTCAATACTGTTCGGTTAAGAGACAACCCAACAAAAGTCCGTAAATGTTGGGTTTCCTAACTTCAAACCAACCTACCAGATTTAAATACAAAAACCCCACCTCCCCGCAAGCGACGAGGGGATTTAAAATGTATGTTACAGCGGTTTCCGCTCTTATGAGGTACAAAGTTGAATCATGAAACTCTTGTAGTGCGGGCATCTTGCCCGCTAGATATGTACCTCATAACACCGGGAAGTGCTGTATTTGAGTACATACGCTTATAATTTATTTCAAATGCTGGTATGGATCATCTCTCTATGGGATGGGTTTGAGTTCTATATTTTGTTAATGAAATCACGGAAACTAAAATGATAGAAGCTGTAGTAAGTATTTTCTGATCTATTTTCTTAGACTAAAAATTCTACCCAATTTTCTAATAATTCCTCAACATCATATTCATCAGTATTTAGGAAATTGGCAATATCTGTAACTGATATGGGTTGTGTTGTCCGGGCTAAAACTCCTTCATTAAACCAAAACCTGTTGGATGAATTTTATACTTAAGGTCGCTTATTGGCGGACTTTTGTAATAAAATTTTTATCCGACCATTTTTAACTCTCCAAAGACATCATTCATCTCTTGCTCAATTCTCTTCAGTTTTAGCTGTATTTTATTTTTAAATTCAGCATCTAGTGTTTCATTCAATTGGTTATAAACTGCTTCATAATCAATTTCTAAAATTGCGAAACGTTTTTCCAATTCCCTGACTTTAATTTCTTGTACTCGATTAAAAGAACGAGAAGAATTTATTGGTTTTTGCTGCATGGCTTGATGTAAAAAATCCCCAGTTTCCACTAACACAGTTATAGGCATCCTAAATGCCGCTTTGACTCCCTCTCGCTTTTTCTCTGCGGCTACAGCCATACCCACAACTTCCTGTAATGGTTTATCCCACACAGGAGAACCACTAAAACCAAGCTCAATCTGATATCCAGGAACTTTAATGGCTTCTATCTGTATCGAGCGAGTAGCTTGGGCATCAAGCAGTTCACTATTTAACAGAGTTGTAGGCATCCTAAATGCCGCTTTGACTCCCTTTCGCTTTTTCTCTGCGGGTACAGCCATACCCACAACTCCCTGTAATGATTTATCCCACACAGGAGAATCACTAAAACCAAGCTCAATCTGATATCCAGGAACTTTAATGGCTTCTATCTGTATCGAGTGAGTAGCTTGGGCATCAAGCAGTTCACTATTTAACAGAGTTGTAGGCATCCTAAATGCCGCTTTGACTCCCTTTCGCTTTTTCTCTGCGGGTACAGCCATACCCACAACTCCCTGTAATGATTTATCCCACACAGGAGAATCACTAAAACCAAGCTCAATCTGATATCTAGGAACTTTAATGGCTTCTATCTGTATCGAGTGAGTAGCTTGGGCATCAAGCAGTTCATCATTAGCCCAGACACCAAGATCATATCCTTGGGGAAAGCCAAAGAGCCGGAAGGTAAGAAGATGGTACTGATTCACTAAAAAATCAGCGCCAACAACTTTACAGTTTTTATTATAAATGCGAGCAAGCGCACTTCTAAAGGTTTGAAAGTAATTTTCAGTTGACATACAATCTATAAATCCTGGTACACTGCGTTTCTCGCCTAGTAGTCTGTCAAGAACTAATTGACGGGTAAATAGATTTTTCTTCTTTCCTTCTTCCTTCGTGTTCTTCGTGCCTTCGTGGTTCATTCCCTTATCCGTCAAAATTTATTTGACAGACTACTAGATGGTAAAGCGACTCTCTCCGTAGCAAGAGATGTATCTTCTGATTCCTCAATTTCCACTAAGAATTTACCGCCATTTTCTAGCTCAAATTCAACCAATTGCTTTTCTAGCATATATATGATGTTAAATAGACTATGTATTGTCAAGTATACAATATTGTCTGCTTATTGGAAAAGCAAAAACTACCACTAGTACCGCAGGGCGGAATTAAAAATTAACAATTAAAAAAGCAGATTGTATAAGCTTTTTAGGGATTTTTAATTGGTGCGTTACACTACCACTAGCGCACTCTAAGTATTTGCTCCTTGAGCTGATGTTGGCAGGTATAATGACAACTCTGAACTAAATTACCTGATATTCCATGACCAACCCTCGTCAAGTTGCCTTTATCGCCCTCAAAGAAGTACAAAAAGAAGCTTATGCTGGTGTTGCTTTAGACTATTGTATTTCCACCGTCCCCTTATAGCCATCAATGCGAACTTCCTGACCATCTTGCAGCAGATACGTCGCACCACGCACATCCATAACAGCAGGAATACCGTATTCACGGGCGATAATTGCCCCGTGAGAAAGTTTACCCCCAGCTTCAGCAATTAAACCCCCAGCTTGCACGAGGATAGGGGCCCAACCGGAATCTGTGTAAGGAACTACAAGGATGGTGTTTTTATCAATATCATGGGCTTCTTGCAAAGTTCGGACTACTTTCACCCGTCCTTGAATTTGTCCCTGACTAGCAGGAATACCTAATAAAATGTTGTCAGAGGGATCAATTACCGGGGCAATGGGGTGAGGAGGATTATAACCGTAAACTACGGCGGGAATTTGCGTAATTTGGCTATCTTGGAGAAATTGCGATCGCCTTTTTTCGACTAATGCCAATAAATGATTCCTAAAAGCTACATCTGAATTAATCACTAAATCACGAATTTCATCTAACTGGAGAAAGAAAATATCTCCTAATTGTGTTAATACCCTAGACTCAAGCCAAATTTGTTCCAAAGCCAAAAATGTCCATCGTAATTCAGCTAACAAGCGAGAATAAACTTCCGTTACCCGTCCTTTCAGATCAACTCGTTTTTGGACTAAATTTGCCTGTTCGGGACGGGAATCATCTAAATTTGGCAATTCAGGTGCTTGTAATAACTGGATAAATAATTGTCTAACTATTTGGGGATTTTCTCGCCAAGTGGGAACAGAAATATCTGTACCTACTTCACTTAAATAACCATAATCCTCAATCAATTCGTCAATTTCATCTAAAATTCTTTCCCCTGCGGGCGTTTCTGCCAATTGTGCAAATACTTGTTCTGGTTTAAAATCATAGTTACCAGCTATTAAGATTTGTTTAGCATCCGCAGCCAGAAGACGCATAGCTCTTAATGATGCTACCTCTGGGGTGACACTATTATCAATTTCCTCTGTCTTTGCCCCCAAAACCGCTTGGCGAATAGCTGCACTCAAAGGTGCTAAAATACTATAGTAAGTTCCCCGATGTAATAAGTCGAGAATTAAATCTATTCTAGTTAATAATTGATCTAGTGATAATTCGGCAATGACGACATTTGATAATTGGGTTAATCCCGGAATGAAAACTTGGCGATAATCCGATTTAAAATCTTTGTCTAAATTAATTTCCCGCTTGAGTAACTTTGTTAGTCCTGGTAAATTAGCTAAAGTGGAATCTAGAGCAGGTTTACTCATACTTGCACCTCTAGTCAGAAATTCCAGACTTTCTGGAGGTAATCCCATTTTCAAAAAGATTTCTCCTAACAAGGAAGCATTAAAATAGGCTCTAGAATAATGCAATGTTGCTGTTGTGGCAAAATCTAAGCGTTTAGCACGATCACCCAAAACTATACTAAAAATTTCTCCCCACACACCACAGGTTAAAGGAGAATTAATAGACCAAGTTAAGGGGTGAATAACTCCCGGAATTACCTCAGCGGCGATTTTCCTTGTCCATAAGGGTAAAAGCGTAGTGATTGGTCTTGCCTGTAATACCCACAGATTTTGACCATCATAACTCCATTCAATGTCTTGGGGAATACCCAAATAACGTCTTTCTAAACGACGGGCTAGGTATGCAACTTGCTTAATTAATGCTTGGGGAACTTTCCCATTGCCTTCAAATTGCAGACAAGACAATTTTTCATCACCAGCAACCACGACTAGATATTGTTCTGGTGTCACTTTTCCTGATACGATTTGCGTAGGACTACCAGATACAGCTTCGATAACTACACCCTCACCCTGTTGAGAAATAGGATCTCGGCTAAAAGCTACGCCAGAGAATACGCTTTGGATTTGTTGCTGAATGAGTACCCCCATTGCCGCATCCTCTGAACTGCTACGACGGCGATATTCGACGGCACTGGGATGATTATAGGAGGCTTGGACTTGAGCGATCGCTTGTCGCAGTTCTGCCTTACTGATCACATTTAAAATTGTTTCATACTGTCCCGCGGCTGATGCCTGTTGTGAGTCTTCCCCAATGGCAGAAGAACGCACTACTAAAGGTGAAAGTTGTGATGGTTGCAGAAAATCAATTAAAGGTGTGGGATCATCATCAGGAGATAATACCCAACCTTTCGGAACTGCATAACCCCAACGTTTAAGTTGGGATAATGTTGCAGATTTAGCTCCTACGACTTCCCCATCTAAGTCATCATCTAAAGTAATAATCTTCTCCTCATGATTTAAATATGCCATCATTGGTTGAGATTCTGGATTTGCTTCCTCAACTGGGAGATTTAAATCATCAGGAATTTGGTTATAAATCCAGTAAATTAATGCCGACAAGGCAAAAGCAGCGATAATTCTGGCTATATCCTGGGAATGGACAATCCCCACAAATAGGGGAAATATGACTAATACCCCTAATTTAATTGTTTCTTTAGAGCGAGTGATCAAAAAGCCAATAGCTGCAAGTAAGCTAACAAAGGCAGCTACCAAAGGATCATGTGCCAGCAATCCCCAAGCGACGTTTGTTGTTCCTGCCCCTTTTGTAGCCACGTATCTACCGATAACCAAGGCAATTAAAGCGATAATTTCGGAGAATGGTTGTGAAGGAAAACAATATTGGGCAATTGTGACAACAGCAACGCCCTTGACGGCTTCGGAGACGACACAGATGCTTCCTGCTAATTTACCACCGTGATAAAATGCCGCTGCAACGCTAATATTTCCTGTCCCCATATTGGCTAATTTTTTACCACTCAGGGCATAAGTAATCCAGGAAATGAGCGGTATTGCCCCTAACAGTGGACAAAAAATTAAAATAATTAAGATCCCAAAAAAATTAATCATTACTTTCTAATCTAAAATTTTAGAGCGGAAATTTCTCAGTTTGTTGTTAACAAAAATAGCTATTTACTATATAGGACACTAGAGAGCAATGGTAGTCTTACTTGCTAGTGTCCTGAATTGTTATTCTCGGAATCTATCCTAGTGCATAAGCACCAGTAAGCGCCCATAGAATCAGTCCAGCAATTGATCCTAAAAGTACCACAGTGGAAATGGTAATTAGTTTAGGTGAATCTGCACCTTCAAATTTCATAATTCCGCGATTTAAATCGGACATTGTTTTCTAAGCCTCCTTGATTACAGGGCTAATCTGTCCGTTCTGATTTTAATCCTTCTGTTGCCAGATGGTGTTAAATTCTCATTACGATTTTTTTTCAGCTTGGCTACAGCAGGTAATAGCGGATTTATTTTTTAATTGTTTGTGCTGTGACCATGAGAATTAGTGTTTATTTCTTTCTCTATAGAGAAATTGAGAAGTTGCATAAATGAAAATTTGATTTATCTACTTTTTACCGAATTTAATAAACTAAATCATAGCCCCCTTCTCGCAAGCGGGGAGGGGTTCTTTATTGCCGAAAAGATTAATTATCCTTAATCCAAAGTGCTAAACCACCACCACGACCACGGGCAGCAATCAAGTTTTCGGTAATTAGAAAGAAAGCAAAAAAAGGTAATTTAGCTATAGGTTGGTTATCAAAGTTCCCACTTTCAACTTTACCAGAGCGAATTTGTTTATTGACAAACATCCAATTAAATAAACTAATTTGCATTTGGGTAAAATCAAAAGCCAATAAATTCTTTTTTCCTAAATATTTTATTGGGCCTGTGAGTTTCAATAAAATCCCTCCCAATTGGACCTGATTAGCAATTTCCCCCTTTCCTAAAGTCCGTTCTTCTGTGCTACTAAAACAAAGATGAATTTTCGTCAATTTCGGGACATACCTACCCTTACCTAAAATAATTCCGCCCCGGTTTCTAACTTTTTTAGTCCCAGTAGCAAAACAAAGTCGCCATTTACCACCCAGAGATTCAAAAGGGTAATTTAACTTTTGTAGCTTTGCGGTTTTTTCCGCTTCCAGCAACGCATTTACGATTACTTCAGCCGAGGGAACTTGATTTCCTTCCCGGTACGCAGTAGCAGCACGGGATAAGGAGGTGATAAAGTCAGAAGGGGAATGAGATATTAAATTAGCTGCCATAAAAGTATTATTGATGTAAGTATTGCTATGTTTTTTTATAACCTAACTAAATTCTAACGTTTATTTAATTAGCTTCTTAATTAGAGTATAATGAATATACGATTTTTAGCTAATAATTTTAGTCGCTAGAAACTCAAGTAATTGTTTGTGGTTTGGGAAGTGTAATAACTCACCTGTAGATATAAAGAGGTGGAATAATGGACACTAGAAAACTCCTGAAGTCATATAAATCAGGAGAAAGGAATTTCTCTGGCATAAATCTGCACCAAGCTAAGTTAAATCATGTTGATTTGAGAGGAATAAATTTAGAAGCAGCAGATTTAAGCGGTGCTGATCTTAGTATGGCAAATTTAAGCGATTGTAATCTTAGTAGAGCAAATTTAACTAATGCTGATTTAAGTAGAGCAAATTTAGAAAATGCAAACTTAAGTGAAGTCAACTTAATTGGTGCTGATTTAACCAGAGTCAGCCTCAAAAAAACTAACCTGAGTCGTGCTGATTTGCGAACTGCAAATTTAACTTCAGCAAACTTGGTAGGTGCAAACCTTAGTCAAGCAGAAATGAGTGGTGCTGACTTGACCGGTGCAAATCTCCATAAAGCCAATTTAATTGATAGTAATATCAATGAAGCCGAATTAATGGGCGTTGATTTAACAACAACTATCATAACTGAACTTGAGATAACTGGAGAAATTTTGCATATAGGTTTATCCCATAAATGGATAACTTGGGCTGGTAGTTATTGATATTTTGACAACCTGGCAAAATCAATATAACACCAATTTGAAAAAAGCATGAAATAAATAGATTAACATCGGCGGGGTTACTCGCCTTTTATGTGATCATAATTTGTATTATTTGAGATTTTTGATTTATTTAAATAACACTTCAATTTTTGTCTTACCTTCTTCCTATCTCCTTTCTGCCTCCGCGCCTCTGCGTGAGATCTAAAAATGTGATTCATTTATCTAAAAATGCCTGTAAAAAGCTGACAAGAATTTTTAATAAGTAAAATGTCCGCGAGGGCGGACATTATTAGGGCTTCTGTCACTTTTATTGGCTACAATCATGTCTGGAACATGATGTTTTTATTGTTGATGATGAGAATAAAAAAATCAAGTCTTTTTCCGATATAAACTAGACATAATTAAGTGAATTATATCTTAGAGGAGTCAGGAGTCAGGAGTCAGGAGTCAGGAGAAAGAAAGAAGAAGGAAGGAGAAAGAAAGAAGAAGGAAGGAGAAAGGAGAAAGGACAAAAGAGAAAGAAAGAAGAAGGAAGGAGAAAGGAGAAAAGAAGGAGAAAGGAAGAAGGATATTATTATTCATATAAAAAACATCATTCTTCAGAGTTATATCTGCGGGAAGTATAAACCCAAATATGATTATCCTGCTGAATTTGTCGCGTGTGGGAAGAACCGATAATAATGACAGTTCGCATATCTGCTAATGCTGGTTCTAACTCTTCCAGGGTAATTACCTTAACTTCTTCTCCCTTCCTCCCTAGATTTCGTCCTAAGACGACTGGGGTATGAGGTTTGCGGTGTTCCATTAAAATCTTTTTCGCGGCTGCTAGTTGCCAAGTGCGTTCTTTTGATACAGGATTATAAAAAGCAATCACAAAATCACTTATAGCCGCAGCGGTAATGCGTTGAGCGATAATTTCCCAAGGTTTTAAAATGTCAGAGAGAGAAATCACACAAAAATCATGCCCCAAAGGCGCACCAATCCTGGCTGCTGCGGCTTGCATAGCAGAAATACCAGGAGCGACTTGAATATCAATTGTTTGCCATTCTGGTTGATGATATTGCTCTAAAACCTCAAAAACAGCCGCTGCCATTGCGTAAATACCGGGGTCGCCGGAAGATACAACTACTACATATTTTCCCTCTGCGGCTAACTCTAAGGCCTGATATGCCCTTTCTGCTTCTACTCGATTATCTGATTCATGGACGCGCTTACCATCGGCAAGATGTCCAATTAAATTAATATAGGTTTTATAACCAACTAAATCCGTTGCTGCTTCTAGAATTTTTTTTACTTGCGGTGACATCCATTGAGATGCACCTGGACCTATACCAATAATAGCTAATTTTCCCTGGGGTTGTCCTGTGGTGGGGTTAATAATTTTAGTTGATATGGCGATCGCTATCTTGGCAGGATGATACACTAAACAATTAGAGCTAGGATTGCCCAAATTTTCGGTAACTTGAATAATTAACTCACCATTTTCATCAATAGGTAAATTACTCTCACTCAACCAAGGTGCTGTTCCCTCTAACCTAACTTTTCCCCCCGCTAATAAATCAGCAATAAATTTTTTCCCATGTTCTGGGTTAGCTAAATGATATCCAGAGGGAGGAGACAACAAAGCAGTATGAAAGCGGATATCTCCTGTGGTGGTAATTGCTGGTTTTATATTAAGTGCTTCCCCGACTTGACGCGCTAAATCATTAACACCATTTAAACCACCCAAAAGTGGAACTACAGCACTACCATCTTCCGCTACAGCTAAAACTGGCGGTTCTTGTCCTTTGTCAGTCAATAAAGGTGCAATTGTTCTAATAAGAATACCAGCCGCACAAATACCAATTATGGGTGTACCAGCGGCGAATAATTCTCGCACAGTTTCGCCAAAATTGCTAAAGCTAATATCAACATCATGAGTACGATTAACTAAACCATATAGTTTCGCACCGGGGAAGACATTGGTAATTTTTCGCCCCACCATAACGCTATTCTGACTCAAAACCACAACCCCAGGGGATACCCTTGTATTCATAGAAAATCCTAATCCTGTAAACCCTTAAACCTTTGCGCCTTTGCTTCTTTGTACCTTTGCGCGAAACATAATTTGTGACAACTACAACTTACTTTTAGTAGGAATCACAATCATAGAAAAATAAGGTACATCCTCTGGATTAACTTCATCAAGGGGCAATATCCGCTGTTGTGTGCTTGTAGCCCGTTCAATGTATCTAGCCCGTGAAGCTAGTCCTAATTCATGGAGAAGATTCCTAATTTTCGGAAAATGACGACCAAGTTTCATAATCGCCGCAGCATCAGTAGATAAAAGCCGACTAGTGAGAACTTCTACTGGTAATGGTGCAGGTAAAACCGTCAGGACATCATTGTAATAGGTGAATGGTAAACCCAAAGCCACGGGACAGGCCATAAGTGAGGAAACTCCGGGGACGACTTCCGTTTTATATTTATCAGCTAACCGAGTAAAAAGGTACATAAATGAGCCGTAGAAAAACGGATCTCCTTCACAGATAACCACCACATCCCGACCTGCTGCTAAATGGTCAGCAATGGGTTGAGTTTCTTGGTCATAGATAGATTTAGCCTTTTCTGGTTCTAAGGCGCGAGGCAGATGAAATGCTACCTCAATCTGACTATTATCCAAGTATGAAGAAACGATTTTTCTGGCAATACTTTCTTTATCTGTAGCTGATTGATAAGCGATAACTGGGGCAGAACGGAGGAGACGCAAGGCTTTTAAGGTGATGAGTTCAGGGTCTCCAGGTCCCACACCAATTCCATAAAGACGACCTCCAGAGTTAGTCATTACTCTTCCTCACTTGCTAAAGCGTTAACAGCAGCCGCAGCGATCGCACTTCCGCCCCGTCTACCATGTAAAGTCATAAATGGGACATTGCGGCTATCTGCGGCCAATGCGACTTTTGACTCGACTGCACCCACGAAACCAACAGGAAAGCCCAATATTAACGCCGGTCTGGGGATACCTTCGTCCAGCATTTCCAATAGCCTAAATAGGGCTGTGGGGGCATTCCCAATCACCACAATTGCCCCTTCTATATGGAAACGCCAAAATTCTAAAGCCGCTGCTGACCTGGTATTTCTTAATCTTTTGGCTAATTGTGGCACTTCAGGATCATTCAAGGTACAGAGAACTTTATTATTTTTGGGTAATCTTTTTCTGGTAACACCTTCCGCTACCATGTAAGAATCACACAAAATCAGTGAACCACCAATTAGGGCTTTTTTTCCGGCTTCTACCGCTGTAGATGAATATTCTAAGTCATTGACAATATCCGTCATTCCACAGGCGTGAATCATGCGAACAGCAACTTTCGCTACATCTTCAGGGAATCTTTCCAGATTGGACTCTGACCGAATAATTGCAAAGGAATTACGATATATTTCGTTACCATCACGGATGTAATCAAACATGAGATCTTTAGGTTGTAAAGGTTAAATTGGACTGTGATTTTTGTGATTTATTTGATTAAGATGATTAGATAAGTACCTGTGCAATATTAATTTCCTATTTTTTTATTCTGTATCCTTGATTGGATAAAGCATACAGACAAATGAAATGTGAAATATATTTGGCATTAATACTTAAATAATTGATTTAATTGGTGGCTGTGACGCTGAATAAATTGTCCAAAGGTTTCTTGTAAATTTAGACGTTGTTTTTGATACACTGCCAACATTTCTGGAATCAAAATCGGAATTTTCGCTATAGTCACATATTCATAAAGTAAATGACCCAAAACATAAACTTGATAGCCAGGGGTTTCTGTGGTAATACCAAGTAGAGTAATATCAGCTTGTGTGTGTTGAGCGCAAGATTTGCTACAACCACTAAAGTGGATATTGACTGAAGAATCTAGAATCATCAGACTGTCCAGGTATTTTACCAAATTTAAGGCATCATCTTTAGTTTCTGTGGCCGCAGCAGCACAACCCCGTTTCCCGGAACAAGCTACTAAAAAACTTTTGATGTCGGTTGGTGATGAGTTTAAACCTAAATTGGTAATTTCTTGCTCAACTTCGCTAATTTGGTTTTGGGGAATATCGGTTAATAGTAAGTTTTGCCAAGGTGTTAACCTGATATTACTATCACCATACCTTTTGGCAATATTTGCTAAACCTCTCATTTGCGAAGTTTCTAATCTTCCCAAGGGTAAGACTATGCCAATATAATATAATCCGGTTTGGCTTTGGGGATGAATGCCAATATGAGTTTTTTCTCGCAGAGGCGCGGAAGTACGGAGAGGAGTTTTTTTAATATTAAGTATATAGGGGTTGTGGTGTTGTTGGACTTGATGAAGATATTCTTTAACTGTGATGTTATTGATTATTTCTCGTAAACGTAATTTGCGACGGTTTTTGGTGTCTATATGTTTGAGGTAAGTTTCTGCTAATGCTTCTAAAACTGTGATTGTCTCTTCTGGTTTGAATACAATTCCTGTGTCTTTTGCTGGTTCTCCTTTTTCTCCATAGCTGAGATATAACCGCAAATATACATTGCTGTTATTTAATTCTGCTGCCAATATAATATCATTGGGTTGATATCTTACGGAAACTTTGCCTCCACTATCGAAGCAAACGCTAAATTTTGCAGATAATTCACCAAGCGGAGAATGTGCGGTAATATATTCTTCCCAAGCTTTCACTAAGAAACGAGTATCTATTAATTCTTCTGTATCAATACCCGCTGTGGGATTGGTCATGATGTTGCGGATATGATCTATCTTGGCATTGGTAGAAGCTAAAGCTAATGCTTGGAATTTTTTCAGAACTTCAATATTTATGCTTTGTTGAATTTCTCTAATTTGAATATTAGCGCGGTTAGTAATATCAATATAGCCACTACCATGATTATCAGCAATATCTGCAATAGTCTGAAATTGTTGATAATTAATGATTCCCCCTGGTATTCTTAGCCGATAAAGAAGACCGTCTTGGGCTGGTGTGCTGTAAAATAATCCTGGACAAGCGGTAAATGGAATTTGCAAAATTATAACTCCTTCTCTGTGTGACGCAGAGACAGAATGGAAGTGAATACTTGAGAGTTAGCATTCTGACTTACTCAATGTGAGATTTTTAATTAAACTTCAATCACCTCAAATTGCTTTACAGTTGCGGCACAGTCTCGGAATCGAACCGAAGTTTCCTAACTCTCAGATATAGTAGTCTACCATGAGATGGTATTTTTGGCTATTGTCAATCAATTTTGTTTCGCGCAAAGTCGCAAAGGAGCAAAGACGCAAAGGTAAGAGTTTAAACCCACATTTCGCAAATTCTTGATATCTTTAGGAATGTGGATTAATTTTATTACTCCCGTTATTTCATCATAAACAATGAATTTGACAGGATATTTTTGTAGAACTTTCTGGAGCAAAATTTCTCCAAATATTGATAAATACACGAAATATTCAGTAATTTAAAAAATATTGTCTACTTTATATGATATTTATATAGAAGAGTTAAATTCATTTTAATGACAGAACCTCCTAAAATTGTCACATTTAGGAGGCTGTCTTAGAAGATAAAATTAATTTCTTTACGCCAGGGTCGTAACTCGGTCAAACGAGACATAGGACGGTCTGAAGTTCACACTATCAAACATAACAAAAATTATAATATTTGTCAATGCCTGAACCTAAACTAACAGAGGATGACCTAAAAGATATTGTACTGGCTTTTTCAGAAGCTCGCATGAAACCATATCTCAATGCTACCAACAATTATAGCGATGCGATCAGAATATATGAAATCAATACTAAACTTTGTGAGGCACTGTAAGGTAATAAAAGCGATATTCCAGCAAAACAAACAACCTCACGAATTATGCAAAAATGGTTATCAATTATCGGTATTGGTGAAGATGGTTTAGCAGGGTTAAGTCCCATAGCTCTTTCTTTTTTGAATAAAGCTCAAATTATCTTTGGAGGGGAACGTCATCTTTCTATGTTACCACCTGACGACAACCGGGAAAAAATTCCCTGGAAATCACCTTTTCAAACTTCCATAACTGAAATTATTAGTCGTCGTGGTCAAGCAGTTTGTATTTTAGCTAGTGGCGACCCTCTATGTTATGGTGTGGGTGCAACTATTCTTAAAGATATTAATATTTCTGAAATTACAATTATTCCCGCACCTTCGGCTTTTAGTCTGGCTTGTTCTCGATTAGGATGGTCATTAACAGACGTGGAAACTTTAAGTTTATGTGGTCGTCCGGTTTCTTTACTGCAATCTTATATTTATCCCGGTGCAAAATTATTAATTTTAAGTGAGGGAAAAAATACTCCTGCTCATGTGGCAGAAATTTTAATAAATCGCGGTTATGGTAATAGTCAAATTACCGTTTTAGAAAAAATGGATAATATTGAAGAAACCATTATAACAGATATCGCTACTAATTGGCAAGAAGAAAATATCGCTCTTTTAAATACTATTGCGGTGGAATGTATTGCTGATAGGGGAATTGTGGGTTTATCCAGATTTCCCGGTTTACCAGATAGTGCTTTTCATCATGATGGACAATTGACGAAAAGGGAAGTCCGCGCGGTGACATTATCGAGTTTAGCACCTTTACCGGGGGAATTGCTGTGGGATGTGGGGGCTGGTTGTGGCTCTATTTCTATAGAATGGCTGCGGAGTGATAGAAGATGTTGTGCGATCGCTATTGAACAAAATTCCACTAGACTAAATTATATTGCTGATAATGCGGCTGCTTTGGGAACACCAAATTTACAAATTATCGCAGGTAAAGCGTTAGAAGTTATCCCCAATTTACCAGCACCAAACGCAATTTTTATTGGTGGTGGTGTGACAGCATCAGAAATATTAGAAAATTGCTGGAATGTCTTGCTTCCTGGAGGTAGAATGGTGGTTAATGTTGTCACTTTGGCAGGTGAACAAAGATTATATCAATGGTATGAAAAAGTGGGAGGAAACTTTACCCGCATTGCTATTCAACGCGCAGAACCGATTGGAAAGTTTTTAGGTTGGAAAGCAATGTCTCCTGTGACTCAATGGGTAGGAGTTAAAAATTGACCGAAAAGACGAGACACAAGCCCCGTCCTTCCAGGACAGCTTTATGTTAAAATTTGGTCATAGTCGCCATAGGGCATTGGGAGACTTTAAACGGACATGGAGGGACGATAAGACCACTTGTGGCGGGTTCTGGCGAAGTGTCAAGTGTTTCCCCGCACCTTCAGGTTGGTGAGTATGTCAAAATTAGAGATCTAGACAAAAGTACAAACAAAACTAGTAGTTTGTCAAGATAAAAATGATGGACTGTAGTGTGAGCGTCTCGCTCACGCGGGCAAGATGCCTGCACCACCTGTAGTCTCGCTTACGCGGGCAAGATGCCCGCACTACCAAAAACCCGTCAAAATAAATTTGACAGACTACTAGATAGAAGTAATAACGCATTTCCCCAATCAGTCTTTGTTGGTAAGTGTCTATATTCAGCTAGATAAAGATGTTGTTGGTATTTTACTCCACTTTAACCAACTTTTGTGATTTTTTCGTGCAATTATTCTTCAAGTCAGATATCATGAATTTTCTACCGCTACGTGCAAAAAGTGGATTATAAAGAATTATCTGATGTTCTCAACAACAGTGCTAGGCTTGACTGTATTCGGGACAATGGCACGATAAAATTCTATAACGATAAATTGCGATAAAGGTCTAAATGGCAGAAACACTATTTTTCAACGCCCTGCGGGAAGCTATTGACGAAGAAATGTCCCGCGATTCTAGCGTATTCATTCTGGGTGAAGACGTAGGACACTACGGCGGTTCTTATAAAGTTACTAAAGACTTACACCAAAAATATGGTGATTTGCGAGTTTTAGATACCCCCATTGCGGAAAATAGCTTTACTGGGATAGCTGTAGGGGCGGCTATGACTGGATTAAGACCGATTATTGAAGGCATGAATATGGGCTTTCTGCTCCTGGCCTTCAACCAAATTTCTAATAATGCGGGGATGTTACGTTACACTTCCGGTGGTAACTTTAAAATCCCGATGGTGATTCGTGGGCCTGGGGGTGTGGGTAGACAGCTTGGTGCGGAACATTCTCAACGTCTCGAAGCTTATTTCCAAGCTGTTCCCGGTTTAAAAATTGTGGCTTGTTCCACACCTTATAACGCTAAAGGATTACTGAAAGCAGCTATCCGCGATGATAACCCGGTGTTATTTTTTGAACACGTTTTACTTTATAACTTAAAAGAAGACCTGCCAGAAACAGAATATGTCCTTCCCCTCGATAAAGCTGAAGTTGTTCGTCAAGGTAAGGATGTGACAATTCTCACTTATTCGCGGATGCGGTATCATGTGCTGCAAGCTGTGAAAGTTTTGGAAAAACAAGGTTATGATCCAGAAGTTATTGACTTAATTTCCTTGAAACCTCTTGATTTTGAAACTATTGGGGCATCAATTCGCAAGACTCACCGGGTGATTGTTGTGGAAGAGTGCATGAGAACTGGGGGTATTGGTGCAGAATTAGTTGCTTCTATTAATGACCGCTTATTTGATGAATTAGATGCACCTGTGTTGCGGCTTTCTTCTCAAGATATCCCCACACCTTACAATGGTAATCTTGAGCGTCTAACTATTATCCAACCAGAGCAAATCGTCGAAGCAGTCCAGAAAATGGTGGCTTTGCGAGTTTAGGAAGTTGTCAGTTGTTCGTTGTCAGTTGTTAGTAGGGGCGAAGCATTTGGAAGATAAATTATCGATCATTGCAAAAAATAGTTCTCCAAATGCTTCGCCCGTACAGTTGTCAGTTACTGTGAACCAATGACCAATGACCAATGACCAATGACCAATGACCAATGACCAATGACCAATGACTACTGACCAATGACCAATGACCAATGACCAATGACCAATGACTACTGACCAAATTTATCCTCACAACTGACAAAAAGAACGTTATTATAACCTTTGTCAGTTGTGAGTGATGGTATGCAAAAACAGCGATCGCTATTAGCGTTAATTATAGTTTTGGTCATCGCCGCTATTACGGTGATTGTGACAATTCCTGTCCCCTTGGGACTAGACTTACGAGGCGGCTCACAGCTTACCATTCAGGTGAAACCAACGGCGGAAATTCCCCAAATCACCGAAAGAGAATTGGAAGCTGTAAAAAAAGTAGTGGAAGGGCGGATTAATGGTCTTGGTGTTTCTGAGCCATTAATTCAAACTATCGGTACAGATAAGATTTCCGTACAACTACCTGGTGTCAATGATCCAGAACAAGCAGAACGGGTATTAGGCGGTACAGCGCAGTTAGAGTTCCGTGTCCAAAAACCGAATACAGAAACTCAACTTTTTGCTCTTCAGGTAACAAAAAATGACCTGAAAACCAAGCGCGAAGACTTGAAAAAGAGTAAAGATCAAGCAGCAATTGATCAAAATAAGCAAGAGTTTGATCAAAGTAATCAAGCAGTTGCGGAATTGTTTGAAAGTACCAATCCACCATTAACTGGTAAATATCTCCAGGATGCCTACGGTCAGCCCACTCAAGGCAATAACTGGGATGTGGCTATCCGTTTTGATCAAAAGGGTGGTGAACTCTTTGCTGGACTCACAAAAGACCTCGCTGGCACTGGTCGTGGTATCGGTATTTTCCTTGATAATGAACTGATCAGTTCACCTAGTGTAGGTGTAGAATTTGCTGCTACTGGGATTACTGGCGGTTCTGCGGTAATTACAGGTCGTTTTCAAGCCCAAGAAGCCAATGATTTAGGCGTACAATTACGCGGTGGTGCATTACCTGTTCCTGTGGAAATTGCGGAAAGAAGAACGGTAGGGGCTACTTTAGGAAAAGATAGTATTCAAAGAAGTATCTACGCTGGTATTGGTGGTCTGATTTTAGTATTAATATTTATGGTGTGGTACTATCGCCTACCGGGAATGATAGCCAATGTTTCACTAATAATTTACTCCATACTGACTTGGGCTACCTTTTGTTTACTGAGTGTCACCCTCACTTTACCAGGAATTGCGGGTTTTATTCTCAGTATCGGTATGGCAGTTGATGCTAACGTTTTGATTTTTGAACGCACCAGGGAAGAACTACAATCAGGTAAATCTTTGTATCGTTCTGTAGAATCCGGTTTTTACCGCGCCTTTTCTAGCATTTTAGATAGTAACGTTACTACCTGGATTGCTTGTGCTGCATTATTTTGGTTAGGTTCAGGACTAGTCAAAGGCTTTGCTCTGACCTTAGCTTTAGGCGTAGGGGTGAGTATGTTTACCGCAATTACTTGTAGTCGCACATTGATGTTTTTAGTTATTTCCATTCCCTCTTTGCGGAAAACAGAATTTTATGCTCCTAATGTGCCAGTAACAAATAAGACAGGAGTGGCACGATGAGATTAGATATTAACAAAGCCAGGGTTACTTGGTGGAGTATTTCCGCTGTGATTATTCTGGTCGGTATCATTTCCATGGTGATATCTTCCTTCAATCCCAGTATCAAAGCCCCTCTGCGTCCTAGCTTAGATTTTATTGGGGGAACAAGGTTGCAATTTGTCCGGGACTGTGGCAAACCTGGTAACTGTGACCAGCCAATAGATATTAATCTGGTGCGAGAAGTGGCTAAATCCCAGGGACTTGGAGATAGTAGTATTCAGTTAATCTCGGAAAATGGCCAAGAAAATGGTATTACTATTCGCACCAAAAATCTGGAAACAGAACAGCGGAGTAATTTGCAAAATGCGTTAACTGAAAAAATCGGCGTTTTCGACCCGCAAAAAAACCAAATTGATTCCGTTGGTGCGACTTTAGGAAAGGAGTTATTTACTTCGGGAATTTTAGCTTTGATAGTTTCCTTTGTGGGGATTACTATCTACATGGCTTTCCGGTTTCAGTTGGACTATGCCTTATTAGCTATTGTGGCATTGTTTCACGATATTCTCGTCACAACTGGAGTTTTCTCAATTTTAGGCTTAGTTTTCGGTGTTGAGGTAGATAGTCTTTTCATTGTTGCTTTGTTAACTATCACAGGGTTTTCAGTCAATGATACTGTGGTAATTTATGACCGCATTCGGGAAACTATTAAACTTCATCCTGAACAACCAATTGCTGAGGTTGTTGATGATGCTGTTAACCAAACTTTATCTCGGTCAATCAACACGACTTTAACCACCTTACTGACATTAACTGCTATTTTCCTATTTGGTGGAGAAACGCTCCATTATTTCTCTCTAGCTTTAATTGTCGGCTTTATAATGGGAGCTTATTCTAGTATATTCATTGCCAGTACACTCCTGATTTGGTGGCGAGAACGCAGTCAAAATTACCAAGTTGAACCCCCTGTGACTTCTCCAGAAAGTTAAATTCAGTCATGGAAAATACCTCGTTCCTAGCCTCTGGCTGGGAATGCCTAATTTGAGGCTGGAGCCTCCTTGTCACTAGCGGCAGAGCCGCAATAATAAACATTCCCAGTCGGAGACTGGGAACGAGATTTTAGAGTTTTTTGTAGGTGCAAGCTATACTCTTCCTATGGATAAACCCGAAGAACCACAAATTGAGTTAGAAGAATTGGGAGTAGATTCTGCTTTTACTCAACAAATCCAAAAGCTACATCAGCTTACAGTATACGGCAGATGGTTATTTGCCGGCTGTTTGTGGCTAATGATAGCCCCTGTTTGCCTGTGGGATTTACGGGTGGAAATTTCCTTGTTACAACAATATTTTACTTGGGTAGGATTACGGTATGCACTAATTTTTCATCCTCTATCTGCCCTGGGTTTAAGTTTTTGCATAAGTGTGACAACTTCTGTTTTAGTTTGGCAAAGTCGCAATATTCTGTGGGGATTACCATTGGCAGAACAGGAAAAATTAAAAAAGCAAGTTTATCGTATTCGTCAACAAGGATCTTCTCACCCTCTATGGAAGTGGGTTTGTCAATGAACAGGGAAGATTGACACTCTGCGGTCTAAAGACACGCAGATTCTTTAAGACTTGCTTAAAAAGGATAGTCAATTATCCTCCTAGACGCTCAAGGCAACTACCAGTACGACAGGTATTGCAATTGCGCTTACTTTTGATTTTTTTTTGCTGCTTTTGTGAGTCCATCAATTTTTAATGTTAAACGCTCCATGATTTACCATTGCTTGTTTACCCAGGCTACAGCTATGCCGAGACGAGATAAATCAGGGGTTTCTCCTTAATAAAACACTTCTTTGCGCTGATGGTTATTCCTACTTGCTAATTAATTCTATCATGTCACCGCGAATAAATTCGCCGTTGGCACTTCCTCCACGCATCTATTGCCAAGTGGCTTCCGTGCCTTTCGTTCTATTTGGTGAATAAAAAAGAGTTTTTTAATTCTTAATTCTTAATTTTTAATTGAACTGTTGCATATACATATACAGGTTTAGTAATTTCTAGGAAAATATGCCATAACAGAAACAAATATCTTAGGATAAGTGGGTGTTTATAGATGAAATATTCTCAGATTCAATTTAGCCACAGTCATGCGGATATTGATCTTTACCAACTCCAAGAACTGTTTAATCTGTCCGCTTTTTGGGCAAAAGGACGAAGTATTAAGGATTGGGGTATAGCTATTGCTAATAGTGAACCTGTGATTTCTGTCTGGGAGAAGGAATTATTAATTGGCTTTGCAAGAGCGACTTCTGATGGTATCTATCGCGCTACAATTTGGGATGTTGTCATTCATCCAGAATATCAAGGTAATGGACTAGGTAGCAAGTTGGTAGAAACTGTTTTAAGTCATCCGCGAATGCAAAAAGTAGAGCGTGTGTATTTGATGACAACTCACCAGCAGGAATTTTATGAGAAGATTGGTTTTCAAGCAAATAACACAACAACAATGGTGCTATACAATCAATCTAATTTTGATTTTGTTCCTGGAGAGATTCAACTTCAGGAGTCGTTAGAGGCATAGATATTTGCCATCTTGTTAACTGTGATTTTTCTTCCTGATTGGTGGGGAAAGGCAAAATTTCTAACTTTCCTCCCATCAATTCTACTAAACTTTGATGAAGTGAAAGTTTCATTGCTGGTGACAGAACTATATTTTTCTGAGTTGTCTGATTTTCAGCTATCATCAAATCTATAGATTCACTTGTAACTACAGTTTCAGTGGGTACATCTAAGCAGATATTTACATAATTATCTGTAGGTTGTAGATGACTAGAAAGATAAATATTCCCTGCTTCCATTTGAGCAATTGTTGTATCTATCAAGTTTATTAATACTTGTTTGAGCCAACGAGAATCTGCTAAAATGTAAATTTCTGGATCTGGTGGTGATAAAGTAAAAGGATAATTACGATTAACTGCTAATAGATAAGTTAAGTTATAAATTTCTTGTAAAAATTCAGATAATTGCAAAGTTTCAATATCTAATTTATTTCTACCAGATTCAATTTTAGAAACATTCAGAATTTCATCAATTAGTTTTAATAACTTGAGAGATTTTTCGTGAGCTTGTCCGACAAATTCCCGTTCTTCTTGGGGATTGTCACATAAATCTGTCAAAATCAATTGATGTAATCCGATTATACTCCCTAATGGCGATCGCAATTCATGGCTAATTCGGGCTAAAAAACCTGCTTGAAACTGACTCATTTCTTGGGACTGATAATAGGCTAATTGAGTTTGTTTCAATTCTTGTAAAAGTTGGTTTTCTTGCTGTTGTGGAGCATTTTGAATGGGAATGGATGCAGATTTGGTAGGCTGAAGGAATAATCTACAAATACCTATTCCTAATCCTATTCCTGCTCCTAAATATAGCCAGTTACTAAAGTTCATCATTATCTAATTTAATACTACCTTGTCTTAAAATCTGCCAGTTATTTCCTGTCCATTTAGCAACGGTGGAAGGTATTCCCAAACCCTGGTATTCTATAGCTTCTAATGTTAAAACCTCTGGAAATTGAGCTTCTATGGCTGCTTTGGTTTCTAAAGCTGGTTGTCCTGATAAATTAGCGCTAGTTGTCGCCATTGGCCCAGTTTGCGCCAAAATAGTTTGAGCAACTGGATGATTTGGGACTCTAATCCCAATGGTAGTTGGTTCAACAGGGTTCATGACGGTGGGAATTTTGTCACTAGCTGGTAAAACTAAAGTTAATGCACCTGGCCAATGTTGATTAACAATTTTTTGCCAGATTTGATATTCTCTTTGGCTACCTTGAACATAATCCCATAAATCTTCGGCTTTGGCAGCCATTAAAATTAAAGGTTTATCAAAACTGCGTTGTTTCGCAGCATAAATTAATTCTGCTTGTACTGGTATGGTGGCTAATGCGGGGACGGTATCTGTGGGGAAACTAATGAGTTTTCCAGCTTTTGCAGATTCTATCAGGACTGATAATGAAAGGTTCATAAAGATGGTTTTTCTGCTGGTGTTTTAACTTTGGGATGATTTTTTTGATATTATTATCATAGTAGAAATGGAGTTTAAAAACATGACTCAACTAACACCAAAACAACCAGCAAGAAGAGGAAGAATTTTTCCGGAACTGACTTTATCACCGGAAGAATTGGCTAGACGTAAGGCTGAAAATGAGGCAGAGTATCAACGTTATCGGACAATTTTTGAGCGTGTACGTCCTGAATTGATCAAAGAACATTATGGCTGGTATATTGCTATTGAGTTAAATAGTGGTGATTACTTAATTGATCAAGATAAAGAAATTGCACATCAAAAAGCCCGCGATAAATACCCAAATGCTGATCATTGCGTTTTTTGTTTGAATGAATCTGGAGCAACTGGGAGAATATGATAGAGGGTACATTTGGTGAAAAGAAGCAGCTATTTTTTGAAATTGAGTTGGTTGCTAATGATGGTTTAATTTTGCCTGTAGATGCTTTATTTGATAGTGGTTTCACAGGCTTTATGGCTATTAATACACAAGATTTAGATGGACTTAATTGGGATTATGTAGATAAAGAAATTCTGCGAACTGCTCAGGGTGAAATCACATTTGAAAGATACTTAGGTAAGGTGATATTGGATAATCAAGAGTATGAAATTCCTGTTTATGCGGGAGATGAATTAACGGAGATTTTATTGGGTTCAGAGTGGTTGGAGTTTTTGCCTTTGGTGGTGAATTTTCCAGATGGTATTTTGACTTTGGGATGAATTATTTTGGAGAAATAAACCACGAAGGCACGAAGAGCGCGAAGGGAAGAAAGAAAAGAAGAGAGAAAAGAGTTATTTTTAATTTATTGGTAAGTCGCGCAAATAGTAAAATTTATCTGTTTTCCCATCGTTTCCTTTTTCTCTTCCTAAGTAACCTGTTAATGGTGATGATAGTTCTATTAATAAACAATGTACTATTTCATCGGTTAATTTAGAGGGATTAAGTGCATTATAATGACTACGAATTTCTGTAACCATTGCGGAAATTTCATTATGTTCTTTAGAAAGTTCTTTAACTACTTTGATAATGTCTGATCGCAATTTTATCTCTTTTTCTATTTTATCTATATATTCGTTAATTTTATCATCTATTTGTCCCGGTTCTAAGTATTGCTTTAATTCAATTAAGTTTATCGCACCGGGATATTTTGCTTTGAGTTCAACTAATTTTTGTAATGTCATAGCTTTGATAATACTGACTTTAGAGATTTGAGCAGATTCTTTCAAGTTTTTAGTAGGTTCACCAGGTCCAATAATTAACCGCACAGCTTGAAGATAATTTTCTTGAAGATGTCTTTTACCAATTCTATCTAATTCTTCTACTGTGTTATGAGGAATGCTTTTACCTGCTTTACATTCGCAAACTAGAGAATAAGGTTGTGAACAATATAAATCTAAACCTCCAGCACCACCTTTGTGATCTTCCTCTACTTTAAATCCTAAAAAATTAAGGCTTTTGCGTGTAATAATTTCAAAGTCTGTACCCGCTTGATAGTTGCTTTTACCTTCATCTTTTTCTATGCTTCTATCTCCTAAAGATGTAATTGTTTTTATCCAATCCAAATCAGCATCTATTGTATTTGTAGTTGGTGCATTACTCCAACCTAAAAATACTTTGATTTCATTTTCTAATTGTTGCGCTACTGGATTATTATTAGCTATTTGTGATAATGCACTTTGTAACTCTTCCAGTTCAGGATTTAGAGAAGGTTCTCGTTTTTCTAATTGTTGTTTACGTTGATTAAATACATAATCACTTAATACGGGTTTATCTTCAGATACAGAAATATTATTAGGTAAAGGTGCAAATTTTCCTAGTTTTTCTTGAATGTTGGGAATAGCTCGAATTTCCAAAGGTTCAGGTAAATGATAAACCCGCAAATAAGCCAGAAAAATATTTTCATATTTCTGTATTATTTCCTCGAATGTTTCTAAATTCCAGATTGTTAATTGAGATAAAACATCTAATGTATTTAATGGTGTTGTTTTATCCATAGTCTGACAATGCTGACATTTAGCCCAAACTTTAATTAAAAGTACATTCCCTGTATTGTCAACAGGATAAAGAGAAAATCTTTGCCCAGGATGAATAAACTGCCTGGGTAAAGCTGCAATTGTGCGTCCCTGTATCAAGGCTTCAATATCAGAGACGGGTAAACACAATGCTTTTGGAAGTGAAAATGACTGATTCATTTCTATTTAGCTATAGCTTTAGTTTGATATTATTCAGCATTATCAATAGACTTAGGAATTGCAACAGGAAATCCATAACCAGTTAAATCAGTTGGTTCTTGTCCAGAAGGATTACATAATATTTCTCGAATTAAAGGATTGTTAATTGCTATCTTCTCCTCCTTGATAAATTCAAAAATTTGCTCTTCTGTCAGTTCATAATTTCTACAATTATAGTAAATAGATGAAATAGCTAAAAGAGATTTAATATCTTCACCTCGTAATAGTATCCATTTTCCAGTCTGTTCTTTTAAATTTTTTAAACATTGTTGAGGTACTGATGCTCCGGGATTAATTTTCTTAGAGCGAATTAAGCAGCCACGAGTAAAATCAAATTTTTCGTAATGAATCAATCTTTTTAATGCTGCACCTATAAATGCTCCGCTAGGTCGTTGTAGAATAAGTATTCCTATTTTCACTTTTCTATTATTACCAACAATCCGAAAATTAAGATATCCTTGATCTGCTTTAGTTGTGATAATTTCCTCAACTCCTTCAATTTTCACGCTTTCTACTTCTACTCCATATTTAGCCAAACCAAGAAATCCTACTTTTAAAGCCGCTGTAATTGCTAATTCATCATCTATCAGTGAATTAATAGAAGTCTCAATATTAGCTAACTCACTTTGAAAAAATCGTTTAACCGGATTCAAAGGAGGTGGAATAGCCGGAATAAAATTCTCACCACACCATTTTAAAACTGTTCTAATAGTAGGTTTCTGTTTACCAAATTCTCTAAGTTTATTTTCATTAAATGGGTAGAGAGGATGAGGAGGTATTTGTTGATGCTCTTGATAAAATTCTTGTAACCATTTTTTAACCAAAGCAACAATTTCATCAGAGTTTAAGCCCTGTAATTCAATTGGTTGCCTATCAGATTTTTCACTTACTAATCTATCAATTGCTGCTTCAGCTTGTGGCAAAAATCTAATCTGATCATTCCAAGTTTCAGAATACATTGCCAGCAGGAAAACACCGCTTTTAATATTGTTATATAAATCCTTAACCAAGCTTCCAATAACTTGTGCTGTTGTCAAACCATTATCAGCAACATCTGCATTATCTAATTCATCAAAACAAATCACCGGAACTCTATAATAGCTGGTGATATCTAAAATTTGACGAACATTCCGTAAGGATTCAATCTCTCTATCTGCTTGTTTTGGATTTGGCAAGCCCATTGCTTTAGCTTCTTCCGGTGTTAGTTCTAAACCGGATAGCCAGCGATTTGCATAAACAACATAATCTGTAGAAAGTGTCCACAAGATTGCCTTAACTATGTAAGGATTATTAATATTAGTCCTGATTAACAAAATTTCTTTTGTTAACTGTTCCACTACTTTAGTAGAGAATTTATTACTAATATATTTTTCTGGTGGATGATTCCATTTTCTTGATTCGTTAATTAAAGCAGTTGCTATTTCTTGCCACTGCATCACTTTTTGATTACTAAATGCTCTGAGACTAGAAGCAATGCTTTGTAAAAATTCATATTTAATTTGATTTAAGTTGTCATATTTACTCATGTAAATAAACAAGCTATCTTCCCTAGTCTGTAATTGATGGCGAATTCGACTAATAATGTGGCTTTTCCCTAATCCTCTTTCGGCTGTAATCGTAATACCTACTGTTGTCCGCTGCCCTTTACAGATTTTTTCAACCGCATCAAATACTGCATTAGACGCATGAGCATTAATTGAGGGTACATCAGGAAAACTTTTACCCCATATTTGCTGCGGTTTAACAACAAGATGTCCTGCAAATGGGTTTTGAGTTTTAATCAATTCATCAATGTTAGATATGTTAGTAGTCATAGTATTATGAGGTTAATGTGTGAAGAATTGAAGAAATAAAGTTTAAGCTTTCAAAAGTCTGGCATAACAACGTAATCCATCTAATTCTGTAGTGACTGAATCTTCTATTTTGTCCCGTGCATTGTCTTCTACTGTTCCCCCTTGAAGTTGAAAAATATCATTAGCTTGCATTTCTAATAGAAAATTATTAAACTCTGTTCGCTTAACTCGTTCTCCTATTTCTCTCCTAATCCGATAAATAGGTACTAAATTATTAAGATTGTGTTCATAATTCAACTTGTCATAAACATCCAACGTGACAGATTTAAACTCCTCATAAGAACCAATCACCCCACCACCAGACGCAACCGGCGCAGCTACTACAACATCAACCTCACGCAACAATCGCAACAAAGAATTTCCTACCCAAGCACCAAGATTGGTATTAAACTCAAACTCATCACTACGCAAACCCGCTTTTAACACATCTAAGCCCGTCGGTGACGTGAGAGTATAACTGGTTGAAGATCCCTTTTTAGTAACAGTAACAGCCCCCTGCATTTCTAAATCCTCTAAAATAGCTTGATAATCCGCTTTATTCTGACCCTTAGACACTATCCGCTTCGTCAATTTACCCCTAGCCACTTTCTGCTGACTTCCTCCCAAATCCCACAATGCAAGCAGTAAGCGAGTTTTAGCATATAAAGTCTGTAAATTCTTGGCTTGGGCGTTCATATTCAGTATCCTACTTAACTAAAAAGATATTATAAGTATTTTATTTCTTACTTGGACAAAGTTCAAAGAATATTGACTATTTTGATGTAAATAAGACAAAAATCAATATTTTTTTCTAGACAATTATCGGATTTGTAACCAATAAAATTACCAATTACCAAAATAAATCAATATTTATCCCACATACCGCAAATACCCTGAGTAGGGGTTTAGCAGTGCTAAACCCCTACATTTATACTCAGGATTGGGATATTTTTTTTAGTTGGAAGTCCCTAATTGCATATTTCCTCAGAGGTAAGAAATTAGATTCGCTTATAAGTAATTGGACAAAATTAATTACACAAAAATCTCGGCGGAAATCCTTAACTAGCAAAGAGTTGATAAATAACCTACGTATCAGCAGCGAGATGGAAGACTGAAAAAAATAGTTTATCATTACACATACAGCAGATTTGGCTCTCTAGTAGTCTGTCAAATTTATTTTGACGGGTTTTTGGTAGTGCGGGCATCTTGCCCGCGTGAGCGAGACGCTTACACTATATGCCCGCGTGAGCGAGACGCTCACACTACAGTCCATCATTTTTATCTTGACAGACTACTAGTCTTGCAGCTAAAAAACTGGTCGCAGGGGAAATTGCATGATAAACGTGATGCGATTATTTGCACTTGTAACATGAATTAATCCATGCAAACGCTGTACCATTGTCTCTACCAAAATTAACTCTAAACCAGTGTTCTGTGCTTGCCATGAGGAATGTTTGGGAATGCGGTAAAATGGCTGAAAGACTTGTGATAGTTCATGGTGAGGAATCTCTACACCAGAAATACTGATTTTTAATTCTACCGTGGCTGCATTTAAATCGGCGGTAACTGTAATTGATTCACCTGCGGGAGCGCATTGACAAGCTTGGTTGAGTAGCAAGGTAATAATTTTTTCTAAATCAGTGATATCTGTGGAGAATGGGGGAATTTCTGTGGAGATATCCAGGTGTAACTGTTGTTGCTGACAATTGGTAACATCTCGAAAAGATTCAATAATGGGAGATAACCAAGTTGGAAAATCAATAGTAATTAAAGTAGGAGATTCCGAATGGGTTTTCAGATATGCAAAGCTGAGAAGATCATTAAGTAATTTATTTTCTCGTCCACATTCATGATGGAGAATTTGTAATAGTTGAGATCCTATTTCTATATCTAAAATTCCCGTTGGTGTCATGAGACTTTCTAATGTTTGTACAGCAAGATTAATATTAGTAATGGGTGTGCGTAACTCTTGGGAAAGCTGTTTGAGAAATTCATTTTTTTGCCGTTCTTGTTTTTCTATTTCCTGAATCTGCGCTTTGGTTTTTGCCTGTAGTCGAGATTGACGAATTGCGATCGCACATTTATTAGCTATTTGCTGCAAAAAGGATATTTCTTGTTCTCCAAATTTTGCCTCTGTATGCCGAATTAGCCAAACATTACCCAAAATGCCTAGATGATCAAAAATTGGACAAGCTAATTGATTCATCATCTGTAATCCAGAATAATGTCCTGGGACAATTTCTATAGATTGCCAAATTTGTTTTTGCAATAGAGATTGATAAATTTGAGGAAAATCAGCGATTACTGTGGTTAAGCCTTGAAAATGGGGTAAAGTAGCACTATATTCATAGGTAACTGTGGCAGAAGTTAAACAGGGATTATAAAGTTCAATTTGACAGCGATTAAGTTGTAATAAATCAACTAATTCTTGAGTAATAATTGTTAATATCTTCCGATCATCTAGACTATCGCGGATGTGTTCAGTAATATGTTGAAGTAACGTCTGAAATTTCTGAATTTGCTGGATTTCTTGAATATGTTCCTGTCTTTCTGACTCCAATTGGATTTGTAAATATTCTACCTGCTGTTGTAATTGGGCAACGGATGTATCTATACTCAATTGCATAGATACTTCTGCACAAAATATGGATGGAGATGGTAATTGTGTCCATTTGGGGATGGATTTAACTTGATTTAGATTCATGTAGTAGTTAAGGAAAGAGGTAGTGGATAATTGGTGATTGGGGAAGAGGTAAGTGGAAAGAATACTTACTCATGACTGATCTTTCCATTTGCCTATTACCTATTCCCTAACTAAAAAATGACATTAGTACAGGTGAGCATACCAAATATTGTGTATTGCTGGTAACAACTATTGTGACAGTTTGTGAACAGGTACGTTAAGTTACAGCTAATCCCATGATACTATCCTACTGCATTGTCAAAAATTAATACTATGTCAACTTTGTCCCTCATTTCCCTGAAATGTGCCGTAATTTTGCACTTTTTCCCATATAACAATTGAGTTAAAAACAAGTTTGTTCCCTGTTCTTTTTGTTCCCATTCTCGACTTATATGACTAACAATTCAGATTTTCGCATTGAAAAAGACTCAATGGGCGATCGCCAAATTGCCAACAACGTTTATTATGGTATTCAAACCCAAAGGGCGATCGAAAATTTCCCCATTAGCGGTATTAAACCTTTACCTACTTATATAGATGCTGGTTTATATATTAAAAAAGCTGCCGCTATTGTCAACGGAGAATTAGATTGTATTCCCGCAGATATCAGTAAAGCGATTATTCAAGCCACTAATGAAATCCTAGCAGGTGAATTACGAGATCAGTTTGTGGTTGATGTTTATCAAGCCGGTGCAGGAACTTCTCACCACATGAATATTAACGAAGTTTTGGCAAATCGCGCTTTAGAAATTCTCGGTGATCAAAAAGGTAATTACAAACTCGTTAGTCCCAATGATCATGTAAACTATGGACAGTCTACCAATGATGTTATCCCCACAGCCATTCGCATTGGTGGCTTATTGGCACTTTCTCGCACTTTACAACCAGCTTTAGAACAGGCAATTTCGGCTTTAGAGGCAAAAGCTATAGAATTTCAAGATATCGTCAAATCTGGCAGAACCCACCTCCAAGACGCTGTACCTGTGCGATTAGGGGATAATTTTGGTGCTTGGGCGCAAATCCTCTCAGAACATCAAAATCGTCTTTACATTGCTGCTGGGGATTTAATGGTATTGGGTTTAGGTGGTAGTGCTGCGGGAACAGGTATGAATACTCACTCAGAATATCGGCAAAGAGTTGTGGATATCCTGTCGCAATTGTTGGAATTTCCCCTAGAACCTGCACCCCATTTAATGGCTGCTATGCAAAGTATGGGGGCTTTTGTGAATGTTTCCGGGGCTTTACGGAATTTAGCCCAGGATTTGGTGAAAATATCCCACGATTTGCGGTTAATGGATTCTGGTCCCAAAACTGGATTTAAGGAAATTCAACTTCCTCCAGTCCAACCTGGTTCTTCAATTATGCCCGGAAAATATAATCCTGTGATGGCAGAGATGACATCAATGGTATGTTTTCAGGTTATGGGATATGATAATGCGATCGCTTTTGCTGCCCAAGCTGGACAATTAGAATTAAATGTGATGATGCCCCTCATTGCCTATAATTTAATTCACAGCATTGAGATTTTAGGTAACACAATTTCGGCTTTAACTACAAGCTGTATTCAAGGAATTACTGCTAACAAAGAACGTTGTTTAGCCTATGCTGAAGGTAGTTTAGCACTAGTCACCGCCTTAAATACCCATATTGGTTATTTGAATGCTGCGGCTGTAGCTAAGGAATCGTTAGAAACTGGCAAATCACTGCGGCAAATAGTTCTAGAAAAAGGTTTAATGACAGAAACAGAATTAGCAACAGTCCTGGATTTAGACCAAATGAGTGCAATTGTGCCTTTAAAATAAGTACAAAATACAAGATCCCCGACTTCTTAAAGAAGTCGGAGATCTGATTGATAGCCTATTCAGGAAATATCTCAAAACCAGCACAATGTTGTGGATTAATAATACTAAAAATAGGTTTATTTAAAGTGAAAATCTTAGTAATATTCATCCTTTCCGCAATAGCAACAATCGTTGCATCCACAAAGTTTAACTTACTATCAGTATATTGGTCTAGAATCTCCGTCACCCTTTTTAAATCAGTTTTATCAATCCCTTCAATAATGACATTACTATTAGCTAATTCAGTTAAAACCTGTCTTGTTGTAGGATATCCTAACCGAGAAGCAAGCAAATGACAAACTTCAGGTAAAACTGTCGTTGGTAAAACCAATACTTCCTTTGAATCAACTATAACATCAAGGATACGCCCATAATTTTCGTCCTTAATATCAACAGTTGCCACTAAGAAACTTATATCTAAAATAGCCGTCATGATTATTTATTTACCTCATGATTAAATTCCTTAATACCTCTAGTTGGATCAATTTCCAGTTCTCCGTTTTCTGTATCTTTGTCTGATAAATTGGGTTCACTAGACTCTCCTATACCAGAAATACTTAATAAAAAATTACTCTCCTCTGGTTCATTATTAATAGCCGCAGGAGTTAAATTCAGCTTAAAAAGTAAAGATTCAATAAAATCAGCTAATTCAGGAAGTGCTGCCAGTGGAAGTTCATTAATAGCTTGAGATAATTGTTCGTGGGTGAGACTTACAGAATCCATAATTGATATCATCCTTCTATGGAAATAACTTTTATCTGTTTTCAAAGAAATTGGTATTAATTTCTTCTTGGTTTTCCTATTCCTATATAAATTTAGTTTCTATTGTTATATAATAACGCAATTATTCCCCATACAAACACAAAAACTATTTGTTAGTCTAATTCGGATTAAACCCCTTAAACTTATTATATGTAAAGTTGCACAGAATCATAAAATTCATTAATTCATCCATTTTCATCTGCGTTTATCTGCGTTTATCTGCGGTCAATTATTCTTAAAATCTTATCCAACTCCTGGATATTGACTGGCTGTACTATTAAGAAATATAAATTAATTGTAAAAAATATCCTAACTCCCTTGTAAATATAGGCTTTTCAGGAATTTGTCATTATTTATTAGCCAAGGCTTGACATTATTTATGGTGAATACTACCATAAGTAAAGAGACATTCTTGGTAAGGGCATCTCAGATGACAAAACGAAGTGATAAATAATATAATTTCTCTTACCTCTGCGCCCTCTGCGTCTCTGTGGTTCGTTTAAATTACTCTAAAAATTGCAAAAAAGCAGAATCAAAAATCATGAAAATTGCTTTATTTGGTACAAGTGCAGATCCTCCAACTGCTGGACATTTAATAATTCTCAAATGGTTATCTGAACGTTATGATTGGGTAGCTGTATGGGCTGCGGATAATCCCATGAAGTCCCAACAAACGCCTTTACCACACAGAGCAGCAATGTTAGAACTGTTAATTAAAGATATTAATGTTGCTAACCAAAATATTGCCTTAGAACAAGATTTAAGTAGTTGGAAAACTCTAGAAACTGTAGGTAAAGCAAAATTAAAATGGGGAGAAAATATTGAATATACTTTAGTAATTGGTGCTGATTTAGTAAATCAATTACCGCGCTGGTATCATGTTGAAGATTTATTACAACAAGTGCAATTACTGGTAATTCCCAGACCAGGATATATAATAGATGATTCTGGTTTAGATAAAGTTAAACAAATTGGCGGAAAAATTGCCATTGCTAATTTGATTGGTTTAGATGTTTCCTCTACCGCTTTCCGTGAACAAGGAGATATTAATACTCTCACACCTCCCGTCATTGCCTACATTCATCAACAGCATTTGTACGAATGCCAATACGTAACCAAAAAAAGATTTTAAACCCCATAAATCAACAACCTTTAGCTGATTTTAAAGTTGGTGTTGATAATGTGATTTTTTCTGTAGATACTGCCCAAAATCGGTTGTTAGTTCTCTTAGTCATGCGACAGCAAGAACCATTTTTAAATCATTGGAGTCTTCCTGGCACTTTAGTTTGTCAAGGAGAATCTTTAGAAGATGCTGCTTATCGGATTATGGCTGAGAAAATAAAGGTAAATAATCTTTATTTAGCACAACTTTATACTTTTGGTGGTCCAAATCGTGACCCCAGGGAAAAAATTGATAGCTACGGAGTCCGTTATTTATCAGTTAGTTATTTTGCCTTAGTCAGATTTGAAGAAGCAGAATTAATTGCTGATAAAGTCGCAGGTATTGCTTGGTATCCTGTCAAACAATTACCACAATTAGCATTTGACCACAATGAAATTATTACCTATGGACATGGAAGATTAAAAAACAAATTAGAATATAGTCCAGTAGCTTTTGAAGTCTTACCAGAAACTTTTACCTTAAACGATTTGTATCAACTATACACCACAGTTTTAGGGGAAAATTTTGCCGATTATTCTAATTTTCGAGCGCGGTTACTAAAGTTAGGTTTTTTATCAGATACCGGCATTAAAGTATCACGAGGTGCGGGTCGTCCTGCCAGTTTGTATAAGTTTGATAAAGAAGCATTCGCACCGTTTAAAGATAAACCTTTGGTGTTTATTTAGGGAATAATAATTGAACGCAGATGAACGCAAATAAACGCAGATAAATTATGAAAATCGCTATTGCTCAAATTAATCCTATTATTGGTGATTTACTAGGAAATGCTCAAAAAATCCTGGAAATGTCCCAACAAGCAGCATCAGAAAATGTTCGTTTATTATTAACACCTGAATTATCTATTTGTGGGTATCCACCAAGGGATTTATTATTAAATCCTAGTTTTATAGAAGCAATTGATAACACATTGCAAAAATTAGCTGAAGATTTACCAGCAAATTTAGCTGTATTAGTGGGAACTGTTGTTAAAAATTCCCAAGCGCACATTTCTGGAGGAAAAAATTTATTTAATAGCATTGCTTTATTAGAAAATGGTAAAATTCAGCAATTTTTCCATAAAAGGCTATTACCTACTTATGATGTTTTTGATGAAAAACGCTATTTTGAACCAGGAGTAGAAGCCAATTATTTTATATTAGATAATCTTCATATTGGTGTGACAATTTGCGAAGATTTATGGAATGATGAGGAATTTTGGGGTAAGCGGAGTTACGCAGTTAATCCCATTGCTGATTTAGCAAGTTTAGGAGTTGATTTAATTGTTAATTTATCTGCTTCACCCTACACTGTTGGTAAACAACATCTGCGAGAAGCGATGTTAAAACATAGTGCAGTTAATTTTCAACAACCGATTATTTATACAAATCAAGTTGGTGGAAATGATGATTTAGTTTTTGACGGACGCAGTTTTGCTTTAAATAAACAAGGTGAAATTGTTTGTCGTGCAAAAGGTTTTGTATCTGACTTTTTGACTGTTGAATTTAATAGCAATAAACAAGATTTAGATTTCGGTGATATTTCTCCTGTTGATGAATCTGAAGATGAGGAAATTTGGAATGCTTTGGTTTTGGGAGTAAAAGATTATGTTGGTAAATGTCGCTTTTCTAAAGTATTATTGGGTTTAAGTGGAGGAGTTGATTCCGCTTTAGTTGCGGCTATTGCGACTGCGGCATTAGGAAAAGAAAATGTGATTGGTGTGTTAATGCCTTCTCCCTATAGTTCGGAACATTCGATTAGTGATGCTTTAACATTAGCAGCAAATTTAGATATTCAAACTCAACTTTTACCTATTGGGGAATTAATGGCAAGTTTTGATAATTCCCTAGATGAATTATTTGCAGGAACAGAATTTGGGATTGCGGAAGAAAACCTGCAATCTCGAATTCGTGGTAATTTATTAATGGCAATTTCTAATAAATTTGGCTATCTACTTTTATCTACTGGCAATAAATCAGAAGTTGCTGTTGGTTATTGCACCCTTTATGGTGATATGAATGGTGGTTTATCAGTCATTGCTGATGTTCCCAAAACTCGCGTTTATTCTATCTGCAAATGGTTAAATTCTCATCAACAAAGAGAAGTTATTCCCGAAAATATTCTCACGAAAGCACCAAGCGCAGAACTTAAACCGGGTCAAGTTGACCAAGATTCTCTTCCACCTTATGAAATTTTAGATGATATTCTCGACCGTTTGATTCATCAACATCAATCAGCAACAGAAATTATTAGCGCAGGTCATGAACCGGCAATTGTAGATAGAGTATTACAATTATTATCTCGTGCGGAGTTTAAACGCCGACAAGCAGCGCCGGGATTAAAAATTACTGACCGCGCTTTTGGGACTGGTTGGAGAATGCCTATTGCTAGTAGTTGGTCAGCGTTGAGGAATACTTCTTCTCCATAATTTTTACTGATGTGTATTAACCTCAATTAATTCCACACACTTATCCAAATTATCCCTAAATAACGGCTTATTAGCCTATAACTAAGTAGGTGAACGGAAAAAAACCGTAGACGCGAAGCGGCTTCTCGAAGAGTAATATGTAACGAAAAGTAAAATCGCCCAAACCCTCTTCACTCTTGCCTCTGGTTACTGAGCGAAGTCGAAGTATTGCCTCAAGCCTAGTGCCATAACGACGATTTTCAATGCTAACCTACTTACCATGACTAACACTATTAATCCACAGCATAAATTGCGAAATTTTAGTATGATCAACCCTACCAAAATATTAATAGGTATAATTGCCACTGTTCCCATGGCTTTAGGCTTACCCGCAAAAGCTTTAGAAATACAGGTATTACCTAAAAATCCCCAATTGGGGGATACAATTTCCGTAGTAATTGAGGCAGATTCCCAAGAAAAGATTAGTAACCCCACAGTAACAGTTGGGGAAACAACATATCCAGCTTTTGAAATTGCCCCTCGTCAATACCGTTCTTTTATTCCCACAACTCCCTTAGAGAAAGCTGGAGTGAGAACAATCAGAATTTCCCAAGATGGACAAGAACAAAACTTATCAATAAAAGTGCGCGATCGCAAATTTCCCGTGCAACGCATCACCTTACCACCCGGAAAAGCTGGAGTTAATGCTACCGAATACGAACTCAAGCGAGTAAAAGAATTAAAAGCCTTACAAACACCGAAAAAATATTGGCATGGCCTGTTTCTCACCCCCAACGCGGGGCGAACCTCTACTAAATATGGTGTCCGTCGCTACTACAATGGCGAATTTGCCAATGACTACTACCATCGTGGACAAGACTATGCAGGAGCAACAGGTTCATCTGTAGTTACCCCAGCGGCGGGGAAAGTGGCTTTAGTTGGTACAGTATCCCAAGGCTTCCGCGTTCATGGTAACGTAGTCGGCATTGATCACGGTCAAGGTGTTATCAGTATTTTCATGCACCTAAGTCGGATTGATGTCAAAGAAGGTGATTTTGTGCAAGCAGGGCAAAAAATTGGTGCAGTCGGTTCAACTGGCGCATCTACCGGACCACACTTACACTGGGGTTTGTATGTAAACGGACAATCTGTTGATCCAATCCCTTGGAAATCTCAACAAATTGATTAAGTTTCTCATCTTCAATACCTTTGCCATAGGCTTTTTTGAATTTGGCGAAGGTATTGATATTGTGACTTTTTTAACCCAAAATACTTATATGTAAGTGGTATAATTTGGTAAGATAAATAATTCAGTAACACAGTAATAGGGGACTTCAAACCCTGATTTATTCCCTAATCTGGACTAATTCTGCTATTGTATTCTGGGTGATTGATAGCATATCTGTTTAGTTTGGCTATCGCAAAGTATATATTTATAAGTAGAAATATATACTTTTAACCTGTGTTCCTTCCATACTACCCACAATGTTTTATGAGTATTGAAAAAATAGTAGCACAAGCTCTTCAAGATGGTTACTTGACACCAGCAATGGAAGCAGAAGTTGGGCGGATTTGCGGTAACGCCTCAGAACTGCTAACCGAAGAGTACATGGCTTTAGATCGCCTCATGGGGGCATTGTTGACCGGTGAAGTAGTACCAGTACCTCGCAAACAATTTATCAACGTCATGGAAGAATTGGTACTCATCAACGTCATTGCCAAAGTAGCAGAAATTGAAGCAACCAGCGAAATTTCTCTAGATGTGGGCGATATAACCGCCTATGCTCTGAACAGGCTGCCTCCTCTGTATGCAACGACGGAAGAAGGCGCGAAATATCAACGAAAAAGAGCTAACACAGAACTTGAACCTTTAATATCCCAACAAGTTAGCGAAGCCATCTGTAAGTATTTAGATACACCAGATTTCTTCCCAGAACGTCAAGCATTGAACAAGACCACTGGCAATGAAGTTTTAACCCAAGTTAGTACATTGCTTCAGACCCATGCGGCTAATTTTGAGCCACAATAATTGATAAACCTCGTCCAAGTTGAAAACTGGAGTTTTTCAAAAGGGAACAGGGAACAGGGAACAGGGAACAGGGAACAGTATAGGATTTGGGAATAAAACCCAATTAAGAAAAAACTATGGGTTTCAAAGTAAACGCGGTTTAATTGACAATTATCAATTACTTAATATTTTTATTCACGAACTGATACCTGTGTGCCGATATTTACTTGGCTATACAGCATTCTCACGTCAGAATTACGCATTCTTAGACAACCATGAGAAACCGCCGCTCCTACCAAGTCAACATTTGGTGTCCCGTGAAAGCCAATTTCATTCCTGCCGTCTGACCAAAAACCAATCCATCTATCCCCCAAAGGACTATCAGTACCACCCTCAAAGATAGCTCCTGTAATTGGATGTCGCCAGATAGGATGATGTTCTTTGTGGATAATTTTAAAATCGCCAGTTGGTGTTTCCCAGCCCTTTTTACCGATAGCGATTGGGTAACTAGCTATAACCTCATCATATCGAGAAACATAAACACGGCGATCGCTTAAATCTACAACTACTTTAGTTGCATTTAAGTCCGGTACTGATGGCTTTGGATTATTAACTGGATCTGTAACAGCATCCAGGCTTGATTTCTGTGTTTTCCAAGGAGAATCCAAGTTAATCACCGCAGCTTTTTGGGGAGAGGTAGGTACAGAAGCCGCAATGGCACTACTCCCAATTTCCACTGGTGAACCCTGCGGATAAACCTCTGTGGATGCAGATTGATTTAACTGCCCTGTTGTTCTCATCGTTTGCCAATGGACAGCCAGAGATAAAATTGCTGTACCAAAACAGAGAAACATGACCATACTCGCTACAGATTCATTTCTTGCCATTGCTATCGCCTATTATTTATCCCTGACATATTTAGCTGGAGGTGAGAATTTTACTGATTAACAATTGACAATTAGCCATTATTTATTACCTATGACCTATTAGCAGTTACTAGTCAAGTATTTAGTGGCCAGTTTTCAATCTGATCACTATTCCCAACCTCACAAAAATTTGATCCGTGTTTTCTTTTATCTTCCGTCTCGCTCACGCGGGCAAGATGCCCGCACTACCAAAAACCCGTCAAAATAAATTTGACAGACTACTAGTACATCACGGCGTAAATAAAGCAACCATATTCAATCGCCAAAAAGCCTACTGTATATTAGTTTTGACTTTTGACTTTTGACTTTTGACTTCCACCCTGCGGTACTAGTTACTTGCCTTTCCCATCCCTAGTCTTATGATCAATAAAACCCTGAAAACTCCTTTCTATATTTATTTCCGTGTTCCGATTATAAATCCGTCACCTTACTGAGGAACTTTTGACCAATGATCAAGTCTAATAGGAAGGAGTGATTTAAAGCTAGACCGATCCATGAGTCAATCCATTAGTGTATCTTGGTCAACAGTTGATGCCACCTACCCAGCAGCATCGGTGCAAGTTGACAAACTCTCAAACCACGACCTTATTTTACGCTGTCAAGTCGGATTGCGTCCAGACCGTGCTGCCTTTTCAGAACTATTGCGCCGCTATCAGACTCAAGTTGATCGAGTTTTATATCATTTAGCGCCCGATTGGTCTGACAGAGCCGATTTAGCCCAGGAAGTTTGGATTCGTGTCTACCGAAATATTAACCGACTACAAGAACCTGCCAAGTTCCGAGGTTGGTTAAGTCGGATTGCCACTAATTTGTTTTATGATGAATTACGTAAACGCAAACGGGTAGCCAGTCCTCTCTCCCTAGATGCTCCGCGATTGTTAGCCGACGGGGAAATGGATTGGGAAATTGCCGGTGATACCCCAAGTCCGGATGAGGAAATGACGACCAGAGAATTTTATGAACAGTTGCGAGAAGCGATCGCTGATTTACCAGAGGTTTTTCGGACTACAATTGTTTTGAGAGAAATTGAAGGACTGGCCTATGAAGAAATCGCCGAAATTACCGGAGTTTCCCTGGGAACGGTGAAATCTAGAATAGCCAGAGCCAGATCAAGATTACAAACTCAATTGCAAACCTATCTAGATACATAATCTACATCATGTTTCCTCAATTTTATGGCAGATTTTAAGAAATATTAAGGACTGTCAACGAAAATATATATTTTCTGCCATTGAGAAGCAAAAATGAATCAACAGGTACTATAAATATGGAGAAGCGCGATTGTTTCGAGTTATTAAGTGCTTACCTGGATGGCGAAGTCACAGCTACTGAACGCAGACAAGTTGAAGAGTGGCTTTCAACTGATACTTCTATTAAGTGCTTGTATAAGAGACTGTTAAATCTTAGAAAGGGTTTACATGACATCCCTGTTCCCGCAACTGCTCAGTCATCAGAGGTAACGATTAACCAAGTTTTAACGCGTGTTAATCGCCGTTATCGCTTGAACTGGATGTTAGGTGGTGCAGCCGCTGCGGCTTGTATTCTGGGAACAATATCTGGTTTATTCCCAGGTAATTCCAGAATGGTAGAAATAGCCACAACACAACCAACAGAATTAACACCAACAGCCACAGATTCGCCTTTAATGGTGGCTTTAAATAACCCAGTCATTGAAATTCCCAAAACAGCAGTCGCCACCGGTCAAAAGCCAGTTAATAACCTCAATTAATTACCTGGCGGGTAAACTTTTTGTAATATCATAAAATACAACCAAGCCCAATCTGGAAATGAGCCGTTTAGCTTGTAAACCTCTATTTAATGGCGATTATAGAGGTTTTTTGATGTCGGTTAATTTCTTTGCTAAGTAGGTGAACTGAAAAATTTAACCCACATTCCGCACCCCAAACTGTCACAGATCAAAAAAGCCCTTAAAGTAGTACATAATAACTAAAGTCAATTCAAAAATTAAGATGCTTAATGAGAATAAGTAGCATTAAAAGGGACGTGGTGTGATAAAGTGAAACTTGGTAACAAAAGAAAAAAATGAATTGATAACCAAATAAGAAATAATTGATGACAACAGAAGTATTAGAGGAAACTGTTGTGAAATTAAAACCTCAAGAAATAGAAATTGAGAACATAGACCATCTAGGGATAGTAGCAGGAATCATAGATTCAATCGGAATAGTAGAAATAATAAATGAATTAATAGGAGTCGAAAAAGACGAAAAAGTAAATGCAGGTCAAGTGGTAAAAGCCATGATAATAAACGGGTTAGGATTTGTCTCCAAACCGTTATATATGTTTCCCAAATATTTTGAAACAATCGCCTGTGAGCATTTAATAGGAGCAGGAGTAAAACCAGAATATCTCAACGACGATAAATTGGGGAGAGTCATGGATAAACTGTTTATAAAAGGCTTAGATACAATCTTTTTTATCATAGCCTTAAAAGCTGCTCAAAAATTTGGAGTATCACTATTAACATCACATCTAGACTCATCATCAATGCACGTGCATGGGCAGTATAACACTAGCTTACCATTCGTAATATTTGAGAGTCAAAAAGTAGGAAATAACCAAGAATTAGAAGAATTAGCAGTAAAATCACCAAAAGAAATAACCATCACCTACGGTTATTCTCGTGACCATCGTCCAGACTTAAAACAGTTTATCATAGAAATGATATGTTCAGGAGATGGAGACATCCCAATATTTTTAAAACTAGCATCGGGAAACCAAGCTGACTCATCATGTTTTGGTAAAATAGCAGTAGAATATCACAAACAATTAGAAGTTAATAGTCTCATAGTAGCTGACTGCGCCTTATATACAGAATCAAACCTGAAAATGATGTCAGATTTACAGTGGTTATGTCGAGTACCATTAAGCATAAAAGCAGCAAAAACATTAATATCAACATTAGCAGAATCAGAATTTATTGATAGTACAATACCAGGATATAAATTAGCATCAAAAATCCAAAATTATGCAGGGATAGAACAAAGATGGTTAGTAGTGCAAAGTCAAGAAAGAAAAGAATCAGACCTGCATAAGCTCACACAAAAAATTACCAAAGCAGAATCAAAAGCTGTGCAAGATTTGAAAAAGTTATCACAAGAGAGATTTGCATGTGTTGCAGATGCTATCAAGGCATTATCAAAATTATCAAAACAATTCAAATATCATCAAATTCACGAAAGTACGGTGACTCAAGTAAAATCTAATAAAAAAGATACTTCAGGAGAAATATCTTACCAAATATCAGCTACAGTCTCCCAGGATGAAAGTAAAATTAATACAGAATTGCTGAGTGCGGGACGTTTTATTATTGCGACAAATGTTTTAGATTCACAGGAACTAAGCAATGATTCTATGCTCAGGGAATATAAAGCCCAGCAGTCATGTGAGAGGGGGTTTGGTTTTCTCAAAGACCCATTATTTTTTGCCGACAGTATTTTCCTCAAAAGTCCTGAGAGAATAGAGTCTTTGGGAATGATTATGGGTTTATGTCTACTGGTTTATACTTTGGCTCAACGTCATATTAGAAATGCTCTTTTGGAGTCTAAATCAACAATTAAAAATCAATTAGGCAAAGCAACTAATCGTCCTACTTTACGCTGGATTTTTCAATGCTTTCAGTGTATTCATTTGGTTACACTCAATCAGGAGAAACATATTTCTAATTGGAATAAGGACAGAGATTTTATCTTGAGTCTTTTACCAGATGATTGTTTACGTTACTATCAATTAGTCAGCTAATTATCATCTCTATCAATTTAATTTCTCTTGTAAAGATGAGCTAATCTCTTTGATTTATAGCTCCATTTTACTATGTCTATAATTTCGTTTTTTACTTTAATTGATTAGTCTAACTTATAATTGTTTCTTGAATATCTTCTTTCACTTATCTATTGACCTCTCCAGGTGGTGTGCATTCTTATTGCTTCTTATTGAGAATAGATTTTGATGACATTTTTGGTGATTTACTGTTTCTCAAATGCCTTTTTTCACTTTATCTGTTTGTTTTGATGCTCCCTTTGATTTTCATCTCCGTAATTTCCCTCTGTAACATTTTGGGGTGCGGAATGTGGGATTTAAAGGTATGTGAAGAAAAGTAAAATCGCCCAAAACTCTCTTCCTGTTCCCAGTTAAGAGTTCCCTGTTCCCTTGCCCCAACGACAATTTTTAACGCCAACCTACTTAGTAATCTTCTAAATTATCTAATGCATTCTTTTAATTTTAATCACTCAAAACCAAAGAAACAAAAGCTGTTCCTTTTGGTAAATTATGGGTAATAAATTGTTTAGCTATAGATACACTTTGTTGAGGATCATCAATTTCACTTAAATCTAATGATCCAGGATCTTCGGATATTTGATCATTGATATAATACCATAAATCTACACCTAAAACGGAAATATTTCTTTCGGCAATTTCGTTAATAAATTCCAGTGCATTAGCAGGAGTTAATAGCAATTCTCCAGCTTTAATAAATCCTGTTTTTTGATATTTATCAATTAATTTCATGTTTGTACTCCTGAATTTACTTATTAGTGAAAATATTCCTGATATTTATTAATCAACATTTAATTTAGTATTGTTTTTCAATCCAGTTAGGATCATTAATATCACTTACCTGAACTACATCACCTGTGATGTCATTACAGACAATGTATGCACCATCACTCCTGTAATATACAGTAGCAGGATCATCTTTTCTTGTACCATCTATATTATACCTTTTATCTCTTGTTTTTTCCGTTTTACCAGGATTTAAGTAAACTAATTCAAGCATTTCTTCTGTCCAACCCCTTTTACTCATTTGTTGTTTTATTTTTTTTCCAATATTTAATTTTGGCATCTTAATTGAACTTGTTTTTTAATATTTGTTTAGTTGATACATTTTAATTATAATTACATTGCATAAGCAGGGGATATGGAATATAGGACTCATATTTGATTTTTGAAAAACACTCGGTACACCTGAATCGGCTAGAATCCTTTTACCTCATGCCTTTTGCATCTTACCTAACTACGCAAATAATTTCAGGATTCAAATATTATTCCTATAGATACTTTCACTATTTTTGTAATTCTCTAATTCTATCTTGCGCTATTTTTAACCATTTTTCATTCCCTCCCTGTTTTGGTAGGTTCTGGCATCATGAGGATCAAGATTAATTAATTCATTATATAAAGCGATCGCACCTTGATAATCTTTCAAGTAATAACGAATTATACCCCAGATAATTTCCCCAGTATTCGAGTCTTCCTGAAATAGTCCTGGCACTAATCCAGTTACGGCTTGAATACCAATCATGCCCACAGCATAAATATCACTAGCAAGTTTAGGCAGTTGAATTTTGTTTATTTAGCCACGTCCACGAAGCGTACCCCAGGCATCTTTCCAATTTCCAGATTTTCTTACCAACCTTGCATTTCCACCAACTCCATGCACAAATCATTGATTTGCTCCAAGTCAGGACGATGTGATAAACTAGATTGCTCATAAAAAGCATCCATTTGAGCAACCAAATCTTCCGCCATTTTCATTAATTGCTCATAACTATAATCACCTCGCAAAATAGCCTTTAAATCATCAATATCACCAGCTAAATTTCTATCTACAGTTACTTCTCCCCGCTGCAAAATTTCCAAGCCACTGCGTAGTAATCGAATACAGTGCATTCCATGTTTTAAATCATAACCTGATTTTTTTTCCATTTCGGCTCTAGCAGGATTTCTATTTTCTTGCCAAGATATATAAGCCTTCCATTCTCTTAAAGCAATTTGATAACTTTGACTTTTTTGCAAAAGCCGGATAAAATCTTTACGGCTATGAGTTAAATTTTGGGTATATGCTAAAGTTTCATCTGCTAAAGTGTACTGTTTCAAAACACCTTTAAAATCAATATCCCCAGTCAGCAACTTATATAACTGTTCTGATTCTTCCAAAAACTCAATTTTCCCCCTAATCAAAAGATAAAGATATTCCAAAAAAGCATTTAACTCATCTTTGCTTAACGGAACTTCATCCATAATATCAAAATCGGCAGGAAGAGGTTTCTTCGTAGGTGGATTTAACAACCATTTACGATGAGTTTCCATCTTCTTAATTTGAGCAAAAGCATAACCAGAATAAGTATGCTTTACCTTTTTACTCAAAAATAAATGACGGTGATTAATTAAATGTTGTCCGACATTTGTTAAAAAAGGATAATTATTTAACCACAGCAATTCTAAAACATTGGGATTTGCACCAGCTAATAAATGAATAACCTTTCTTAATTCATAAATAACCGTATCTTCATTACCATCTATAAACGGAAATATCCCCGGTTCATCCCAACCAGAATCCTTTTGTTCAATACTATCAAAGCCTAAATAATAGCGTTTAGGAGCAATAAATACACCACGATAATCATAATCTGATTCAGGACGATTTAAACCATAACCATGACTACCAGCTAAACCCACAAAAATAGTTCTTTGTTCAACTTCAATTCTTTTCATCTTTATCTAATAAAAATTAAATTTTCATTTTCAGTATTAACTAAATTATAATTGATAATTCGTAACAATTATCACCTTTTTCTAAAATCCTCCCGATTTTGTTGGGTTTCACTTCCCTCTACCCAACCTACAATTTTCTTAAATTATTTATGAAAAATCTGAAAGTGAATAGTAAAAAAATCTGAGCAACCCTATTTAAATTGCTCAGATTAGTTAAAAAATTTTCCGTCTGTGTCACGGTTAACTACAAACACCAGAATTATCTTTTCGGAAATCAGCGAGAAATAAAATTATATTTTCTCAAAGGTTGACTGATTAACCATCAATCAGGTAATATAGTAGATTGTCTGTCTAATTCCTGCTCGGATCAGGTAGACATACTGCAAAAGCTGGCAAAGCTATAAATAATAGCGTCTCTACAGGAGATTATAGCCAGCTACCTGTACGGCAACCTCAAGGACGATTTAATGACTTACGCGATTATTGAAACTGGCGGTAAACAAATGAAAGTAGAAGCAGGTCGCTTTTACGACATTGAACTACTAACCGCTGAACCAGATGAAAAAGTTACCATCAACGCAGTATTACTTGTACATCACGAAGGCGCAGTTTCCATTGGACAACCTTTAGTAGAAGGTGCAACCGTGGAAGGGACAATTATGCGACACTTTAGAGGTCGCAAAGTCCTGGTGTATAAGATGAAACCTAAAAAGAAAACCCGCAAAAAACGGGGACATCGCCAGGAAATTACCAGATTTTTGATTAATTCTATCAATCTCAACGGCGAAGTTTTAGCTTACGAAGAAGCACCAACGAGTCCTGAACTTCCCGTTCTTGATACTGACTTTGTGGAAGAAACCGCTGACGAATCATCCGAAGAATCATAAAGAAAGGTTTAAGTTGCTAGTTAGGCAAGGGGGAAAAGGTGATAGAGAGTAATTACCAATTACCAATTACTTTTTTCCCAGCCTAAACTGGATAACTAGCAACCTGGGATAAATAAAGTAAATAGAAAAGAGGGAATCATGGCTCATAAGAAGGGAACTGGTAGTACGCGGAACGGTCGTGACTCGAATGCTCAACGACTAGGTGTAAAACGTTATGGTGGACAAACTGTACGTGCAGGTAATATTCTAGTCCGTCAACGTGGTACTAAGGTTTACCCTGGTAACAACGTTGGTATTGGCAGTGATGATACCTTGTTTGCTTTAATTGACGGTGTAGTTACCTTTGAAAGAAGAGGTAAAAGCCAGAAGAAAGTTAGCGTTTATGCAGTAGCCGCAGAACTCGTAGAAGCTGTAGCTGGTTAATTCGTTATTAGTCATTGGTCATTCGTTATTAATTAATTAATGACTAATGACTACTTTTAAATGTAGTGATTGATAAGTGCGCCCATTCCTAGTCCTAACAGTGAGCAAAAAGATATACAGCCAAAAGCTAATGCTGGTTTTAAACCAACTGTTTGAAAGTCTATTTTGGCTAGGATAGTCGCGCACATAACGAGTAAAGTATCAAGAAATACCCGAAACCAGGCAATCATTAGAAAAAATAGGAAAGCTGCTAAGATAGCCACAAGAAAAGTCCTAGCGTTTGACTTGAAGAAAATACGAGAATAATCATCTAGTTTTAGCCAAGGGTTAGTGAGCAATATCAGGGACAGCAGGATAGTTACTGCAGTTATCAGCCGTACATACCACGGGGCCTTTTCTTCAAATATTATCCAGCCCAATGTACTGTAACTCAGTAATATAAGTGTTAAGGAAAACCAAGGTATCTTTTTCAAAATTGACATATAGCAGGAGTTAGGAATAAAACAGGCTTTAAGCAGTTGATAAATGTAAAAGTTCTGTACCTTACTCAGTTACAAATCGTTCTATACTGATGCTATCAGTATCGGTTTCATTGATTATTTCACAGATTTACTGAACTCCTAAGGTTTCTAAATGTTGAATTCCATCCCTAATTCCCAATTTAAGAGAATAAAGATCAACATTTAGTTAAATATGTTCATAAATATTTGTAAACTGTTAGCAGTTGAATAGCCATCTGGCATATCATTAAGGATTGATCATGAGACAACTTGTTATCGTCGAGCGCGTATGCCTAATTGGTCATATCGTTTCTATGGTATTTGGACTGGTGGGGATATTGATTGTTATTCCCAATGCTGAACTAATTGTTAGCTTATCAGAAGTCGGACAGAGCGTCATGCAGTGGAGTATGGCGGGTGGTGGTGTGGTATATATGATTTTGGGGGCGCTGGGAGTGTTCCTTTATGCTTACCGAACTTTAGGTTTAGCACGCGCTTTAGGATTTTTAATCCCATCTTTATCAATTTCCCTAACTAGCGAATTACTAGGAACTAGCACAGGCTTTCCCTTTGGTTACTATAGCTATTTGAGTGGTTTGGGTTATAAAATTTCCGGTTTGGTCCCTTTTACAATTCCCCTTTCCTGGTTTTATGTGGGATTAGTTTCTTATGTGTTGGCTCGTGCGGGTTTAGAAGTAGATAAAAAACCCAGCTTGTTCCGTCATGTGGGAGCTATTGGTTTAGGGGCTTTACTGCTCACCTCTTGGGATTTTGTGCTTGACCCAGCCATGAGTCAAACTTCCCTTCCCTTCTGGTATTGGCACCAACCTGGGGCTTTCTTTGGAATGCCTTATCAAAACTTTGCGGGTTGGATGGGTACTGGTTCGTTATTTATGACTGTAGCGGCTTTGTTATGGAGCAAAAACCCGGTTAAGTTAGACCATTACCAACTAAATGTACCTTTATTGGTTTATTTGGGTAATTTTGGTTTTGCCACAGTCATGAGTTTAGCCGCTGGGTTTCCTATTCCTGTACTGCTAGGTGTGGCACTGGGTGTAGCTCCGGCTGTGCTGCTGTGGTATAAAGGTTCTAGTACACCTGCAACGGTGAATATTGAAGCAGCTACTCAAGAAGTTGCTGTTGCTAATGTGAAAGTTGCTTTCAAATAGGGAAGAGGGAAGAGGGAAGAGGAGAAGAAATTCTGCCAATTACCTCTTTCCCAATTACACAAAAAGAAAGCTAAGAGGTTGTTTGAAAAGTATTATATGAAACCCATAATCTCCAAAAACCTAACCCCCATTCCCTACAAGGGAATGGCGGTTTTAAAGCCTCTCCCCGACCAGGGGAGAGGTTTGGAGAGGGGTCTGTTTACACATTAAAAACTTTTAAAACATCCTCTTAGACCGGGGAGTGTCAAGCACATTATTTCTCGTAAAGTATTGCGTCAATTTTGGCATCACTGTTAAGTTAATTTGCCTAAATTGCGCGAAAATCTAAACTAGCTAGTTTATACAAAAAAGTCAGGGTTAAAATTGTTAAATATTATTCCGCTCCTATTGCTACTTATCCAAGTACCTGCAACAGCCATTTTACTTTCCCGGTTGCTCAAAGGTCCAGGACGTTATCCAGCCCTCGAACCACAACAACCCACACCAGAACTTTTGGGAACTGTGAGTGTGGTTGTACCGACACTAAATGAGGCATTACGGATTAGTCCACTGTTAGAGGGTTTGAGTCGCCAAAGTTACGAAGTTCGGGAAATTATTGTTGTTGATAGTCGCTCACAAGATGGTACTCCCGACTTGGTGAAAACCGCACAAATAACAGACCCCCGCTTTCGGGTGATCACAGATGACCCTTTACCCCCAGGCTGGGTTGGTCGTCCTTGGGCGTTGCATAATGGCTTTTTATTCACATCTGAGGGGAGTGAATGGTTTTTGGGCATGGATGCAGATATTCAACCCCATCCTGGTTTAGTGGCGAGTTTGGTGAAAACTGCGATCGCCCAAGGTTATGATTTAGTATCATTATCACCGCAGTTTATTCTCAAGTATCCGGGGGAATGTTGGTTACAACCGGCTTTGTTGATGACGTTACTGTATAGATTTGATCCTACGGGTATTTATACTGAACAACCGGAACGGGTGATGGCTAATGGTCAGTGTTTTTTATGTCGTCGGTCTGTATTAAGGGCTGTGGATGGCTATAGCAGTGCTAAAGGTTCTTTTTGTGATGATGTGACTTTGGCGCGGAATATTGCCTCTCAAGGCTTTAAGGTGGGCTTTTTAGATGGTGCTAAGGTGCTAAGGGTGAGGATGTATGAGGGGGCGTTAGAAACTTGGAATGAATGGGGACGCAGCTTAGATTTGAAGGATGCTGCTTCTCCTGCTCAGATTTGGGGGGATTTATGGTTATTGTCTGCGGTGCAGGGTTTACCTCTTTTGACTTTATTGGGTTATTTGTTGCTTCCTAGTTTGGTGCTTTCATTGCCGGCGATGTTGTTGTTAGGATTGAATATATTTTTGGTGGTGATTCGCTTTGCTTTATTATTAGCGATCGCTCCCTCTTATGATCGTAAAGATGCCACAGGTGGTTGGTTATTCTGGCTTTCACCCTTGGCTGACCCTTTAGCAGTGCTACGCATCTTTTTATCTGCATTTCACACTCCCAAAGAATGGCGCGGCCGGAAATACGGTGATTAATACTATTTAGGGTGTTGACCGATGGTATCGCTCTTTATTTTATGGGGGAGAGCGATCGTATTTATTAGAAAATATCCTGATTTCCAAGCCATACTGATTAAAATTCAAGTATGAGCAAGGAAATCATTTGTGGATTGAACAAAATCTCATGAGGATATGGAGATCAGTCTAATCCTCAGTAATAGGCGCTTCCCATGCTGCATTCCAGGATTGAGGTCCGATTTTACCATCAACCTCCAGTCCCTTTTCTTGCTGAAACTTGATTAATACTTCATGATCGCGTTCGCTAAAAACGCTATCGTCTCCCTTGCCAGTAGTGCCACCAGAACCCAGATTCCATCCCCGGTGAATCATCTGCCGCTGCCACAGTAGTATTTCACTCCCTTCCATGTAGGGACTGGTTAGGAAGATATACCGTCCTGTCCATAATGGATGAGGAGGAAGAGGGGTAACATCGTCACCCGATGTATAATTTGGTCTACCATAACCCACAATGTTTCCACGCCTTGTGCGTTGCATAACCTGTCCACCATTGGAATCATCCCTTTCAGAAGTATTCCCTTCAATAGCATCGATAGAGCCGTCAGAATTGACTTTTGCTACAATACCAACGTGATCTGAAACTCCATCATTTTTCCAGTCATAGAAGACAATATCGCCGACTTTAGGGTTACTTGTATGCCACAAACCTTGCTCTTTAAACCATTTAATACCGAAAGGACAATAAGCAAAACCTTTGTTAGTAGTAATTTTTAAAGGTAATCCAGTATTGTGTAAACAATAGGATACAAACATGGCACACCAAGGCTCACGATTCATCCCATACCAAATACCAAATTTGTTGTTGTTAGATTTTGGGGGATTCTCTTTGTAACCGATTTCATTGGCTGCGAATTTAATAACTTGTTGTGCAGTAGTCATAGTTGTAAATGAATTACAGTGGATGCTAATATACACTTTACAATCCCTCTCAAGCAATGGAAGTTTGCCAACTTAAGCAAGGAACTTAAGAATCCTGACAAAATATCGCTCCGACTCCTCTACCACAATCCTTTCAAGCGTTGAGATTGTAAGCAAATTAGACCGCACAATTATTTCAAATTGTTAAAACTTCCCCTTTTTGCAAAATGCTGTATTGATAAACACATCAAACAACCGCTATACTCTGTTCAATCTCTTAGTTGTATCTTTATACTCTTGTCAGATTAATACAGTTTTCCCGGAAATCAGTCATTTTTCCGGCGGTTAGAGTTAATTCTCTTGCCCTATTTGGCTTTGCTTAAAAAAATTTATATTTTATACTCATGGATCTACCAAGAAAACGTAAACGTGGGACAATCCTCACACATCAAGGTTTAAATAAACTTGAGAACGCCATAAAAACAAAGGAATATGCTGAAAATAACGGCAAGCGATTTACCCTTGATAATCTCAGTAATCAGACTGAATTAGACTCTCATACCTTATGCAAAATTTTTAACTGCAATGTCAGAGTTGATAAAAAGTCTCTAGTCAAATGTTTCAAAGCATTTAATCTGGTGCTAGAGGCTGATGATTATCAATCACCTCTACAGCCTCAAATTCAGCCTTATGGGGATTATAGTTTAGCTCCCAATGTCTCCGTTTTCTATGGACGCACCGCAGAACTGGCAACATTGAACCAATGGATTCAGGTTAACCGCTGTCAATTAATCATGGTGTTAGGTATGGGTGGTATGGGCAAAACCAGCCTCATAGCCCAGTTAATGGCAGGTTTTACCAACTGCACAGACTCGTCATCATCAGAATTTCAGTATGTCATTTGGCGATCTCTTCATCATACCCCAACAGTAGAAGAAACCTTAACTGATCTAATTCACATCCTCTCACACCAGCAAGCCGTTGATTTACCAAAATCTCCAGATCAATTAATATCAAAGTTAATGCAGTATCTCCATCAAACTCGTTGCTTACTGGTTCTGGATAATCTAGAATCCATTCTGCAATGGGGAGAACGAGGGGGATCATATCGAGAAGGATTTGAAGGCTATGGACAACTGATTAGCACAATTGGGGAGTCTACCCACAAAAGTTGTTTAATTATCATCAGTCGAGAACCAGCGATCGCATTTAGTCTACTAGAGAAAAAAGCCAATTCGATTAAATCACTGATCTTGAAAGGGCTGCTTCCTGAAGACGGACTCAAGATTTTTCAGTCAGAAGGCATTGACGAAACTCAAGCAGAATGGCAAATATTACATAATCACTATGGCGGAAACCCCCTCATGCTGAAAATTGTTGCCACCACTATTCGTTTTCTATTTTCTAGCAAAATTGATATTTTTTTAGCCCACGGTGTCACCGTCTTTGGCGATATTTACGATTTATTAGATCAACAATTTCACCGCTTATCAGATTTAGAAAAAACCGTGATCTATTCCTTAGCAATTCACCGCAAACCCATATTAATGCCAGAATTACTAAACGAGATTATTCCCCCTGTCACTTCCCAGAAACTGTTGGGAATACTAGAGAGTTTGAAATTGCGATTCCTACGGAGCGCTTCGCTATCTTTGATTGAATTCAATGGAAACGGATTCACAATGCAAAACGATGTGATGGAATATGTTACCAATCAATTTGGATAACAGGGAACAGAACAAGATTATAGAGATTTCTATTTTTAACAAAACGTATAATTGAATAGCGCGAGAGAAAATATGGAACTTAATTAATTAGTCGCACTTCGGCATACTCATTGACCACATACCGCTATATGATGCGATTAATTACAATTTCATCTCACATAAATTAAGTTTATGACATCCACCATTTCCATCAACGATAGTCAACGTCTAGGACTTGAACCCCTCGAAGTCCCCCACCGTCTCCTATTGGGTCCAGGTCCCTCCAATGCCCATCCAGCGGTATTACAGGCGATGAATACCACACCAGTGGGACATTTAGATCCAGCTTTTTTAACCCTGATGGATGAAATTCAATCCCTGTTGCGTTACACATGGCAAACAGAAAACCCCCATACTATCGCCGTCAGTGGCACGGGTACAGCCGCAATGGAAGCCACTCTAGCTAATTCTGTAGAACCGGGTGATGTGGTATTAATTGGTGTGGCTGGTTATTTCGGTAATCGTTTGGTAGATATGGCGGGCAGATATGGCGCAGATGTCAGAACTATTACTAAACCTTGGGGACAAGTTTTCAATTTAGAAGAAATCAGCGCCGCAGTAGCCACCCATAAACCAGCAATTTTGGCTTTAGTTCATGCAGAAACTTCCACCGGCGCTCGTCAACCTTTGGAAGGTGTGGGGGAGTTGTGTCGTCAACATGGAACTTTGTTGTTAGTGGATACAGTTACCAGTTTGGGTGGTGTTCCCATCTTTTTGGATGAGTGGGGCGTTGATTTGGCTTATAGCTGTAGTCAAAAGGGCTTGGGTTGTTCTCCAGGTGCGTCACCGTTTACAATGAGTGCGCGGGCAATGGAGAAGTTGCAGAAGCGTCAATCTAAAGTGGCAAATTGGTATTTAGATATGACATTGTTGGGGAAATATTGGGGGACTGAACGCACATATCACCACACTGCACCGATTAATTTATATTATGGTTTACGGGAAGCTTTGCGTTTAGTGGCGGAAGAAGGTTTAGCTAGTTGTTGGCAACGTCATCAAAAGAATGTCGAGTATCTGTGGGAAGGATTGGAAGATATGGGTTTAAAGATGCACGTTGAAAAGGAATACAGGCTACCAACTTTAACTACTGTTTGTATTCCGGAAGGGGTAAATGGTAAATCTGTGGCCAGGCAGTTGTTAGTTGAGCATAATATTGAGATTGGTGGCGGTTTGGGTGAACTTGCTGGCAAGGTTTGGCGTGTAGGTTTGATGGGTTTTAATAGTCGTCCTGAAAGCGTGGATAAGTTGATAGCTGCTCTGGGAACAATGATCTCTAATAATTAGTTAGTTTGTAGTTGGGCTAAAGCCTAAGATACAGCATATTTCGCTCTAATGAGGTATAAACTTGAATTATGAAACTCTTGTAGTGCGGGCATCTTGCCCGCTGGATATGTACCTCATAACACCGGAAAGTGCTGTAATTTTAGAACTCAAGCCCAACTACATTATTCTTGATTTTGATTTAACCAACTTTCTAAATTATCAAGTTTGGTGAAATCTAATAATTCTTCTCCCAACATTTCTAATTTATCAAGTGATAATTTTTGAATCTTGGCAATTAATTCTGAATTAATTTCTCCAATGCGACGATTTAATTGCCGGATAATTAACAAAGTTTCTCCCTCAATTTTTCCCTCAATTTTTCCCTCAATTTTCCCTTCCTGAACCGCCAACTCTCTATCCTGTTGATACAATGGTGCTAATCTCATAATTATCTCCCTATCTTCGGTTTCTTGATTGACTCCCAGGTGTTTTTGCAGGTTGTACAATAATTCTAGCGTGATTCTCCTAAATGGGTGGTTTACTGTTAATTCTGCTAGTTCCTCAATAGCTTGTTTTTGAACATTTCCTCTTCCTAACATTCTAATCCAAAGAGTTTCTTCCGTTCGTGGTAGTTGATGAATAACTACTATGGCTGTACGTAACGCTGCCCCTAAATAGTATATTCCTGGTAAAGAGTCAGTTTTTAAGGTAGTATTAAAGCTAGATAATATCTCTGGTGATGCTGTCGGAGTAAGTATCCACAGTTTCGGAATTTCTGATTCTTGAAGATTAGTTTTATTGCGTTTCGCTTCTCTTTTTAACACTCCTTTGACTTCTAATAACTTTAACAAACAATCACAAATCTCATCAGATGATGCCGGATTGCGATAAGGTTCAAAAATCGCGGGAGTAGATGCAAATTTACCTAATAAACCTAAAAGTTGTAAATTAGGATTTGCTTGGGGATAGGGAGAAAAGTAAACATCAATTTCTCTAACTTCTCCCGCTACACGACTTGGTGCTTGAACCTCTCCATAGTTTTTGAGAAGTTCCTCTAAATAGTCCTTAGCAAATTGATCATGAATGAATCTTGTCATGTAATAATTATATCAGTATATTGTGTTTTAAGTATCAAAGGGTATTTGTAAAGTATAAAATTCTATAAATCACGAAATCCCAGCTTAGTACAGCATCTCACAATTTTAGGTAAAATAGAGATTCTTAACTCACTCCAAAAAGTAGATTACAACTCTACTTCCTGCAAATGTAGAGAATCAAGAAGAAGTGGAAATTCTTCAACTGATGAGGTAGATAACAGAAAAGTCACAACTAATTGACGAGAATTTGTACTTCTTGTGTTGATAACTAACGCAGGAAGTGGAAAGAATTCCCTCAGTTTCCAGTAGAAATTAAAGGGGTATCTGTCATGAAAAAATACATGAGTGCTTTAGAGGGGTTAGTCGAGCAGTTGACACTAGCTGCAATTTTAGAGATGCTAGAACGGATATGTCATAAAAAAGCGGAAAATCTGAGAACTCACTGGAATGATGAAGAAACCGCAAAGCTTTGGGAGAAAGCAGCTAGACAGATAGAAAATATCAATGTTGATATTTAAATATTGCGAAAACAAATTACTCTTAGTTTATGGTTATTTTCAGTCAATGGAAATAACCAATTTTTAATTTTGCGGATAGCTAATTACCCCAAAAAACCAGCGAGTAATAGTGGTAATAGTATCAAAGCAGACCCGATTAAAACCAGGGTAGCCGGATCAATTTTAATGTGGTTCTTTTGTGGATTACGCATTTTGTAAATTCTGAAAAATAACTATCTTAACACAAGCTAAATTAAATATAACCATTTATTTTTTATTCTGAGTGTTGACAATTATCTATGGGAACAAATACTTTGTGATCACAACCTACAGATTGTCCAAACCAAAGCCTAAGTAGGTTAGCATTGAAAATCGTCGTTATGGCACTAGGCTTGAGGCAATACTTCGACTTCGCTCAGTAACCAGAGGCAAGAGGCAAGAGTGAAGAGGGTTTGGGCGATTTTACTTTTCGTTACATATTACTCTTCGAGAAGCCGCTTCGCGTCTACGGTTTTTTTCCGTTCACCTACTTATCTAAACTTCCTCCACAGGATTTTCCCAAAGATGTTCCCACAGGTTTCGGGAAAGTTTCATATCCTCATCTACAAAAAAATACATGAGGAAAAATGGTAAAAACAAAAATACAGCGGTTTCCGCTCTTATGAGGTACAAAGTTGAATCATGAAACTTTTGTAGTGCGGGCATCTTGCCCGCTAGATATGTACCTCATAACACCGGGAAGTGCTGTATCAACGTGATGATAAAATTCCCGACGGGATTATTGATAATTTCTGGTGTGAGAATAATCAGAGGTATTGTAAAATATACTAACATCTAACATCCATACCAAAAAAAGCTTCCCAATTAAAACAAACAACTTAAACAAAAATTTGTTAACTATCCAATAATTTATCATACTATATATATTTTATGATTCTTCTTCATCCGCTTTCAGACTTTATCGAATCCAATTTTATCATTTATTCCGCACAGCCTAACTATTACTATGAAGGAAAATGTCCCCAAACTGGTGAAATATTGAGATTACCCCGCACACCTTTAGCAGAAGCTATAGCTGATAGTCTCATGCAGCAACTTGAACAAAATCATCTTTATTCCCATGAGGGAAAAATGTATGGTATTTTGTTAGTTGAATTACCCAATGGTGAACAAAGAGTTATTAAAGCATTTTCCGGTTTATTAAATGGTAATAGTATGGTTACAGGTTGGGTGTTACCAATTCCTGGTAGAGAGGAAGTGGCTTTATTAGAAACTCAGATTTTAGCAAAGTTAGCAGCAATTAAACAAGAAATTATTACCCTTGAACAAATTCCCGAAAGAGCAGAATATAAAACTCTGTCCGTGGAATATACCCAACAGTTACAAATTATGAGCTTACATCATGATCATAGCAAACAGCAACGACACAAACAACGTCAAGAATTTTATCAAACTCTCACAGATGAATCTCTCACAACTGCTTTGGAAAAACTAGAAGCAGAAAGCCGTCAGCAGGGAATTGACCGCCGAAATCTTAAACGCCATCAAAATGAAATTTTACAGCCTTTACAGCAAATTATAACGTCCGCAGATAGGAAGATTACAGAACTCAAACAACAGCGGAAACAACTATCTCGGCAATTACAAACAGAAATGCACGCTGCTTATAGCTTAACTAATTTTCAAGGACAATCTCTATCTTTACAGCAATTATTACCAGCAGGAACACCAACCGGAACAGGAGAATGTTGCGCTCCTAAATTATTAAATTACGCAGCTACTCATCAACTAAAACCTTTAGCAATGGCTGAATTTTGGTGGGGTGATTCTGCGGTCGAGAATAAAGTTTCAGGAGAATTTTATGGTGCTTGTTTAGAAAGATGTCAGCCATTAATGGGATTTTTGCTATCAGGATTAAAGCCAAATCAAGTAGAAATAATTTATGAAGATGAATGGCTAATTGCTGTGAATAAATCATCAGGACTGTTATCTGTTCCCGGTCGTTATTTTCATAATCAAGATAGTGTAATTAGTCGTTTACGTCATCTATATAATCAAGAAATAATCGCGGTACATCGTTTAGATCAAGATACTTCCGGGATTCTCTTAATAGCTAAAGATCCAATTACTCATTCTCAATTAAGTCAACAATTTCAACAAAGACAAATTCATAAAGTTTATGAAGCTTTGCTGACAGGTTCTCTAGCTATTAATGAAGGTGAAATTAATTTACCTTTGTGGGGAAATCCTGATCATCGTCCTTATCAAGAAGTTGATTTATCACGAGGTAAACCTAGTTTAACTCACTTCCGCGTTATGAACAGAGAAGGAGATTATACCCGTGTTGAATTTGTGCCTTTGACTGGACGGACTCATCAATTACGGGTTCATGCTGCTGATACAAGAGGACTGGGAATGGCAATTTTGGGGGATAAACTCTATGGTTATCATAGTGATACTGATAGATTATATCTGCACGCGAGAGAGTTGAGGTTTCAGCATCCTCATGTAGAAAAAATCTTCCACTTACAGGTAAAAACACCATTTTAATTATAATTAGGGCTTGCTGAAAAAGTGGAAAAAGCCTTAATTTGTAGGTTAGGTTGTGAAACGTGAGCGTTCGCGGAGCAATCAGCAGGATATCTGAATTTGCAAAAATATCTTGACAAACACTTTAGGTTTATTATATTATTTAATATAACGAGCGTTCGATATAGAAACGATAGCTGTTATGCCGAAATTCTTGTTATTTGAATTTTATTTTCCACCGTAAGTTTACTTTGACCCAACGTACAAATTAAAAGTAGCCTGCACTTTTGGATATGACTAATGAATGAAGATAAAAACAATAATTCTGATCAGAAAGAGCCTATTGTCCACCTTCAGAGAATAGCTGATATTATATTCGCACTGGCAATGGCAGAGTGCTTCTTAGCTCTTGATTTTCCTGAAAATCTGCAACAGCCCACAGACTCAGAAATTGTGGCATTTTTACTAGCTCAAATAAAACCACTCACTAGCTACGCGATCGCATTTGTGACTGTTGGTTTCTACTGGCTAGAACATATCAAGCAATTTAAATATTACAAACAAGCAGATACAATTCATATCTCACTCTATTTACTTTATCTGATGGGAATACTTCTGATTCCTTACTCTGACACCCTAGTTATTTATTTTCCAGAAAATGCTCTTGTGAAAATATGCTTTAGCGTCAATACTGCATTCATTGGATTGATATCATTTATTAACTGGAATTATGCGACTTATAAACACCGACTAATTGCCGATGATCTAAATAGTGAAATTATTATTTCTACAAGATGGAAAATCTTGATAGAGCCGATGTTTTCCTTATTAACAATAGGAGTTGCTATTATCGATCAAGGTTGGTGGGAATATGTCTGGTTTTTATTACCAATTCCTTACCTCTGGACTGAGAGGATATTTAATAAGGATGGTGTTAAAAATAATTAACAGGTCGCTCATTATGAAAAATATCAGGACAAGGAGTAGCTAATCACCTTGAAATACTAAATACACTCTGTTTACTGTATCTTCGCCGTAATATTGACATCTTTAAGCTGACCGTCTTCCATATAAATAATCCGGTCAGCAATATCTAAAATGCGGTTATCGTGGGTAACAAGCAAAATAGTACAGCCTTGTTCTTTAGCAAGTTTCTGCATCAATTCCACAACATCGCGGCCAGATTTTTTATCAAGTGCAGCGGTAGGTTCATCAGCTAAGACAATTTTAGGCTGGCTGACTAAAGCACGAGCGATAGCCACCCATTGTTTTTGTCCACCAGAAAGATTTTCGGGGTAGTAACTGATACGATCTCCCAAACCAACAGATTCTAGCATGGCGATCGCTTTGTTGTTGATATCATGATTTAGATATTCATCATGCAATTCCAAGGACATCCGCACATTTTCTTGGGTAGTTAAAAAGGTCATCAGGTTGTGCGCCTGAAAAATATAACCTATTTGACGGCGCAATTTAGTTAAGTGTTGTTTATTTGCTCCACATATTTCCTGTCCTAAAATTTTCAAACTACCTTCTTGAGCAGAACGCAAACCACCCATTAAAGTCAAAAGTGTAGTTTTACCTGAACCGGAAGGTCCAGTCATAATCACAATTTCACCAGGTTGAATATCCAAATTAATGTCAAATAATACTTGTTTGCGTAGCATACCTGATCCAAAATAATGATTCAGGTTACGCACTGAAATTACAGGTTCGGAAACAGGTAATGAAGAATAAGTAGTAACTTATTTAATTGTATGAGTGCGGCCGATTGACGAAGCTATGGCAGTGAGGAACATTGTGACTCCAGCTGCTACAAATAATCCCGTCAAACTGAATTCTACTAACACTCCAGAAACACCTTGAGAGAAGGGATCAAGCATCGCAAAATTAATCATTGCTATGAGTAACAGGCTGATGCGAATTGCAGACCGTGTCCAGGCATATTTTAAACCTAAAATAATCTCACCTGTTAAAGCTTGTTTCTCTGGTTCAGTTGCCAGAGGTTGACGGCGACGAGTCCGCACTAGGTATATGAACAAACTACCAAAGGCAAATATGAGTGTATTGATTGCAAAAGCAATGGTTAATCCAAACGCACCAATCATAAAACCCGCACCAGCAGGTCCGATGACTTCGGTAAACTGTTCACTGCCCTGTATCCAAGCGTTAGCTTCTGCTAATTGTGATTTTCTCACCAATTGAGGCAAGAGGGCAAGAATCGCTGGGTATAAAATAGCCTCAAATAATCCAAATAAAACAGCAATTACAATGAAAAAAATGAGATTAAAACTATCTAATATTAGCAAAACAGTAGCAATTCCAATTAAAACAGTATTAATCAAACCTCCAATGATAGCAACATTTCGAGGTGACCAGTGATAGCGAAGCGCTGCTGCAAGCAGTTCGCTCAAAAAGCATCACAAAATCACGTTGAAATGCCCGAAACCCATACCTCATGGTTGAGCTTGTCAATGCGTAAATCCTATTGAATTAGGATATCTGAATTTGTAAAGATATCTTGACAAACACTTTAGGTTTATTATATTATTTAATATAACAAGCGTTCGATATAGAGACGATAGCTGTTATGCCGAAAATTGTTAATCATGAACAATACCGTAAAGAATTACTCAATAAATGTTTTGATTTGTTTGCTGAAAAAGGCTATGCAGCGATTACTATGCGGCAGATTTCTGCGAGTTTAAAGGTTTCCACAGGTACGCTATATCATTATTTTCCCAACAAACAAGCTTTGTTTGAGCAATTGGTGGAAGAAATTAGTCAGCAGGATATCATTACAGCTTTAACAGAATTTGGAGGAAAAAATAACTTATTAGAATTGATGGCAGCGTTGGGTCAATATCTTGTTAAAAATGAGGATTATTTAATTAAATGGACTTATCTATGGGTTGATTTTTGTCAACATCAAGACTCAAAAATAATGTTGAGTAATAGCACTGTTTTTAAACGGGCTAATCAACGATGTCAGCAAGTAGCCTGTGATTTATTAGGTGTTCCAGATGTAGTATTAGCATCTTTTGTTTTGAGTTTTGTGAATGGTGTGGTTCTCGAAAAATTATGGGGAAATGAAAACATTGATTTCTCTGAACAGTGTCAGCTTTTAGGAGAGATGATTGTAGCCTATTTACGACAAAAAACCGACTTTAAGGTTAGTAGTTAAGCGTCAATAAATGTAGAAAAATTTGTTTTATCACTTTGGGAGTTATGATGAGTTATAAACAGTTGTTTAAACCTAAAAATCAAGGGTTAATTGCTTTAATAATTGCGGCCACTGCGATAACAGGAGGAATTGCTATTTATGGGATTTCTAACTTTGGAAAAATGGAAAAATCTTCTGTAACTGAATCCAAACCTATTGTCCCTATTCCGCAAATAGTTACTGCTTTAGGAAGACTAGAACCGAAAACGGAAATAATTAAATTATCTGCACCTTTAGCATTAGATGGCGATCGCATTGTGGAAGTATTAGTTAAAGAAGGTGATAATGTTAAAGTCGGTCAAGTAATTGCCATTTTACAATCTCGTGATCTTTTAAAAAATTCTGTTATTCAAAGCACGAAACAAGTGAAAGTTGCTCAAGCTAAACTTGCACAAATTAAAGCTGGGGCTAAATCAGGAGAAATTCAAGAACAGTCAGCAATTGTGGAGAGAATTAAGGCACAATATGCAGGAGATAAACAATCCCAACAGGAAAATATTGCTCGGATATCAGCCCAATGGGAAGGTGATAGAATTGCTCAAATAGCAACTATTAATAAATTAACAGCAGAACTCAAAAATGCCGAATCAGAATATCAACGCTATCAACAGTTATTTGCTGAAGGGGCAATTTCTAATTCTGTAATTGATAGCAAACGGTTAAATATAGAAACAGCTAAACAAACATTAAATGAATCTCAAGCTATTCTGAAACGGATTAATACTACAGCTAATAAACAATTAGCAGAAGCTAAAGTTGCCCTGAATCGTATTAATAATACTAGCAATAAACAAATTAGTGAAGCCAAGGCTAAACTTAATAGTATTGCCGAAATTCGTCCTGTAGATGTGCAGTTAGCACAAACAGAAGTCGAAAGTGCGATCGCTAATCTTAAAAAAGCAGAAACTGAATTAGAAGCAGCTTATATTCGCGCTCCCATAAACGGGCAAATTCTCAAAATTCATACTAAAGTCGGTGAAAAAATTGGTGATCAAGGGATTGCTGACTTTGCCCAAACTAACACAATGATGGTAGTAGCAGAAGTTTATCAAACTGATATTAGTAAGATAAAATTAGGACAAAAAGCCATAATTACCAGTCAAGGATTTACAGGAGAATTACAAGGTACAGTCCAACAAATTGGTTTACAAGTCAAACGCCAAAATGTTTTTAGTGATCAACCAGGAGAAAATTTAGACAGTCGCATTATCGAAGTAAAAATTCGCCTCAATCCTGAAGATAGCAAAAAAGTTTCTGGCTTAACTAATTTACAAGTGCAAACAGCAATTAAATTGTAATTAATTTCTCATCAAGATGCATAAAAAAACTCATGATTAATAAAATCTTTCGGAAAACGCCCCTAGCTTGGCGACAATTAATGAAGGAAAAAACGCGACTATTGGTTGCAGTTGCGGGAATTACTTTCGCGGATATGCTGATATTTATTCAGATGGGTTTTGAAAGTGCATTATTTGATGCTGCTATTCAACCTCACCGCAATTTACAAGCAGATTTAGTCTTAATAAATCCTCAATTTCAAACCCTAGTTTCAGTCAAAAGCTTTTCTAGAGAAAGACTTTATCAAGCATTAAGTTACAACGGTGTAAAATCAGTCAGTTCTATTTACATTAGTACCGGACAATGGCGCAATCCTCAAACTAAAATAGATCGATCTATCTTAGTTTGGGGTGTAGATCCATCTGCACCTGGTTTAAAGTTTCCTGAACTGCAAGCAAAGAAAGATGATCTTAAACAATTAAATCAAGTTGTATTTGATGAAGCCAGTCGTCCAGAATATGGAGAGATTGGCAATATCTTTCGAGAAACTGGCAAGTTTAACGCCGAATTAAGCGGAAAGAATGTCAGTGTTAAGGGTTTATTTCAAAATGGTGCTTCCTTTGCTGCGGATGGAAATGTAGTAGTTAGTGATTCTACTTTTTTACAATTATTTTCTACTCGCAAAGCCGATCAAATTGAAGTTGGATTAATTACTCTTCAACCCGGTGCTGATATTGAAAAAGTCAAAGCACAACTACAAATAGGACTAAATCCAGATCCTCAAAATCCCTTTGTTGAAGTTGGTACTCCCGAAACATTTGCCCAGAAAGAAAGAATTTATTGGGTGACTGGTACAGGGATTGGTTTTATTTTTGGTTTGGGTGTGATAGTCGGTTTTATTGTTGGTATTGTTATTGTTTATCAAGTGCTGTATTCTGATGTTTCTGATCATTTACCAGAATATGCCACTCTCAAAGCAATGGGTTATACTGATAATTATCTATTGCGAGTTTTATTGCAAGAGGCATTATTCTTAGCTGCATTAGGTTATTTACCTGCATTTTTCCTATCTTTTGGGTTATATCAAGTTACATTTGCCGCAACTCTTTTACCAATATATATGAAGGTAGATCGGGCAATTAATGTTTTTTTATTAACAGTAATTATGTGTACTGTTTCTGGCGCAATAGCGATGCGAAAACTCCGTTCTGCTGATCCGGCGGATATTTTTTAACCTAACAATTTTTATATCTCACGCAAAGGTAAGGAACTATGTCATTGGAAGTTACAACTATTCCTTCTGAAGTTATTTCTAGTTCAGAAACAGTTATTTCTGTTAGTAATCTCAATCATTATTTTGGGAAAGGGACGCTGCAAAAACAAGTCTTATTTGATATTAATTTAGAGATTAAGGCAGGAGAAATTGTCATTATGACTGGTCCATCTGGTTCGGGCAAAACTACCCTATTATCATTAATGGGCGGTTTACGTTCTGCCCAAAATGGTAGTTTGCAAATATTAGGACAGGAAATGTCTGGTGCAAAAAAAGGGCAATTAACTAAATTACGTCGCCAAATTGGTTATATTTTTCAAGCACATAATTTGATGAGTTTTCTAACAGCTAAAGAAAATGTGCGGATGTCTTTGGAGTTACATGAAAATCATCTCAATGGTGATATTAATGCTAAAGCTACAGCAATGTTAGAACACGTTGGTTTAGGAGAACGGGTTAATTACTATCCAGAGAATTTATCCGGTGGACAAAAACAACGGGTAGCTATAGCCCGCGCTTTAGTCAGTCATCCCAAAATAGTCTTAGCAGATGAACCGACAGCTTCCTTAGATAAACAATCTGGACGCGATGTGGTGGAATTAATGCAAGTTCTAGCAAGGGAACAAAACTGTACTATCTTATTAGTCACCCATGATAACCGCATTCTCGATATAGCTGATCGGATTATTTACATGGAAGATGGACAATTGAAAAGTGATGGTGTAGATATGGGAGTTAAACTAAATTAACACTTTTTTATGATGAATAATAACACAGCCTCAATTTCAATATTGAAGCGATAAATTCGCAAGAAATGAGAATTGATAACTTATCCAATTAACGGCAAAATTCTTTGCAGTTCTCCACACGCAGCTTTTAAAGAAGGTGGTGCATTCTCATCTAAATTACCTTGATAACACTGGTTGACTAATTGCTCAACATAGGGTTTGCAAATAGACTCATTTTTATCGAATTTGGGATATGGCTTTTCAGCTTGTTCATCAACATTTGTACCTTGTAAATAATGTATCCATGTTTCAATATTTCTTTTAGGAACAAAAATTGCTATGGCTTCACTAGGTTGACGAAGTTGTTGTGAATTTTCTATAAGTGCATCATCTAATTGCTTTAGTCTTTCTTCGACTGTTTTTTTATCTGCATCAATTAAAACAATTAGCATTCCAGAACGTTTATTTCTTTGTCTACGATACTCTACCACTTCTTGGGCATATTTTTCTCTAACAAACTGTTCTCCTGCACCTTTAGGACAAATTTCGGTGCGGAAATTTCTATCTAAGGTAAAACCGCGCTTTTGCAAAAAATGAATAGCAAAAACTTCTTGTTGTTTATCCTCACACAAAATTACAATCTGCACTCTCCGCTGGCTCATTATAACCATCCCCGCGCAATCAGTTCTGAAATCTTTAATCCTGAATCATCAGCTTCTTCATTACTGATTTTTCTCACTCTTACAGGTGCATTACTTTGACGTTCAAACCAATAACCAATCGGTGACGCTAAAAGGTAATTAATACATTCGGGATGATGTGAAATTAGTAAAGCTTGTAACTTTCCTTCATCACAAAAATCATATAGCTGTCTTAACCAAGGTTGAATTTCTGGAAGTGCTAAAAAGTTCTCCGGTTCATCAATACAAAGTGTATAATCTTCTGATTTCATACAGTAAATTAGTGTATATAATATTATTAGTGCTTTTTGACCATCTGATAATGCACCTAAATGATAATCAATAGTATTTTTATCTTCTGAATCTGATGTGAATTTTAATTTCAAACCAACATATTTTTCTCCTATTTGCTCAAACTTAAAACTAATAAAACCATCTAAAACTTCTTTTAAAACATTGATTAATTCAGCAACTTTCCCTTGATCTTGTGAAATATATTTATACCAAGAAACAAAATTTTCAGCTTTAGAACCTAGATATTTTGTTTCTGCACCACCACTCTTTATTAAAATAGGAACAATTTGTACAATAATTATTTTCTCTATCCGTTTTGTAAACCAGAATAGTTTTTTGTTGTCATTTCTTGGTAATAAAGAGGACAATATAGATTGAGATGAAAGAAATGAATATTTTGATGCTTCTGAATAATCATCTCGAAAAAGTTGTACATCGCCATTTTCATATTTTAGTAAAGGATGTCCATTAAACCATAATCTTTCATAGGAAACAGAGATTTTATCTTGATTAGCTTCAACTACAAGTTCATATTTATAGTTACCATCATTACCATCTATTTCTAACTCGAAACGTTGAATTGGTGAAGTTTGCCAGCAAGTAAAATCAAAATAATCAAAAATAGACTCTAATTTTGATTCACCTAATATAAAATTTTGAATTTTCCGCAAAGCTTCAAAAACAGTTGATTTACCTGAACCATTACCACCAAGAAATAGATTAATTGCATCAACATTAAGCTCAAAATTTACCAAACAGCGAAAATTATCAATATAAATACGCTTTAACATAAAACTTTTCCTTCTAAGCAAAGACTATCATACAGCCCAAATTACTATAATCACATAAATCCAATTAATTATATAAATCACAGTCCAGACTGGAATATAGTACAATTGTTCTACACAGACAAAACATAATACTCGTTCTAGTCAGGTGTAATATAGAAAAACAATGATCCGTGTGATAATTGCCCTAACTAATTATGCTTCACTTTTCTCGTCGAGTGAAATTCACCGCGAGAAAAAGTATTAAAAATCAGGAGAAGACAATGAACAGTTGTATTTTGATGGCAGAAATTTACGATAATCCCCAACTGCGTCACACACCAGATGGGTTAGAAGTTACAGAAATGATCGTTCATGTCGCGGGAGCAAAACCAGAAGATCCAACGCATCCTTTAAAAGTCGTAGGTTGGGGAAATTTAGCCAAAGAGATTCACCAAAGTTATCATCAGGGCGATCGCGTTATTATTGAAGGGCGCTTAGGCATGAATACAATTGATCGCCCCGAAGGATTTAAGGAAAAACGCGCAGAATTAACAGTCCAAAGGATTCACGCCATCGGACAAGGTACTTATACCAGTTCACCACCAGCAGCCACGAGAACCACACCAGTCAATGAAACCCCTGTAGCGCCACCAACCTACAGCCAGACTAATTATGAATCAAACTATCCGACATCAGCCCCAATGCCCCAGGTAGCGCCCTCTCAGCCGGCATATCAACCCGCCCCTGTGCAGTCTCCATCCCCTGTAGGAGTTACGCCAGAACCCGATCCAGATGACATCCCGTTTTAGTCATCACCTTTGTAGAGACGTTCTTTGTAGAGACGTTCCATGGAACGTCTCTACATTCTTTTTCAACCTCCACTGACTTCACCCCATTCCCGAATTGCTGGAAATACGGATGAATAATCATCTTCTGGATAGGACATTTTCATAGTTGCGTGTAAGATTTGCCTTACACCCTCAATGCTGTTGAGATTCAAACCCAAGGATTTTGCTTCCGAGATAAATAAATCTATTTCTTTGATCAGTTGTTTTGTTGGTAAGTTAGCGTTATTGTAATTGCCATCTAACATCCGCCGCAAATTTTGATCAAAAGTGGGAGCATAAAGTTTACTTTCGCGCAGAACCTGCATAAACAAATCAACATCAATGCCTTGCAACTGGATATATGCCAGACTCAGAGCAAAGCTAGTTGTGAGAGAAGCAATCAGTTGATTGAGCGCCAGGGTGAGGTTTGATGCCGAACCCACAGCGCCTATATATACAGGATTTTCGCCAAAATGTTGGAGTAACTTTAAATGACGCTGATATTGTTCTTCCTCTCCACCTACCATGACAATTAACTTGCCAGTTTGAGCTTCGGGAATACTACCGAGGACAGGTGCTTCTATATATTCACCACCAGCCGCAACTACTGTATCTCTGATTTCTTGGCTTTCTAAGGGATTAATTGTCCCCATTTGAATGATGCTGCGTCCTGATAAAGTATGCCAAGAAGTATCTGTCAGAAGTACATGATAAATAGCTGCGGCGTTAGAAAGCATTAGCACGATACAGTCAGCAGCACGGATGGCTTCGCGGGGTTTTGTCACAATTTGCGCCCCTGCTTTCCGTAACGGTTCTAATTTTTCTGGGGTGCGATTATAGGCAATTAGTTCTATATCGGTAGCTAATAACCTTTGAGCCATCGGTAGTCCCATCAATCCAGTTCCCAGAAATGCCACCTTCATGTTTTACGTTCCTTTGTCAGTGGTCAGTTGTTAGTAGAAGAAGTCAGGAGTCAGGAGTCAGGAGAAAGAAAAGTGAAAGAATAAATAAAAAAAGTCCTTTCCGTTTCCTCTTCCTTTTTCTTTCTCTTTCCTCTTATGACTTTTATGACTTTTAACTTTTGACTTCCGCGAAGCGGTACTAGCCTCCAGCGGCAAAAGTCACCATAATGATGACGGAAAGTAAGAGTCCGGGGGAAAGTAGAGTTACTAGCACTAACAGATCATGAGCATTCATAATTATTTCTCTTGGGTAGATTTTTGACTTAAATGTCATCTCTGTTATGCTAGTGCAATCAGGACTAATACAGGATTGTTAAAGAGATTTTTAACCTTTCTCTTTGATCTCTACTCTGGTACGACTAATCCCTGGAGTGGTTGTGATGCTTCTTGTTCAGTTAGTCCCTGGCTTTGGACTAAAACGCCAAAGTTGCCTAGTCCTCCTGGGTTAATTAGTTGGTGTAATCCTTCTCGGCGTTGTAGCAACTGTGATATTGGTTGCTGTTGAGAGGAGAGTGCAGCTAACCTTTCACCTATTCCCAATGCCATCAAAAATAGCCCTTGCTGAGTCCAACCCATGTTTTTGAGTCCGCACCGTTCACCCCAAGATGATAAGGCTGTAAAGTCAACATGGGCTGTGATATCTTGTTGCCCAATATTGATATAAGGATTATCATGATGACGATGCTGGTAGTAGCACTGGAGAGTTCCCTGCGATCGCCTGGGGTTATAATAACGATGAGCGGGGTAGCCATAATCAATTGTTAACACATACCCGCGTTCCAAGCAGTCTGCCACTATACCCAACCAGTTCAAAGCTGCTAAATTAATTTCACTACGATAGCCATTTTCATAAGTATTTTGGCTTAAATCAATGCCCACTAACTTAAAATATTCTCCTAATTGTGGTGTTGATGGTTCTCCTATTATTTCAATAAATAGAGGTAAAGCAGAATTTTCTTCCTCCGATTGTTGCCCAATCGTGACATAAATTTCCCGCAATTCTCCTGCTGCTAAAGTAAATTGGTGGACTGGAAAAGCATCTACTAATTCATTGGAAAAGAAGCAGCCGTTAATAGATTTGGAGGGAATTTCTTCCAAGTTACACCAATCTACAGGAAAATCTTGTAACCGTTGTTGTTGTTCTTGTTTTAAACTTTGTGATTTTTCAACAATAATATATTTGACTGCGGTAAAAAAATCTGGGTATTCTTGCTTTATATAATTGAGTATATGGGATGCTAATATACCTTGTCCTGCTCCCATTTCTACCAAATCAAAATGGATAGGTTTATCTAGAATCTCCCACATTTGGTAAAGTTGCTTTGCTAGTAATTCCCCAAAGTCAGCGCCTAAACTGGCAGATGTGAAAAAATCACTACCGCGAAAGCCGATTTTGATAGCATCACTGGAATAATAACCATATTCTGGATGATATAACACCATATCCATGTATTCCGCAAAGGTAATTCTTTTTTGAGGACTGGTGATAATCCGATGGGCTATTATTTGACATAACGGGGAATGAGAATCCATAAAATTTGTAGTTGATTGTTAACTAATGCTTGTAACTCAAATAAAAGAATATGTCGAATATTTATTCATTTAGCCAACCGAAAAGTTGACCTACTGTAAGATTAAAGGACTCCGCAAAAGATGGAACAGGTAAGCTATCTGTTTCTAGTTCAAATAATAGAATCCGTTGATCAGCAAAATACACAAAAACTAATTTTTCTGCGGGGTCAATTAGCCAACCCATTTGAGTACCATGACTAAGACAATGGAGGATATTCCGCACAACTTTAGTTTGATTTTGTTCAGGAGAAAGTATTTCAATTGTCCAGTCAGGAGGGATAGCAAAGGTGTTAGCAACTTCACCATTTTCATCGCGGGGAATGCGTTCCCAAGTGAAGACGGCAATATCAGGTACAATGGATCTACCGCCAAAGGTACAGCGTAATTCAGAGTATGTGCGGGCTATACGCTGGGGTTTGAGAACCGTATTAGCCGCAGAAACAAAATCGCTTTGAACTGTGCTATGTTTTCCTTGAGGCATGGGTTTTTGAATGATTTCACCGTTAATAAATTCCCTTGCCGGTTTGGTTTCTGGCAATTTGAGAAATTCATCAAGGGTTAAGGTTTTGATAGGGGTTTGAACCATTACCGTTTCGGGTTTGTGGATTATTAATATTGTACCATTTTTGAATGGTCTGAATCAGGATATCCGGTTACTGAGCGAAGTCGAAGTACAGGATTTAAGGATGTATAGGATGTTGGTTTGCGTTAAGGTTTTTTAGATGTAAAGATTTTTGTGATGTACTAGAAACTTTTTTACTCTTGTATGATATCATTAAATTGATATGTTACCCAGTTCCCCGACTTATTTGAGAAGTCGAGGAGCTAAATGAAATGATCTACATTTATAAATTATAGTTATGAATCAACAATTTTCTAAAACTTTATTTCAGAAAAAGACGTTAAAAAATGCCTTGGTTAATTTTAAATTTCCTTCAGATTTGGAAGAACGGCACAAAATTATTAAAAAATGGATTGAAGCTTTAAATTCAGGGACTCTTAATCAAGTAAAAGAAGTTTCTTTGCATGGTGATTTTCTCAAAGATATCTTTCAAGATGTTTTAAGTTATTCTTCCATTATTGCAGGTGGTGGTAAAGTTTGGGAAATTCACGCAGAACAAACTATTGCTGACGGTGGGGGTTCTGCTGATGCTGCTGTGGGATTTTTTACCGCTACGGAAAATAACAAAGGAAAGGTAAAATTACAGGGTAAAGTTGTTGCACCAATTGAGTTAAAAGGGACAAAAGATGATTTAGATAGACCCGCACCAGGAAGAAAAGAATCCGCCGTTGATCAGGGTTGGCGCTATGCTAATTATACACCTGATTGTCATTGGATTATTATTTCTAATTATCGAGAATTACGATTATATCATACCAATAAAACTCCGGCTTATTATGAAAAGTTTTTATTAGTTGATTTGGCAAATTTAGAGGAATTTAAAAGATTTTATTTTTTGCTTTGTCGGGAAACCTTTTTACCAGTTAAAGATGTATCTAAAATTGATACTTTGTTAGTAACTTCTGAGGAAGCACAAGAGGACATTACTAAAAAACTTTATGAAGAATATAAACAAGTTAGATTAAATATAGTTAAAGATTTCCGGTTTCGTTTTGGTAGTAAGTTGAATATTCCTAACCGTGATCAAGTATTAATTGAGAAAGCCCAAAAAACATTAGACAGAATTTTATTTATTGCTTTTTGTGAAGATAGGGGATTATTACCCGAAAAGACAATTAGCAAGGCCTATAATAGTAAAAATATTTATAATCCTCGACCAATTTGGGAAAATTATAAAGCCGTTTTTCGTTGGGTTGACCAAGGTAATCAAGATCCCCCAATTCCCGGTTATAATGGTGGTTTATTTCAACATGATCCAATTTTAGATCAACTATTAGATATTCCTGATTCTTGGTGTGGTCAACTGCAACAATTAACCCGTTTTGATTTTGATTCGGAAGTTTCGGTAGATATTTTAGGACGAATTTTTGAGCAGTCAATTACAGATTTAGAAGAATTAAAAGCTGATATTGCTAAACAGGAATTTGATAGAAAACAAGGTAAACGGAAAAAGTTAGGCGTATTTTATACTCCTGCTTATATTACGCAATATATTGTCGAAGTTGCAATTGGTGGATATTTACAAAACCGTGAAGATGAATTAAGAGAAAAGTTTAAATTAGGGGAATTTACAGATACAGCAGAAAATCAAAAACGGGAAATTGAATTTTGGCAAAGTTACAGAGACGAAGTATTAGTAAAAACGCGAGTTATTGATCCTGCTTGTGGTTCTGGTGCGTTTCTAATTGCAGCTTTTGATTATTTTGCAAGTCAGTATCAACGAGTTAATGATAATTTGCAATTTCTGAAACATCAAACTACAGAAAATATGGAATTAGATAAAACTATTCTCAGTAATAATTTATTTGGGGTTGATTTATCTCCAGAGTCGGTAGAAATTACTAAGTTATCTTTGTGGTTAAAAACTGCAACTCAGGGAAAAACTTTAAGTTATTTGGACGATAATATTAAAATCGGTAATTCCATCATTAATGATGCAAAAATCACAGATTTACCTTTTAATTGGGAAAATGAATTTCCCCAGATATTTGCTGAAGGTGGTTTTGATGTGGTTATTGGAAATCCTCCTTATATTCGTCAGGAGTTATTATCACCATTTAAACCTTATTTACAGGAAAATTATCAAACTTATGACGGAGTTGCAGATATTTATATTTATTTCTATGAAAAGGGTTTAAATCTGCTCAAACCAGCAGGAATTATTTCTTATATTGTCACTAATAAATGGTTACGTTCTGGTTATGGTGAACCTTTGCGACGGTTCTTTTCTCAAGAAAGTGTCTTTGAACAAATTATTGATTTTGGACACGCACCAATTTTTGAAGACGCTGATACTTTTCCCTGTATTATCGCTGCGAGGAAATCTGAAGTTTCAAATACAGAGAATGAGAAAAAATCGGTTTTAATTTGTTCTGTTCCCCGTGCGGAGTTGAAAAATATTAACCTCATTCAATATGTGCAGAATCCAGAAAACAGTTTTACTATTCCTTGGTCGCGGTTTACTGCTAATGCTTGGAGTTTAGAACCTCCTGCGGTTGATGATTTAATGCGGAAAATTCAACGGGTAGGAGTTCCGTTAAAGGAGTTTGCTGGAGTTAAACCGATATGTGGAATAAAAACAGGTTTTAATGAGGCTTTTTTCATAGATGATGCTACTAAGAATAAATTAGTTCAAGCTGACCCAAAATGCGCGGAAATCATCAAGCCATTATTGAGAGGTCAAGATATTAAAAGATGGATTCCTGAATGGGATAAAGTTTGGATAATTTTTGCTCACAAAGATATAGATATAGAACAATATCCTGTGATTAAAGAACATTTAGAAATTTATAGAAATAAGTTAGAGGCTAGAGCAGGTAAACAGTTATGGCGGCAATTACAAGCATCACCATCATCTTATCATCTTTTTGAAGAACCTAAAATTATTTGGCAGGATTTAGCTTTTCATTCACGATTTTGTTTAGATAAACAAAATGTATTCATAGACATGACTTGTTTTGCTTTACCTTGTTCTGATTTATGGTTGCTTGCTGTTCTCAATTCACCTCTTATGTGGTCATGGTTGTGGAGAAATACAATTCATGGTAAAGATGAAGTATTACGTCTGAAAAACATCTATACAGAAAATATTCCGATTGCACAACCTACAGCAGAAATCCGCGCAGAAGTAGAAGCAATTGTCACACGGTTAATTGAAATTACCAAACTCAACGGACAAGTTTATAAAGATGTTCTTGACTGGTTGCAAATAGAATACAAAATTGAGAAACTGGGCAATAAATTAGAAGATTTTGCTACTTTGGAATTTCCAGACTTTGTAGAAGAAGTGAGAAAAAGAATGGTAAGGAAAACAACTGCAAAAAAAATTATACCTCCTCTAGATATATCTGCTTTTACAGCTTTGCGTAAAGCACATAATGATTATGTTCCCGAAATTAACAGCCGGAAAAACGAAGCTTTAAAATTAGAACAGCGTCTTTCTGATTTAATTAATCAAGCGTATCAACTCACACCGGAAGAAATTGATTTAATGTGGAAAACAGCACCACCAAGAATGCCGCAATTGTTAGAATAAAGATATCCTAATTTTGACAATTATAAAAATACAGGAATCCCATTTGATTTCTGAACGAGTTTTATCTTAAAACTCTTAGAGGTTGTTTGAAAAGTATTATATGAAACCCATAATCTCCAAAAACCTAACCCCCCTCCCCCCCTTCCCTACAAGGGAATGGGGGTTTTAAAGCCTCTCCCCTGGTAGGGGAGAGGTTTGGAGAGGGGTCTGTTTACACATTAAAAACTTTTAAAACATCCTCTTATTGCATAGAGATTTAAGCATTAAATTTAAAGTTACCTGAATGTGCTTTTTCAGAAAAATATGTGTTATTATCAATATGTAAATTATACTGGAGGTTAATGAAAATGACTCAAGAATTAATAGACCTCAGAAACAGCATTTTACAAGGAAATTACACAGATGCTTTAGCAATTGTAGATGAATTAGAAGGAATGAGTAAACAAGCAATATTGCGAAATATAGAATCGTATTTAAAGATTTTACTGATTCACTTGATTAAAAATAAAATAGAACAGCGATTAACAAATTCTTGGATGGCTTCTATTCGTAATTCAATTAGGGAAATTCAAAAAATTAATCTTAAAGAAAATAAAAGATCCTATTATGTAAATGAAGATGAATGGGAAAATTTAATTGAGGAAGAAGTAATTGAAGATGCGATCGCTGATGCTAGTCTAGAAACAATGAATGGTAAATACACTCGTTCTCAATTATCAGAAATTCTAGATAGAAAAGAAATAATTACGAAAGCTATTACATTTTTATCCCTAACTTATACTTGTTCAGCAAAGGAGTTACCAGCTATTATGGATGATTATCTGAATGATTGTAAGTAGGTGCGAAGAATAAGATATTAAGAATAATTGAACGCAGATAAACGCAGATGAACGCGGATGAATTAACGGATATAAAAAATAAATGCTATGCCCAAACGTCTCCTAGTGGTTGAATCTCCCGGAAAAGTCAAAAAACTGAGTCAAATTCTCGGTGCAGATTGGATTGTTCGCGCTAGTTGTGGACATATCCGCGAACTCAGTAATGAGGGTGATGATTCACTAGGATTTACAATGGATGGTAATACTGTTCGCTGTAATTATGTTCCCCGTGACCAACGCGCAAAAGAAACAATTCAGCAATTAAAAGCCGCTGTTAGGCAAGTTGATGAAGTTGTTTTAGCTACAGACCCAGACAGAGAAGGAGAAACCATTGCTTGGCATCTTAAAGAAACGTTAGGATTAAGAGACCCCAAACGAGTAGTTTATACTGAGATTACACCATCAGCAGTGCGGAATGCGATCGCTCACCCCAGAAAACTTGACACTAATTTAATCGGTGCCGGATTATGTCGAGATTGTCTTGATAAACTGGTAGGTTACAAAGGTAGTCCCCTAGTTTGGGCATTAAATAATGGGGCAAAAAGTGTAGGTAGAGTTCAAAGTGCCACATTACACCTCATTTGTCAGCGCGAAAGAGAAATTCTGGCTTTTGTCCCCCAAGATTATTGGAGTGTGTGGGTAGATTATCAAGAAGGATTTCGGGCTTTTTACAAAGGTACGGACAATACTGAGAAAGAAACATCAGAACCAGAAACAGAAACTCATGATGATGCAGCTAGTAACAACCCAGAAAAACCCGAATCTAAGCGCGTTCTCTCGGAAGCAGAAGCAAACAGATTAGTTGAGGAAGCAAAACGTCATCCTCATCAAATTATTCACTTAGAAGGGAAACTCGTTTATCGTCAACCCCCTCCACCATTTACCACCTCCACCCTCCAACAAGCTGCCGGTTCAAAGTTGAAATTTTCCCCTGACAAAACCATGCAGGTGGCACAAAAACTATATGAAGCAGGATTAATTACATATATGCGAACCGATTCAGTGATGTTGAGTCCTGAATTTTGTGCTAGTGCGCGTCAATGGTTGGAACAAAATGATCCTGAGAATGTGCCTCAGCAAGTAGCCAAGCAGCGTAGTAGTAAAACGGCTCAGGAGGCACATGAAGCCATTCGTCCCACAGATGTCTTTCGTCCTTCAGTGCAATTACGGGCAGAATTACCTGAAGATGAGTTTAACCTATATGTGATGATTTGGAAAAGAGCGATCGCTTCCCAATGTCGTCCAGCACAACTTCGTAAAACGTTGGTAATTACGAAATCAGGTAATATCTTATGGCAAGCTAGAGGGCAGGTAATTGAATTTTACGGTTATGCAAAATATTGGCTGAATCTTAGCAAAGATGCCGTTTTACCCTTATTGCAACAGGGACAAATCCTAACTTTAGCCAAAGCTGGACATGACCAAAAACAAACCCAACCACCACCCAGATATAGCGAACCCAAACTTGTCCAATTAATGGAACGTAAAGGCATTGGTCGTCCTAGCACTTATGCTCCAACAATTGCTACTTTAAAGAAACGCAATTATGTGGAGTTGAAAAAAGATAATCTTCAACCCACAGCTTTGGGTTTAGAAGTTGATGAATTTTTACAAAAGGCTTTACCAGATTTATTAGAAGCGGAATTTACTGCTAAAATGGAAGATGCCTTAGATGCAATTTCTGAAGGAAAAAACTCTTGGCAACATTACCTAACTACTTGGAATCAAAGTTATTTTGTTCCTGCACTTTCCAAAGCTAAAACTGTGGTTGTTAATTCATCAACTACAGGTAAAACTAATAATTTTCTTGAGCGTAAATATGAAACTTCAAAAACTCGTTGTCCTGATTGTAAGAACTGTTTAGCGAAAATTCCCAGCAGTAAAGTTAAAAAGAAATACTTTCTTAAATGTGTGAGTGGCTGTGAAAACATTGTGCTATTTTGGAGTGATTTTCACAAAAAGTGGGAAGCACCGAAAACTAAAACATCTGCAGATGAAAATGCTCCCAAACCTTCAGCAAAAATCACTGCATATCCCTGTCCTGTATGCAAGAAACCTTTGGAGGAATACAGTTACCTCAAAGATGGGCAAAATAAAACTATGCTGCGGTGTTCTGGTCAGGATTCATGGAAGGATACCAAACATAAGGATGTGGCTTATTTTCATACTGCTAAAGGATGGTGGAGTCCTAAATTTGGGAATTTAAATGATTTAAACGCAGATGAACGCAGATAAACGCGGATGAATTAATGGATTTGATTTTTAACTCTTTAAAATGTTAGAGTCTGTGGCTAAAGTTCGCGCTGCTGTTTGCATTAGTTCAATATCTGCTACAGTCCAATTACGGGAACTTTGACAATGATGTGCTACTAATAGTCCCCATAATCCTCTTGGTATCAAAATTGGTACTACCAAATTAGCGCGAACTTGCATACTGCGAAGGAAATCACGGTGACAATCCTGAATTGCTTCTAATTCTATATCAGCGATCGCTCTAACCCGTCCTTCTAAGTACAAAGCAGCATACTCATGGTTAAAACAATCGCTTGCTCCCGTAGAACCGAGAATTGAATATTCATCAGCACTCAATGATTCAAATGTTACCTGTCCTTGCCATTGTTCATAGAAATAATACAGGACTACCCGATCAACCTGGAGTGATTCTCGCAGTTGATTTGTCGTTTGTCTGATCAATTCATCCCGTTGCATTTTGATGACAAGACGATTGAGTAATTTTCGCAAACCCTGATTGGGGTGGTAACTTGAGCGATTTTCAAATTCTGGGAAAGAAGGTTTACCTTGAGCGGAGTCGAAAGGAAGTTGCACAGATTTAAAATAATGACTAACTAAACAATTTCGGATTTCTATAGTAACTTATCAGACATTTTACCGAAAATCGTTCTTATTTTATAAAAAAATAATGTAGTTTATTAACCTGGTAATTGGTAATCGGTGATTGGTAATTGCATGATTAAACTTTTACCCATTACCCATTACCTATTTTCCTAAGAGACTTCCAATTAAAAAAATATCCCAAAATCTCTTGTGGTGCGGGCATCTTGCCCGCTAACAACAGAAGGACGGGCAAGATGCCCATCCTACAAAATTGGATCATCTTTTTTGTGGAATTCTCTAACTAACTCCAGCTACACTGGGTGAATTCACTTTTAAGCGTTTAAACATTGCTTCCCGTCCTTGCATTGCCAAGGTATCATCTAAAGGTGACAGTTTGATTTCCTGTTGATATTTCAGCCTTAACGCCGTTTGAATTAACCAATCAGCAACGAAAGGATTTTTGGGTAATAATGGCCCGTGGGAATAGGTAGCGATCGCATTTTGATAAAACGCTCCTTCTGTGCCATCTTCTCCATTATTCCCCAAACCATACACCACACGCCCCAAAGCTTCCACCTGCCCTAATGTCGTCCGGCCACCGTGATTTTCAAACCCGACTAAATAAGGTTTTGTCCCTGTCATTGCTTCTATTTCCTGTGCCAATCGTGAAGCTGTAACTTCTATCACTAAGTTACCAATACATCTTTTCGTATTTTCACCAGGATGAATAGAAACTAAATCCAAAATTCCCAAACCTTCAATTCTTTGTCCAAAGGCTGGTTCATAATAATTTCCTAGCAATTGGGGAGAACCACAGGTAAAAACTCCCGGCGTTCCATGTTCGATTTTATCACGCATTGCCTCCGCTTTTGCCCCTTGTAAATCCCGCATGACAATTTCTTGCTGACGGTCTTGTGCGCCCCCACCAACAATTACATCTACTGATTTTATATCCTCAGCGGTAGAGTCTTGATCCAAGGGTAATACGATCACATTATACCCCCGCCATTGAGCGCGGCGTTGAATAGTGATCACATTTCCGCGATCGCCGTAGGTACTCATCAACTTAGGATATAGCCAACCAATAATAATTTCCATCGGTGCAGAACTCATAAAACCTCTAATATAGCAGGAGTCACCAAAGTAGGAGCGCAGGGCGTGCGCCCAGTCAGAATTGTTGCAATATGTTAATGAATTTCAAGTTTAGTAAACAGATAACATAAATCAAAAAACTCATGCTAGATTAAGGGCATGGTACAAAAAGGTTAAAAGTCAAACCTTAAATCCAAACTTTTTCATTAGAGTTTGTGCCTCCTGCTCTAGTGTCCCGGCAATCAATTTTTTCTTGTAGCTTCCTATCAAAGTTTTTTCGCCTAAATCTCACCAAATTGTTATTGGAGGTGTGGAACTCGCAGCCAAAATTGCCTGATAATTGAAAACAATGGAAGCGTAATTTAAGTCGAATTTAATTGATTGCTTGTCCAGTCCACTTATATATTTTTGTATTGAACTACAACCTAATCAAGAAACCGCTGTAAGCTGCTGATAGTCCTTCGTAGCTTGTGGCGGTTTCTCCTGTGTATACTAAAAACACAAAAAACAGGTATTGTTATTGAATCAAAAAAATATATTCTCCGTCAATAGAGATATCAACTATTTACCTGTTTCTAACAGAGGTTATATTTATGTCATTACAATCACTTCGGTTTTTATTGTTGAGTAGTCTTGGTTGTTCTGTCTTTTTTGGTAATACTGTAGCTTTTGCTCAAGTTGTTGTGCCTACAGTTCCATCAGGTTCTACTACAGTTCCATCAGGCTCATCAACCACCATACCAACTTCCACCACAGTTGACAGTAGTAAAAGGTTTAGTTGTCAATATAAGAATGGACAACCTACGGTCATGTATCAGCCCCAAAGTCAACCTGGACAATATTTTGCTTGGGCTGCACCTCAAACTTTAGGCGGGAATTGGGATGCTCAAAGACGTTGTGAAACGATCGCCAGCCGTTTAGAATTATATCGCCCCGATGGATTACAAGAATTACAAATAGCTGTAGAAAATAACGAAAATATTATCTGTGTCACCACTGAATCTCAGCCCAATTGTCGAATTGTCTTGACAGTACCCCGTGGTAAAGATCCCTATACTATTCGCAATAGTGTATTCCAAAACCTAACTACCGCTGATAGTGGACAACAGACTATTGCCGTTAATACCTACACCAATCGTAACAGAGGTAATGGAGATAGCTTGTATAGCCTGGGACAAACGCTTTTAGGTGGTAAAAATCAGGTGAGTTCTGCTAAACAGGGCATTAATTTGAAACCTTATCTTGATCCTAAAGACGGTGGTACAGGCGGAAAACTGAGAAATGGAGTAGAAATTAGACGTAATACCAATACCACACGCCAAGCTCCCAGCCGTCTAAATCCTAGCAAATTTCGTTAACTAAGTTTGTCTCCGATTTTGGGCAACCACAATTCCGGGCAACCACGGGGGGTTTGCCCTTACAGTATTTTTGTGATTATATTTACCTTTTTAGAGAAATTAAATTTACCCTTTAATAATTTTGTCCTGTATTAACTTATTAGGTGTTGTAATTATTTCTCGGCTGGATTGATTTTTGAAGATTAGTTAGTAAGTGAAGAGTCCGCAATAACCGAGGTGACTGGTTATCTAATTTAGGTTGCTAATTCGTCATTATGCCCATTCCCTAGTAAATAAGTTTGATATGACAAATTTATCAATTTATGGTAACTTGGTAAGATAATATCCAAATATCAACACTGTGACTAAGTAGGTGAACGGAAAAAAACCGTAGACCCGGAGCGGCTTCTCGAAGAGTAATATATAACAAAAAGTAAAGTTACCCAAAACCTCTTCCCTGTTCCCTTGTCATAACGACAATTTTTAACGCCAACCTACTTAAATTCAAAAAATCAACTTTTGGTAATTGGCAAATAATTAGTATTTAAATACTACACTGAAACCAATCCAGAGTAAAGTTGTAATAAATTGTATAATTTAACCAAAATATAACTTAGTGACAATCTAGTTATATTATCTTTTCAAAAGAAATTAACAATGACAACAAACCTGATCACAAGCAATATGAATCAAGTTCTACAATTAGGCGATCGCATCTTCCAGCCCACAGAGGTTTTATCATTATTATCGGAATATCAGCTATTACCGCTATTAATGAAAGAAATATTCATTGATCAAGCGATCGCAGAAATTGTTTGTACCCCAGAAGAAGAACAACTAGCCTGCGAACAATTAGCCCAACAATATCAGGGACTAGAACCACAGAGCGAAAGTTTCCAAAAGTTGAAAATTATGGCGGTACGACAATTAAAGCTAGAAAAGTTTAAAGAGGAAACTTGGGGAGGGGATTTAAACTCCTACTTTTTCCAACGTAAAAGCCAGTTAGATAGGGTGATTTATTCCCTAATTACTACCACAGAAATTGGGATCGCTCAAGAAATTTACTTTCGTATTCAAGAGGGTGAACAATCCTTTGCCCAATTAGCGCGGGAATATGCTCAAGGTCCCGAATCGCAAACAGATGGCTTAGTCGGACCAATAGATTTACAATCTCTCCATCCTACATTGGTAAATATCCTTGCCAAAAGTCAACCACAACAACTATCACCACCGACTCAAATTAATAATGTGATAGTAATTGTCCGATTAGAAAAAATACTCCCAGCCCAATTAGATCGTTCCACAAGACAACGGTTACTAAATGAACGATTTAATCAGTGGTTACAAACACAAATGACAGAACAAAAATTTCAAATTCAGACCGTATAAATCGCCAAATATAAACCTTTTAGCCAATACAAAGCGAAATAACTAACTCAATCAATATGACTTATATTCAGAGTAACTTTGAAGAATTCATTGCTAGTATTGAAGGATTTGATCAATTATCAAAAGAGGAAATTAACAACCTCTTATCATCACAAATTCTCCAGCCTTTACGTTATCGTGTAGGACAAAAAATTATTGGTAAAGAACAACTACCAGAAAGGATCGCCATTCTTCATCAAGGTAACGTCAGACTATTGGGATATAATCCCCAAAACCAATTACCAATTACATTAAAATTACTCCAACCAGGGGCAACAATTGGCGAAATTTCTTGGTTACGTGAGCTTCCTTGTGAAACTGCCATAGCTTCCACAGAAGTAATCTGTTTAACCTGGAAAGCCGCAGATTATTTGCAATTTATCAACCGCAATCCAGCCTTTGCGAAAGCTCGTCAAAATCAAAGTCACCTAATTGAAATCTTTGATATTTTGAGTTCCCAGGTAGCACAAAAAGCTTTAGTAAATCACAACCTCAAAGACATTACCCAACAGGCTCAATTAGAAGCAAAAATTCATTATTTATCACCAGGAAAAACAGCCTTACAAGAATTAGGCAGCGATCGCATTTGGTTTGTGAGTGGTCGTAGTTCCCTGCCCAATTTCCCACCTGGTTCTCGTCTAGAAACCGACGTAATTGAAGTTAAAGGCAACATTCCTGTTCGTTTATTGGGCATTAATCCTCAAGATCTATCACTACTTGATGGTATTTCCATCGAATCAGAAACATTAGAAACTATATCAGATAGCAGAGTAGATTCGGAAATTCCCTACGCCCAAGAACCAGAATTTGTTCCCCCCACCACATCAAACCAGCCATTAAAAAATCAAAACTATCCATTTTTCCGGGGACAAGGAGAATTAGATTCTAGTCTGGCTTGTTTTCAAATGCTATCCAAGCATTTAGAAATGCCCTTTCGGAAAGAAGTAGTACGGCGGATTTTAAACGACCAAATTAAGCGTCAAGGGAGTATATCTTTTCAAGTTTGCGCTTATTTATCTGAACTAATTGGACTTAAATCCCAGCTAGTTGATGTTCCCGCTGTTTCCATTAATCGGATTCCTACCCCAGCATTAATTCGCTATCGTGACAGTTTTGCTGTTCTCTATGCAGTAGATGGAAAAACAGTAGTTTTGGGTTTGCCATCTCAAGGTATTATCAACTGCCAAATTAGTCAATTGGTAGAAGAATTAGAAACTGATGACGCTAATCTTCAACCACAAGTTAGAGTTTTATTACTGAGTGCGACCAAAGAAACACCGAAAGAACGCTTTGGTTTATCTTGGTTTGTTCCCTATTTATCGCGTTACCGTCGGGTGCTGATAGAAGTATTTATTGCTTCCTTCTTCGTCCAACTAGCAGCCCTCGCTAATCCTCTAGTTATTCAGTTAATTATTGATAAAGTCATTGTGCAAAATAGTATTAGCACCCTGAATATTTTAGGAGTATTACTATTAGCAGTGGGTGTTTTTGAAGCAGTATTAACCACCTTGCGGACTTACCTATTTGTAGATACCACCAACCGCATTGATATGAGTTTGGGGTCACAAATTATTGACCACTTACTGCGCTTACCACTGCGCTATTTTGATAAAAGACCAGTTGGTGAACTATCCACCAGAATTAATGAATTAGAAAATATCCGTCAGTTTCTCACCGGTACGGCTTTAACAGTAGTATTAGATGCCCTGTTTTCCGTTGTTTATATAGTTGTCATGCTGTTCTACAGTTGGGAACTAACTCTCGTCGGATTAGGAACAATCCCTCTATTTGTGGTAGTGACATTAATCGCTGCTCCCACAGTGAGTAGACAATTAAGAACCAAAGCTGAACGTAATGCCGAAACTCAATCTTATTTGGTTGAGGTTATGTCAGGTATTCAAACAGTTAAAGCCCAAAATATTGAATTACGCTCCCGGTTTTCTTGGCAAAATAAATATGCTAAGTTTGTCGCTGCCGGTTTTAAAACTGTGCTGACTTCCACATTAGCTAATTCAACCAGTCAGTTTCTAAGTAAACTTAGTAGCTTATTAGTTTTATGGGTGGGAGCTTATTTAGTTTTGAAAGGAGAATTAACATTAGGAGAATTAATTGCCTTTCGGATTATTTCTAGTTACGTTACTACCCCGATTTTACGCTTGGCACAAATCTGGCAGAACTTCCAAGAAACTGGTTTATCTTTAGAAAGATTAAGTGATATTGTGGATACACCACAAGAAGCAGAAATAGATCGGAATAATATTTCTCTTCCTACCGTTAACGGTGCAGTGAAATATGAAAACGTTTCCTTCCGATTTGCTGCCAGCGGACCACTACAACTCAGCAATGTCACCGTCGAATTTGCCCCAGGTAAATTTGTGGGCATTGTCGGGCAAAGTGGTTCAGGAAAAAGTACAATGATGAAATTACTGCTCAGACTTTATGACACAGAATCTGGGAGAATTTTAGTTGATGGTTACGACATTTCCAAAGTCGAACTTTATTCGCTGCGGCGACAAATTGGCGTAGTTCCCCAAGATACGCTCTTATTTGATGGCACAGTTCAAGAAAATATTGCTTTAACTAATCCTGATGCCACAACTGAGGAAATTATTGAAGCGGCTCAAATTGCTGTTGCTCATGAATTTATTATGACCTTGCCCAATGGTTATAATACACGAGTTGGGGAACGAGGATCAGCCCTTTCTGGTGGACAAAGACAGAGAATTGCGATCGCTCGTTCTGTCCTGCAAAGACCTAAAATATTAGTTTTAGATGAAGCCACCAGCGCCCTAGATTATCCGACAGAAAAGCAAATTGGTCTGAACTTAGCTCGCGCTTTTAAAGGTAATACAGTCTTCTTCATTACCCACCGTTTGAATACTGTTAGTAATGCCGATACTATCGTCGTCATGGATAATAGTAGAATGATAGAACAAGGTAGTCATCAAGAACTTATGGCAGCTAAAGGTCATTATTTCTATCTTTATCAACAACAGGAAGTAAACTTGTAATTTGTCAATTGTCAGTTGTTTCTATACAGCAGATTTCGCTCTAATGAGATACAAACTTGAATTATAAAACTCTTGATAGTGCGGGCATACTATGGCTAACGCCACGCTGCGCTATCGACAAGCTCAGTACAAGTCTTGCCCGCTGGATATGTACCTCATAACACCGGAAAGTGCTATAAGATTCAACTGATAACTGATTAAAGATAAAATTACGCACCACTAAATATTCAATCTAAAATCCAAAATCTAAACTTATTATGACTCAAATTAATGGTAATTACACCAACGGAAATGGCAATGGAAAGGGTAACGGAAATGGGAGAGCATCCCATAGAGATGCACAAGTATTAACATCGCCCAAACCCACTCCCAAACAGCCAAAACCCGACTTCAATTTTGATAACTTCGAGCAATCTGTAGTTCTCCGTCAATCCCCAATTTGGTCACGAACCATCATGATTACTCTCATGGGATTGGCTTGTTTTGGAATTATTTGGGCTTGTTTAGCGAAAATTGAACAAGTAGTTCCCGCAACAGGACAATTAAAACCAGAAGGAACAGTTAAAGATGTGCAAGCTCCTGTTAATGGGGTTGTGAAGTCACTGTATGTAAAAGATGGACAACAGGTAAAAACAGGAGATTTATTATTAACCTTTGATTCTATTGCGACCCTAGCCGAATTAAATTCATTGAATAAAATTCGTGTGGCTTTAATTCAGGAAAACAATATCTATCGGCGCTTAATGGGAGCAAGTACCGGAATAGATGCTGAAATAGCATTTTTACGCAGTAAACTACCGGGAGAATCAGCTTTTCTGCTCAAAAGTCGCGCTTCCTTAGTAGCAGAAAATGAATTATTACGTTCTCAATTAAGAAATTTACCGGGAGCAGCAGGGACAGGAATTGATGAACAACAACTACTAGCAGTTGCGAAAACAGAATTAGCATCTCGTTCCAAAGCCGCAGAGTTGGAAGTTGAAAAAACCAGAAAGCAACTTTCTCAAACAGAATTTAAACTCCAAGATACTAAAAATGGTTTAGCAATTCAAAGTCAGATTTTAGTTAGTCTTAAAACCTTAGCTGAAGAAGGTGGTATTTCTAAACTGCAATATCTTAACCAACAACAACAGGTACAAACTCTCAAAGCGGAAATATCACAATTACAAGAAGAAGAAAAACGTCTGAAATTCGATATTGATAAAGGAAAAGAGCAATCAACCAATACAGTTGCTAGTTCTGATAAAACTATTTTGGAGAAAATAGGTAGTAACAAACAACGGATTGCGGAAATTGATAGTCAATTCATGAAGATTATTTTAGACAATGAACAGCGTTTAGCAGATGTCAATAGCAAAATATCGCAAACACAATTAAATGTTAAATATCAAGAACTTCGCGCTCCAGTGGGAGGTGTAGTTTTTGATTTACAAGCTAAAAATCCCGGTTTTGTTGCTAATTCTACCCAAAAATTACTGCAAATTGTCCCTAAAGATAGTCTAATAGCGGAAGTTTTCATCACCAATAAAGATATTGGTTTTGTCAGGAAAGGAATGAATGTAGATGTGAGAATTGACTCCTTTCCCTTTAGTGAATTTGGTGATATTAAGGGTAAAGTAATTGATATCGGTTCAGATGCTTTACCTCCAGATCAAAACCATCAATTTTATAGATTCCCAGCCAAAATCAAGTTAGATAAACAACAATTAAGTCTCACCAATCAAGAGAGAAAGATATCCTTACAGTCGGGGATGTCTATTACTGCTAATATTAAAGTCCGGGAAGAACGGACAGTGATGAGTTTATTTACAGAGATGTTTACAAAGCAAATCGAGAGTTTGAATGAGGTTCGTTAGGGATTGTTAAAATTAATTATTCAGCAAGCCCTAATTAGATGTTAGTTCTTTAGGAATTAAACAAAATAGAACACAAGTAGCGGTAATTCATAAATTATCGCTACGCAAGCTTTAACCGCTGGTTAGTTGTTTGATATCAGCGCGGAATTTACCGTTTTGTAATGCTTGCACTGCTGTTCCTGAATCTTGTACCCAAAACTGTCTCCCAAAGCGGACAATTTCCCGGTGACTTCCGGCTTGAACAATACCAATTACAGGTATTCTTGATTTATCCTTATCCCCAGCTTGTGATTTGAGAATTGTATTTAGACGATGTTGCTCTTCAATTGTCCCGGCTTGTTGTGGACTCAGTTCCACTAAAATCATTGTTACTGTTTCGACAGTTTCTGCGTCTTCTAGGATAAATTGAACTTGATCATCACGGCGATCTATTTTACCCCAAATAATTAATCTGGCATCAACTTCCAGTATAGAACTAATGCGCTCATAGGTTTTAGGAAAAACCACAGCTTCCGCAGATCCAGATAAATCTTCAACTTGCAAAATTGCCATAGAGTCACCTTTTTTGGTGACAACCTTTTTCACATTATTCAACATTACTGCTGCACAAAGAATAGCATCATCTTTTTGTTCTCCCAATTGTGCCAGGTTAATAGGTGCAAGGACTGAGGATGATTGTCTGATAGATTTAAGAGGATGATCTGAGAGATAAAATCCTAATAATTCTTTTTCCATTCGTAATTTTTCTTGAGGTGGTAAATCATTAACAGGAGGAGCTTTAGGTGCAGATTCATAAGCATTCTTTTGGGGTTGATTATTATTACCTGCAAATCCACCTCCTAATAAATCAAATATATTTCCCTGTCCACTAGCTTTGTCTCTAGCACGGGATTGCGCCCACTCATAAACTAATTCTAAATCATGAATTAATTGGTTGCGATTAGCTTGAATTTTGTCAAAAGCTCCGCAGTTAATTAATGATTCTAAAGTACGCCGATTCATGGCACGTAAATCAACGCGATCGCAAAAATCCGCCAAAGATTTAAATGGGACTAATTCCCCTGATTCTTCCCTCGCTTCTAAAATTGAGGCGATCGCATTTTGTCCCACATTTCGCACCGCCGAAAATCCAAATAAAATCTTCTCACCTGCCGGGGTAAAATCTAAACCAGAACGATTCACATCAGGTGCATCAATCACAATCCCCATATTAGAACAGTTATCAAGATACTTCCGCACCTTGTCTGTATCCCCACTATTAGCGGTTAACAACGCCGCCATATATTCCAATGGGTAATTTGCCTTTAAATATGATGTTTGATAAGTTACATAAGCGTAAGCTGTCGAGTGGGATTTATTAAAACAATTAGAAGCGATAAAACCATTTTTAATCACAAAATTATGGTCATTTTCCACACCAATATCATAAACATTGGCTTGACCTACATAAGTACGGGAAACTATTTTAACCATATTACTTGGCTTGGCAAAATTTGTTTATTTACACCTTAATAATCATTATCAGCCACACAAATACCTTTACATTTAATCCCATTCGTAGCAGTCCGCTGACAATGAGAACATAAAACCTCTTCCTTTTCTGTTTCTTGATTTATCTCCATATTATTGCTTGTCTGGAGCTGATCTTTTTCGGTCTGGAGTTTGTCATTCATAGGAATATATTTAATGAATTTCCATCTGCTGAAGTTTCTCTATTAAATTTGATTTAATTTTTGTGTCAGTCGCCAGTTGTTTTATACTACTGACCACTGACTATTAACTAATGACTACATTCCAGGTAATTCCAGTCCACTGGTTAAATCTTCCATCCGTTCCCGCATGGTTTCGGTAGACTTTTGATAGGCATCTTTCATGGCCGCAGCTACCAAATCAGAAAGCACTTCTGCACCTTCTTCTAAAGCAGATGGAGCAATTTCCACCCGTTTGGGTTCTTGGTTACCACTGACAATAACTTTAACAAGTCCACCACCAGATTCTCCCAGAATCTCCATTTTCTCCAATTCTTCTTGAAGACGCTTTGCACCTTCTTGAACCTGTTGGGCTTTTTTAAACGCTTCCGCTAATTCTTTCATTTTGCCTAAGCCAAAGCCAAATCCCTGTCCTTTTTCTGCCATAACTGGTTATCCGCCGTACGATTACTTACAAATCAAATTCAATTATAGATGCGATGAGTAATTGGTGATGGGTAATTGGTAATTGGTAATTGGTAATAGAGAAAATCCCTGCCTCTTGCCTTTTGCCTTTTGCCTTTTGCCTTTTGCCTCTTGCCTTTAAGCAACTACTTGAAACTCACCCAACATTTTCACTTCTGGTTCTAGCCAAATTGACCAGCGTTCTTGTACCTCATGTTGAATATGACGAATGAGGCAGAAAATATCACTGGCTTTAGCTCCTCCCCGATTGACAATAAAATTAGCATGGAGTTGGGCAACTTGCGCTCCCCCTAATTGATAACCTTTGAGTCCGGTTTGTTCAATTAACCAACCAGCAGTATAAGGTTTAGGATTTCTAAACACACTGCCACAACTAGGATAGCTGTAAGGTTGGGTGCTGAGGCGGTGTTTTTTATGTTCCTTAGTTCTAGCTGTCACTTGCACCGGATCTGCTCCTGGTTGCAGTTGGAAGGTGGCTTGAGTCACAACCCGCTTACCACCTTGTAGTAGTGAACTTCGGTATCTGTAGCCTAATTCTTCTGGGGTGAGAGTTACCAAAGTTCCATCTGGAGAAAGAACTTGAGCGCTAACTAACATATCTGCGATACAGCTATCATGCGCTCCAGCATTCATCACCACCGCACCGCCCAAAGTTCCAGGAATACCCACAGCCCATTCTAATCCTTCCCATCCCAAAGCCGCTGCGTCCCATGCTAAACTAGGGATAGGCTCTCCCGCGGATACAGTTAATTGACCTGTAGCTGGATCAAAGTTTTTAGACCGGAGATGACGAGTAGCGATGACTAAACCGGGGATACCGCGATCGCTCACCAACAAGTTAGAACCAGCACCTAGTATTGTGACTGCTAAATCATTCTCTTTGGCGTATTCAATACTTGCTTGCAACGCTCCTAAATCGCGGGGAGAAACATAGCATTCAGCCTCTCCTCCCACCCGATAAGAAGTAAATGCCGACAAGGAAGTATGGGTTTTGAGCGGACAATCAGTTCCTGGTAAGTAAATTAATTTGCTATTATCCACATCATCTTTAGTTTGTAGTTGTGGAGTCAAATCAGAAAATTTGCAGATTTTGCTAAATCCCTGGGAAGTTATCATCTTTACTTAAATTGGTAATTTTTGACTTATGTTCTTTATTTACCAGAAAAATCCGGTACTGGAGTTAACTAAGAGAACCCTGCCAGAGTGCAGTTCTGATCCTAAGATGTGGCAATTGCCGGTTCACTCATAGTGGTAATAAGTTCAGGAATAGCCTGATTCAAATTACCCGCACCTAAAAATAATGCCAAATCTCCCGGACGGAGGGTTTGCAGTAAAAATTCACTAACTAAAGGTAAAGTGTGCTGATAAACCACTTCAGGGTTGTATTTACTAATTGCAGTGGCTAAATCCTGTCCACTAACTTGTCCTAAATCAGGCTCACCCGCACTATAAATATCAGTTAGCACAACTAAATCAGCATGGGTAAAAGACTCAGCGAACTCTTTTAAAAACGTTAATGTCCGAGTATAACGATGGGGCTGGAAGATAGCAACTACCCTTTGTCCAGGTCTAGTTTGAAGACGAGCTGCGGCTAAAGTAACACGAATTTCACTAGGATGATGGGCATAGTCATCAATAAAAGTCACCCCAGCAGCTTCACCTCGAAACTCGAACCGTCGTCTTGCACCTTCAAAGCTAGTAATCCCTTTGGCAATTTCTCCAAATTCTAATCCCAAAACTCTACCCACAGCTACTGCTGCTAAAGAATTGCTGAGGTTATGATGACTTAATAGCTGTAAATTTAGTACCCCCAAGGCTTGACCTTTTTCCCATACTAAAGCTGTTGTCCCATCAGCCCGATAATCTATATTAGTAACGGTGTAGTCAGCACCTTTATCTGGGTAAAGACTATAGCTAATGGTTGGTTTCAGGCGCTCGCGCACTGTTTCACAATCAATACTACCTACCAAAGTTTTGCAACCTTGAGCAAAGGTTTGGAACGTATTAACTACCTCTTCTAAACTTTCGTAGTGGTCAGGATGATCTAATTCAATATTAGTAATAATACCAATCTCTGGAGCGTGCTTCACCAAAGAACCATCAGACTCATCTGCTTCCGCTACTAAATAACGGCTAGACCCCATTCTGGCATTACCTTCCCAAGCCTTAACTTCACCACCGACCAAAATCGTCGGATCAAGTCCAGCTTGCAAAAGCATATAACCAATCAGACTGCTAGTAGTAGTTTTCCCATGGGTTCCGGCCACAGCAATACTGTAATAATCAGCAATCAAAGCCGCAAGAACATCAGAACGATGCCAAATTGGGCAACCTAATGCCAGCGCCGCTTTATATTCCAAATTATTAGCATTAATAGCTGTGGAACAAATCACTTGAGGCCAGGTTGTTTTTGCCGCAGACAACTTTTCTGGTGAAGTTAACAATAAATCATCAGCCGATGCTTCAGGGACAAAGAACTCCAGATTGTTTGCTTCTTGCTTACTAAAAATGTGAGCGCCTAGAGATTCTAACTTGTGCGTAATATGGTTAGGACGCAAGTCTGAACCAGATACTGGTAATTGGCGTTTGGTTAGAACATAAGCCAAAGCAGACATTCCAATCCCACCAATTCCGATGAAATGAAATGGTCTACCACTAAAATCTATACAATTACTCATTTTATTTACCTCTTACACCACACCACACCAGAATCACATAAGACACGCGTATCATACCAGGATTTTGATTTTTACAGATCCTAACTATCCCATCTAAAATATTCATCCCTGCTGAATGAGTAAATTTTGACTTTTGTTTTGCCCCTTGAGCCAGATTACCCCCCGAAAATTATTTCTAATCTGCTCATAAGATTATTCTGAAAATATCTGCTACATCGGGAAAGAAAATTGTGTAAATTTAAATACATTTTGTCATGACTTTTTTAGCACTAAGTAGGATGGCTTTAGATATAGCAATTTGCATCACTTACCAAAAGCCTCTGTCGGAATTGTCTACAATAGTACATTGGTAGTGAAATTATTGTTTAATTTATAGAAATCATCATTGGTCATTGGTCATTGGTCATTGGTCATTGGTCATTGGTCATTGGTCAGTAGGGGCGAAGCATTTGGAAGATAAATTATCGGTCATTGCTAAAAATAGTTCTCCAAATGCTTCGCCCGTACAGTTGTCAGTTGTTAAGAAGTTTTCCCTGCTCCCTGACTCCTGACTCCTTCTTATAAAATTCTGTATTTTTTTGTTGATCAAAGACTTTATCGTTATAAATAGCCGCCCCCTTTGCGATATGATTGGGGTCAACGATATCAACTTATAGGCATAAATACAGAGGGCAAGATACTGTGATTAGAGTTGCAATTAACGGTTTTGGGCGCATTGGACGTAACTTTGCCCGCTGCTGGGTGGGTAGAGAAAATAGCAATATTCAACTGGTCGGGATTAATGACACATCCGACCCTAGAACTAATGCTCACTTGCTTAGATATGACTCAATGTTAGGCAAGCTGCAAGGTGTAGATATTAGTGCTGATGATAACTCTATAACCCTTAATGGTAATACAGTTAAGTGCGTATCTGATCGCAACCCAGATAACTTACCCTGGAAAGAGTGGGGAATTGACCTGATTATCGAATCAACAGGCGTTTTTACCAGCAAAGAAGGGGCAATGAGGCACGTAAATGCCGGAGCTAAAAAGGTTCTGATTACCGCTCCTGGCAAAAATGAAGATGGTACTTTTGTAATTGGTGTCAATCATCATGATTATGACCACAACATCCATAACATTATCAGTAATGCCAGTTGTACAACTAACTGTTTAGCTCCCATTGCCAAGGTATTAGATGAAAAATTTGGGATCATCAAAGGCATAATGACCACTACCCACAGCTACACAGGTGATCAGCGCTTACTAGACGCTTCTCATCGTGATTTGCGTCGGGCAAGAGCAGCAGCTATTAACATTGTTCCCACCTCTACTGGTGCAGCAAAAGCAGTAGCGTTGGTACTTCCTCAGTTGAAGGGTAAGCTAAATGGTGTGGCTTTGCGTGTACCAACCCCTAATGTTTCCATGGTGGATTTTGTAGTACAAACTGAAAAGCGCACTATTGCCGAAGAGGTTAACCAAGCTCTGAAAGAAGCTGCTGAAGGTCCCTTGAAAGGCATTTTAGGTTACAGCGAATTGGAACTTGTATCTTCTGACTATCAAGGTACAGATGAATCTTCTATTGTTGATGCCAGCTTGACTATTGTTATGGGCAATGACATGGTGAAAGTCATGGCATGGTATGACAATGAATGGGGTTATAGCCAACGTGTTCTTGATTTGGCGGAATTAGTAGCTGAAAAATGGGTTTAATTGTCCTTTGTCAGTTGTCAGTTGTCCTTTGTCCTTTGTTTTTCTTTACCACTGACCACTGACCACTGTACGGGCGAAGCATTTGGAGAACTATTTTTGGCAATGACCGATAATTTATCTTCCAAATGCTTCGCCCCTACTGACCAAAATGTTGGAATCCCTGGCTGAGGCTGAGAACTTGGTCGGGGATTTCTGCTTTTTCGCGGTGTAAAATCACTTTTGAGCCTGGGGTAATTGTGCCAATTATGGCTGCACCTGTGCCTAATTTTTGCACTAATGCTAATGCAGGTTCTGGTGGTAAACACAGGACTAATTCAAAATCTTCGCCACCATAGAGGGCATATTTTAATGATTTTTCTGGTGTGAGCCACCCTTCAAAGGCTGATGGTAAGGGTATTTTACTAGCTTCTATAACTGCACCGACGTTACTGGCTCGGCAAATTTGTAATATTGCGTCTGCTAAACCGTCGCTGCTATCCATACCGGACATAGGCAGGGGGCAGGGAGCAGGGGGCAGGGAGCAGGGGGATATGAGAATTTCTTTGAGGATAGAGATTACATCTAAACGGGGTTTGGGGCGCTGGTGGGCGGTGATTAAGGCTGCCTTGGCTTCAGTTTTGAGGTTTTGAGCTATTTCGGGATGTAAAAGTAATTCTAAGCCTGCACGGGAGGCTCCATGTATACCTGTGATGACAATAGCATTTCCTACTTGAGCGGTGGCACGACGGATGATGAAATTGGGGTTAGCTTGACCTAAGGCGGTAATTGCTAAAGTGGTAATGGGCGATCGCACTATATCACCACCAACTATGGGAACATGATACTTTGACAAGCATTCTGTCATGCCCTGATATAGTCGCTCAACCCAATTTACAGTTACATCTCCCGGTAAACCTAATCCCACAGTTATGCCCACGGGAGTCGCCCCCATTGCTGCTAAATCGGATAAATTAGCCGCCGCAGCCCGCCAACCAGCATCCTCTGGAGAGGTGGTAACATCACTAAAATGCACACCGTCAACGAGCATATCTGTAGTAACTATCAAAGATTGATTTGGTAAGGTTTCTAAAACTGCGGCATCATCACCAATTATATCGGGTGGACAAAAGCGTTGTAATCTTTCTAAAAGACCTTGTTCGCCAATATCTCGAACTCGTAAGCCAGATAAATCACTATTCATAATTAAATGTACTCATTACTTTATGGCAATAGATCCTGATAGTTCAATACCTTCGCCAAATTGAAAAAAGCCTTGATTCGGAGGTTGGGTTGTGGAACGTTAGCATTGCCAAGCAATAGCATGAAACCCAACGTATTTGTTGAGTTGCGCTGTCGCTTAACCCAACAACGCAAAAAATGGCGAAAGTATTGATAGTTTGTAAGTAATACCTAAAGATAGATGAAATTTTACTAATCTTAAAATTAATCGTAAACTATCGGACCTATATAGTATAGAATGCCCAAATGAGTTTTTTCTGGTGTGTAATGGTGCTATAAAAATGACACTTTCCCTGAAATATAATTTGAATTGGTTACAAGTGCAGCGTTATTCTGAACTCCTGCACGTCTTAGTAGGAAGGACTCTGAAAGTCCGCTACCGGGGTTCTTTTCTGGGGGTTTATTGGTCACTATTAAACCCTTTAATCATGACAGGGCTATATACTGCCATTTTTGGTGCTACCTTTGCATCTTATTATGGTAACTCCATTATTAACTATATGCTGGCAGCACTGACGGGGCTGTTGGTCATCAATTTTTTCTCAGCTTGCACATCCCAAGCTTTAACCAGCGTAGTCGGCAATGGTGCATTATTAAATAAAATTCGCTTGCCAGTCAGTGTTTTCCCAGTATCAATGATTGCGGCGAATGTATTTCAGTTTTCAGTGGGAGCGTTTCCGTTACTAGCGATTATGACTTTGATTAATTCCCAAAGTCTAGTCAATGTCCTAGCATTAGTATTTCCCTTTCTTGCACTAATTTTAGTTTCTACAGGAGTTGGGTTTTTAGTTAGTGCTTTGTACGTATTTTTTAGAGATTTACCTTACTTTTATGAATTAGTAGTATTTGTAATTTGGATTAGTAGTCCCATATTTTATCCAGCAGCTATTGTTCCCAAGCAGGTAAAACAATTTTTAGGTTTAAATCCCTTATCCCCAATTATTGAAAGTCTGCGTCAGATTACCTTATCAGGTTCTTCACCAGATTTAGGTTTGATTTGGGGGGCTTTACTGAGTGGCATCATTATTTTAACCTTGGGATGGACTTGTTTTCATCTGTGGCGGCATCAATTTATGGATTTGCTTTAACATGACTATCACTTGATAATTGTACGGACTAAATCCTGATAGTTTATAATTAATAAAAGATAGTAATTTATCCCCATAAAATCTATGGCTTTAACCGCACAAGAAATAGAAGCATTAATGCCAGATTGCACTGAACTACTCAGCGACGAACCAGAAATGGAAAGCTCCTTACATTATACACAACTATTAATTTTAGTAACTTGTTTGGAATGGTTATGGCGTGATAGAGAAGATTTTTTTATTGGTGCAAATCTTAGTGTTTACTATAGTCGTCAACAGTTAAAAAATCGAGATTTTAGGGGGCCAGACTTTTTTCTAGTCAAAGATACGGAAAAACGTCCACGTCTGTCTTGGGTAACATGGGAAGAAGATGGTAAATATCCCAATGTGATCATTGAATTACTTTCTGATTCTACTGCCAAAGTAGATAAGGGATTGAAAAAACAGTTATATCAAAATCAATTCCGTACTCCCGAGTATTTTTGGTTTTCCCCAAATACCTTAGAATTGGTGGGATGGCGATTAACAGATAGTGAATACAAAAGTATTCCAGCATCAGAAAATGGCTGGTATTGGAGTCAGGAGTTAGGTTTATACCTAGGGATTTGGGAAGATAAGTTAAGATATTTTACTGTTGAAGGAAGATTAGTTCCTACACCAGAAGAAGCTTATTTAGAAGAAATTAGAAAAGCTGAAATTGCCCTTCAACTGGTAGAAATTGAACGCGAACGGGCAGAAAACGAACGCCAACGGGCTGATAAATTAGCTGAGTATTTGCGATCGCTAGGCGTAGATCCTGATAGTATAAATTAGGAGAAAAAGAGGTCTATATTAGTCACAAGGAATCAAAAATTGTTATCAACAGTGGAGTTTATACGTAAAATAGGAAAATTAAGGCGGATTCTACCAGTAGATGAAAAATGGTGGGGGAAATTCGACTTACTGAGAACTTTAGTCCGTCGGGATTTGGAAGCAAGGTATAAAGGTTCTGTATTAGGCAATTTGTGGCCTCTACTTAATCAGTTATCACAATTACTAATTTACACCTATGTATTTTCCATAGTGCTGAAGGTGAAACTGCATACTTTAAAGGGTTTACCAGAAAATAATTTTACCTTTGGCTTGTGGCTGTTTGCGGGGTTATTACCCTGGATTGCTTTTACAGGTGGACTTATGCAGTCTGCTGGTTCAGTAATAGGACAGCCGAATTTAGTTAAGAAGGTGGTATTTCCTCTGGCATTGTTACCTCTAGTGCCAATTTTATCAACGTTTATTGAAAGTTCCTTTGGTTTAATGGCGTTGATATTTTTCGTAGCTATCACGACTCATACTTTACATACTACCTTGGCTCTGTTACCCTTAGTTTGGCTGACACAGTTATTATTAACTGCTGGGTTGGGTTATTTGACAGCGGGGCTAACAGTGTTTTTGAGAGATATTCCGCAAACAATGGGAGTATTATTAAATGTGTGGATGTACTTGACACCAATTATCTATCCGGCTTCAGCAATTCCTGAAGCATTCCGAAAATGGGTGTTTTGGTTAAATCCTATGGCAGCTATAGCAGAAGTTTATCGGGATATAGTTTTAGTGGGGGAGGTACAGCATTGGAGTGAGTGGGGTGTAGCTGCGGCGATATCAGTTATGATATTTTATTGTGGGTTTACAGTTTATAAGCGGTTGCGTCCAGCATTTGCTGATGTATTGTGAACATTAAGAATGGCACTGTGGTTATTGTTTTTAATTTGTGAGGGTTAACAGTAAAAGCATGGGAGAAGAAATTGCAATTTCCCTAAAGAATGTATCAAAGTGCTTTAAGCGGTATGCTCGTCCTGTAGATAGGCTGAAAGAAATGTTGTTTCCTGGAAAATCCTATGCACAAGAATTTTGGGCATTACGGGATATCTCCTTTGAAATAATGAAGGGAGAGACTATGGGCATTATTGGCCGTAATGGTGCAGGAAAATCAACACTTTTACAACTCATTTGCGGAACATTGACACCAAGCAGTGGAGAAGTCCAAGTCAATGGTAGGGTTGCAGCATTACTAGAATTAGGCGCTGGATTTAACCCTGAATTCACTGGGATCGAGAATGTGTATATGAATGGCGCAATTATGGGGCTTTCTAAGCTGGAAGTAGATGAGCGATTTGAAAATATTGCGGCTTTTGCTGATATAAAAGATTTTATTGATCAACCTGTTAAGACCTATTCTAGTGGGATGTACGTAAGGCTGGCTTTTGCTTCAGCAATTCATGTTAACCCAGATATTTTAATTGTTGATGAAGCTTTGGCTGTGGGGGATATGTTCTTTCAGGCGAAGTGTATGGCACGAATGCGACAAATGATGGAGTCTGGGGTAACGGTGTTGTTTGTCAGTCATGACACTGGTTCAGTTAAAAGCTTATGTGAGAGAACTGTATATTTAAAGGATGCTGGCCTTCATGCAATAGGTAAAAGTGGTGAAATAGTGGATTCATATATACAAGAGCAGTTTGTGGCGATGAAAGCAATTGAAGATATTCGAGAGACACCAGAACTGATCAATATGACTGTTAACAATAGTTGTTGCAACTTAATAGGAACTTCGGATGATGAGATGGTAGAATTTAGAAAAAAAGTAGAAGATTTACGAAAGGGAAATGGTTATATAAAAATTGCGAATGTAATTTTATTTGATAATCATTATAAAAAAGTGTCAGAAATTGAATTTGGACAATATTTTACTATTAGGATATTTTGCCAAGTATTTAAAAAGTTGCCAGAGGCGGTAATAGCTTTTTATATCAAAGACAAGAACCAAATTGAAGTTGTTGGCTCTAACAATGTGTATGAAGAACAGAACCTACATAATCTTACCCCAGGTGATAAATTCTGTATTGAGTTTAAGTTGCAAAATAGACTAAAATCTGGTTACTATAATATTACTGTAATAGCTGCTAATTCTCTCAAAGAAACAAATTTTTTTGATTGGGTAGAATGTGCATATGTCTTCCAATCTCTAGATATTCCTGGAAGAACTATCTGGAGTCAAGTCTCACTACCTATGGAAACTTGTATACTGAGATTTGACTAAACAAGCAATAGATTGTACTTTGATAAAAACTTATTTATGTAGAAAATGATTATGTTACAGCCTCTTAAAGAATTAGAAAAATTTTACAATAATAATGATCCTTGGAATTATGAAACTAATGCCGATGATATCAGACGGAAAAGTATTATTTTGAGTGAAATTCCTGAGCGTAAGTATGAAAACGTCCTGGATATAGGCTGTGGTCATGGATTCATCACCAGAGAATTGCCAGGTAAGAAAATTATTGGTGTAGATGTATCAGCTAATGCTATTGCACAGGCAAAGTTAAATCACAGCAAAGAACATAATAAAAGTAATATAGATTTTACTCAATCTTCAATCTTTGAGTTAAATTCTCATATATCAGGAGTATATGACTTAATAGTTATTACTGGAGTTTTATACCCTCAATATATTGGTGAAGCTAAAAGTCTTATATATAAGAGTGTGGATCGATTTCTAGCAAATGATGGCATTTTACTTTGCTCTCACATTAACGAATGGTATACACTTAGATTTCCTTATCTAATGTTGGAAAATTATTATTTTGAGTATAGAGAATACACACAATGTCTGGAGGTATATGTGAAATGACAATTCTGATGTACCATAAAATTGATCTAGAAAGCCCAACTATATGGTGGGTATCAGTTGACCAATTCTATAGACAGATGGTAGAGCTAAAGTCTAAACAAGTTGTCTATTTAGATGATTACAATCCGCAAAATCCAAATCATGTGGTTATCACATTTGATGGAGTTTATAAAAATATTTTAAAGTATGCTGCACCGATCCTACAGGAATTTAATTATGTTTTTGAATTATTTGTAAGCAGTAATTATATTGGTATTGATAATGCTTTTGATACAGAAGAACCTCTCACACAATTTGTTGATTTTCAAGACTTAAAGGCACTGGTAAATATAAATGGAAGATTGCAATGGCATACTAAATCCCATCCTGATTTAATAATTGAGAAGGACGGAGTAGACATATTCGAGGAGTTGGATATTCCGGAAGATATTAGAGCATTAGATCCTAATGGTTTAAAATGGTTTGCTTATCCTTATGGACGATTCAACCAAAAAGTTTTGGAAGCAGTAAAAGATAGATTCTCAGGTGCTGTATCTTGCTTTCAAGGTAATGATTTAGATATTTATTGCCTCAATCGCTTGACTGTAACTAATGATAGCAATTTCAGTAAAGCTAAGATAGCAGTTATTATAGCATCATATAATTATGGTTCTTTTTTAGTAGAAGCAATTGAATCCGTACTTCGTCAAACTAGATTGCCAGATGAAATTCTGATTTCTGACGATGCTTCTATTGATAATACCTATGAAATCGCCGTTTTCTATAAAAAAAAATATCCTGATCTTATTAGGGTAAATAGAAATGAAAAAAATATGGGAATAATTGAACATTTTAATAAGGCAATAAGTCTGACAAATCATGATTATGTAACTATACTGGGAGCAGATAATAGGTATAGAAGCGACTTTATTGAAAAAACAGCCGAAATTCTTGATATGCACGAAGATGTAGGAATTGCATATACGGATTTTGCGCTATTTGGTCAGCGAGCAAAACTAGTGTATGATACATTTCCAGAAGATAAAAAAGGAACTGTAAAAGCCGATAAGTTCTTTGTGATAAATTTCCCGGACTTTGATGAAGAATCTCGCAAAAAACTTCTCGAAGTTGGTAACTTTATACATGGTTCTTCTATGTTTAGACGTAAAGCATTTGAAGAAATAGGTGGATATATTCAAACACCTAATCTACCAGAAGATTATGATCTGTTCCGACGAATGATTGAAACTGGTTGGCAAGCAAGACGTTCTCCTTTACCTCTGTTAGAATATAGGCAACATTCCCGGTATCAAACTAATATTCAGGTAGGTTCTTTTAGCACTTTACAATTTTATCAAAATCTATCTAAAGAAACTAGATTTGAATTAGAGCGATCGCAATCTCAACTCTCCCAAACTCAGATAGAATTAGATCGATCACAAAACACTATCACAGCAATGGAAAGTAGTAAATTTTGGCAAATACGAAAATTGTGGTTTAAATTTAAACATTTATTGAGGTTAGGATAAAAATTACTTGTTAAGATTTTGTATCCAGTTTCTATCCACGCTATTTGCTGTTTTTAGCATAGAAAAACGATTAAAAAATAATCAGAATTAGATTTTTAAATTAAGGAGACAGTTTTGAATATATTAAAGTCATCTACCAAACTACCTTTAATTGATATTTCTATAGTTACCTATAATTCCAGTAAATGGCTTGATAAATTTTTCTCTAGTCTTTTAAATCAGGTTTACCCTACTCAATTAATTAATATCCTATTAACGGACAACAATTCTACTGACGACACGATAAAATTGTGTTATTCATCTTTAGAAAAATACTCCAATTACTTTAATAGTTTTAAGATATTTGAACGTTCTAATCTGGGATTTGGCTGTGGACATAACCATAATTTAAGCGAAGGGAATGCCGATTATTTTTTAGTTTCTAATGTTGATTTAGAGTTTTCACCTGATGCAATCTTTGAAGCAGTAAATACTGCGATTTCAGATGATAATGATGTTGCTTCTTGGGAATTCCGTCAAAAACCTTTTGAACATCCAAAATACTATAACCCTGTTTCCCTAGAAACATATTGGTCTGCCCATGCTTGCACTCTTTTTCGACGATCTGCTCTTGAATATGTTAAAGGTTATGAAGAGAAAATTTTCCTTTATGGAGAAGATGTAGAGCTTTCTTACAGATTGCGAGATAATGGTTTTCGGATTAAATATTGTCCATCAGCAGTTTGTTGGCATTATACCTATAAATATGCAAATCAACTTAAAAGACTACAGTTTTTAGGTAGCACTTTAGCAAATAGTTATATAAGACTACGTTATGGATCTTTGAAGCAAATAGCAGCTATACCCTTCATGTATTTAAAGTTATTGCTATCACCACCTTGCATTGAAAACCAGCGATCTGCTTTGCTAGAAAACATCTATAAAATTTTACAAAATTGTTTATATTTTTTAAGCACTCGTAAAAGAAGTAAGAAATTATTTCCCATCAACAAGTGGGACTATGGGTTGATGAGGGATGGTGCATTTTATAGTTATCCTCAACAAGTGATAACATCATTACCATTGGTGAGCGTTATTATTCGTACTTACAAAGGTAGATTACCCTATCTAAAAGAAGCTGTAATATCGGTTCTGAATCAAACATATTCCAATATAGAGATACTTGTAGTAGAAGATGGTTCAAATGAAGCAGAAAATTACATAGAGCAGATTCATAGGATTAGCAAATTAAAGGTAGTTTATAAAGAAGAACCAAAGCGTGGACGGTGTCATACAGGAAATGTAGGTTTATCCCTAGCTACCGGGAAATTCATAGTGTTTCTTGATGATGATGATCTATTTTTTGCAGATCATATTGAGGTACTGATTAATGAATTATTAGCTCATCCAGAGGTATCAGCCACTTATTCAATATCTTGGAAAGTCTCGACAAAATTGGTTTCCCTAGATCCGTTAATTTATATAGAAGTTTCATATCAGACTATATACAGACAGAAATTCTCTAAACTTCTCATGCTTCATCACAACTATATTCCAATACAATCAATTTTATTTGATCGAAAATTGTATGAACGTTATGGAGGTTTTGATGAATCACTAGAAAATCTAGAAGATTGGAATTTATGGACTCGGTACTGTTTAAATAATGATTTTTTATTGATTGAGAAAACAACATCTATGTATAGAGTTCCTGATAGTCTTAATCAACTTATTTCACGTAAGCAATTGTTAGATAGCTATTACAACCTAGCAGTAGAAAAGCAGAAAGAACTAAAATTAACTGTTACTAGCCAAGAAGTTATAAATTTCTATCAAGATATGGTTAACTATCAAAATATGTTTAATTATGAACGCATTAAGGTAAGTAATAAATCTAAGTTAAAATCTTTTATCTTTAAATACGATTTTTTAAAAAAAATATATTTTTTCTTGTCTGTTGTGACAAAGAACAAAAAATGAGGTGCGAAATGTGGCTTAAAACTCTTGCACTTGAGGAAAAAAATTTATTCAGCACGGCTTGGATAATTTTTAGCTCACTCTTACTTTTAAAACATCATCTAAATATGTGCAAAGGTGAAAATACGATAATTTATGATTACCTATGCAACTTTTTATGATTGTTACTTCCAAAAGTATTAACTTTATTTTGGCACCCCTATTTATCAAGTTCAAGAATGCTTTTATTTGATATTTTTCCTAAAAAGAATCGGATTTGGCATATAGCCTACAGTTTATTAAGCCAGAAACTTGCTCCCGATGCACCGCCAAGGTTTTCGGTGAGGTTCCAAATATCAAATTGCTTCAACTTTTCATTCAACTCTTCCCTAAACATTACAGAGAGCGCATAGTTTGATAATAATAGTTCAACTGAAGGATTGTCCATCATATAAGCTAGTAAAAGATATTGTTCATTCCAAAAAATTGAGATTTCATCATACCATCTGCGCGGATACTCATATGGGAGAAAAATATCATGAATATGAACAATAACACCTGGGGCAAGCCGTGGAAGAATATTAAGAATAATGTAGTTTACATCTGATCCAATTTTGACCGAATGTGTAGTATCAATAAATACAAAATCACCAGCAACCAATTCATCAAAAAAACGTAGATCAAGTTCTTGGATTGGTTTTTGGATCAGCGAGTGAAGTTGTGGTTCGCGTGAAAGTAACTGTTGAGTTGGATATGGTTCGATGCAATATATATTGGTATCTGATTTCGATTTTGCAAGCAGAGCAATTTCTGTCGAATATCCTGATCCAATCTCAATAAACTTTTTGGGTTTATGTTCACATATCATCCCATACAGAACGAGTACATCTAGTGGCGGGAACATAGGATTGTTCCAATAAAACCCGTTGCTGTTTTCCCGAGGTAAATTTACAAGATCGTCAGACCAATTCAGGATTTGCCAGAATTTTTGTTCCACATTTGTCTTTTGAACTCTTTCAAAAGAATCCTGATAAGGTATCTGTGTCCACCATTGATCGTTAAAGTCCCTTGTATCTGGCATCGCGCCGTAATAATGATTACGAATAAGATGAAAACCGTTCTCCTGGAATAAACGATAGAATTTCGGTTTTATCCATGCCGAATTGATACACCCAATCCGCTCTAACCACTGAGTCAAGACTGGTATCAACTTATCTGCATCGCTTTCATGGCTTTGACTTAAAAGCCAGTTTAAAATACGTGTTCTCATTATTTGTAATCTTAGCCTCTAATCATCCAAAATAAGTTTGTAATCAATATCGTCCCCTAGCAAAGAGGCTTGATTGGAAATGGTGAAAGCTTTGAGTAGCAAGGCTTTTAGAAACAGAACAAAATACCATCACATCCTTACTGTATGAGCATTTGATGCTATTTTACCCTTTGTATTGCCGATCAAGTCTGTTCTCAACAATAGCATCTTTATTGCAATTACAATTACTTGTAAATTAATTAGATTTCAGTATATCATGACTGAATGTTGCCAAACTGTCAATAATCTGTAAACTCAACCAACCAGTCATATCATTTAGATTTAAGTAGGTGGACGTGAGATAACCAAAATGTGTGAAGAAAAGTAAATAGGGCTGAAACCTTTTTTCCCCCTACTCCCTGCCCCCTGCCCCCTTCCCCCTGCCTTGCTCCAACGACTATTTTGAACACCAACCTACTTAGTAAAAAGGAACAATTTATGGAAAGCCTATTTAGCAATATTTTTCAAAGAACTCCAATTTTCAAGAAACAGTTATTACAAATAGAAGAATTAAAGATCGAATTAGAGCATTTAAAAAGAGATAAAAATACATACATGACATGGGTTCCACCAGGACATTATTATTCACCCATACCATCTTTGGAAGAAATAAAATTAAAGGATAAAGAAATTTTCGATAACATTCCTAGAGAGTTACCTGGGATTAATCTCAACGAATCAGCGCAAGTAGATTTATTTCATCAATTTCAACAATATTATCATGAACTTCCTTTTAGTGATCATAAAAAAGAGGAGTTAAGATACTTTTTTGAAAATCCTGCATATTCTTACTCGGATGCAATTATTCTATATTGCATGATTAGATATGCTCAACCTAAAAAAATAATTGAAGTAGGATCAGGATATTCTTCTTGTCTTACTTTAGATGTCAACGAGCTATATTTTCACGAAAAAATATCATGTACATTTATTGAACCCTATCCAGAGCTACTTTTATCTTTGATTAAAGATAGTGATAAAGAAAAAATAGAAATTATTCCTAGCAAACTCCAAGATATAGAACTAGAGAAATTTTCCGAGTTAGCAGCAGGAGATATTCTTTTTATTGACTCTACTCATGTTTCTAAATTCAATAGTGATGTCAACTATATTTTATTTAAAATACTTCCCTATATAAATAGTGGTGTTTACATTCATTTTCATGATATTTTCTATCCTTTTGAATATCCAAAAGGTTGGATATATGAAGGTAGGGCATGGAATGAAGACTATATACTGAGAGCTTTTCTCGCATATAATGACTCTTTCAAAATAGTATTTTTTAATACTTTTTTAGAGTATTTTTATAAAGATATGTTTATTTCAAAAATGCCTTTGTGTATGAAGAATATAGGAGGGAGTTTATGGATTCAAAAACTTTAAAAATGAATATTTTACTCCTAATACCGGATGTAAAATAAATCCATAATTCAAGAGTCTATTATACATTTTTTACCAAATTTGAAACATTTTCCTGAGGTCTATCATGGTTTCCTATAAAGTCAATGCTATTTATTTAAATGATATCTTCAATCCCAAAAAGAATAGTCTTAGTTTTCTAAGATTCGTCTTAGCAGCTTTGGTAATTTTCTCTCATTCCTATACTTTAGGAGGTTTCGGTTCAGAGGCTCTATTTGGAAGCACGCAAGAAACTTATGGCGGTTTTGCAGTTTACAATTTCTTTATTTTAAGTGGTTTCCTCATTACCCGCAGCTATATTACCTCTTCTTCTATATGGCGTTTTTTGTGGAATAGAATTCTTCGTATATTTCCAGGTTTCTGGGCTTGTTTAATTATAACCATACTGATTTTTGCACCCATTATTTATTTGGCTGAAAATAGCAGTCTTACTGGATACTTCAATAGTAAAACTGATCACCCATTAGATTACTTAAAAGTAAACTTGTTTTTGGAAATGAGGCAATATAGTATTGCCAATCTTCTCAAAGAAATTCCGTTTCCAAAAGCTTTTAATGGATCTTTGTGGACATTAATTTATGAATTTAAGTGCTATTTACTCATAGCATTTATAGGTGCATTGGGTATATTGACAAAATATAAGAAATTTATTACATACTTGTTTTTATGTCTATGGTTAATCTATATTATAGATATAGCTGTTCCAGGAGCAGCCAGTAAAATATTTCCATATTTTTCAGACATATACTTACTGAGATTGTCAATGTATTTTCTAGCTGGAGCTACCTATTTTTTATTCATAGAAAACATCGTCATTAGTAAAAAGTTTTTCTTATTTGCACTTGGTTTAACAATACTGAGTATTCAAAATAATTTTTATCTTTTAATTGCACCTTTAACTCTTCCTTATATTTTATTTTGGTTAGCATTTAAACTACCTTTCACTAATTTTGATAAATATGGGGATTTTTCTTATGGTTTGTATATATATGCTTTTCCCATACAGCAAATGTTGTCATTTTTTGGACTAAATACAAAAGGTTTTAATATATATTTTATTCTTAGTTTATTAATGAGCATGATTCCATCCGTATTAAGTTACCACATAATAGAAAAACCATTTTTGAAATTAAAAACAATACAAATTAAACAAATAAGGTTACTATTTAAACGCTGATTATTAACAGTGATAAGTCCTTATTGATATGTGCTTACTATAAAATTTTATGCATGAATAACTCAATAGACACACTTGGTGATAAAATCTTAAATATATTCCTTTGTACTGCTTTGCTCACAGAGTGAATTCGGTGTATTAGGAATTCTTTTATAATTAATTATTCTAAATAATTACCAATATTTATTACTACATGATAAAACAGCACTATACATCAGGGAAAATTTCAATTATCTTAGTTAACTATAATGGTGTAGATGTTTTAATAGATTGTTTAAACTCTCTAGAAAAATTTATTCCTAGAGACAACTGTGAAATTATTGTAGTTGATAATAATTCTCAAGATAATAGTTTAGATATTCTTAATGATAAATTCCCTCATATCAAATTAATTAAACTACCAAAAAACGTTGGTTTTGGAGCAGGAAATAATGCTGGTGCAAAAGTAGCTAAAGGTGAGTTTTTATTCTTATTAAATACTGATACAATTCTTACTAATAACATTCTACCCCATCTTTTAGAATTAATGTCTGAAAATCCAGATGTAGGAATTATTGGACCTAAATTACTTTTTCCAGATGGAAGTTTCCAAATTTCTTTCTCACCGGAAATTAGTATTAAAGGAGAATTTGCAGCAAGAAAATTACATAAGAATGCTGAAAATAAAAATAAATTGCATATTATAGAGCAGGATTTTCAAGATATTCAAGAAGTAGATATTGTCGTCGGAGCAGCATTTTTTATTCGAGCCGATTTGTTTAATTTATTAGGTGGTTTTGACGAAAAATTCTTTATGTATTTTGAAGAATCTGATTTGTGTCAGAGAGTTAGAACTAAAGGTTATAAAGTTCTCTATACTCCCCATGTTTCCCTAATTCATATTAGAGGATATTCTGTTAATAAAATATCTAATAAAATGGCTGTAGAATATAGACGTAGCCAGATTTACTACTATCATAAACATCGTCCAATGTGGGAGATTTTGATTTTAAAAATATATTTAATGTTTAAGTTTTTATCTGAATATCTCAAAACATCTAATCCTTATAGTTGGGAAATTATCAAATTAATTTTTATGTATAAATAATTATGTCTTTATTAATCAATCTTTCGTTTCTCCTAACCAAACCCACAGGTACAACTACTTACACTCTTAATCTTCTACCTCATTTACAGAAACTTGATCCAACACTTTTAAATTCCCAATCTTTCCCTGACTATAACTGCTATGCAACTCCTAATAATCTCACATCAGAACAAGGTTTAAAAGGACATTTACGCCGCTTAATTTGGACACAATTCCAACTACCAAAAATATATCAAAACCTCAAATCCCAACTTTTATTTTCCCCTATTCCCGAAGCACCTTTATATACCAAGTGTCGTTTTATTGTCACAGCCTTTGATATGATACCCTTGCGGTTTCCTAACCGCTTGTCACCATTAACCACATACCATAAATACTATACTCCTGAAGTTTTTAAACAAGCAGAACATATTATTTGTATATCAGAATCAACAGCCAATGATATCACCCAATTTTACCAAATTCCTAGTCATAAAATAACACCAATTCTCTTGGCGGGAGATAACTCACATTTCCAATTCCTCAACCTCCCCACCCGCAATTACTTCTTATATATCGGTCGTCAAGACCCTTACAAAAACCTCCAAAGACTAATTACCGCTTTTTCCGCATTACCTCACAGAAATGACTATGAACTATGGTTAGCGGGACCCTACGATAAACGTTACTCCCCATTATTAGAAATACAAACTCAAGAATTAGGAATAAGTCATCTAGTTAAATTCCTTAACTATGTCTCCTATGACGAATTACCAATAATTATTAATCAAGCAATTGCGCTAGTTTTTCCTAGTTTGTGGGAAGGATTTGGTTTACCAGTGTTAGAAGCAATGGCTTGTGCTACACCAGTTATTACCTCTAATGTTTCCTCCCTTCCAGAAGTTGCAGGAGATGCTGCTATTTTAATTAATCCCTATAATCCAGGGGAAATCACCGCAGCAATGACAACAATTATTAATGATTCAGAAACCAGAAAACAACTTTCAGAAAAAGGTCTAAAAAGAGCAAATCAATTTAGTTGGGAAAAAACTGGACTTGCTACAGTTGAAGTTTTAAAACAATATCTTTGAGTATAACTACAATTGGTGTACATCCTGATTCTATTGCAAGAGATAAAATCCCCGACTTCTTAGAGGGTGTTTGAAAAGTTATGGTTGATGTATCAAATATTTTTTACCCCACCCTAACCCTCCCCTTGTAAAGGGGAGGGAACTGGATTTTTATTGTTTCCCCCCTTTACAAGGAGAAAGGGGGGTAGCAATGTGATGAAAATTACGGAATACCACTTTTCAAACATCCTTTTAGAGCAGTCAGATATATTGTTGTTCATAACTAATTTAGGATTGCTATCTGATAGAATAGAAGAAATATTGACTAGTAAAACCAAGGAGAAACCCATGAACACCTCCATAGAACTTCCCAGCGGTAAAATCCTCAACATCACCCGATTTATTGCCCTAATTCCCAATAACAATAATATTGATAGTGATTATCAACTAATTTTAGAAGGATATCCTCATCCTATCAACTTAGAATCATCAGATGCTCAAAATCTGAAAATAATTTTGCAATCAAAACTAGATCAAAATACCCCAATTAGCACCCATAAATCAACATGGAATCAACAAGAACAACTCCAAAAAAATCAAAAGGCAATGGCAATTTTAGCACAACAAATCCAGGAATATCAGAATATTTCTGATGAAGAATCTAGGGAAAGACAAGAAATCTTTGAAAACCTCAAAAAAAGAATGGATGCTGAAAGACCACAAGGACAAAAATTATATTCAGAAGTATGATAGTATTTATTGACTCTAGTGTATTGGGAATTATTGCCAATCCTAATAAAATCGGTGAACCAAGTAAATGTAGAGAATGGCTTTACAAATTGCTTTCACAAGGTGTGTATATCTGCTCCTCTGAAATTTGTGATTTTGAGATTAGAAGAAATCTAATTCTAGAATATCAGAAAAAACCTCACTTAAATAGTATTCAGAATTTAGATAAACTCCAAGAAATAATCTCGTTTTTACCTATAGACTGGGAATTATTAAAAGAAGCATCTACACTTTGGGCTTCTGCTCGTAGTCAAGGAATACCAACAGCAGATAATAAAAGTTTGAATATTGATATTATTATCTGTAGTCATTGGCAAAAACTTAAAGAAGAGTTTCCTGGTCGCTATATTGTGATAGCAACTACAAATGTCAAACATTTAAGTCGCTTTGCTGAGGCAAAAAACTGGATAGATATTCAATTTTAAAACCATTATGTAATACTAAAAGTAAGAATTTTCTTACTTGAGATCAAAACCATGAGAATTACATCCAAAGGGCAAGTAACTATTCCCGTAGAAATACGAGAACAATTAGGACTTACACCTAACACAGAAGTAGAATTTGAAATCATCGGAGATGCAGTTTACGTAAAAAAAACCAAAGCAAAATCCACCCCTGGTAAAACTCTCATAGAAATGATGCGAGGTAAAGCTACAGTCAAAATGACCACCGATGAAATAATGGCATTAACGAGACAAGACTAATGAAAGAAATACTCGTTGATAGCAATATAATCTTGGATATTGTCACAGAAGATCCAAATTGGTTTGATTGGTCAGCTAATAAGTTAACTGAATATGCTGAAAAGACAAAACTTAACATTAATCCCATTATCTATGCCGAAGTCTCAATTGGTTTTCAAAAGATAGAAGAACTAGAAGCCATATTACCTATCAAATTTTTTCACCGTTTAGATTTACCTTGGGAAGCAGCATTTTTAGCGGGAAAATGCTTTGTAAAATATCGTCAACAAGGTGGAACTAAAAAATCTCCGTTACCTGATTTCTACATAGGCGCTCATGCGGCAATTATGGATATGATGCTTTTAACCAGAGATGTGAATCGTTACCGCACTTATTTCCCTAGCTTAGAACTTATAGTTCCAGAATTTTAATAGACATCTCCATGTTTTCGGGCGCAATTATGAGTAAAGACGTTCTATAGAACGCCTCTACCTTGTCCTCAGATGTCTATTGATGAAATCGTGAACTACCTACACTTCCCTTGCGGGTAAGTATAGGCTTCCTACCCAGTTAACAGCTTTTTGCTCTTCGAGAACAACAAGACTGATGTTAAGGCGATAGGCTGACCCCTCGTTCCAAAGGCAAAATCAAGGTTAATCAACAAAAATGATCATGTATCTAGCTTGGTTATCGCTATTCTCTCGCCTTGCCGAGATATTCAATTCATAACACAAATTTTGTGAATTGTCTCCATGTTTTCCTTCCTTGCTGTCGCGTTGGTCGGAAAACCGTCGTCAATTCACGCGCCATTCATCCCCCGCTGCCCTATCGGGTCAGACGTGGGGCTTCTGTCGGTTAAGCTAAACATCAATCTCACTCAATTCACGAGTGATATGATCAAAAGGCTCATCCACAAAAGCAGTATTAGCAATACCAGCAGCCGCTACCTGTTCCTTAACAATACCCTTCATTATCTGAATACCTTGAACAGTTGAACCAATGGGTACACCCAAGGAATTGTAAGTTTCCCTGAGTCCTTGTAATACACGCTCATCAAGAACATTCATATTACCAGCAACTAGCGCATAGGTAGCGTAGCGGAGATAATAGTCCATATCCCGCAAACAAGCGGCAAAACGACGGGTTGTATAAGCATTGCCACCAGGACGAATTAATTCTGGTAGTTCTTCAAATAACTTTGCCCCAGCTTGTTTCACAATTGCGGCAGCATTGGCATTAATCGCTGCTGCGGCTTGGACTCTAGCTGTTCCACTATCAAAGTAGGATTTGAGGGTATCAATGGCATTCCGGTCAAAATAACGCCCGGTTACGTCATAATTCTTAATTAAAGTTGTAACGGCATCACGCATTCTTTTTTCTCCCAATCATGAGTTATCTATGATTTGATATTAATTTGGTTGCCATGAAGCACCAACAAGATTCCGTGCCAATTCACATAAAATAGACACTGGCACAAAAACTATCCATCTGCTATCTAAGGATTTTATGCCAAAGTTGACCCCTGATCATGAATTTTCTAGTTTTGTACAGATTAAGAAAGAAAGGTTAACATAACCTGTAATCCAGACAATCTGTAACAAACATGACAAAATCATGTCAAGTTAACTATTTACGATATTCCAGGTAGTGTATGACAACTTGGGTTAGCGTAACAAGGTGAGGATGCTTGGGCAGACTCTGGGTTTATATTAGGTAATTGGCTACATCAGGAGTAAAGTAAAAATGACAACCCCAAAAGAAATCTTGAAGAAGATTCAAGACGAAAAAATTCAGATGATTGATCTGAAATTCATTGATACACTGGGAACTTGGCAACATTTGACCATGTACCAAGACCAGATTGATGAAAGTTCATTCTCTGACGGTGTACCTTTCGACGGTTCTAGTATTCGGGGTTGGAAAGGTATTGAAGAATCTGACATGACCATGGTGCTTGATCCTAACACCGCTTGGATTGACCCATTCATGAAAGAGCCAACTCTCAGTATCATTTGTAGTATTAAAGAACCCCGTACTGGCCAATGGTACAACCGTTGTCCTCGCGTTATTGCCCAAAAAGCGATAGATTATCTAGCTTCCACCGGACTTGGTGACACAGCTTTCTTTGGTCCTGAAGCTGAATTCTTCATTTTTGATGATGTCCGCTACGACCAAACCGCCAACTCCGGTTACTACCATGTAGATTCTGTAGAAGGTCGTTGGAACACTGGTAGAGACGAAAAACCTAACCTGGGTTACAAAACCCGCGTCAAAGAAGGTTATTTCCCAGTTCCTCCCACTGACAGCTTTCAAGATATGCGGACAGAAATGCTGCTAACCATGAAAGATTGTGGCGTACCTATTGAAAAGCAACACCATGAAGTTGCGACTGGTGGTCAGTGCGAACTTGGTTTCAAATTTGGTAAGTTGATTGAAGCCGCTGATTGGTTGATGACTTACAAGTATGTGATCAAAAACGTGGCTAGAAAGTATGGCAAAACCGTCACCTTCATGCCAAAACCCATTTTTGGCGATAACGGTTCTGGTATGCACTGTCACCAATCTATCTGGAAAAATGGTCAGCCCCTATTTGCAGGTGACAAGTACGCTGGTATGAGCGAAATGGGACTTTACTACATTGGTGGTATTCTCAAACACGCTCCAGCACTGTTGGCAATCACTAACCCCACCACCAACTCCTACAAACGCCTTGTACCTGGTTATGAAGCACCTGTAAACTTGGCTTATTCCCAAGGTAATCGTTCTGCTTCTGTGCGGATTCCTCTTTCTGGAGACAACCCCAAAGCCAAGCGTTTAGAATTCCGTTGTCCAGACGCTACTTCTAACCCTTACTTGGCTTTTGCGGCTATGCTTTGTGCTGGGATTGATGGTATCAAAAACAAAATTCATCCTGGTGAACCCTTAGATAAAAATATCTATGAACTTTCACCAGAAGAATTGTCTAAGATTCCTTCTACTCCAGGTTCTTTAGAATTGGCTTTGGAAGCTTTGGAAAATGACCACGCTTTCTTGACTGAAACTGGCGTTTTCTCTGAAGATTTCATTCAAAACTGGATTGATTACAAGGTTGCTAACGAAGTTAAGCAAATGCAATTACGTCCACATCCTTATGAATTCTTCTTGTATTACGATTGCTAATTACAACAATTACTAACGTACAACTAGTGAATTTTTTAGCCACCCTCTGGGGTGGCTTTCTTTTTCACTTAACTCATAGTCGCTTGGCTACGTCCATAAAGCGTTTGGGTAGCGGGGTCCATTTTGCCTTGAATGGGATTCCAGTAGTGAGATATTTCTTCATGCAAACCAAGTTCTTGTGCAGCACGCATTAACATGGATTGTTGACGATTCTTAGCTTGCTGATGTTGACGTACCATTAGTTGACGGGCTTTTTCTTGAATAGACATGACACCACCTCCCTGTATTTATTTACTAAGGAATAATTTACTATTCCCTGCGATCTGATGATAACACAAAAATCTGTAGCGTAAACTACAGAATCTTAAATGAATAGGATTGATATGATTATATCTCCTCTATCCTGCTTGCATTTTCGATGAGAACATAAAAATCTGTAGCGTAAACTACAAAATCAAGAAATGATATAAAACTTAATAAGTTGTTTCCCCCTCTTCCCTGGTTGTCTTAGAGGGTGTTTGAAAAGTCATAATTGCTGTATCAAATGTTCTACACCTCCCTAACTCTCCCCTTAGTAAGAGCTTTGATTTGTAGTACCAATTACCCTTATGTCAGCAGCCTTTGTGGATACTTCTTCAGCTTGGGCAGGGGAACCAAAAGATAAAATAGGTAGTAAGACAGAAACCAGAAAGTGTAAATAAGTCTTCATGATTAGACAATTTTTTGCATATTATAGTTAGCGAAAATACTATAAGTAATTACAAAACTACTTAACATCTACCTTTGGAAAGATATTTTTATATGGCGATACTATTGCCAAAGCCATGAAACCCCATTGATATCGTCACGATTTTATTGGGTTTCAGACATATTTTGGAAAATTGGCAATAGTATTGTTGTCAGAATCAGGATTTCCAGGATTTAAGGATTAACAGGATTAATCCCCAAATCCTCAATTAATTTAGGGATAAATTAAAATTTTGTAAGTTTCCGCCGTGGGGGCGATCGCTTGGTCTACGGCTTGTGATAAATTTTGGAGGGGATAGCGATCGCTAATTAAGGCTTTCACATCAATGCGGCGATTAAATACGATGTCCGCAGATAGGCTTTGCAGGCGGTAGGATGAGCTATAACTGCCCATTAAGTCTATTTCCCGACGGTAGAGAGTATTGGGGTTAATGGGGATTGTCAACTCGTCTGGGAACTCCGCAAAGAAGAGAATTTTTCCACCTTTGCGAGTGCAGTCTAAAGCTTGGAAAAATGCTTTGTCACTGGGAACAGCTAACAAGGTGACATCAACACCCATTCCCCCAGTTAAAGCTTGAATTTTGGTAGATAAATCAGCGTCACGGGCATCAAAAGCTGCTTCTGCGCCTACTTCTAGAGCTTTTTCAATTCTAGATGGTAAGAGGTCGGTAGCGATCGCTTTCGCTCCAAAATACTTCACCAACATCATAAACATTAACCCAATGGGACCTGCCCCAGTTACTAATACAGTTTGTCCCGGTGCAATTTGAGCTTTTTTCACCGCTTTTAAACAGCAATTAGTGGGTTCAACAAAACTCGCCTCTTCAAAACTGATATCATCAGGGATGGGAATTAAGCCACCATTTTCGACAATGTGACCTGGAACTTTCACATACTCCGCAAAACCGCCACCACTGGCGTTAAAACCCGCGCTAGTGGAGATATTTTTATAAACATCGCACATGGAAAAATTATCATTTAAGCAGTAAGCGCAACGCATACATGGTATATGGTGCATCACCGCTACCCGTTGTCCTACTTGCCACCCTTTTACCTGTGAACCAACAGCCGCAATAGTTCCAGCGGTTTCATGTCCAAATATGCGTGGCGGTTCATACAAAGGATAACGAATCTTTTTAATATCTGACTGACACAAACCCACAACCCTCACCTGCACCAGCACTTCATCTGCGTCTAGGGTAGGAACTGGGATTTCCTCGTAGGATAATTGATTTACGCCTCTAAATACTTGTGCTTTCACGTTGGTTTTCCACTATTCAACGTTACTAGATTTAACATTTTGTGGGTGAGGTTAAGTTATGGAGTTTTATCTTTCTGTCTTTTAGCTTTTTCTAATTGTGTTTCTAAGCTTTGTTCAAAAATTTGGAATGCTTCAACATCTGCTGATGAAAGATATCCCCCGATTTCGCCATTTTCAAGTCTGAGAATCTCATCACGATTGTCTTTAGCAGTAATTGTTAAAATTTCCCCTTTTTGCCAGAGGCGATATCGCGTACCCTCATAGTATCGCCCACCCTCTGGTGCTACTATACCTAGTATATTTAATACTTTTTTGGCAGTTTGCACAATCTCGCCGGAATAAAATTGGCAGCGAATAGTATTCGTATAACTCCGCTTCAGCAGCACGCATCAAAGTATCACGTAAGGGCATGGGGTAGATGACACAGGAATCTAAAATTACAGAGAGTACCATTTTACTGATCTAATTCACTACTTTCATCATCATAGAATCCCTCTGCTTCCAAAAACTGAGTAAATTGCTTAATTCCTTCCCGACGCTTAGTATCTCGTTCTTCCTTATATTTCATTAAATCATCAAACCGGACACGCCGATGTGTTCCCACTCTAATACAAGGAATTTCACCTTGATCTAATAACTTAATCAGGTAAGGACGGGAAACTTTGAGAATGTCTGCGGCTTTTTGTGTCGTTAGTTCTCTATCCTGAATAACTACAGATATTACCTTACCTAATGCTAGTGCATGAACAGCTTGATGTAAAATCTGATAAACCGATTCGGGAATCTGAATTTCTTTACCGTCTGCTCCTACTAATTTTGGTTGAGCGCCTTCAAGCTGGAGTATACTTTCAAGATGCTTGATAGATGATTTTTCCGGTTCTTGAGCCATAACTGACTCTAAAGGCAGGTTTTGCTCAGTGATAGTCTTCATAATGAATATATATTTGATATCTATATCATATATTTTATATCCTCTAAACGCAATATCCGCAACAGAAATCAAATAAAATATACTTTGTGAAAGGTTGTGACAAAGCAATAGATTTTGGGCAAGTTTATTTTTTGGACATTTTTATGGAGAAGCTAGATGAAATCTTGTAAATTCTCATCACAATTTGACATATCTGTAAACGAAAATACAGTTTAACAAATGATTTGTATGGGAGAATATAGGTAAGAAAATAATTATTTTCACCTAAAATATAACTGCAATTCTCAACCAAAATATACATCATCATAATAATGGCAAAATGCCGTTATTTTCCATTTCCTATGAGATATCATCAAAATAACTGGCAATAATATATCTTCTATGCTTGTGAAGTTCCAGGTTAAATATAATTACTAATTGCTGTAGTCAAATCTAGGTTTATTTATAAATTTTATCATGCAGATGCACCATATAGATTATGATCTGCTGTCTAAATCCCGACTGTTCAAATCCTCAAAATCCAAATAATCATCAAATTTGTCAAACTTGTCACACTCCGTTAGTGCCACTTTTGAGAAATCGGTTTCGTGTCATCCGTGTTCTTTCTGATGAAGGTGGATTTGGCAGAACTTATATATCAGAAGATATTGATAAATTAAATGAATTATGTGTAGTTAAACAACTAGCACCAAAATTTCAAGGTACTTGGTCACAAAAAAAAGCAATTCAGCTATTTTCAGAAGAAGCAAGACGACTTCAAGAATTAGGAGAACATCCCCAAATTCCCACATTAATAGCTTATTTTGAACAAGATAATTGTTTATATTTAGTACAACAATTTATTGATGGTCAAAATTTATTTAATGAATTAAAGTCTCGAAGAATTTATAAAGATTGGGATATTCAATCTATTTTATTAGATTTATTACCAATTATCAAATTTGTGCATCAACATGGGGTAATTCATCGTGATATTAAACCAGAAAATATTATTCGTCGAAAATCTGATGGGAGATTAACACTTATTGATTTTGGTTCTTCTAAACAGTTAACTGCACAAGTACAGCGAAAAAATGGTACTTCTATCGGTTCTCATGGTTATTCTCCCATTGAACAAATTAGAGATGGAAAAGCCTATCCTGCAAGTGATTTATTTGGTTTGGGTGCGACTTGTTTTCATCTATTAACAGGAATTTCTCCTTTTCAATTATGGATGGAATATGGTTATGCTTGGGTAGGAAATTGGCGGCATTATTTACGTTTTCCTTTGAGTTTAGAATTAGCAGAAATTATAGATAAGCTACTACAAAAAGAAATACAGGATCGTTATCAATCTGCTGATGAAGTAATTAGAGATTTGATGAAAAAGCATACTCATATTCTACCAGCAGCGAATCATACAATTATAGAATCACCTAGAAAAAATTCTCACCCACATTCATCAAAATATATTTGGGTTAGAAATTTAATTTTCATCTTGGGGATAATTGTTTTTTTGGGATTAGCAGAATCTGGTTATCGAGAATTTCGCAAGTTAAAAACTAATTTTTCTTTTAGTTGGAGTCAACCTCACAATAGTCCACCAATATCTGAAATATCAGCAAAAAAATTATCTTTAGTCAATACTTTTTCTGGACATAAAAGCAAAGTTTTGTCAGTGGTTATGAGTCCAAATGGTAAACTGATTATCAGTAGTGGTGATTGTGAGAAAAGTAGTAATAGTCAATGTCATAATATTAAATTATGGGATGTCATAACAGGTAAAGAAATTACCAGTCTCCAGGGACATTCCCAAAATGTTAATGCAGTAGCTATAACTGCTAATGGGAAAACTTTAGTTAGTGGTAGTGATGATAAAACTATTAAAATTTGGAATTTAGAAACAAATCAATTAATTCACACCTTAAAGAGTCATACTGATGCGATTCATAGTTTAGCTATTAGTAGTGATGGTAAAAATTTAGTTAGTGCTAGTGATGATAAAACTATCAAAATTTGGAATTTAACAACAGGTAAGCTAATTCGTACTTTAATTGGTCATAAATATTGGGTACGTTCTGTAGATATTAGTCCTGATGGTGTCACCTTAGCAAGTGGTAGTTTTGATAAAACTATTAAACTATGGAATATTAATCAAGAAGAACCGATTCAGACTTTAAGTACCAGTTCACAAACAGTCATAGCTGTGGCTTTTAGTCCTAATGGTAAAATTTTAGCAAGTTCCAGCCGCGACCGCACAATTAAATTATGGAATCTACAAACCCTAAAAGAAATTCGGACTCTCATGGTAGAAGATAATAGTGTTAATACTATTGCTTTTAGTCCTGATGGTAAAATTTTAGCAAGTGCTGGACGAAATATTTCTGGAGAACAAATCTATCACACCATTAAACTCTGGAACGTGGCTACAGGAGAGGAAATGCTAACATTGACGGGACATAGTAATGCTGTTATCTCCCTTGCTTTTAGTGCTGACGGGAAGTTTTTAGTTAGTGGTGGTGAAGATAATTTAATTAAAATTTGGCAGATTCCAGTCAATAATGACGAAAATTTTTCCCGTCGAGGTTTGGTACTTGATAAAACTAAATTTCGGTAAGTAGGTGAACGGAAAAAACCAAACTCTGTAAAGAAACGTAAAATCGCTGAAAACTTCTTTACTCTTGCCTCTGGTTACTGAGCGAAGTCGAAGTATTGCCTCTTGCTATAACGACAATTTTCAACGCCAACCAAAAAAAGATTGTCGTCAACAGATAAACTCACTTATAGAGATAAATACTGGACGCTGATATCAAACCAGAGGCGGAAGGTAATTGAGCAGTAAACGTGATATAGATAATTGTGAGCAAAATTATGGCAGACTGGCAAATAATTACTGGTGGTGTGACAGCAGCGCGGGGGTATAAAGCTTCGGGAATTACAGCAGGACTGAAAGCTTCGGGATTACCGGATTTAGCTTTAATTGTATCAGACGTGGAAGCGATCGCCGCAGGTGTATTCACCACTAGCCAAGTTAAAGCAGCCTGTGTAGATTACTGTCGTCAGGTATTACAAGGGAAACATAGCGCTAGAGCCATCCTTTGTAATGCGGGACAAGCTAACGCCGCAACAGGTGAACAAGGGATTAAAGATGCTCAAGAAAGTGCAGATTTATTAGGTCAAGAATTAGGTATTAACCCAGAATCCATTTTATTAGCTTCCACCGGCGTAATTGGTCAACGGATTAAAATGGATATTTTGCGGGGTGGTATCCCCAAAGTAGTTGCAGAACTATCAGAAACAGGTTCAGACGCAGCCGCAGGAGCAATTGTCACCACAGATTTAGTGACAAAATCCATAGCCTTAGAAACCATTATCCATGACCGTCCAGTGCGAATTGGTGGCATTGCGAAGGGTTCAGGGATGATTCACCCCAACATGGCGACAATGTTAGCCTTTGTTACCTGTGATGCAGCAGTCTCTTCTACGCTTTGGCAACAAATGTTAACCAGAGCAGCGGATAGAAGCTTCAATTCTATCACAGTTGACGGTGACACAAGTACAAATGATTGTTTAATTGCTTTAGCAAATGGTCAATCTCGCACCCCAGCAATTACCGAAATGGGGGCAGAGGCACAGAAACTAGAAGCTATGTTAACTTATGTGTGTCAGCATTTGGCGAAAGCGATCGCTCGTGATGGCGAAGGTGCAACTTGTTTAATAGAAGTCCAAGTCACTGGCGCTCACGATGAATTATCAGCCCGCCAAATCGCCAAAACCATTGCCGGGTCATCTTTAGTCAAAGCTGCCATTTTCGGTCATGATCCCAATTGGGGACGGATTGCTGCTGCTGCTGGACGGGCTGGAGTCCCCTTTGAACAAGAAAACCTCTCCGTTAAATTAGGGGATATTTTACTATTTGAAAATGGTCAACCTTTACCCTTTGATAAAGCCGCAGCTAGTGCATATTTAAAAGCAGCAGCTAATGGTGAATATCTGCAATCAGACACGGTGTTAATTTCCGTCGGTGTTGGTAATGGTCATGGAACAGGTCAGGCTTGGGGTTGTGACTTGAGTTATGATTATGTGAAAATTAACGCTGAGTATACGACCTAGAAAAATCGGCGTTGCTGCTTAACTTTTAGTTGCAACGCCAATAGTTCTTAATCTGAGTTGAGGTTTGACAATGCCGCTATAATATTTTTATTATCAGCAATACTCAACAGCCATGATTCAAACTTTATCTAAAGTTACTACCTTTGAAGAATTTGTCGCGGGGCTTCCTGACAATTCCGGGGTACGTTACGAACTACATAATGGGAATATCATTGAAATGGCACAACCAGTAGGAGAACACGAGGAAGTAAAAGGATTTCTAGGCGTAGAAATTCCCTTTGAAATCAAACGACTTGGATTACCCTACGGTATTCCCAACCAAGTTCTAGTTAGACCAGAAGGTAAAGATTCTGGTTATTTTCCAGATGTGTTGGTGCTAAATCGTGAAAATCTGGTAAACGAAAAATTATGGAAAAAAGAATCTATCTTGAGTAATGGTGCATCTATACCTTTGGTGATTGAAGTTGTCTCAACTAATTGGCGTGATGATTACCATTTAAAATATGCTGATTATGAGGAAATGGGAATTTCTGAATATTGGATTGTAGATTATGCAGCTTTAGGTGGCAGGAATTTTATTGGTAATCCTAAACAACCGACAATCTCTGTTTGTAATTTGGTTGATGAAGAATATCAAATTAGTAAGTTTAGAGATCATGAACGGATTATTTCCCAAACTTTTCCTGAATTAAATCTTACCGCAAATCAAATTTTTCAAGCTTCTTTATCATAAAATCATGAATAAATTTTTCTGTCACATAAGTAGGTTGGCGTTGAAAATTGTCGTTATAGCAAGGCAATAGGCAATACTTCGACTTCGCTCAGTAACCAGAGGCAAGAGTAAAGAAGTTTTCAGCGATTTTACGTTTCTTTACACAGTTTTGTTTTATTGTGTTTACCTACTTAGATTGATTATTGGGTAAGAAAACTTCCGTTAATTCGCACGGGTTACATACCATAAATTAACTTATTTGTCAACAGTACATTTTTCTCCCAGTCAACTTCCATAATTTCTTGGCTAATTTTTGTCTAAATCTCTCTCAAAAATTGCTGCTAATTTATGAAGTTTTGTATTATTTCTAGATATTGATTTCTGAAACGACTATAAATAAAGGGTTTTGAGGATCATATTGTCAGACAGATATAAAATTGACAATATAGGGGCAATTATGAAAATCTTCATGATTATAGCAAATCGCCGAAAGTATTGCAAGCTCGTTGCTAAATAAAAATAATTCTCAATTAATTATTAAGAAAATCTAAACTTGAATTGTGATGAGTTATGAATATTAAAAGTATTATTATATTTTTATAAGTTTTAATTATGATTTATTCCTAAAATAGCTTTAGCAGACTTTGATATCTATATCATGTAACACCAAAAATCAATAACTGGAAATTTTAGTCTTTGGGACTCTGCGCCTCTGCGTGAGGTAAAATTGTACTCGTGACATTCGTAAATTTCCAATCAAAGGTGTATTTTATGCGGTTACGCTCAATGCAGTTAATTTTTATAGCAGGACTAATGGGGTTACTTTCCTGGATATGGACACCCACAGCCTTAGCATTAACACAGATTAAACTATCTAATATTTCCTACCACGAATGTCCATCAGAACTCACAAGCGGAGTAGTGGGTAGTAGCGGTTCAAATTCTGCTAGTTGCTTTATAGTTACAGGTAAAGCGGAAAATGGCACTCGTAAAACTGTCTATGATGCGGATATTTTTGGGCGCATATATGATGCTAACGGTGATTCAACCTTACAAAATCGGACCCGTCTGGGTTTAATTGCCGAAGTTCCTCCCGGAGTTAGTGATTTTGAATTTAGAATCACTGTCCCCAGTAATCAACCTTTACCATTACAACTTAAACAATTTAAAGCTGCTGGATTTAGCGGACAAGTGAGAAGATAAGAGTGTAGAGACGTTCCTGGGAACGTCCTTACATTGAAAATCGTAATTTGGGGCTTAAAACCCTTGTACCAAGGTAGCGCGAGCTAAACTATCTAAAACACCACCAACTATGTTCAATGCCAAAAATGCCAGGATAGGGGAGAAATCCATGCCACCCAAGGGGGGAATTATGGAACGAAATAGATTGAGGTAGGGATCACTAATTTGGCTTAGAGCCGCAAATGGTTGACTCGACCAGTCAACAGTAGGAAACCAAGTCAACAAGACTCGAATAATCAGCAAATAGCTGTAAAGGGAGACAAAGGTGGCTAGGGTTGTAATTAGTAAATTCATGGGTAACTTTCCTGTTAAATGTCAAACATAGATTCATGATTGATTTTAATTTAGCTCACGTCGCATTGTGTAGCCAATCAATATAACTAAGGGAAAGCTTAAGAATGCTCATTAACTTCCTGGGATGAGTTGCTGTTGACATTACCTAATTGCTTCCGCACATCATCAATTGTGGCATTAAGTTGGGCAATTTTATCTTCGAGCGATCGCCTGGTTGCTTCTATTTCCAAACTTTCATGAGCAGAAGCTCTCATTTGCCGTTTTTTAGCCCCTGTCTGGCTATCATTTTCCCCAGCAGTTAACCCTTCATTCTCTTCATCTGCAAATTTAGCATCTAAGCGCGAAGTAATCACTGCCCCTAAAACACCACCAACTACACCCCCAATCAATGAACCCAGTAGCAAACCACTAGCAAAACCATCTTGTTGACTCATATTTTTTACCGTCTTCTCGAAAATAAGCAACTTTGACAATACTTTAGCTATTTTCCGACCTTGGCGGCATCCTAGCTCAAGTCCCAAAAATGCGATCGCCCGCATCACCCAACCCTGGTACAATATACCCATGATCATCAAGCGTTTCATCAATAGTAGCGGTGTAAACGATTAAGCCAGGATAGACAGCAGCCAATTTTTTTAACGCTGGGGGAGCAACAACTACAGATATAATCCGAATTAACGCCGGATCAACACCTCTTTGGCTCAATTCCGCCATTACTGCCATTATAGAGCCTCCAGTAGCCAACATCGGCTCAGTAATTAACACCCGCGTTTCGGGGGCAAATCTTTCAGGTAATTTATTTAAATAACAACTAGGCTCTAAAGTTTCTTCATTTCGCACCAAGCCAACATGGTAAATTGATGCCAAAGGCAGTACACCCTGCGCTCCCTCCAACAAGCCTAAACCAGCCCGTAAAATCGGCACAACAGCCACAGGTATGTGAGGATTAATAAAAGTTGCTGAACAGGTAGTCAGAGGCGTTTGCACCGTTGTTTCTTGAGTCGGCAACCACTCCCTAGCAGCTTCATAAGTTAGCCACCTACCCAACTCAGTCATAGCAGAACGAAATAATACTGATGGTGTAGCTACATCACGGGCAACTCCCAACCAGTGCTGAATTAAGGGATGAGGTGGAACATAAACACGGAGTTGTTGCGTCATAGCTAGAAAAGGGCGACTGGATAATTGTCTTTTTACTGGAACATCATAGCAGAATTCACCGAATCAGGAGTCAGGAGTCAGGTTCAAGCCCTACTTAATACTTCATTTCCTGACAACCCGTTATACTTTATTAATAAATTTTCTCATTAATAGTTGACAAAGATTCTCAATCAGAGTTATATTGTTTTCAAATGTTCTCCTCTCTTTAAAGAATCGGCAGGCGGGATTAGTCAGCAGCAGCAGACTTTTCCCTCTTTTTTGGATTAAATTACAAATTATGAGTTCTGAATTATTTGATGTCATTATCATTGGTTCTGGTATTGGTGGTTTAGTGACAGCCACCCAATTAGCAGCCAAAGGTGCCAAAGTTATAGTTTTTGAAAGTTATCTTATTCCCGGTGGTAGTGCTGGTTATTTTCAAACCCACATTCTGCACTTCAATAAGTAGTATACAAAAACTACATTTATGACTAATGAAAAACTATAGCTTTTAAAAATCAAGTAGCCACCAATGAATAAATTATAGACACCAAAAATCCAGCTTTTTTATTATGTTTAAAAAGCTAGTACCGCAGGGCGGAAGTCAAAAGTCAAAAGTCAAAAGTCAAAACTAATATACAGTAGGCTTTTTGGCGATTGAATATGGTTGCTTTATTTACGCCGTGATGTACTAGTAAGACAGTTTAATTGGAATTTTTCAATCAGTTACAGCACTTTCCGGTGTTATGAGGTACATATCCAGCGGGCAAGACTTGTACTGAGCAAGCGATGCCCTGAGCCTGTCGAAGGGTCGAAGTATGCCCGCACTACAAGAGTTTCATGATTCAACTTTGTACCTCATAAGAGCGGAAACCGCTGTAAGTAGGTGAACGGAAAAAACCGTAGACGCGGAGCGGCTTCTCGAAGAGTAATATGTAACGAAAAGTAAAATCGCCCAAACCCTCTTCACTCTTGCCTCTTGCCTCTGGTTACTGAGCGAAGTCGAAGTAGGTTACTGAGCGAAGTCGAAGTATTGCCTCTTGCCTAGTGCCATAACGACGGTTTTCAATGCTAACCTACTTAGTGGGCTTTAAACGACTTTAGCTTTTAGATAGGGAATAAATTCCCTGGCTTGAAGGGACATCAATTTACGTTAAGTTGACACCAATGGCTAAACCCCTACTACTACAAATCCAAGTTTTTTGTAATTTTGCAAAAGTCCATGTCCCAACCATATTTAGTATAACAACTGACCACTGACCACTGACCACTGATAAATTACATCACCATCCCGCCATCAACGTTAAATACTTGCCCTGTGATGTAAGCTGCGGCGGGATCTGATGCTAAAAAGCGCACCATGCCGGCAATTTCTTCTGGTTTACCAAAACGCCCCAGGGGGATATATTGCAGGATGCCGTCAGCTTTAAGATCACTAGTCATGTCGGTGGTAATGAAACCGGGGGCAACGGCATTGACAGTGATGCCACGGGAAGAAAGTTCTTTGGCAACGGTTTTGGTAAAGCCAATTACTCCAGCTTTGGCTGCGCTGTAGTTGGCTTGTCCAGGGTTGCCCATTTGTCCGGCGACGGAAGCGATGTTAATAATCCGCCCCGAACGTTGTTTAAGCATAATTTTACTGACTACTTTTGTACATAGAAATACACCAGTTAAGTTAATATCTATGACTGCTTGCCATTCTTCTAATTTCATTCTTAATAGCAGGGTGTCACGGGTAATACCTGCATTGTTGACCAAGATATCCACGCGCTGGAATTTTTCTAAGGTGGTTTTAATGAGTGTATCTACTTGATTTTCTTGAGAAACATCTGCTTGGAGGGCAATGGCTTCTCCTCCTGCTGCTGTGATTTCTGCTACTACTTCATCTGCTGCGGTGCTAGAACTAGCGTAGTTAACAACTACTTTTGCGCCTTGGGATGCTAGTTGGATAGCGATCGCTCTGCCAATTCCTCTTGATGCACCTGTGACAATTGCAACCTGATCTTTTAATAAACTCACTTGATTTTCCTCAATCTGTGGAGATACCTCGCTAATTATAATTATAATATCTGGCGGTAAGTGGGAAACTCAGGGGCTTTAGCCCTGAGAGTGTCAATAATTACCTTCAGGTGTGGGTGTTTCCGTAGGAATTGGTTCTTCCGTTGGGGTTTCTGAGGGCGTTTCTGTGGGTTCAGGTTCTGGTGGATTTTCTGCTGTTACAGTCAGTTGATAATCTACCGGTTCTGAGGCTGTGGAAACAACAACAAATTCATAAAATCCTTTTTCTGATAATGTTGCAGATATCGTCCGTTTTTGAGAATCTTCTAGCAATGGGTTTTTCCCAGAAGGAGAATAAATTGATAATAAAACTTTTGAATTTGCTTCTAGCTTAACTTCCATATTTTGATCTTTGGCTAGTCCAGCAATAAAAACTTTACCTCTTCCTGGTTGCAAACTTCCACTCACTGTTTTCCCGGTAGCACCTTCAGGAAAGACGATTTTTTCAAATATGCTTTTATCAAGAATAGCGTTAAATTGATCATTGACAAATGCGTACCAAACTTGTCCAATGGGTTGTTTAATAAAACTTTTACCCTTTTGTTCAGGAAATTCATGCAAAAAAGCTGCATCACCTAAATCATATAAAGACCGACTACCAACGTTGATTTTATTAATTTTCAATTGCCAGATTGCGCGTTCATTCCCAGTATAATTGCCCAGTTGACGGCGAGAGTCAGAGGTGATTGCAGATAGCTTTTCTAGAACTTCAGCGGCGGTTTTATCCCATTCTGCCCGTAAACTTTCATCTTCTGGACTATCGCTAAGAATACGCCCTTTTAAATTGGGATTTTTGTCCCGAAAAAGTTGGTTTACGAGTGTAACATAAAATTTATAATTTATACCTAATTCTTCACGGCTATCGCTCAATTTTTGTTTGCGTTGTCTTTCCTCTGGTGAAAAATTAATTTGGGGTTTTATTATTTCCGTGGGATTGGGACTAGATATAATTGTTGAGTTATTTCCCTGTAAATTATTGGTCGGGGTTTTAAATTTCTGCCAATATAAATAACTCCCAATAGTCAAGACAAAGACGAGAATCAAAACATTTGTTCCTGTCCAAATACCTGGTTGGGGAGGAGTGGGAATAATTACAGGTTCAGGAACTGGGGTTGGGGTTTTGGGAGGAGAAACAGCAACAGTTGCAGATGTGGGGGGTTGAGTTTGCTGATAGCTAACACTTTGAGGGTTCAGGACTTGGAGAAGTTGACGGGCTGTTTGATAGCGATTGCTTGCAACTGGTGATAACATTTTATCTATAATTTGTCCAAATGCGGAACTGAGACTGACTTCCCGCCGCCATTGCCAACTAAAATTATAAGTATCAATTAATTCCTGGGGCTGTTTACCTGTCAGTAAAACTAACATTGTCACAGCTAAAGCATATAAATCACTGCTGGTAGACACCACACCTGTTTGCATTTGTTCTGGTGGTGCAAATCCTATTTTTCCCAATAATGTGCCATTGATAGGAGAGGCAATTGCCCCTGTTTGGTAATATTGAGAAGCGACGGTTGCGGCTACTTGTTTAACACCTCCAAAATCAATTAACACAGGTAATTGATCACTACTACGAAGCATTAAATTATCAGGAGAAATATCACGATGAATAACACCAAGGGAGTGAATATATGCCAATACTGGTAAAATTTGCTGTAATAACTGGTAAATTTCTGCTTCTGTAAATTTTAAACCCTGTTTTTTACGACTATTTAACAAAGAATTATAAGTTTCACCATCTACATAATCTTGAACTAAAAAAAGACTTTCTTCCCCTTGTAAATTAAGGCATAATAGTTCCCGAAACCGGGGAATTTGAGGATGTTGTAATTTATAAAGAACACTTGCTTCTCGTTGAAAAAGTTCTTCTGCTTTTTGAAGAACATAACGAGTTTGTACTTGGGGAGAGAATTCTTTTAAAACACAAGCTTCTCGAAAGCGGTTAATATCTTCCGCTAAATAAGTTTTGCCAAATCCTCCTTGGCCAATTTGTCGAATAATAACATAGCGATCGCCTAAAGTTTGCCCTGGTTGAATCCCCTGATTTCCAGATGTCGGTACATTAGCAATTTTGTCTCCACATTGGAGACAAAACCTACTACCAGACGGATTTTGATGCCCTTGAGAACAATAAATATTAGTCATTGGTCAGTTGTCAGTTGTCAGTTGTTAGTAGGGGCGAAGCATTTGGAAGATAAATTATCGGTCATTGCCAAAAATAGTTCTCCAAATGCTTCGCCCGTACAGTTGTTAGTTGTCAGTTGTTAGTTCTGACAAATTACCCATTACCCATTACCCATTACCCATTACCTATTACTTATTCTCTACTTTATCAGATGCGATCGCATACCAAATTTGCAGAAAAGTTTTTTGATTTAGTTTCCCACGTTCTTGACCAGGAAACAATGGTTCAAATGTTTGATATGTATCTGCGCGTAAATCCTGGAAAGATTTATACTTACCCAATCTTCCAGCTTTAGCAAGTTGTTCCCAGCGTTGAGAATCTTGTTGACTATAACTACCTATTTTCTTTCTAGCAGTTTCACTTAAATTAGCCTTTTCTATATGATTTAACAACTGATCTGCAACATGATTCCATTGTTCCCGCAAAGCAGCATCTGCCGGTTTCTCAGTTAACTGACGTTTATTTAATTCTGGTTTTTGGGTATAGAAAACTTCATTAACTGTATTATTAAAAAAATTCGCAGAAATTTCTAGCTTTTGCACACGACTGGAAATTTGCTGAATACTGCGTTTACCATTATTCCCATTTCCAGAATTATTAATAGATGGAATTTGAGGAACTTCAATTTGAGGAACTGTAATTGATGTTATCCCCTTAACTGCAAAATTTCCTAAAGCGAATACACCAGCGCCTGTTAACAATATTCCCGTAGTCATAATAAAGCTAACAGTAAAAGGCCGCAACCATATTGGTATCGGAATTTTCTGGACAAATAATGTCGTTTTGTTGTGGACACCACTATGAAGAGTCCGAGCGCGTTTTATACCTGGTGCTACCACCTCTGTTTTTAACTTAGTAATATAAGGATGGGGATTATTAGGAGTTTGCATAGTCTGTGGTGTAGATGAAAGAGATGGTAAAGGTAAATCTTTAATAACTTGTTCGGCTTTTTGATAGCGATCGCTCGGTTTATATGCCAACATCTTTTTGAAGACAGCCTCTAATTTGGGGCTAACCTTAATTTCCTGACCCCAAAACCAAACGCCATTATAGCTATCATAAAGTAAATTTGGTTCTTTCCCCGTGATCAATACTAAAGCCGTCACTGCTAGAGAATAAAAATCACTGCTTTTATAGACTTTTCCCTGAAGTAACTGTTCTTCAGGTGCGTATCCCTTTTTACCTAATAAAGTTGCATTTACAGCCAATTGTGTCCGCCAAAAACCCTGATCAGCTGGTAACTGTTTGACACCGCCAAAATCAATCAACACAGGTAAATTATCACTTTGACGTAAAATCAAATTATCCGGGGAAATGTCGCGGTGAACTATATCTAGAGAATGAATATAAGTCAAAATTGGGAGAATATTGTGCAGTAAATTAATAACCTCCTCTTCACTAAAAGACTTTCCCTGACTTTGACGCTGTGTAAATAATTGGTCATAATTATCACCCTCAATATAATCTTGCACCAAAAAGAAAAAATCCTTAGTCCCAATTTTTGCCTGAAAAGAAGCGTGAAAACGTGGAATTTGGGGATGTTGGATTTTTTTCAGGACATTTGCTTCTCGTTCAAACAGTTCCTTTGCTTTTTCTAACTCCTGCGGTTTGACAATATTGGGGGCAAATTCCTTTAAAACGCAGGTTTTACGAGATTTTTGCCGATCAATCGCTAAATAACTGCGGCCAAAACCACCTTGTCCCAATATTCGCGCAATTTCATAACGATTATCAATAACTTGTCCCACACTCAAAGGTAATGCTTCACCGCAATGAGTACAAAAACGATGACTACCATTATTTATGTGTTGTTGACTGCAATATATTTGCATGGTATTGGAGGATAAATGGGAAGTTATCAATGACTACAAAAGGAGAAAGCTAATTTACGTTTTCATCAATGTTTTGCGTTCTCAATGTTTGGACAAAACTGAATTTGCTGGTTTTCAAAACTGTAAGCTGTTACGCAGCTAAATTTGATCATCCTAATTTAGTAGGGGTAATTCATGAATTACCCCTACAGGCTAACTAACCTTTTCGACCCCCGCTAAATCCAAAATCGGTGCAATCAAATCTTCCCGCTTTACCGCCATCAGATGCACACCCTGACACAATCCTCGCGCAATCTGCACTTGTTCGGCGGCAATTTTCATTCCTTCTTCGAGAGGATGTTTCGCTTTTGCTAACCTCTCAATAATGTGTTCAGGAATATTCACACCGGGAACAGCTTTATTAATAAACTGGGCATTTTTTGCCGATTTCAACAGAAAAATTCCCGCCAGAATTGGTTTATTGTAACCTACAGCAATTTTATCCATGAACTTTTCTAATATTTCAAAATCAGTAATTAATTGACTTTGAAAAAATTGCGCCCCGGCTACTATCTTCTTTTCAAACCGACTTTGTAAACCTGACCAACTTTGAGATTGAGGATCTACTGCTGCACCGGCAAATAAATCTAATGCGCCATCAGTGAGAGGTTTCTCATTAAAATCAACGCCCTGATTCATGTTTCTAATTAACTGCAATAACCGCACAGCTTCTAAATCAAAAACGGCTTTTGCTTGAGGATGATCTCCTGCTTTTACAGGGTCGCCAGTTAAAGCTAAAATGTTGCGGATACCCAAAGCATGAGCACCCATTAAATCTGCTTGTAATCCAATTCTATTCCGATCACGGCAAGCAAATTGACAAATCGGCTCAATCCCATTTTGCAATAAAATTACCGAGGCTACCAACGAAGACATCCGCATTACAGCACGGCTACCATCAGTAATATTGACAGCATGAACCCTTCCCTTAAGAGTCGCCGCCATTGCAAGCATCTGGACTGGATCTCCTCCCTTGGGAGGTGCAACTTCGGCGGTAATTAAAAATTCACCTGCAAGGGCGGCTTTACGGAAGTTATTAAAAGCACTAAAGCTATGGGTATCCTGCATAACATTATAATTTTGGTTTGCTAATCAGGTAAAACATCAGACACCTAAAAGCTTAAACCTTAAAGAGGAACAGTGAAACCCAAAGCAGCTTTAACATCTGCTAAAGTTTGATTAGCGATCGCTCTGGCTTTCTCCCCACCATCCCGCAACACTGACTCTAAATAACCCTTATCCGCCATTACCTCCTGATATTTGTCCTGAATCGGCTTTAAAGCATGAATCGCTGTTTCTGTCAATAAAGGTTTGAATTGTCCCCAACCCATATCTGCACATTCAACCGCTACCTCTTCCTTGGTTTTTCCAGCCAGTAGGGTATACAGAGTTAATAAATTATGGCATTCTGGGCGTTCTGAATCATCAAAGGTTAAACCCCTCACTAAATCAGTTTTACAGCGTTTAATCTTCTTAGTAATCTCCTCTGGTGAGTCTAAAATATTAATTCGGCTTAACTCTGAAGGATCGGATTTTGACATCTTCCGGGTTCCATCTGTCAAACTCATCACCCTTGCACCTTCCTTTCTAATTAAAGGATCTGGTAATTTTAATACAGGTGCTTTTTTCGCAAATTGGTGATTAAACCTATTGACGATATCTCGCGTTAGTTCTAAATGTTGCTTTTGATCTTCACCTACTGGCACTTTATCAGCTTGATAAAGGAGAATATCCGCCGCCATGAGTACGGGATAATCTAACAAACCAACACCGACATTTTCCCCTTGTTTAACGGCTTTTTCCTTAAACTGAATCATATCTTGCAACCAGTTCAGGGGGGTAATGCAATTTAGCAACCAAGTCAGTTCACTGTGTGCGGAAACGTGAGACTGGACAAAGATGTGAGAATGCTGTAAATCAATGCCACAGGCTAAATATAATGCAGCAATATTGTAAGTATCAGCCGCTAAAGTGGCGGGATTATGCGGTACAGTGATGGCGTGTAAATCTACCACACAAAAGAAATTTTCATACTGGTCTTGAATTTCTACCCAGTTGCGAATCGCACCTAAATAGTTACCTAAGTGTAAATTACCAGTTGGTTGAACTCCCGACAGAACGCGCTGCTTACCCATAATTATCCGTTATTTATCTCCTCTTCCCCGCTTTGTAAATGGGGCGGTTACAAGACTCATTTTAGTAGTGATTGGGGATTAGTGATGAGGTTAATGAAAAGTATCTTTTCTCTTTTCTCGACTTTTGCCAGAAGTTTATAGAATTACGCGGTAAGTGTAAAACTCAGTTAAGTAGAACGGCTTGAATAATTCAAAGTTTGTAGTGAGGAATTTATTCCTCATTTGAGGGCTGAAGCCCTTACTACGAAATCATCTCCAGATTTTTTACATTACTTAATCTACTTTGATTTATTTTCGTCTACTTACTTATGCAACTAAATAAGTAGGATAAATTTGAAAAAAAACAGCTAAATCTTGAATTTGGTTTGCTGTTAATTGGCGTTTACCATTAAGAATATCTAAAACTATTGATTCACTTTGTAAGATAGAAGTTAAATCTTTTGGTTGCAGATTAGATTCTTCTAACAAAGCTTGAAGAAGTGGAATACCTGTTAAGGTAGGTATTATTTCATGTTGTTGTTCATAATTATAAACAAGAGTACCAAGAACCCTGAGATAGTCCCTATCATCTTGTGTAATATTTCTTTGATCTAAAATCGAATTGATTTGATTTTCGGTAGCAATTAATTCTTGCTCATTGGTAATTATTTGCATATAGTAGTGATTGAGAATTTTTAAACTACTTATCATTTTTCAGTTATCCTTATTCTCTTATATTATTTGCTTTGTTGCTTGAGTATAAAACTAAAAGAATCTGTACCTCCAGAGAGATAAAAACCAACTGACCTAACTTTTATACTTCAGACTAAATAGGTTTTGATCAAAACACAACTCAGGGGAATATGCTTAATGAAAGCTTTATTAATCTGGCCGATAATGCCTAATTCATTCTGGTCTTATCAGGAAACCATTGATTTAGCTGGGTTACGTGCCACCAATCCCCCATTAGGTTTAATCACTGTTGCAGCGATGTTACCGAGTGATTGGGAATTCAGATTGAGCGATCGCAATGTCCGTCTAGAAACAGATGCAGATTGGGAATGGTGCGATATAGTCATCATCTCGGCAATGATTATCCAAAAACAGGATTTTGGCGACTTAATTAGAAAAGGCAAAAAGTTAGGTAAAAAAGTCGCAGTGGGGGGACCATTTGCCACATCTGTACCAGAATTTGTTCTCGAAGCCGGCGCAGATTATTTAATTTTAGATGAAGGGGAAATCACTATTCCCATGTTTGTAGAGGCGTTAGAAAAGGGAGAAGAAAAGGGGATTTTCCGCGCTACAGAAAAACCAGATGTTACCACAACGCCTTTACCCCGATTTGATTTATTAGACTTAAATGCTTATATAGCAATGACGGTGCAATTTTCGCGGGGTTGTCCATTTCAATGTGAATTTTGCGATATTATTACCCTTTTTGGCCGCAAGCCCCGGACAAAAACACCTGAACAAATTCTTGCAGAATTGGATGTTTTGTATAAAATGGGTTGGTGGCGTTATGTGTTTATTGTTGATGATAACTTTATTGGCAATAAACGCAATGCTAAAGTCTTTTTAAGGGCATTAATTCCCTGGATGGAAGAACGTAATTATCCTTTTGCTTTATTAACAGAAGCTTCTTTGAATTTAGCTGAAGATGATGAGTTACTAGAATTAATGGTAAAAGCTGGTTTTGTCCAGGTATTCATGGGAATTGAAACTCCTGACGTAGATAGTCTAGTAGGAATTAATAAACCACAAAATACTCGCAGTTCCTTAGTTGAATCTTGCCATAAAATTACCAAAGCCGGATTACAAATTATGTCTGGTTTTATCTTAGGATTTGATGGGGAAAAACCAGGCGCAGGTAAACGGATTCAAGAGTTTGTGGAAGCAACTTGTATTCCCCAAGCTCATCTTAACTTATTGCAAGCATTACCGAATACAGCTATGTGGACTCGCTTGCAAAAAGAAGGACGGTTAAGGGATGGTTTAGGTGAATTTATGGGTTCTCAAAAAGCCTTAATGAATTTTGTTCCCACTCGGCCAATGTCGGAAATTGCGGAGGAGTTTATTGATACTTTTTGGAATTTGTATGAACCTATGCCATACCTGAAACGGACTTTTCGCCATTTTATGATGATGGAAGGTTGGCGAGCTAAATATCAACGGACTTTAACAAAATCAGAGTTTCAATTTTTAATGTCTATTTGTTGGCGACAGGGAATGCTCCGTTCTACACGGTTTGTTTTTTGGCAGCAATTAATAACAATGGCACGGCAGAAACCTCATCTATTATATGATTATTTAATTGCTTTGGGTACAGGTGAACATTTTTTCAAGTTCCGTCATGAGGTAAAGGCAGAAATAGAATCGGAATTAGCAGAATTCCAGCAGCATGAACAGGAGCAAGAAGCAATAAATTTACAGTTAGAACCTGTGAGTTAAGTAGCTCCTTAATACCCAGATCCCCGACTTCTTAAAGAAGGTGGGGATCTATTTCTATTCCTGCAACCAATTTTCTAAACTTAATCCTTCAACTCTCAATAAATCACTATCATTAGAAACAAGAATAAAATCTTTAATAATAGCAGTTGCAGCAATTAAAATATCCTCTGTTTGGATTGGTAATCCTCTTAACCTGAGATTTGCATGAATTTCTGCCGCTTTTTCTAAAATCGCTAAATCATCCAAGAAAATGATTTCAAAATCCCTACAAAAATCATCAAATCTTTCTAATTGTTTACTTGCTTTTACTGCAAACAAACCTCTTTTAACCTCAAAATAAGTAATGCAACTAATAGATATTAATTCTTCTTGTGAACGTAATTCTTCTAATCTTTCCTTAATTATGAGATTATTTTTGATAGCAAAAGAAACTATGTTGGTATCTAATAAATAAGTCATTTTTTATTTCCTTTTAACTGCTTCGTCAAAAATAGCTATTTGTTCAGGAGTTAAATCATCTAACAATCCTGACAGCATTTCTACAGACAAAATACCGCTACAACGTTTTTTTAAGTCTTGATCTTCCATAATATTAAACTCCTCAATAGATAAATTTTTCTGAAATATGTTACATAAATGCTGAATCATTTCCTCATCATTCAGTTCTTCTTTAAACAAAGGACGTTCTTCCATTAAAATAGCCACAATTTTCTCAATTCTGCTGATCATGGATTCTTGTTGAAGTTCTGTTGATAACATAATATTTCCTCCAGAAAAATGTAAATGATATTCAGGTATGTTATTTATTGTAGCATTTTTTAGTTTTGTGATGTCTGTTTATTACTCCAGTGTTAATTTTTGAGTAATAGATTGTGTCAGATTTTGAATTTAATTGTTTTATGATTAAGTTTTGTATATGATGCAGTTTAATCATTAGTATACTGTACAGGCGCACAATTTTGGAACATTGAGATTCATCTACGTAATGCTGCTACTTTAGGTATTGTTGATAATCAGTGGCTAGAAATGCGATCGCAGTGATCGCCAAAGGCATCACGTCGTGGTAAAACTAAGTTTCCATTCAGTCTTGACAATGGTAAGCTTTTAACTATATTCATAAATGAGGAATTCACAATTTAACCTATAGTTAATCATCAATAGTTATGATTATTTTTTTAGATACCTCAATTCTTAAATCATGATCAGGATTAATTTTAAAATACAAGTGATAAACTATAGGAACTGTCAATGATATTTGATAGTTTGCGTGGCGTAGCCATAAAAATTCAAGTATTATCCGGTGGGTAATGCCCACCCTACGGATATTTCCAAAATCAAATATCAGTCCTATATTACTTTGAAAAGCACTTTCTTAAACTGCAAAGTTTGTGAAAAGAGAAAATATATTATGCTTTTTTATCCTTGAGATTTATCTACAGGATTTTTGTTTTATCTTCGTAATTTCCAAATTAATTTTAATCAAGGAGGATCAAATGAGAAAATTCATTAAAAGCTTTCTAGAACTTACCAGTGATAAAAGCTTCATGCACATGATTGAAGTTATTGAGGTAATAGTGGCAAAATTACTATCTCTACTTATGGTATTGGTAATTTTTGCAACACTTGGTGATTTAGCAATATTTATTTTTAAGGAAATACTTTCTCCACAAGAAGGTAGTTTTAGCAAGACATTGTTTCAAACTTTCGGTTTATTTCTCAATGTTTTAATTGCTTTAGAAATACTAGAAAATATTACTGGCTATCTCAAAAAGCAAGTTTTACAAGTTGAACTAGTTATTGTTACTTCTTTAATTGCTATTGCCAGAAAAATTATTATTCTTGACGTGAAAGTTACTGAAGGTATCGAAATTATCGGTTTAGGTATTGCGATTCTTTCTTTATCAATTAGTTATTTGATAATTCGGAGTAGTAATTCTCAAAAAGGGAATTAAATGCGGATTATTGCTATTAATCTATTATTTTTTTCAATTTTGTATTTTGAATGGGAGTAATGGTTAGAGAAGCTATGGTATATTCAGAGGTGGTGCGGCCGTGAACATGGCTAAAATTAACTCTACTACCACAAAATCTGATCGCGTGGCATCAGCCAGAGAATTTGTTTAGACACACTCAGTAACTCGATGACAGGCAAAAACGCAACACAGAATGCATTTCTGCGGTTGGTGTCCAGTAAGGTCGAAGTTTCCGAGTCAGCATCTCGCTACTCGTTGCTTCCTGGTAAAGAAATGGTAATTGGACGTGACCCCATCTGCCAAATTGTCTTGGATGCCATGATATACCGGATGGTATCTCGTCGTCATGCGGTAGTTCGTCCCCTTTCTTTAGCGACCAATAGCGGTTGTAGCTGGGTAATTTGTGATTTAAATAGCGCCAATGGCACTTTTTTAAATGGAGAACACTTAAAAGGATGTCAAGAATTACATTTAGGCGATCGCATTTCCCTTGGCGCTGATGGACCACAATTTATTTTTGAGTATGAAGTTATTGCTCAAAAAACGATAATTAATGTGAGTAAAGCGACAGTATTATCATCTATCAATAACCAAAGTCTGTCATCAAAGCAGGATTCTGTAAGCTTCACACAATTGTTTCCTATTATCTCTACTGGTAAGGATTTAACTCGCAAAGCCTACCTGATCCCAGGAATCCTCACGGTAGTTTTTGTGGTGTTAATGTTTGCTAGTGTGGGTCATCCTCAAGCCAATCAAGTAATTGTCGGATCTTATATCGCTTTTGCGGCTTACTACTTTGTTTATCAATTATGTGGTAAGTCTAAGCCTTGGTGGGTACTCATAGCTGCGGCACTGAGTACAATGTTAATTTTGCTGAGTCCTCTATTAGATTTATTCATCAAAGTATTCCGAGATATCTTACCTGGGACTTTAGATACGACATCTCCAGATGGTATTACCTTCACCGAATTATTCGTACGGATGTTTTTTGGGGCGGGGTTAATGGAGGAGTTGCTGAAAATACTACCAGTATTAGGGGCATATTGGATTGGAAATTCCTTACCTTCACCTTGGCGAGAACGGATTGGGGTTTGGGAACCCTTAGATGGCATTCTCCTGGGTACAGCTTCCGCTGTGGGCTTTACCTTACTAGAAACCCTTGGTCAATATGTCCCCTTAATTTCCCAAAATTCTGGTCAATCAGTGGGTTTACAGTTACTTATTCCCCGCATTTTAGGTTCTGTGGCTGGACACATGGCCTACAGTGGATACTTAGGCTATTTTGTTGGTTTGGCTGTGTTAAAACCCCTGAAAGGAAAGCAAATTCTCTCTGTGGGTTATTTGAGTGCTTCTGCACTTCACGCTTTATGGAATGCCACAGGTTCGATTAATGCTTTTTTCTTGGTGGTAGTTGGTGTTTTGTCCTATGCTTTTCTCATGGCAGCCATTCTCAAAGCCAGGGTATTATCACCAACAAGATCAAAAAACTTTGCAACCCGGTTTCTCGACCCAAAATAGCAGATAGCAGGGACAGGGAACAGAGTCAAAACTAAGTTTAAGAATCAGATTTTGAGAGATGTTGGAGGGCATAATCAGCGATCGCTAAAGTAATTTTTACTTGTTCTATTTCTGATAAATTTGCCCAATCTCGATGTTCAAAATCTCTAATTATAGATATCAATGTTTGTGGTTCACTACTTCGCATTGCATAGGCAAAAGGACGAGCTAAAACTAACAGATCATCCATTTCCCAACTGGGTAGTAAAGCCTGGACACATTCCACTAATTTCTCACTAGCTGATTTTTCAAGAATAGAAACTTCAGCAGCTTTTTGAGCAATTGCCGTGAGTAAAACTTCAGGCATAACCGAAAAAGCATTTTGCAAAGCTGACTGAAGATAATTAACTGTATTTTTACTAATGTTGTTATTTTCAATAACAGAAACTTGATCCCAAATTATATCTAAGTTTTGATAAAAATTATCGGCGCTGGTGATTAGTTCTGCGTCGGTGAAATCCTGCAAACCAAATTGTAGTTCTAGATGCTGAAAATAAGCTTCTGACGATTCATCAGCCAAATTCCAGGGATAAGTAGCATCTTCAGGTTCTAGTAGTGCTTCTATAAATTCTAAATCCAGATTCGATGGGACAATATTCACAATATTTAAATCCTTAGGTTGGTTTTTCATGTTCTTTTCCCTATTAATTCATTGTTCTTGTTGACAGCTACAACCTGAAGAATTGGATTTCCGTAAAATCATGGAAATAAACATCATCACCTGTTGCCATCAATAAATTTTAATCCAGCAGGTTGCAGGTAAATCAAATTCAACGGTTTTCAATCCTGACTCTTACTGCATTCCTCTGTGATAAATTCCCAAATGTCACCTTGAGAACTGCCAAACATTAACTGCATTCCCGATGTTAAAGCCACTTCTTCCCGCAGGATTTGTTGCCAACCATTGGGGCTTAAATACCAGGTAGTCCCATAGGTAGAGAAATCCTGTAGGTAATAAGTAATCATTGATGTAGTTTCATTGAGAGTATGCCGACATAAAATTTCCGCGTGCCGTTTAGAAATGTAAAGTTCGGGGATCACAATATCATTATCTTTCGTGCGACCGATGCGGGTAACACCAGGACGTAATAACCAAGTTTTCTCCCCTGGTGACAGCGATGGCTTTGCCCGCCCTAGGCATCGCAAATAAGCTGTATTCACCGGGGTAGCTATGCCAGAAATTGCCGGATCTGGTAGTTCTGTCACTCCTTCATCTACGCCTTTAATCAGTTCTCCATCAAAATCAGGATGGAGGTAGAGAACTGGTAAAGTCCAAGCTGGTTGATTGAATTTATACAGTGTCAACAGTTCTTGTCTAGCTGCTGCTACCGCCTCATCAATTAATTTACGCGATCGCAAATTAGCAGCAAAAGTTTGAATAAAACTATAACTTTCTGCATCAGCAATTTGATCACGCATTCCTAACACCGCTGGCACACCATGACGAATTAACACTTCTGCCAAACTACTAGCAGGGATAGCTTGGTGATTAGTTGCTGCTGGTTGCGCTCCCCAACAGGCGTTAAAAACTCCCAATTTTATCCCTGTCCGCGTTAAGACTTGAGCTAATTCTATCCCATTAATTTTGAGTTCATTTCCTAAAAATAATGAGCCTCCATCTGGATCTGGTAGTCCATGCCCGGCATAAAAAAACACATTATAAACTTTAGTTTCTAACTCTTGAATTAACTCTGTCTTCGTCGGTTGCACCAATGTCTTTACTGTACAAGGTGCATAGCCAGCGGCAGTTTTGCCCACAGGACGACCTGCTAACAAGATTTTTTTCAGTAAAGATGCTTCCTGATCTAGTTGTAATTTATGATCATGTCCTAACACCAACAGAATATTTACAGCCCGGTCGGTTCGCAATTCTGGCAGAGGTTCAACTTCACGGATGGTGCGACTAAATAAAATATCCTGGGAAAGAGACATGGCTGATTGTCCGGCTTCTGGCTGCATAATTTCCCAAGGTAAGGCAATCAGATCAGGATCACGAATTTCTAACCGAAAGCGTAATTGAGTCTGTTGACCCATGGCCATCCCCCGACTCCGTTCCCAACTACTCAAAATCGCTCCATCAAATATCCATCGCCATAAATTGATGCCCAAGGATTGCATCAAACGACTACTATAGGGACTTGTATTTTGACCTTCAGCAGGTGAAATTACAGCTAAGGGTAAGCCATTAACTAATGGAGATGTTGAACCGGACGTAACATCTAATAGACTATGACCAGCAAACATTTGCTGCCAATCTCGCCAAACCTGATTAAGTTCAGCGGAGAAAACACAATCACGGAGAACATAACCACTGGGATATGGTGCTTGGACTACCCAAATGGCGAAGTGATCTGTGCCAGTATTCACTAGACGGGCGATCGCTATACTCGCCGAAGGCATTGCCAAATTCGGGCTGGACATGGATTGGTAGAAACTAAACGTTCAAAACACATATACAGATATTCTAGACAGAAGTAGCGAATTTAGTCATTAGTCAGTTGTCAGTTGTCAGTAGGGGCGAAGCATTTGGAAGATAAATTATCGGTCATTGCCAAAAATAGTTCTCCAAATGCTTCGCCCGTACAGTTGTTAGTTGTTAGTGGGAAAATTTATACCTGTCACCTATTGACAAGGACTAGGTTGATTTGATTGTAAAATAGAAATATCCTTCCCTAGATCTTGCAGTTCGGAAAAGTTAAGTTGGACTATTTGAGAAGTTTCTAAGGCAGGATTGGATTTTTCACAGAGGCGCAAACGCACTTCTGGATTATTTCCATTCTTAGGATTAGTTTTTTTCTCTATAACTTGGAAAAAACTTTCAGCGGAAAAAGGTTGGTTATTTAAAGTTATGGAACTATTAGCTTGAATCACCCAATTAGGAGAGAGATTATCTAAAGTTCTTTGTATAGTCGAAGGTGGAGGCTGACTGGAAAAAGGAGTCGGAGAAGAAATTATTATTGTTGGTGATTTGAGTTGAAGTTTAAACCAATATCCCAACAAACCAGATAATAACGTTAATCCCAAAATAACAAACAACTGTAATGGTATTTGGGAAAGTTTGATAGTTTTATTTTCGGAAATAACTTGAGTTTTTTGATTATTAATAAAACTCTCACCATTGTTTGGATCATCTGATGAATATAATTCTGTGTCAGCTAAAAGATGAGAAATATCCGCTGTAATTCTTATATCTGGTTCAGAGTATTTAACATTGTAATGTACTAAAGCAATGGTGACATTATCATGTCCGTTTTTAGTATTAGCAATTTCTATTAATCTTTGGGCAACATTTTCTATACTTGTTTTTCCAGAGAGGAGAGGCAATATTTCTGTTTCCCAAGATTCTTCTACTCGGTCAAAATCGCTCAAACCATCGGATGTGAGTAAAAAAACAGCATCTTCGTCAATAATAAAGCGTTGAGATGTGGGATGCAGTGAGGTACTTTTACTCATTCCCAAAGCCTGAACTAAGGAGCCAGAACCACTGTGTTGCAATGCTTCCCGGTAGAGAGCATAGCCCAAACGGACTTCACGGGACGCGACATCATCATCTAAAGTAACTTGATGACAACTATGGCGGGTAATCCAGTAGGCACGACTATCACCAACATGGGTAATATATATCTCATGGGCAATAGGCAAAGCCATGACAATAGTTGTTCCCATGCGTTGTCGTCCTTGACGATGTTCGCTATCATTACGCTGGCTGATTTTATCATTAGCGGTTGCCACTGCTCTTTCTAAATCAGAAAGTAGCATGGAAGGATCTATGTTGTCTTTGGGAACTGAAGTAAGTTCTTTTATTTGTTGCTGAATGGTTTCAATTGCTAGGTTAGAAGCCACATTACCGCCCTCATGTCCACCAATACCATCACAAACAACTGCTAGGGCGTTATGCTGGGGTGGTTTAGTGATCAAAGTGTCGGCGGCAGGGTAACAAGCATCTTCGTTGCGTGGGCGGCTGGGGCCTGAGTCTGTTTTAGTATAGATTTTAATGGTGGTTGTTTGAGATTTTTCTAATTGGCTCAATCCTTGATCTAAAACTTTGATTAATTGCTCAGATGAGTTAATGTCCCCCTGAATTAGAAATTCACATACTTGTTGAATAAATGGGGCAATATTTGGTTTGGCATTTTTGAGCAGTTTCAGCCAAAATTCTCCCAATTGGGATAATGTTGGGGGGGTTTCTCCATCAAAACGCAATTCCATTAAGCGAATTAGTACCCCTTCTACTCTTAATAGATAAGAGTCTAGAAGGCTAGATGCTACTCCTTCAATGGCTAGGGGCTGCCATAAATTAGCTAATTGCCACAGCCAATGAATTTGGCGGATTGATGAAGCTGCACTCCAAACAGTATCTAAACTGCTGCATAGATTTGCTTGAGTGATGGTTGCATCAGTTATTAATGGTGGTCTTTCTAATAGTAATATTTCTGTTTTGCTCTGCCCATTACCTAAATTGAGGATTCCATAAACTTGTGGTATATGGAGACGATAGGGAATTAATTTCAGGTAAGGTCTAATTTTCTCTAAATCATCTAACTCTGGTATTTGGGGCAATAACCCAGGTTTAATATCTAAAAGTATGGATTTATTAATAACTAAATAGCGATTGCTCCCATCGCCTAAAATAGATCCGGGATCACCAAAGTTGAAATCATTGCCCACAGCCCACAAATAACGCTTAGGTAAAGGAGTGGAACACTGCTGGCAAAATTTGTGGGTGAGGGGATTAGCAGATTGACAATATTCATTTGGGCAGCAGAGCGTTACCGCATCATTTTCCATAGTTTTCCCACCGATCAACAATTGGCATTTTTTTCCAGAGTATTTCGTGTCTTAGTTGCTACCGCGCATATTTTTGGCAACCCACAGGCTCATCATAACTTTTATTGTTGTGGGAATATGTAGCAATAGCAGAACTAATTCTCTACCTGTCATTAAAACTTGACATAGCTGGCGAATATAATTCGCCAAGGCTAGGTAGATATGTATTCCGGTTATTGATTATTACTTACGGCAATTTGGGGTAATCCCATACTGTAGTTAGTAACCCGACTGGAGAGATTATAGCTAATTTCGCCTTTTTGAAGAAGCGATCGCAAATAATGCTCTAAGTCTGAACCAATACGGCGTAAGTTATAATCTGTTAGATCCGCGCCACTAGACGCTTCTACCAATTGATCAAACTGGCGATAAACTTTTTGCAGAGCATCTTCGTTCCAGTTAAATTCGTTATCTGGATCAATATCTAGTGTCAAAACTTGATTACTCGGAATCAGTTCATCTTTGTCCATTTCCGCCGCAAAAATGCGAACATGGCGGGTTGTGGACTTGAGCAGCATCAGGTTATCCATAAATTTGGGTGTAAGAATTTAGCTGAATTACACTGCAATCATTTTAACTCCTATGTTTGAGCTTACAGCAAAAATGACGGCGAAAGTCTAAAATTAGGACAGATGGGCGCTGTCAGAAGCAGGACTGGTGTTTGGGCTGTGATTTTAAGTTCGGATCTCATTTACCCGGAATGTGCCATATTTTTCTAAATTGATTCCGTCTCATGTATGTAATAATTCACAAAAAATTTTCTGATTTTTTGACTGATTCTGATTTTTTCTGATGTAAATGTACTCATCTTGTAGTGACTTCACTAGATTTTCTTCCAGTTAGTCAATTTTCCTACAGTTATAAATTGCATTTATCAAAGGAGCATCTTCAGTACAAATGCTTAATTTTTCTCATCCGAGAAAAGTAAAAAAAATAATATTTCTTGACGTTTTTAACAAGTTGATGTAAAAACCTTTAACAAGGTCTAATCAGTTCTTTACAAAAACTTCATGGTATGACATCTCAAAAATTGAATAATAGTTTATGGCTCGGATATGCCATAAATAGGAAAGAAACACCAAAAAATAGTAGAATCTAACTAAAAAAAACAGGGGGAGTAAAATAAGATGCCAGTTTTATGGATGAGAAAAAATTCTGATCTTCAAAAACTTTGGATTCACAAAAGTACAAAGAAAGTATAAGAAATTTTTCTGAAGATTTAGAACCCTACCCAGCCCGGATGACCACTAACTAAAGGAATCCTCAAAACTATGAACTCCAAAGCATTACCACGCCAAATAAATAATCCAGAAGTAGGTGTTTATGAGTGTGAAATTCACCTCAAATTCCGCCTGATTGAGGAAAAGAGTCTATTAGGTGATCGTGAGCAACTGTTACAAGTATTACTAGAGGCTTTAACTGAAGGATCTGATGATTTTTTAGAAACCTTACAAGCATCTGTAAAAGCTCAGGAGATTTCGGAGTTTAAAGCCTCCCCACAAATGCGTCGCCAAATGATGCGTTTACGCAATTTCGCTGATACTATTCAATAGTTATTGGTGTAATTTTTGATAGTGACCAGTTTAATTCAGAGTTTTCAATATTGAGTTGGAAAAGTTAGCCTTTACCTGTTTTTCTTAATAATGAGTTCGCTTGTAAACGTAAAATTACGTCTACAATATTTGCGTCTCAATGCTGGCAAGCTAGGAAAATTACAAGTAAAAATGTCTGACATTGTGTTACTATCTCGGCAGCAAAATTATCCAGGTGCACTTTACCATTTTTTTACCAAGTAACTCTCATCATAAGTAGAGCAGTTTACTTTGCTAGACCATGTTCCAAAGCAAAACGAACCAACTCTGTGCGGCTATTAGTACCAGTTTTACTAAATAGACGACTCACATATTTTTCGACATTGCGGACGCTGGTTTCCAAGCGACGGGCAATTTCTTTATTCATTAATCCTTCTGCTACCAAATTTAAAACACTTTGCTCTCTAGGAGTCAAATCTATTTTAAACGGGGCTGGCGTTTGGGATATGGCACTCCGATGAGTTAATAGTATTCTAATTTGAGCGATTTGATTAGCCAAATCGGCAAGATTTGGAGTTTCGCTGTTTTCCCCGGTGGTGGGGGTTTGGGCGCTGCGACGCGCTAGTAAGTTTTCAACTATGGCGACTAATTCATCAGGATCGAATGGTTTCGGTAAATACGCATCAACACCTGCATGATAGCCTTGAATGCGATCGCCTGTCATCCCTTTAGCAGTTAAAAATACCACTGGTAGAGCCTGAAAACGGGGGTCATCCCGCATTTGCTTGAGGAATTGATAGCCATCTACCTGGGGCATCATAATATCAGAAATGACCAAATCAGCGGTGTTTGCTTGCATCCAGTCCCAACCTTCACGGGCATTACTGGCAGTTTGAACCCTAAAACCGCTTTCTTGTAAGTATTCTTTGACGGCTTCCCGCAATCCCGGTTCGTCATCTACCAGTAACAATTGTGCTGACATTGAAAATTCCTATTAGGTGTACCTTGATCTAATCTAGCGAAATTTGGTGAGTATTGACTACTAGGGCAGAGGAAATCCATTAATTCATCCGTCTTTATCTGCGTTTATCTGCGTTTATCTGCGGTCAATAATTCTTAAAATCTGATTCTATTCTCATCCTAACTTAGTATTATATATCGTATCAAAACCCAATGGTAAATTATTAAAAGTCAACAATAAATATGATTAAAGAAATAGGTAAAGTTTACCTTGTTGGTGCAGGTCCTGGAGATGTAGAATACTTAACCGTTAAAGCCTATCGGCTGTTAGCATCTGCTCAGGTGTTGGTGTACGATGCTTTAGTTGATAGTCAATTATTAGATTGTGTCCCTGTTGATTGCCTAAAAATAGATGTTGGTAAACGTGGAGGTAAACCCAGCACTTCCCAAAATGAAATCAACGATTTATTAGTAAAACATTGTTTAGAAAAGAAACAAGTTATTAGACTAAAATCGGGAGATCCTTTGATATTTGGACGCTGTATTTTAGAAATTGCAGCTTTAAAAAATGCAGGTTGTGAATTTGAAATCATTCCCGGAATTTCTTCCGCATTAGCTGCACCATTATTAGCTGGAATTCCGCTTACAGATAACGTTCTTAGTCGTTGTTTTGCAGTTTGTACAGCCCATGAACCAGAAACTTTAAACTGGGAAGCATTAGCAAGCTTAGAAACCTTAGTAATTTTAATGGGAGGAAAAAATTTACCAGAAATAATCCATCAACTGATAAAATATAGAAAACCTCATTCTACGCCGATTGCTATTATCCGTTGGGCTGGAACGCCTAGTCAAGAAGTCTGGACAGGAGAACTGGGAAATATCCTCCAACAAACCGTCGGCTTATCTCTCTCTCCCGCAGTTATAGTCATTGGTGAAGTTGTGCGATTACGCGATTACCTGTAAAAGATTTCCATTTGTAAAATTGTAGGTTGGGTAGAACGAAGTGAAACCCAACTAATTCTAGGAAATGTTGGGGTACAGGAAATGTTGGGTTTCCTTGCGTCAACCCAACCTACGGATATTTTTTTGCGCGAAACCAAAAATTATTAAGACAACAAATTTAATGTCAACCGTGAATTACAATCTTTCTCCTTTAACTGGGAAAACCATTTTAGTTACCCGTTCTGTGGGACAATCGCATCAATTTAGCGATCGCTTAACCTCCGCAGGTGCTAATGTGATAGAAATGCCAGCTTTAGAAATTGGACCCCCTAGCAGTTGGTCAGCTTTAGATCAGGCAATTTTGCATTTATCAACTTTTAATTGGCTAATTCTCACTTCTAGTAATGGTGTAGAATACTTTTTTGAGCGATTAGAAAAATCCGGTCAAGATAAAAATGCTTTATCAGGTGTGAAAATTGCCGTTGTTGGGGAAAAAACAGCCCAAAGTTTACAAAAACAAAATATCCAAGCTGATTTTATTCCTCCTAACTTTGTGGCTGATTCTTTGGTGGAAAACTTTCCCGAATCACTAACAGGTAAAAAGATATTATTTCCTAGAGTTGAAAGTGGTGGAAGAGAAGTATTAGTAAAGGAATTAACAGCCAAAGGTGCAGAAGTAATTGAAGTTCCCGCTTATGAATCTTGCTGTCCTCAAGGTATCCCTCCTGCGGCTGAATATGCTTTAGTTAATAATACTGTAGATATTATTACCTTTGCCAGTTCTAAAACAGTGCTATTTTTCTCGCAATTAACAGCGCATATATTTACCTACAATCCCGAAAATTTAGCCAGAGTTTGCATAGCTTCCATTGGTCCCCAAACTTCAAAAACCTGTCAAAGTGTATTTGGGAGAGTAGATATTGAAGCAGAAGAATATACTTTAGAAGGTTTAACAAATGCCATAATTAAATTTTCTAATAACCAATGACTAAGAATTTAATTGGTTTAACTGGTGGAATTGCGACGGGTAAAAGTACAGTTGCTAATTATTTAGCTGCAACTTACAATTTACCGATTTTAGATGCAGATATTTATGCGAGAGATGCAGTATCTGTCGGTTCTCCTATTTTGTCACAAATTGCCGAAAAATATGGTAGAGAAATCATATTAAGTGATGGTAATTTAAATAGATCCAAATTAGGAGAAATCATTTTTCATCAACCAGAAGAACGTTATTGGGTAGAAAGTGTAATTCATCCTTATGTGAGAAATTGTTTTGCTAAAGCTATTAATGAATCATCTGCAAATACTTTAATTTTGGTGATTCCGCTATTGTTTGAAGCTAATTTAGAAAATCTAGTTAATCAAATTTGGGTGGTATCTTGTTCTCCACAACAGCAACAACAGCGATTAATAGAACGCAATAATTTAACAGCGGAACAAGCAGCAGCCAGAATTAATAGTCAATTACCTATTGCGGAAAAAATCGCTCGTGCTGATGTAGTTTTAGATAATTCTGCTAATTTAGAATCACTTTTACAACAGATAGATAAAGTTTTGTTGCAAAATTCAACACTTTTAGAAATAAAATAATTGATATATTCTTGCTTATGGATTAATGGAATATCAATAATTTTGACGTTTGTGTGATAACATTAAATTAGACGCAAATTTAGTGTGGAGTAATTCTCATGATTAATTTAAGTCGAGATATTCAGTCACTCTCAACCTTTAAACGCAATACTAATGAACTGATTAGTCAGATGAAAGAAACTGGAAATCCTATAGTTTTAACAGTTAATGGAAAAGCAGAATTAGTGGTACAAGATGCTGTTGCTTATCAACAATTACTTGATACTTTGGAAAAGTTAGAAACTCTCATCGGTATAAAGAAAGGATTAGAAGATATAGCAACAGGTAATACACAATCTCTAAATCACTTTATTGAAGAAATGCAGAAAAATATGGAATTTCATGTTGAATTAACTTAGTTCTAATATCGATAGCATTATTCAATTGTCATTCAAAATGATCTCTATATTTTCACTGATTATCTTCTCTATAGATACAAAGTCATTTTCCATAAAATCCTCCCAAAAATCCAGAATTTCTTTTCTTATATCCTCAATATCCACATTTTTATAATTGCTTTTTCTTGAAATTTGCCGATTATAAATAGTTATTCTCTTTCCATTTATTTGCTTTCTTGTTGGTTTAAAAATTTTTGAATACTTTGGATTGTGTGCTAATTCAAATATATTATTGCGAAAATTTTTATTTTTGTTGTGGATTGGTCCAATTTGGAGTATAACTTTAACATCATCATAACGATAATCGAATTTAAAATAAATAGAATACTTAGGGAACTTATTTTCCCAGTCTCTAGGACCAAAGTCTATACTTCCTGTGTAATAATCTACAAATATTTTCTGAGAGTCAATATATGGTTTTAGTAATTCCTTTACTAATTTATCAATTTTATCAGATAATATTTTTGATTGTAAATCTGGAAGATGTTCAAATATTAAATCAAGAGCTTGCTTATGCTTAAAATAAATTTCGCGGCAAAGTTCTGCAATTTCTGAATCACTCACAATATATTTCCTAATTAATGTAGAATAATGTGTCATTAATGTGTAAATATCCGCACCAAGTGTAGATTTGTAACTTTTACAAATACTATCAATTATTTCTACTACTTGAGAATAGCTGTATATTATCCAATTGGCTTTAGATGGTGTACTTCCTTCGGGAGTTAAATAAATTAAAATTTTCCTATAATTTTTGTATTCAATATCAATAATGTTCTGATATCTTTCTAACTGGTTTGAATGTTCTCCCGAATCAATTTTATTTTCTATAGCACATATTAATTTATTACGCTGTGAATGGATAAGAATATCAATATTTTGCCACTCACGTCTAATCTCTGAGTCTGTTAAATCAGCTATATCTATATCAACAGGACTAATTTTTGCATTATTTGTATTTGTAGGGTTATCCGTTTCTAAAAGCACTCGCTTCAGAAATCGCTTGAGAAAAATATCATCAAGTCTATGATTTTGAGATGGATCTAAAAGAAATGCTAAAAAATTTGAATGTCTAATTTCTTGTCTGACTACACCAATAGCTTCAAAAATATTGAATTCAGCCAGTTTTGCTTCTAGTTCTTCTAAATCTTCATTGTCAACTATGAAACTTTCTAGTAATAGTAATTCTCGTTGTTTGTCTGAAATCAAATTTCACCCCACCCAAATGCTAAAATTTTACCTAAACAGAGATTTATATTATTTTATATCATCCGGTTGCTATTCTCCTGCAAGTAATAAAACTTCTGCATACAACTGTTCACGAATCCAGAAACCATTAGCAATCAAATCATCTAATATCGGTTTTACCAGTGGAATAAATCCTTGTTGTCTAGCAGCTAGTATAATACCTAAGAGTCCAGTAACCTGTAAACTAGACTTTATTGCTTCATTTATACCTTTTCGCTCATCAATAATCAGTCTATCAGCATTTAACTCAACAGCAAGAGCTATCGCTTCTGCTTCACCTGGATCTAAAATTGTTTGTAGAGTCTGAATTAGGACAACATTTGTAACTGGGATAACTTCAATCCAATCGAGAGTTTGAAGTGCTAGTGTACCTGGATCTGTACTACCACAAGCAAGAATTTCCTGATAGACTGCTTGTGGAATAATGACCTTACCATAAAGTTGCTGCAACAAAGTTAATTGTCCAATCGCAGCGAGGTTACTGATAGGTGATGTATTGCTAATAATAATCATCGCCAATTATTAGCTTTCAAACTCTTTACATCTTCCCTAAATTCAGCAATATCATAGTGAATGGGAATTTTTCGACTAGCAAGTAATCGTTGAAACTCAAGTTGATTAATACCTACAAAATGACTCGCTTGTCCTAAAGTAAACCGTTCTTGTTCAAAGAGCAAAATTGCTATTTCTTGAACTAATTCTTTGTCAGACATTTGAATGGTTTGCAAAACTTCATCTGTAATCACAATACTCATATCTCTATTCTCCTGCTGGAATTCAATTGGTTAAAATTCACCTTAAACAACGAATTGCTTCAATAGTCATACTTGAGCTACTAACATCGCATTGATGTGAGTGAAAACTCTATCTAACTCTCCAATAGCTTCCAATTCTATAACTTCTTCTGAAGTCAGTAAATCAGCTTTTTTTCTCTCCAAAAGTTCTTCCATTCGCTTCTGGAGTTCATCAGTAAATTTAAATAAATTGAATTTATCTACTTTTTCAACTTTAATCTCACCCAGTAAAGTTGAAGGTCTACTAATAGCTGGTATCATAGTTTAACTCCAGTATTGATCAGGAAAATCCAAACTCTTAAACTTTGCGTCTTTGCTCCTCAGCGTCTTTGCGCGAAAATAAATTCTCAACGCAAACAACGAATTGCTTCTAATAACCCTCTAGCTTTATTCAGAGTTTCTTCATATTCCTTTTCGGGGTCAGAATCAGCCACCAAACCTGCACCAGCTTGGACAGTTACCGTTTGATTATGTAATACCATAGTTCTGATAGCGATCGCACTATTCAATTGTCCTTCAAAATCATAATATCCATAGACACCTGAATACACACCTCGGCGACTTGGTTCTAACTCATTAATAATTTCCATCGCCCTGATTTTAGGCGCACCGCTAACTGTCCCAGCAGGAAAGCACGCTTTGAGTAAATCCCATGCAGTTTTACCCGGTGCTAACTTACCCACCACATTACTGACAATGTGCATCACATGAGAGTAGCGTTCAACGATCATTAATTCATCAACCTTCACACTACCACTGCTGCACACCCGCCCCAAATCATTGCGTCCTAAATCTACTAACATGACGTGTTCGGCGATTTCCTTGGGGTCTTGAAGTAAATCAGCGGCTAAAGCTGCATCTTCCTTTGTTGTCTTCCCTCTGGGTCGAGTTCCCGCAATGGGACGGACTGTGGCGATAATTTCCCCTTCATCATTGCATTCGGCTTTGACCATGACTTCGGGGCTAGAACCGATAATTTGCCAGTCTTGGAAGTTAAAATAAGCCATGTAAGGCGAAGGATTGATTTGCCGCAGAGAACGATATAATGCGAAGGGATTACCTGTATATTCTGTGGATAAGCGTTGTGAGATGACAACTTGGAAAATATCACCAGCTTTAATATGTGCTTTGGCTTTTTCCACACTGGCGCAAAATTCTGTCTGGGTAAAGTTGCTGGTATAGTCCTCTATGCCCGCTTTAGGCTTGTTTCCAGGGGCTGTCCAAGATATTCTGGTGTTTTCTGGTGATAGGGGCAAAGATAGCTTCCTGACCATTTCCTGAATGCGATCGCTCGCCTTTTGATATGCTACCTCTAAACCTGCTGGATCACGTAAATCTGCGTAGGCGATCGCCCAAATTTTCCGTTTTACCTGGTCAAAAATCAATAATTGGTCTACCTGCATCCATAATCCATCGGGGATATTGCGCTCATCTTGGGCATGAATTGGTACACGCGGTTCAATCCAATTTATTAATTCATAACCCCAAAACCCAAATAAACCACCAATTCCTGAAGGTAATTCTGGTAATTTTACTGGGTGATAAGGTGCTAAACATTCAGATAAAACTGTAAACGGATCACCTATAAAAACCTGTTGATCACCATTTCGATGGGTTTGGGTTGTTTTATCACCCCTAGCTTCCAAAATCCACAAAGGATCACAACCTAAGAAACTATAACGCCCTACAGTTTCCCCACCTTCCACCGATTCCAGCAAAAAGCTGTAAGGTTGATCTGCACAAACTTTATACCAAGCGGATACAGGTGTATCTAAGTCGGCTATCCATTCCTGATACACTGGCACGAAATTACCTTGGACAGCAAGCTTTTGAAACTGGTCGAAATCGGGGAAAATCATAAATAATTAAAAATTAACAACGAGCTTTTAGTCATGGGTAAGGGGGCAAAATTTTTCTTTTTTCCCTATTACCCATTACCCACTACATAACGATTAGTTGACAACGGCGTAAATCAACCAACAATTAAAAATCACACAAAAAGCTAGTTATTTCTGCTTTTTTAATTTTTAATTGTTAATTTTTAATTCCGCCCTGCGGTACTAAGCGTCGTGAGTAGCTTTACCGCTGAATTTGATTTGTGCAGGGTTGGGGTTTTGACCGATTCTGCGGGGTACGTGACGCACCATAGAACGTCCAGCATTTACTTTTTCAGGGAAAACGCCATCAGCAGGGTGAATCATGGTAGTTTCGCCGCCGGGGAGAATGCGGTAAACTTTGTAATCGGTGATTTTGAATTTGCGAAGCTGCGCGCCTAAAGCAATACCGTACTCTTTGCGAGCAATGTAAAGTAGGTTTTCGCCTTTTACCATTTTAGCAGCGCCACCTGTGGGCATTTCAAAGACTTGCTCTTTAGGGCTAGTCCAGGTGATAGCGTACTTTTCTTCTACATCAGCTTTTGTGAGTAATCCGCCAGTGCTGCCACCAAAGATTGGGGTTTTTCCAGTCAAAGTTGCCATAAACTGTCTCTTGTAGGTTTTTACGGCATACTAACATTGGAACTCGACTTATGTTGCGATCGCGTTATAGACTGTAACAGTTTTTAGTAATTAGTTGGTGGTTAGTTGTCAGTTGTCAGTAGGGGCGAAGCATTTGGAAGATAAATTATCGGTCATTGCCAAAAATAGTTCTCCAAATGCTTCGCCCGTACAGTGGTTAGTTGTTAATTATTTTCCTGGCTGCCTTGGACGATGGGAATTGTAAAATGAAATTGACTGCCTTGATCTTTACCTGTGGATTCTGCCCAAATTTTTCCGTCCCAGCCGTTGACAATTTGGCGACAAATTGCTAAACCCAATCCAGTACCGCCGGTTGTTCGCCGTAATGCCCCTTCTTCCTGGTAGAAGCGGTCAAAAACGATTTCTAGGCGATTGGGTTCAATTCCCCTGCCTGTGTCCGCTACGGTGACTTCTAGCATCTCCTGACCATTGCTAATGGCTTTAATAATAATTTGCCCAGAAGAGGGAGTAAATTTACAAGCATTATCGACAAGTTTGGCGATTACCTCCACCAACCAATCACCGTCAGCCCTGACTAAAGGTAAGCTTGTGGAAATTTGAGTTTTGATTTTTGGGATCTTTTCTTGACTGGAGCGCGTCCGTAAGCGACTGAGGGATAAATCTACACATTCTTGGATGGTTAATGATTCAGGATGCCATTCTACCCGACCACTTTCTAAGTTAGAAAGGGTTAAAAAGTCTTGTACGAGTTTCCGCATTCTTTCGGAGTCTGCAAGGGCTGTACTCAACATTATTTGTTGCAATTCCCAAGGCATATCCGGTTCTGTAGCCAGGCTTTCTAAACAAACTTGAATGGTGGATAATGGAGTGCGGAGTTCATGACCGGTAATGGCAATTAAGTTACTGCGGGTGCGGTCTAAGGCTTCTAGTTGTTGGTTGAGTTCTTCTAAATTGGCAAAAGATTCGGCTTGAATCAGAGCTGCACCAATTTGAGTAGCGATCGCCTTCACTAAGTCTAACTCCCCTGGTTGCCATTCATGGGGAGGAAAATGGCAATCGTGTAACTCCACAATTCCCAATAGTCGCCCTTGATATAATACGGGTTCGATTAACCAAGAACGCACGCTAAACTTCTTCACAATTGACGATAAGGCTGTTGATTTCTTTATTTTGGAGTCCCCCACGGTATCAGCTACACATACTCCCTCCTGTTGTCGTAGCACCTGCTGAAACAGGGGATTATTTTGTAACTCCCAACTTTGCCCTAGTACAGATGTAACATTAGAGTTCAAAAATTCATGTTCGATTATAGCTTTGGCATCTGTAGCTTGGGCGCGATAAATTAGACAACGACAGGCTTCTAAATGTTGTCCCAACTCCTGAGCCGCAACTTGGAGAATTTCTCGTGGATCAAGCGATCGCCTAATTGCTGTACTAATGGAATTTACCAACCGTTCTTTCCTTGCTTGAGCCGCAATCGCACGGTAAGCTTTATGCAGCTTATACTGACTAGCTTGCAGATATGTCACCAACCTCTGCACAAAAGGATCGGTATCAATATAATCTACATATTTATGATTGAAATTAACTTTTAACTCGTTTGTTGATTCCTTAATATTTAACCGCTGCTTCACTTCATCAACTTTATCCGCTAAATCTGGCCGATAAATCTCAATTCTATCTAATAACAATTGAGCGGCTTTTAAGCATACCCCTTTTTCCGATGTCCAAATCCCCTCAAATCTTCGCGCTGTATCCATATCCAAACTAGGAATCATCTCTGGGATACATTGATTTTTGGCCAGAGAACCCAGGCTTTCTCGACAGATTAAGCAAGTAGCATAGTTGTCAGCAATTACTAGCAAATGCCATTCTTGCGCTAAAGCATCATCAGGCTCAAAAGCGACCTTTTCATAATATTCTGAGCTATTAGCAAACTCTGTCTCTGGTGCAGATAATACATATATTTGATTACTTTTTTCTGCAAGTCGCTGATAACGATGAGCTTCTTGCCGGTAAAATCGCTCTTGCTGGAAACTAGCAATGATCAAAGGACTGTCTAAATTGGCTGCTAAAACCTGATCTTCCATTGCATGGGAGAGAGCGGTTAGTGAAGCCTTAAAATATAACTGAGGTCGCAGATGGGGGAGTGAGTTTAGTAAATCACTCAGCACGGAAGTGGAAATACTCATTAGTCATTAGTCATTAGTCAGTGGTCAGTGGTCATTAAACACATATTACCTATGATCTATTACCCTTATCTATTACCAGTCGCAAGAACATTTATCTATTTTTTTTAACCTCAATATAGGTTTGTTCGTACCTAATGTAGTCGGGGCAATGTATAAGCTTAACGAATTTGCTTGCATAATTTGGCATTTTGGAAATTCATATCCTTATTTTAGATTAGCCTAAAAAGACTGTTTATATTTGTCTTCGGTAAATCTAGGAATCTAGTTTTTGGTAAAATTGCCAAAAATATTAAATTTTAGTTAAAAATCACAAAATAGTCCCAATATAGGCTATTTAACTCTATAGCCTGTAATTATTGCCCAAAAAATTCTGTAAGTGTTTATCACTGAGATGAAATTTCCATCAATGCTAAAATTAGTCTCTGGCTTTATTTACAAAAGTTAATTTATTCAGGTCATCCCCATAATTCCTCCAGGTTAAGAAAATGACAGATGCTCATATTCCCCAACTCGATAATTGTAGTTCCACAACCCTACTCAAATATTTTGAAAATTCCTCGGAACTGGAAGAAACCTTAATGAAGAGTTTGGTTAAAGAAGAAACATTTTATCTAAATCCCGATCCTTTAAGAAATAAATTAATTTTCTATCTTGGACATTCGGCTGTTTTTTATATTAACAAATTAATTCAGGTGGGATTAATAAAAAATCGGATTAATCCCCAATATGAAACCTTATTTGAAATAGGAGTTGATCCAGAAACACCAGCAGAACTAGAGGTAGCCATTCAAGGAGTCAACTGGCCTAATATCAAAAAAGTTTGGGAATATCGAAACAAAGCCAGAGCAGAAATTACCACAATCATTAATAAGACTCCTTTAGATTTACCCATTCATCAACAGCATCCTATTTGGGCTTTATTAATGGGAATAGAACATAGTCGTATTCATGTCGAAACCTCTTCCATGCTGCTGCGTCAATTACCCGTTGAGAACTTAAAACGTCCCCAAGGATGGAATTATGCACCTACTAATGGAGAAATTCCGCATCATCAAATGCGAGAAGTTCCTGGTGGTGTAGTAAAATTAGGAAAACGCCAAGATGATTTAACTTTTGGTTGGGATAGTGAATATGGTCATTTAGAAGTTGAAGTAAAACCATTTTTAGCAAGTCAATATCTCATTACCAATGGAGAATTTTTAGAGTTTGTTCAAGACGGTGGTTATAATAATGTAAATTATTGGCATACTGAATCTTGGGCATGGAAACAACTCTACAATATCCAATATCCCAAATTCTGGATACACCAAGAAAATAACTATCGCTATCGTGCTACATTTGATGAACTAGATTTACCTTTAGATTGGCCTGTAGAAGTTAACCATTATGAAGCCATGGCATTTTGTCGGTGGAAAGGTAAAAATACTCGGTTAATGACAGAAGCAGAATGGCATCAAGCCTTAAAAATATCAGCAGATTCCAGTTTAGCAAATAACTATAATCTTAACTTACAATTTATTTCTCCCACGCCTGTGGGAATGTTTTCAGAAAATCATCAATCTGGACTTTCTGACCTACGGGGTAATGTCTGGGAATGGTTAGGGGAAACATTCAAACCCTTACCAGGATTTAAAACTCACCATCTTTATGAAGATCAATCTGCACCCTTTTTTGATGATAAACATTTTATGATGTTGGGTGGTTCTTGGGCAACGAATGGTACAATGGCTTTACCTTGTTATCGTAACTGGTTTCGTCCTTATTTTTATCAGCACGTCGGTTTTAGAGTTGCTGAAAGTTTGGATTAATAAAATCGAGATCTCCGACTTCTTTTTTTATTTTGTGAATAAATTATCAATTGATATCAGAAGTCGGGGATCTTATAATCACTCTAGAGGATTTAGAAAATGATTGCACAGCCTTTAACAGTTTTAGATCATCATTATCAAGAGTTAAGTATTGATGGCAAGGATGTTATTAAGGGGTTAACTGAAAAACTGAAAAGTTTACCTCCCAAATATTTTTATGATGATCCTGGTTCTCAATTATTTGAAAAAATTTGTGAGTTACCAGAATATTATCCGACTCGCACAGAAGCCTGGATTTTAGAACAATATGCTGATGAAATTGCCGCAATTACAAATTGTTGTGAGTTGATAGAATTAGGTAGTGGTAGTTCTACGAAAACTCAAGCTTTATTAACGGCTTATCAAAAAATTGCTAATTCTTGTAGATATCTTCCTATTGATGTTAGTGGGGGTATTCTGAAAACTAGTGTTTTACAGTTACAAGAAAAGTATCCTGATATTGCTATTCATGGGTTATTAGGAACTTATGAACAAGCTTTGGTTCATCTAGAATCGAATTATTTACAATCACGGATGTTGTTTTTTCTGGGAAGTTCGTTAGGGAATTTTAATCAGGAAGAATGTGATATTTTCTTAAATCAAGTTTCTCGAACCTTACAACCAGGAGATTACTTTCTGCTAGGGATTGATTTACAAAAGCCCCTGGATATTTTAGAAGCTGCTTATAATGATAGTCAGGAAGTGACTGCTGCTTTTAATTTAAATATGCTTTCTCATTTAAATTGGCGGTTTCAAGGTAACTTTGATATCAGTTTGTTTAAACATCAAGCGGTTTATAATCAAGTTGATCATCAAATTGAAATGTATTTACATTGCCAAAAAAGCCATTGGGTATCTTTAGAACTTTTGGATTTAAAGGTTAACTTTGAAGCAGGAGAAAGTATCCTTACAGAAATTTCTCGTAAGTTTAATTTAGCAACAATGGAAAAAAACTTGTCAGATAAAGGATTGAAAACTGTGAAAACTTGGACAGATGAAAAAGAGTGGTTTGGGTTGATTCTTTGTCAAGTTGTATAAGTTTTATGTCAGCATTCAGGATTTAAAAATCAGGATGAAAAATACTTATACTTGTAAAATGCTGAATGCTGATAATTGTAATTATTCAACTAGATAAAATCAATTAAATGTTTATTTAAGGAACTTAGAGGTAATAAAAATGCAAAAATTATTGAATTTCTGTTTTGAGATGGAATTTTATCTCAAAATTGCCATTAGTTGTACAATTGCTCAACAGTTATTTTTTTTGCTGTTAAATAAGCTCAAACTAAATTTTATTACCCAAGCATTATTATACTGGTTGGTTGGAACTATCTCATTTTATGCTATTGGTATTTTTATTGAAAAATTAATCAAAAGTAACGATTTTTTTCATGATAAACTAACTGTAAGAGTCAAAAAAGTGAAAAAACAATTATTTCCTAATTTCACTTTAAAAGGTATCATTACAGGAGAAATAAAAGCTCTAATTACCGCATTAATTATTATATATTTAGCTCCAGAAGTTCATAGAGGTAATAGTTTACTTTTAAATTTGGGATGGTTTTTGATGAGAATAGTTACTGCTGATTTCTGTTTTTATATAGCCCATAGATTATTTCATACAAAATCATTTCTCAAAATTCATCTTAAACATCATGAATTCCAAGATACATCAAGTTTTGTCGCTGGACATAAAAGCCTTATAGAATATATTATTGTTACAATAACGGATGTTTTACCTATTTTTATCTTTGGGTATGACATCACTCAACTTTGTGCATGGACTTTAATAGGTAACATTTATAATTTAGAAGGTCATAGTTCTTTATCAATATTTTTTATTCCTTCAGATTTTCATGATTTGCATCATACTGGTTTTAATGGTAATTATGGTATTCATGGTTTTTGGGATAGGGTATTTAATACACTTAATCCTATTAATAAAAAAACGGGAATTATGTTTCCTGTGAGTTCAATTGAATCTAAAATTAATAGCATTTTTGGTGAATTAAATACTAGAAAGTCGGTAAATATGTGATATAATGACGTAATTATAATCATCAAAATCATCCATTAAATAATCATGAGACCAAATCCTATCCCCCCACAACCAGGTCAAGAATCAGTTTGGGACTATCCCCGTCCGGCAATTTTAGAAGATACTAACAAACATCTCAAGATAATTGTTAATGGGATTGTTTTGGCTCAAACACATCAAGCTAAAAGAGTCTTAGAAACAAGTCATCCTCCGGGTTATTATATTCCGGCTGAAGATATTCAGTTAGAACATTTAATAGAGACACCTAGAAAAACTTGGTGTGAATGGAAAGGTTGGTGTCAATATTATGATATTTCCGTAGGAGATAAATACATAAATAATGGTGCTTGGCGATATATTCAACCTAGTCCTAATTTTGAATCAATTCAAGAATATTACAGTTTTTATGCCAGTTTAATGGATGCTTGCTATGTGAATGATGAATTAGTTAAAGCCCAAACAGGTGATTTTTACGGAGGGTGGATTACTTCTGATATTGTTGGACCATTTAAAGGTGAACCAGGAACTATGTGGTGGTAAATAAGGAAAATTTCAGTTATCAAAATTGATAGTTTGACAATTTATAAACATCATCTAGAAATTATCTATAGTGCAGATAAATTCAAATTCTCAACTAAGATTTTCTATCATGATGTTTCTTTTTCTATTTATCTGCGGTTAATTATTTCTTTGGTGTACCTCACTTGGATGAGAATCGCTATATTATTGGTTGTGATATAATAGTATTTATAGACCGAAACCCAATCATCTGAAACCAAAGGAATGATTTAAACAATGAACAAATCACAGCTTAATTTGATATTACAAGAAGTTAAACAAGCTTTGCAAAAACTTTATCAAAACCAACTGGAAGCAATTATTTTATATGGTTCTCAAGCGAGGGAAGACGCTAAAGAATTTTCTGATATTGATATTCTGGTTGTTCTGAAATCAGAGATTAACCCCTATCATGAAATTGATAAAACCAGTCAAATAATCTCAACCATTTGTCTAAACAACGATGTTGTTATTTCTCGTCACTTTATCTCTTCAGCAAAGTTTGAAAATGAAAATACTCCCTTTAACTATAATGTCAAAAAAGAAGGTATTTTTCTATGATATCGGAGGAGAAAAAATTTATAAAAAATTTTATATTTTTGAGAATCAAATATCTGAAAATTATAATTGTTGAGATTTTAACCACTCACTGACAACTTTCTCCACCGGTTGAGATTGATTATCTACTTGATAATTCATCTTTTGTATTTCTGTTGTAGAAATTTTTCCTCCTAATTGATTAATGGTATCTGTTAACTCTGGATATTTTTGGAGAATTTCTTGATTAAAAATAGGTATAGCTTGATAAGGTGGAAAGTATTTTTTATCATCTTCTAAAATCACTAAGTTTAAAACTGGAATTAAACCATCTGTAGAATTTGCAGCAATAAAATCTACTTGTTTTTCCTTTAATGCTTGATACATTAATCCTAATTCCATTTGTTTAATATTGGCAAATTTTAAGTTGTAGGTTTTAGATAATCCTGGATAACCATCTTCACGTTCTAAAAATTCATATCCAAATCCTGCTTTCATTTGTGGACTATATTTACCAATTTCCGAAAGGCTTTTAATTTGCCATTTTTTGGCATCTTCTTCTCTGATAATCATGGCAAAGGTATTCTCAAATCCTAAAGGCTTCATCACTGCTAATTTCAATTTTTGATCATAGTATTCCTTGACTTTTTTATAAACAGTCTCAGGATTACTAATTGGTTTTTCTTTTAAAACAGTAGTAAATGAAGTTCCTGTATATTCTACATAACCGGCAATTTTTCCCGCTTTTACTGCTTCATGAGCAATAAATGTTCCTCCTAAGTTAAAACGACGATCTACTTTTAATTTGGTATGATTTTCTATGTGTTGTGCTAATAACTCTCCTAAAATTACTTGTTCTGTGAAATTTTTAGAACCGATAATAATTTTTGCTGGTGCTTGTTGATAGTTAAAAGCTATTAATCCTGCGATAATTAAGGTGATTATTCCCAAAACAATACCTATTTGCTGATTAAATTTACCTTTGTTTGCTATTTGTTTCGTAAGGTTTTTTTCTAATAATTCTAAACCGAAATCTGCACTCAAAGCAATTACAGCAGCGGGGACTGCTCCGGCTAAAATTAATTCATTATTAACTGTGGAAATACCGCGAAAAATAAATACTCCTAAACCACCACCACCAACAGCAGCAGCAATTGTGGCAATTCCTACGGATATAACGGTGGCTACTCTTACCCCTGCTAAAATGACTGGTAAAGCTAGGGGAATTTCTACTTGCAATAGTAATTGTTGATCTGTCATTCCCATGCCTATCCCGGCTTCTTTAATGGCGGGATTGATGCTATTAATGCCAATATATGTATTACGAATTATGGGAAGTAAAGCATAAAGAGTTAACGCAAATATAGCGGGGATTTTGCCAATTCCTCCCAGGAAAGGTACGGAAATTAAAAAGCCAAAGATGGCTAAACTAGGGATGGTTTGAATGGCGTTTGCTAAACCAAGAATGGGGGAAGCTAATTTTGGTTGACGAGTGATAAAAATGCCGACAGGAAGACCAATCGAAATGGCGATCGCTAGGGATATAATGACTAATATTAAATGTTCTCCACTGTGGAAAATTATTTCTGTACCGTATTGAAATAAAAACATAACTTTTGTATTTTTTATCTAATTTTAATTAAGTTCTTCCCAACTGTTACCAATATTTAAACAAGCTAAAAATGCTTTTGCTTCTGGATGTTGAGATTGGAGAAATTCTCTTCTTGTTCCTAATACGACTAAATTTCCTTCACACATTAAACCAATTCTTGTGGCTAAAAAGAAGGCTTCTTGAATATCATGGGTGACAAATATCACGGTTTTTCCTAATTGTTGTTGTAAATATTGAAATTGTTGTTGTAATTCTAAACGGGTAATTGGGTCAAGTGCGCCAAAAGGTTCATCCATTAATAGTATAGGTGGATCTGCGGCTAAAGCTCTAGCAACTCCCACTCGCTGACGTTGACCTCCTGATAATTCATGGGGATAACGTTGAGCAAATTTTTCTGGTTCTAATCCCACTAAGTTTAACATTTCATAAACTCTATTTTGAATTTTCTGTGGTGGCCATTTTTCTAAAGATGGGACGAGTCCGACATTTTCCGCGATGGTAAAATGAGGAAATAAACCTGTTTCTTGGATGACGTAACCTATCCGTCTTCTCAGTTTAATGGCATCCCAGTTAGTTGTAGGATGATTTTGGACTAAAACTTGTCCTTGGGTGGGAATAAGTAAATGATTAATTAATTTTAAAGTTGTGGTTTTTCCACTCCCACTGCGTCCTAATAAAATTAATGCTTCCCCTTGATAAATGCTCAGATTTAAGTTAGATAATAGGGGACGGTGATTAATGGCAAAACTGGTATTTTGAAACTCAACGGCAATTTCTGATGTTGTTGACATAATGGTTTCGTTAAACAAAATTAAGGTGGTCATATCCCCGACTTCTCTAAGAAGTCGGGGATCTTATTTATGCTTATTTATTCAATATCAGTATGAAAAGAAACAAAGATGGTGAGTAGTTCTTATTCACCTCTTTCTACTTTTTTGAGATTTTATGCCTGAGTAAGTATTCTCTACCTCTAGCACCTCTCAATGTTTATGAAGGAATAAACCCTTGGAAAACAGCCAGTTTTCAGGCTTGACTTCTAATTAATAAGGTATACATTTATAGAAATTCATTGTCTTAGATTTAATTACTTTTGTTTTTTAAGAGTATTGATTTGAGCAAATTTACACCTGTATAGGTAACTCTGGCTAATGACACCGGATACATTGATGACTCCAGAAACAATTGTCCTCGACAACAGAACTTTTACTCCCGCAGACCAAAAAGAGATTTCCGAATGGCCTTGTGTTGTCAGTCAAAGACCACAGCCAACCATTACAGTTAAAGATGATGATTTATTCCTGGTGACAGATACCATGGGGAATATTTCCGATTGTTACCTTTATGGTAGCACTCCTAGTATGGGGATGTTTTGCCGTGATACCAGGTTTTTGAGTCGTTTGGAGTTACAGATTGAAGGGCGATCGCCTATACTACTGAGTAGTAACGCTGATAAGGGATTTGCCCTCTCGGTTTTATGTACCAATCCTGATTTAGAGAATCTTTTTAAGGCTGATACTGTGGGTATTCGTCGAGAACTGGTTCTCAATGGGGCATTATTTGAAGAAATAGAGGTTGCTAACTACAACACTACCAGCATTGTTTTTGAACTGAGTCTGAGTTTTGATGCTGATTTTGTGGATTTATTTGAGGTTAGAGGTCATCATCGCCAAAAACGGGGAAGACTTTTACATTTAAATGAATTAACATCTGATCATGTTGCACCCTCATCTCCTCAAACCCATAAAGAAGAATCTCTAACCCTTGCATATCAGGGTTTAGATGCTTCGATTATGGAGTCTCTAATTCAATTTCAGCATTTGCAACCAACTCGGTTTCACGGTTCTACGGCAGTTTGGCGCATAGAATTGGCATCTCATGAAACTAAGAAGTTAGGTTATCGGCTGAATATGTTCACTGACAATCAACCTAGCTCTACTATTAGTGCTGCTTCTACTTTAGCGCAAGCAAAAGCTGCTGAATTAATGGAAGAGCAAAATTGGTTGCAGCAAATTACCCGGATTAGCTCAGATAAAAGTCTTTTTAATCGCGTCATTTCGCGGGCTGAACAAGATATATATTTATTGCTTCAGTCCTTTGGTAAACATAAAACTGTTTCTGCTGGTGTTCCTTGGTTTTCTACTTTGTTTGGTCGAGATTCGATCATTACCGCGTCCCAAACCTTGATGTTGAATTCCAAAATTGCCAAAGAAACCTTGATACTATTGGCAGAATATCAGGGTCAAACTGATAATATTTGGCGGGAAGAAGAACCTGGTAAGATCTTACATGAACTGCGGTTGGGAGAAATGGCGAGATGTCAAGAAATTCCCCATACACCCTACTACGGTACTGTGGATGCTACTCCGCTGTGGTTAATGTTGTATGCTGAATATTACAGTTGGACTCATGATCAAGAAACCTTGGAAGCACTGTGGCCAAATGCTTTAGCGGCTATGGGTTGGATTGATCGTCAACTTCAAGAAACTGGTTATCTCAGCTATGCACGCAAATCTAAAGGTGGTCTAATTAACCAAGGTTGGAAAGATTCTGGTGATTGTATTGTCAACCGCAAAGGAGAATTAGCCATTGGGCCAATTTCTCTGTGTGAGGTGCAAGCTTATGTCTATGCAGCGAAAAACCGCCTCGCAGAAATTGCCAAAATCCAACAACGCCCAGACTTAGAAGAACTTTGGCAAACAGAAGCGAGACAACTTAGGGCTAAATTTAACCAAGATTTTTGGTTAGAAGATCAAGATTTCTGTGCTTTGGCTTTAGATGGAGAAGGTAAACCAGTAGATAGTATTAGTTCTAATCCTGGCCAGTGTTTAAATTTGGGGATATTTACGTCTGCAAAAGCCTATAGTGTGGCAGAAAGACTGCAGGCTGCGGATATGTTTAATGGTTGGGGAATTAGAACTTTAAGTAGTTTGTCACCGGCTTATAATCCCATGGGTTATCATACTGGTTCAGTTTGGCCTCATGATAATTCTATGATTGGAATGGGATTGCGATCGCTCGGTTTAATTGATCAATCTCTCGAACTATTTCAAGGGTTATTCAACATGACCTCCCAGCAACCCTATCAACGTCCTCCAGAACTATTTTGCGGTTATGAAATGAACGGTGATAATGCTCCCGTCCAGTATCCCGTTGCTTGTACTCCCCAAGCCTGGGCTACAGGTAGCATTTTTCAACTATTGCAAATGATGGTGAATTTAGTCCCAGACGCACAGAATAATTGTTTGCGAATTATTGACCCAGCTTTACCAGAATCAATTAACAATTTATCTTTTCACAATTTGCGTGTTGGTGGCACGATTTTAGATTTAGAATTTGAACGAATTGGTAGCACTACCGCTTGTCGAGTTGCGAAAAAACGCGGTAATTTGCGCGTGGTGATTGAAGCTTAAATTGAACAATAAGATCCCCGACTTCTCTGAGAAGTCGGGGATCTGACTCTGACACCAATCAAATAGGATGGCTATATTCTGTAGAGATTTATCAAAAATGCCCACACATAGCAAAAGTTAATTAAACTTTCATCTGTACTTGATGTGAGCTTTATTTTTCGTATGTTAGACTTGCCTAAGTTCTAGAAATTCAGCACCCAGTATTTTTTTGGGTACTCACATAGAGCAGGTTTTCAGGGATTTTGATGAATTTTATCCATCTAGGATGACTCAATCTTCAAGCATATCATCAGTAATCATTTGTCTGTCACCATCAAGCATAACGATTACAAAAATTATCTGGGATGTCAATTTACTTGGCTCAATAAATTTAAATTGGGCTAATTTTATATAGCTTCATTGTAGTTTTGATGCTGAATATTTTTAGCATCCTACCTTAGAGGTTGTTTGAAAAGTATTATATCAAACCCGTAATCTCCAAAAACCTAACCCCCCTACCCCCCTTCCCTGCAAGGGAATGGGGGTTTTAAAGCCTCTCCCCTTGCAGGGGAGAGGTTTGGAGAGGGGTCAGTCTATACATTCAAAACTTTTCAAACATCCTCTTAATGTGCCGCGTATCCGACATATCAAAAACATCTTTTCCAAACTATTGAGGTTGATTAATTCATGGTTACTAGTATTAGACAAACCGTTCGGGGAATAGTTTTTACAAATCGCCATCTAGCAAGACTTTACTATTTTTTGAGTTTTTCTCGTCCAGTTTTACCACAATGGGTTGGTGCTGATTACTACCGCGAAAAATCATCTTGGGGATTACAACCAGAGCGTTGTCCATGTGATCTTGAATTAGTTGAATACTTACAAAAGCATCATATCCAAGATCAAACTATCTTCCATTTTGGCACAGGCTCTCATCATATTCTAGGATTGGAAAATCAGAAATTTTCTCAACCAAATGAAATTATTGGGATTACTGCTTCTGCACCCGAACATCAAGAATATGTCCGATTATCTCTTAAAGATCGTCTACTGTCCAAGTATTACAAGGTTCTCTGTACAGATATATACACCTTGACAGAGCGTTCTTTACCCATGCTCGATGTAATTTCTTTGTTTCATCTAGGCGAATTTTATATGCCTGAAGAAGCACATTTTTTACATCATAATGAAGAATCTCTTCTAGCGATGTTTCTTAGTAAACTGAATCCCAATGGCAAAATTCTCTTCTATACAAAATCAATCGGCTGGGGTCATGCTAAACCAATGATTGAATCATTTGTAAAACAGGGGAAAATGCACAAGATTGAAGAGTATAAGAACTTATTGGTATATACCAAGGGTAGCTAAACTCACGGTAATAGAGATTAGTATCATGTTCATTTAATTAAGGTAAGAGTCAGATCCTCAATTTTTCTAAAAGTTGGGGATCTTGTTTTTCAGCACTAAATAGGGCTATACTCAATAAAATTAATCTAAATTAATCTAAGGTGGACGATGACTTCAGAAACATTTAACTCAGTACCAGTAACCGTTTTAACTGGATATTTAGGTGCGGGTAAAACTACCCTATTAAATCATATTCTCACCTACGAACATGGTAAAAAAGTCGCTGTTATTGTCAATGAATTTGGAGAGGTAGGTATTGATAATCAATTGGTAATTGATGCAGATGAAGAAATATTTGAAATGAATAATGGCTGTATTTGTTGTACAGTTAGAGGTGATTTAATTCGCATTATTGGCAACTTGATGAAACGCCGAGATAAGTTTGATCATTTAGTCATTGAAACCACCGGATTAGCTGATCCTGCACCTGTCATTCAAACGTTTTTTGTAGATGAAGATCTACAAGATCAATTATCATTAGATGCAGTTGTCACAGTTGTTGATGCTAAACATATTTGGCAACATTGGGAAGCGGACGAAGCCCAAGAACAAATTGCTTTTGCTGACGTGATTTTATTGAACAAAACTGATTTGGTAACACCAGAAGTTTTAGATGAATTAGAAACCCGGATTCGGTCAATGAATGCAATGGCAAAAATTCACCGCACCCATAATTCCGAATTAGCAATGTCAGCTTTATTAGGAATTCAAGCATTTAATTTAGATCAGGCTTTAGAAATTGATCCTAATTTTTTAGGAGAAGATGCTCATGTCCATGATGAAAGCGTCTCTTCTGTAGCTATAGTCGCAGCAGGTTCTGTAAATGGTGAAAAAATCAATGCCTGGATGTCAGAATTACTCAGAACACAAGGAACAGATATCTTCAGAATGAAAGGGATTTTAAATATTGAAGATGAGGATACTCGTTTTGTTTTCCAAGGAGTACACATGATATTTGAAGGTAAAGCAGATAGACCTTGGAAAGTAAATGAAACTCGTAAAAATGAACTTGTATTTATTGGTAGAAATTTAGATGAAGCCAAATTAAAAGAAGACTTTTTCGCTTGTATGAGTTAAATAAACTAATTAGATCCCCGACTTCTTCAAGAAGTCGGGGATCTGGAAATCTGTAAATCTGTAAATGAAATATCAAAACTATGAACTTAACAACTAGCAAATCTCCAGAATTTACAAAACATTATTCCACAAAACTTGCAGATTATGTCACCGCTTTGGCTTGGTCTTCTCAAGGAGAAATACTAGCAGCTAGTTCGGCGGCTGGAGAAGTTATTTTATGGGAAAATGGCGAATTAACAACCTTACAAACTGCTACAGATAAAGCAGTAAATTGTCTGGCTTTTTCCCATGATGGCAAATATTTAGCCATTGGTGGACAAGATGGAAAAGTAAAAATTTGGTGTGAAAATCAATTAATTAGCACTTTAGAAAATGCTCCTATTTGGGTTGATCAATTAGCATGGAGTCCTACTCATAATCAACTAGCTTTTAGTTTAGGACGTTATGTGCAAATTTGGGATGCAGATACATTAGAAGTTATTGCTACTCTCAATTTTAATGATTCCTCAATTTTGGGAATTGATTGGCGTAAAGACGGCAAATATTTGGCTATTAACGGCTATAAAGGCGTAAAAATTTGGTCTACTCAAGATTGGGATGAAGAACCATTTATGCTTTCCATGTCTACCGTCAGTACAGCAATAGCTTGGTCTGGTGATGGTGAATATTTAGCATCTGGAAATATGGATCGGACTCTCACCGTTTTAGAATGGGAAAACCCTGATCCTTGGGTCATGCGTGGCTTTCCAGGAAAAATTCGTCACTTAGCATGGTCAGAACTAAAAGCCCCTACAGGTGCGCCAATTTTGGCTGTTTCCAGTGTTGAAGGTATAGTATTATGGGAGAAGTCCCTAGATGAATCTATAGGTTGGGAAGCGCAAGTATTAACCAATCATGTAGATATTATTCAAGCAATATCTTATGCACCCCAAAGTTTTATTATTGCTTCCGCTGGTGCTGACGGTTGGTTATGTTTATGGGATGAAAATCAAGAAGTATCACAGATTTTTACCGATACAGAAGCAGGTTTTTCTACCCTATCTTGGCATCCCCAAGGACAATTTTTAGCCGCAGGTGGTGAACAAGGTGAATTAATTATTTGGTCAACTTCTTTGGGGAATTAAAAATTAAAAATACCTTGAAATTTGCTAAGGTGTTAATTAAGGTTTAATATAATTTTCAACAGTAGGTGTAACTCAATTAAATGCACCAAAAGCAGCCTATCAAAAAAGTTAAAAATTATCTCAAAAAGTCCCTAGGGCTTATGGCTTTAAAGCTCGGTTAATGTCTTCATAGAGGAGTCGCCGAGAAGCCCACACTCACCTGTTCGCGCAAGCGTGCCGCAAGGCATAAGGGAGTGTGTGGAGTATGTCACTAAAAGGGGAATTATTTTTTATGAGTCGGTTTTAACCGACTTTTGCTTTTAGACAGGGAATTTATTCCCTGGATATATTTGATGTTTTATTTTGTTACGCTATCTTATGCTATTTATACAAGATTCTTTTATACTAAAAGCATAACTATTGAGTAAATCAGAGTACATTAACCATGCAAGCATCAGAAACTAAGCTGCAAGAGATTATTGAAGGTAATAAACAGTATGTTGTTCCCTTGTTTCAGAGAGCCTACAGTTGGAAAAAATCTCAGTGGGAATCTCTATGGAATGATATTTTAGAACTATATCATAGCGATAATCGTCGTCCTCATTTTATGGGTTCTATTGTCACTATGCCAACTTCTGCTATACCTGAAGGTGTAAGTAAATATTTATTAATTGATGGACAACAACGTTTAACTACTATTTTTATCCTGCTTTGTGCTTTGCGAGATAAAGCTAAAAATATTCATGATGAGTTAGCCGCAGAAATTCATAATACTATTATTGTTAATCCATATAAAAAAGGTTTAGACCATTATAAACTTCAACCTACCCAGGTAGATAGACAGTCTTTTCATAGTTTAATTAATGGTCAAGATTATGTAAATAATTCTGGTATTACTGAATGTTACTTATTTTTTGAAAAGAAGATTAGACAAAGTAATTTAGATTTTTCTGATCTCAAGAAAGTAATCTGTAGTTATTTATCTATTGTGAGCGTTGTTTTAAGTACAGAAGATAATCCTTATTTAGTCTTTGAAAGTCTCAATGCTAAAGGTGAACCTTTAACACAAGCAGATTTAATTCGTAATTATTTTTTCTTGAGAATTAATACCGAAAATCAAGACGATGCTTATAATAAATATTGGCTACCAATGCAACAAACTTTAGATGTTAATTTAACAGAATTTATCAGACATTATTTAACCAGAGATGGCGTAGAAATCAAGAAAGATGAAGTTTATTTTCAGATCAAAGAAAGAATGATCAAAAGAGATGCTATTGATTATTTGAAAGATTTATATGAATTTTCGGAATATTATGCAAAACTTTTAGATCCACTAAAAGAGAATAATTTAAAAATTCGTCGTTGTTTGGAAAGAATCAACCGTTTAGAACAAGCTACCGTTTATCCCTTTTTACTTAATTGTTATCATGATTATGAGGAAAATAATCTCTTAGAAGCAGATTTTATTGCTGTTTTGCAGATTTTAGAAAATTTCATTATTCGCCGATTTATTTGTAACGTCCAAACTAGGGGATTAAATAGGATATTTTCTGTACTGTATTCTCAAGTTAGCAAAGCAAGTAATTTAGCTCATGCTGATTTTGTGGAAAGATTAAAACTAGATTTACAAAATCGAGATTATCCCAAAGATACAGAATTTAAAGATAGATTATTGGATGTTAAACTATATGGTACTGGACGTACTTGTAAAGGTAAATTAATTTTAGAATCTATAGAAGAATCCTTCTATCATAAAGAACAAGTATCTTTTACTAATCTAACTATTGAACATATTATGCCACAAACTATAACTAAATGGTGGCAAGAACATTTAGGAGAAGAGGGCGACATAACTCATGATTTATTACTGCAATCGTTGGGTAATATAACTATTACAGCTTACAATGGTGAATTATATAATGCTGAATTTATCCAGAAAAAAGAAATATTGATTAATAGTCATTTGGAAATCAATAAATACTTTGAAAATCAAGAAACTTGGAAAAGAGAAGATATAGAAAAAAGGAGTTTATATTTAGCAGAAAAAGTTTTACAAATTTGGCCTTACTTTGGTAATGAAAATCTTATGAATCCTGCGAAAACTAAGGTAAGGGGTACAACTCCCAAACAACTAAAAATTTTTGGTAAGGAATATCCTGTCAAAAGTTGGCGGGATGTTTTAGAAAAAACTTTAAATGTGATCGCTGATTTAGATGCCGATAAATTTAAGGATGTTATGGAACAATTTCCCCGGTTCATTAGTAGAGATGAAAAAGATTTTCGGGATACGAGAAAATTAGAAAATGGGGTGTTTGTTAATGTCAACTTATCAGCTAGAGATATTAATGCTTTTTGTATAAAAGCTATCGAAACGGCAGAAATTTCTCTAGAAGATTGGCAAATAGAAACCACAACTTAATGTATGTTAGGTATCATTTTCCAAAAACCTTATTTTCTTCTTTTGCTCCTTAGCACCTTTGCGTTAAAAAAAAAGAGCGATATATTATGTAATTACCTGCATTTTACACAAAGACCAGATTCCAGATCATGAGTTTTCGCTAAACAACAATAACAGATTTTAAAATAGTCTGTGTGTCCTTCTAAAATTTCCCCTGGATTACAATCATCTTCATAACGAGCTAGTTTGACAATTTCTTCAATCAGATTTTGCTTCTCTTCTTGATCCAAATGATCAAAACAATGCTCACGTTTCAAAATTGTAATCACTTCATTTAACATATAACTTCCGCTATGATTTGACATACAATTTACTCCTATTGAAAAACTGAGAATATCGCATTTATTGTATCATAGTACAAATATACTTGTAAATCCTGTAAACAATTTTTATAGATGTAATTTTAGATACCATGTATACGGTTAACCTAGCGATGTCTATAGATAAAGAACATTATCAAATCTTCCCAATATTTGGACATCGTTAAACCTGCTTTTAGATCCCCGACTTCTTTGATAAATTATCATTATTTACAAAAGATTAAATTAAGAAGTCGGGGATCTTTAGCCTGAATTAAATCACCTTAGAGAATTTGTGATAAGAATTTCCTGGTTCTCTCTTCTTTGGGATTAGTAAAAAAGGTGTCGGGGGTAGAGGATTCAACTAATAAACCGCTGTCCATTAGCACTACTCTATCAGCAACTTCTCGCGCAAATCCGACTTCATGGGTAACAACTACCATTGTCATTCCGTCATTAGCTAGGTTTCGCATTACGTCTAAAACTTCTCTCACCATTTCTGGATCTAATGCTGATGTCGGTTCATCAAATAACATGATTTTCGGTTGCATTGCTAATGCACGCGCTATGGCTACTCGTTGTTGTTGTCCACCAGATAATTGTCCTGGATATTTTTGTGCTTGTGCTAAAATTCCCACTCTTTCTAATAATTGCATTGCTAATGCTTCGGCTTTAACTTTGGATATTTTGCGGACATATATTGGTGCTAAGGTGATATTTTCTAAAACTGTTAAATGGGGAAATAAATTAAATTGCTGAAATACCATTCCCACTTCTCGACGAATTGTTTCAATATTTCTTAAATCATGACTGAGGGTAATTCCGTCAATGGTAATAGTTCCTTGTTGATATTCTTCTAAGGCGTTGAATGTTCTAATAAAGGTTGATTTTCCTGAACCAGATGGTCCCATTAAAACAACGACTTCTCCCCGTTCTACGGTTAAACTTACACCTTGGAGGGCATGGAATTTACCATACCATTTGTGAACATCTTTAGCAATAATTATCGGGGTTGATTCTGTCATATATTCCTTTTGTGTAGTTTAAGATTTAAATAGATATTTAGGAATGTTGGGTTTCCTTGCGTCAACCCAACCTACGATGTTAATTGTTTTTCTAGGTTTTTAGCAGCTAAGGACATTGAATAACAAAATACCCAATAAATCAACCCGATAAATAAATATACTTCTGCATATCTTCCTAAAAATTGCGGTTGTGCTAATATAGAACGTGCCATTCCTGTTAATTCTACTAATCCCACTAATGATAAAAGGGAAGTATCTTTAAATAAACCAATAAATTGACCAACAATTGCGGGAATAACTGCGCGTAAGGCTTGGGGTAATATGACTAATATGAGTAATAAAGGTGTATTTAATCCTAGTGCTTTTCCTGCTTCTATTTGTCCTCTGGGAATTGCTTGTAGTCCTCCGCGCACATTTTCAGCCATGTATGCTGCACTAAATAATATTAGTCCCACAATACCTCTGAGTAAACGATCTAAACGTAAATCTGCTGGTAAGAATAAGGGTAACATGACTTGGGCTAAAAATAGAATCCCAATTAAGGGTAATCCTCTAACAATTTCAATATAAAGAATAGAAAACCACCGCACTACAGGTAAATTGCTGGTTCTTCCTAATGCGAGTAAAACTCCTATGGGGAAGGAAAGGATAATACTAATTATTGCCATTAATAGGGTAAGTAATAACCCATTCCATAGGTTTGTAGATACAGTTTGTAATCCTAAACCACCACCAATTAACCAGATAATTATGAAAAATGATGATAACCAAATTAGTGAAAGCCAAGGTGTGATGATTTTAGTAAAATTTTGACCAATTATCAAACCTGCAAATATTGAACCTACTATTAATAATAACCATAAACGGCTTGTTAATGGTATGGGGAAAATAAACAGTGAAATCCCCATAATCACAACAGCAATCAAAGAATTGCGGTTTTTGATTATTGCTTTTTTGGTAAATGCACTCGCTGTAATTGCGGTTAAAGTTGTAGATATTCCCAAAACAACCCAAATCCGCCAATATAAACTTTGGGGAAATCTTCCTACTAAAAATAAGTGTAAATTAACTTGGATTACTTGCCATTGTGCTTTAGTAATTAACCAAATTGCAAATCCCTGAACTAACCAAAATAGAAATATAAAAGAAACAACAGTTAATAGACTATTGTACCAATTATTAAAGAGATTTTTTCTTAACCAAGTCAGTTTAATCATCATAGAAATGTGAGACCATATAGAATAATTATCACCCGTATTTATCTGCGTTTATCTGCGTTTATCTGCGTTCAACATTATCTTTCCTTAATTTGCACAGAACGATTAAATAAATTCATGGTGAAAGAAATTATCAAACTCAAAGTCAGATAGGTAATCATAATTAACAACATTACTTCTACCGCTTTCCCAGTTTGGTTAAAAGTGGTAGAAGCAACAAAATAAATATCAGGATAACCGATAGCGATCGCTAAACTGGAATTTTTGGTTAAATTGAGATATTGACTGGTTAATGGGGGAATAATCACCCGCAAAGCTTGGGGAAAAATCACCAACCGCATTGCTAAACTTGGGTTTAACCCCAGAGATTTCGCTGCTTCTAGTTGTCCTTTTGGTACTGATTGAATTCCTGCCCGCACAATTTCCGCAATAAATGCACCTGTGTAAAAAGTTAACCCCAATAATAAACTAGAAAATTCTGGAGATAAAGTAAACCAAGGAAGTTGAATCCCGGTTTGGCTAAAGTTAACAAAACCCAATAAGGAAAGTTTATTTTCGGCTTTGGGAAAACTCAAGAAAACTGCAAAATACCAAAATAGCAATTGTAATAATAATGGAGTATTCCGAAAAACCTCTACATAGACAACCGTAATTTTTTTCACTAACCAATTATCTGATAATCTTGCAATTCCCGCAGTAATTCCCACAATTGTGGTGAGGAAAATTCCCATTATTGCTATTCTTAGAGAATTAACTAATCCTACTAATAAAGCATAATTATAGGCATCCGTTGGTTGATAGTTAATGAGAGTTTCACCAATATCAAAAGATGCTTGTTGCTTGAGAAAATTAAATCCAAATTGAATTCCTAATTGCTGTAAATTTCGTCTGACATTCCCCCACAAGATAATAACTATAACTACTGCTAAAAATACAAAAATTAGCTGGATAGCATTTTGCCAAAAGCGATGATCACGCCACAAAGGAGGTTTTGAATTGGTCATTGGTCAGTTGTTAGTTGTTAGTAGGGGCGAAGCATTTGGAAGATAAATTGTCGGTCATTGCCAAAAATAGTTCTCCAAATGCTTCGCCCGTACAGTTGTTAGTTGTTAGTTGTCAGTAGGGGCGAAGCATTTGGAAAATAAATTGTCGGTCATTGCCAAAAATAGTTCTCCAAATGCTTCGCCCGTACAGTTGTTAGTTGTTAATAATAATAAAGTTCTTTTGCTTCCTTAGCGGAAAGGTGGAGAATAGAGTAATCCTCCTTTTGAGGAAATTTGATTTTGTCCGCGTGGGAGATTTAATTTTGTCTTTGTTCCTAAATTGCGATCATAAACTTCACCATAATTACCAACGTGCTTGATTATTTTGGCAGCAAAATCCTTTGTTAAACCAATTCCTTCACCCAGGTTTCCTTCTGTTCCTAAAAAACGTTTAATATCGGGATCTTTACTATTAGCAAACTCGGCTAAATTTTGAGAATTAATTCCCAATTCTTCCGCTTTCACTAAAGCATAAACAGTCCATTTCACTATATCACTCCACTTACTGTCACCCTTAGCAACTGCTGGCGCTAGAGGTTCAGAAGAAAGAACATCATCTAAAATGATATTATCTTCTGGTTTAGGTAAGGTTGTCCGTCGAGAAACCAGTGCAGAACGGTCTGTGGTGACAGCATCACAACGTCCTTCTGCATAAGTGGCAAAGGTGATATTCACATCTTCAAAAACAACGGGTTTATAAGTAATTCCCCGTTTCCGCATTTGGTCTGCTAAATTTTGTTCAGTAGTAGTTCCAGTTTGCACACAAATGGCTTTGTCCTTCAGGTCTTTGATAGATTTAATATTGCTATTTTTACGGACCATGACGGCTTGACCATCATAAAATACCACAGGGGCAAAATCTAAACCCTGGGAAGTTGCACGGCTAAAAGTCCAGCTAGTATTGCGACTGAGAATATCTACCTCTCCAGTTTGCAAAGCTGTAAATCGCTCCTTGGTGTTGAGATTGCGATATTCTACCGCGTCTGGATTGTCAAATACTGCTGCGGCAACAGCCCGACAAATATCAACGTCAATGCCGCTATATTTGCCGTCAGTGCCGACAAAACTAAATCCTGGTAGTTCACCACTAACGCCACAAACAAGCTGTCCACGGCTTTTAATGCGATTCCAGAGAACGCGAGTAACTTGTCCTTGGGGGGTGCTGTCGGGATTTTGTGTATTGGGATTATTTTGTGGTTGATCATTACAGGCGCTCAGAATTAGGATTAAAGGGGCGATCGCTAAAGGCATCCCTATCCCCTGTAAAATGACAGATAATTTACTAAATTTCATAATTGTTTTTTCCCAAGAATCTTCTTTATAATTGAAACATTTATTGATACTCGTGGCAAATATACCCTCTTAGGAGTATAACTAACGGCACTCCAGCTATTAAACTGGATTTCTGTAGATGAGATTTAATTACAAGAAAACCTCTTAATTAAGAATATGCTAAATTTTCTCAACTCTCTTCTCGGTCGCCATCCAGAGCAAATCAAAGCCAATGTAGAAATTTACACTTGGCAAACTTGCCCCTACTGCATCCGCGCTAAAATGCTACTATGGTGGAAAGGTGTTAATTTCACCGAGTACAAAATTGATGGCGACGAAACAGCCAGATCAAATATGGCAGAACGCGCCGACGGCCGCCGTAGCGTCCCCCAAATTTTTATTAATAATCAACATATTGGCGGTTGTGATGACCTGTATCAATTAGATGCAAAAGCTCAACTTGACCCTCTGTTATTTGAGGTTGCGGGTAATGGGTAATGGGTAATGGGTAATGGGTAATTGGTAATTTCCTTCTTCCTCCTTCCTCCTTCCTCCTTCCTCCTTTCTTCCTTCTACTGAACTCCTGACTCGGTGACTCCTGAACTCCTGACTCCTTCCCCCAATGCTTGAACACCCAGAATATTTACAACATCGAAAATGGATGAATCACGCCCTGGAATTGGCACGGGTGGCGGGTGATGCTGGTGAAGTTCCTGTGGGGGCTGTGATTGTTGACACAGATAATCAATTGGTTGCTGTGGGTGAAAATCGCAAAGAGCGAGATCAAGATCCGACTGCACACGCAGAAATTATCGCGATTCGGGCTGCTAGTCAAATTTTACAAAGTTGGCGCTTGCATCAATGCACTTTATATGTCACTCTAGAACCCTGTCCGATGTGTGCCGGTGCGATAGTTCATGCCCGATTGGGAAAATTGATCTATGGCGTGGACGATACCAAAACTGGCGCAATTCGTACTGTTATTAACATCCCTGATCATCCAGCCTCTAATCACCGTCTGAAAGTGCTAGGAGGTATTCTAGAATCAGACTGTCGAGAACAATTACAAAATTGGTTTGCTACCCAACGTCAACAAAAATAACAGACACAGATAAAACTGTCCAAATGGGAAAACACAAGTTACCCAAGAAAATCTACGGTGGACATAATCAAGTGTGTGTCATCTTTTATTCGCCAAAAAATCAGCCACCGTTATGATCAAATCATACTTTGCTTCTACCAACCGCCATTCTCAAACTAAAAATACGCCTGTAAATCCTTCGGTGCTTCAGAATACCTCGCGGGTTTCGCCTTGGTTAATCCGTGTTGCTTATCTTCTAGGACACTACATGGTTTTGCCATCTTTCTTTGGGCATATTAAGGTGACTGGAAGAGAAAATATTCCTACAAGTGGACCGGTAATTCTTGCCCCTACCCATCGTTCCCGCTGGGATTCCTTGGTTTTGCCCTATGCTACTGGTCGTTGTGTGACGGGTAGAGATATGCGATTTATGGTAACGAGTAATGAATGTCAGGGGTTGCAAGGTTGGTTGGTGCTGCGAATGGGGGGTTTTCCTGTGAATATTGAACGTCCAGCGATCGCAACTCTCCGGCATACGGTAGAGTTAATGCAGCAGGGGGAAATGTTAGTTATTTATCCCGAAGGTGGCATTCATCGTGATGGTCAACTTCATCCCCTGAAACCAGGAATCGCTCGTTTAGCTGTGACTGCTGAATCTACCTATCCAGGATTAGATATTAAAGTTATTCCTGTCGCTATCCATTACAGTGAACCCTATCCTCATTGGGGCACTGATGTGAATATTCATATTGGTGAACCTATCAAAGCCGCAGATTATATGAACGGAAATTTAAAACAAGAAGCCAAAAGGCTGACGGCAGATTTAACCCATAAATTAAAACAATTAAGTCATCAAGAAGTAGAAATTAGCGATCGCATTTTTGCAAAAATTCATAATTAAAATCAGGTAGGGGCGCAGGGCTTGCGCCCATTCATAAGTTACAATCAGGAAAATTCTTCCCCTAGTACCGCAGGGCGGAAGTCAAAAGTCAAAAGTCAAAACTAATATACAGTAGGCTTTTTGGCGATTGAATATGGTTGCTTTATTTACGCCGTGATGTACTAGTAGTCTGTCAAAGACATTTTGACGGGTTTTTGGTAGTGCGGGCATCTTGCCCGCGTGAGCGAGACGCTCACACTACAGTCCATCATTTTAGTCAAAAGTCAAAAGTCAAAACTAATATACAGTAGGCTTTTTGGCGATTGAATATGGTTGCTTTATTTACGCCGTGATGTACTAGTAGTCTGTCAAAGACATTTTGACGGGTTTTTGGTAGTGCGGGCATCTTGCCCGCGTGAGCGAGACGCTCACACTACAGTCCATCATTTTTATGTATCTGCTCAATAAATGTGAGCGAGACGCTCACACTACAGTCCATCATTTTTATCTTGACAGACTACTAGTTCCCATTACTTACAGGTATTTAACAAATATAATCCGATTTCAGGAATTTTTTTCAGTTAATATGTAAAAGCTAAAACCTGTAGCCAAAATATTTGGTAGCCATATTACATAACTGTAGATATTTCCTGAAATAATTAAAGCATTAATAACCGCCTCAAATATTTTCATTAACCCCAGAATTACTAAAGTAACTGTAAAACTATTATATTTAATCCTTGGTTGCAAATTAATTCCTATAGCTGTACCCAAAAAAGCCAATACAGCGCAGGAAATAGGTAGGGTAAATCTTTTTTGAAGATTAACTTGTAATTTGATTAGATTCGGGATATCTCCTGCTTTTTTTGCAACTAACAATCGTTGATAAATTTGAAATATATTCATTTCTCTATGATCTAATTTTTCCCTATCTAGTTGAAATTGCCGAGATATACTAGAAAGATTAAGGCGAATTTCATCAAATTTAATTCCCTGACTATAAGAACCATCTGGATTAATTATACTCTTGACACCATTATAAAAAAACCAATATTTGTTTCCTTCATTCCATTCAGCAAATTTAGATTTTATAATTACCTTCAATCCCCGATTATCTCTAATTAATAAGGTAACTTCTTGCATTTTTCCATCACTAAATCTCTCTGAGTAAAAGAAGTATTTAAGATAATTATCTTTATCAGATATTTGTTCATAATTTCTGTTGGCTAATTCTTTATAAACAATGTGATCACTTTTAAGATCCCATCTATTTATATTCATCACTTCCTCTAAGGTAATAGCAGCTTTATAGTTAGAGATAGGGACAATACCCTCATTAACAATAAATAGGATTAATGAAAGAATAAGACTTAGATGAATCGCTGGACAGATTAATTTATACAAACTTATTCCACAACTTTGTAAAGCAATAATTTCACTGGTAATTGATAATTTATTATAAACGAATATTGTGGTCATTAAAATAGCAATTGGTACAGCCAAAACAATAAACTCAGGTACTTTAAGAATGTGTAAATATATTAAAGTACCGAAAGATATTTGTTCCGTCAGGAGAAAACTAAATTGCTCGAATGATATACCAATTGATTCCGCAACAACAGTAACAATAACGATGGTAAATAGTAAAATCGGGGTAATTTCTGAGATTAAATAGCGCTCTAGTAATGATATGCGAGGAAAAATATTTATTTTTTTCATTTATCATTTTGCTGGTTATGTAGTTGCAGCAGTTGACGATATTTTGATATACAGATATTAGTGATAAAAATTTTGTGGTGTGCTTATTAATCTTATTTTTGTTTTTCGCAAACTGCTGGTTAAGTTATTTTTGGAAATGTTGGGTTTCGCTGTCGCTCTACCCAACCTACAACACCCAACCTACGACTTTAACTCCTGATAAAAGCAACTGCTTGGTTATATGCTGTCTCAACCTCAGCAGCGCAAGCTTGGGCTTTAGAACCAAAAGGGTTTGCTTCTAGGGAAGTACACTGCGTAGCTAAATCTCTCCTTAGGGCTGTAATATCACTAATGGGTGTACTCTTAGTAATGGTTTGTGCATAATTTAACGAGGGAACCCTAACAGTTAAAGTTTGAGGGGTAGTGGGAGGGGTAATACCTCCACCTCCACTAGAAGTATTACTTGATGTACCTCCACCACAGGAGGTAATCATTAAACCAATCAGTAGAAATCCAAAAAGCCTATGAGTTGAAAAAATTCTTAACATAAAGTAGTTTTACATAGGTTTACTTATCCCACTCTAAATCTAAAAATCTCAACTCCTGTCTAAGTAATGATTGTCTTGTGACTGTTTTATGATTAACTTGGAGGTCGTTGAAAAAGTTTTTGATTGTAATATTAGACACTTGTTAATTATTCAATCTGCTTCTTTCAAAGGGATTTTAGAGGCATATAAGATTTGTTGATACATGATGAGAGACTTCTTATGAGAGAATAAATACTGTCAGTAATAATATGTTTTTAGGTGATGAGAAGCCATAATAATGATCAAAAAAAGAAAAGAATTACCGTGACAGCCTCTTGTCAATGTATAAAGAAGGCCGAAATGGCTTTAATTAGACTAGGATTTGAATCAAAATCCAATTTTGCTAAACATCATTTATCTAGAACAACAGTTACCAAATTTTTTCAGGGTCAACCAATTTCAGTTGACTCCTTGAAAAGGATATGCAGAGAGTTAGAATTGAATTGGGAAGATTGTTTACCAACAGAAGAAATAATTAATAATAACCAAGAGAAAAAGACAAGAGAAAATAATAATTATTCCAATTACCAATTACCAATTACCAATTACCAATTACCAATTACCAATTACCAATTACCAATTACCAATTACCAATTACCAATTACCAATTACCAATTACCAATTACCAATTACCAATTACCAATTACCAATTACCAATTACCAATTACCAAATATAGCATTTCCTAGTCTAATGAAGTACAAAACTATCTGCGTTTGTCAGCGTCCATCTGCGTTTAATTATTATTGCTTGTACTTCACTAAAATAGGAATTGATATACCAATTAGCGATTCCAATTACGAATTATTTATTACCTACTCCAATTACTAATTCCCAGTTATTAAGTTTGCCCACGTCTAGGGCAGCGTAGTCAATGACTTGTAATTGCCAGTTACCTTTTGCGGGTAAAGAAAGTAATTGTTTCAGGGCCGGATGCGATCGCACTGTGTAAGTATTTTGTAATTGGTTACGACGACCTAATGTGCGACTTTGTAATAAAATCCGCTGATTATTAGGAGCAATTAAATAAACTTCTAAATCTCCTAAAAAATCATGGGTGATATTCACGGTAACTTGGATATCTGTGACATTGACAGCTTCATTAATAGCGATCGCACTTTTAATTCCCTGTCTATTATTATCAGGAATATTCACAACTTGAGAATTTTTGACCTGAATTTGTTTATTCGTAATTTTAGCAACCGCACCCATCTGCTGCGCTAGTCTTACAGCCTTAGCAGCATTAACTTTGCCATAACCAAACCATTGACTATGACCATTACTATCATAAGTACCCCCACGCACACCCAACTGAAGATCAGGGTTATTATCCACTATTTTATCAGCCGTATCTTGGAGAATCCGTTTAACTTGTTGAGCCGTTAAATCAGGATTAGCTGATAATACCAAAGCCGCTACTCCTGCCACAATGGGAGTAGAACTGGAAGTACCACCAAAGTTTTTAGTAAAATTTCCCGCATCATAACCAGCCGCACCTATTTGATCTGTTGTAAATACTCCCAATCCAAATAGAGAAGAAACAATTGCCGGTTGTGTATAAACAAAACCAGTTTCTTGAAACCACATTCCTGGGGGAGCATTATTACTGGGAGCGCAAACAGAAACATTACCTCCCCAATTACTATAAGCAGCCTTTTTATTTAAACTAGTAGACGCAGATACAGTCATCACATCAGGATGAACAGCAAAACCACTTAACCAATTTGTCTTCCCTTGAACAATATTTTTCGGCCAATTCTGTTCATTTATAGTCCCATTAATGGGACGATTAGCATTTCCGGCTGCGAAAACAATCACACATCCTTTTCCCTTGCGTCCATTGGTAGCAGCCCGGTTAATAGCGGCTTTTTGCCGAATAGAAAGGGGAAAATAAACAGCAGAAGCTCCCCAACTACAAGAAATTACACTTGCGCCTTTTTCTATAGCCCAATTAAAAACATCTTCAATTGATTGATCATCTAAAAAACCAGTAGTGCGAATGGGCATCATTGCACAGCCAGGAGCAACTCCCACAATTCCTGAACCATTTTCTTCAGCTACAGCTAATCCTGCACAAGCAGTCCCATGACTAGTTTCTTTTTCTCCAGGTAAGGGTAAAAAATCATTTTCTTTTAAATCTCTAGGAGCAACAATTTTACCTGTACCTTGAAAATCTGGATGTTTTAAATCAAAGGAATCATCTACTACAGCCACCACGATAGAACGCACACCACGAGTAGTATCCCAAGCTTGTTCTACGGAAATATGCGAACCAGCCACCAATTGATTAATACTATTATGATTGAGATACCATTGCTGGGAATAAAGAGAATCTTTGGGTTTATAATTGGGTTCTTGTTGAATGAGAATATTCGGTTCAGCCGCTAAAACTTCTGGCAATGTTTGTAAATAATTGGTAATTTTAACGGGATTTTGTGTGGATTGTTTACTAACGAGAAAAATGAAGGTATTTGGTATGCCGAATACTGGTTGATCTTGAACTAAATTCAATGTACTGGTAATAGTATTAATTTTAGTATTATCTACCCAAGTAGCAAATTGAATTGTAATTTGGTCGCTGAGATAAACAAAAGTTCCGGGATTATTTTCCAATGTATAAACATGACTCACAAAGTCCACATTTTCATCATTGCGTAATTGAGACATAACTGCATCTAGCTGATTAGGAAAGACCGTATATAGTTCTAGTTTCGCTTGAGGAATACTCCGCCGCCATACGCTACCAGGAATCTGTGATAATTTTTCATGGGGAAAATTAGCATTGGGACGAATAGTAAAACGATACAACGTTTTTTCTAGCATTAACTCTTCACCACCGCGTTGTAAGGTTAGTGACTGGCTGTTATTTGCTACATCTGATTCAGGAAAATTCGCAGGATTAATATTATTACTCATAAGAATTGGGGATTGGTGGAATTAGCCAAATTGAAAAAACCTTGATTCATAGGTTGGGTTGTAGAACGTTTATGTTCCCACAGCAATGGGACAAAATCCAACGCATTTGTTGGGTTTCCTTGGGTCAACCCAACCTACAAAAAATGGCGAATATATTGTGAATATACAGCACTTCCCGGTGTTATGAGGTACATATCTAGCGGGCAAGACTTGTACTGAGCTTGTCGATAGCGCAGCGTGGCGTTAGCCATAGTATGCCCGCACTACAAGAGTACCGTTGTTTCGATCTGCTTGCAGCAGCGCTAGTTCCCTCCGGGACGCACTCGCGTTCGCTATCCGTGTCTTTACCCCTGAGAGTGTAAAATTACTTGTATAGGCATAAAAATTGTGCAGATTCAAAAGTATCTTTGTATAAGCATTCAAAACGAACAAAATTGTGCTTTTGTGCAAGTTGGTACAAAGTAGTTTGAGTTTCGGGGAAATCATAAGTAGATATATGATTTTCAATCATGGACATATCTTGAGACGAGAGTGCAGTCCAGTTTTGACGCATATTTTCTAAGTAGCGATTAACAAATTTTTCTCGGTCTTCCCCTTCTTTACAAACTATGTCAATCAAAACAAATACACCCTTGGGTTTCAAAAGATGGAATACTTGCTCAATAACTTTATCTTTTTGTGCCAAACTTAGATGATGTAAAACAAAGGAAGTCGTAACTATATCAAAGCTTTGTTTTCGGTTTTCCGCTAGTTCCTCAACAACTTTCGATATGTCGTCTTGAATAAAAGTTTGTTCACAGTTAATTTGTGCCATGTTGCCTTGGGCAATTTCCAAAGCAGCCGCAGATAAGTCAATTCCGGTATAGGAGGCAACGGTAGTATTTAATAAAGCTTGAACTGATGAACTAGCATCACCGCATCCAAGTTCAAGTAAGGAAAATGGTGCTGGCAAGTAATCAGTTAATAATTTATGCAAAACACCATAAATTTCTCGGTGTTCCATGCAATTATTGGCTAAGACTTTTTGATATATTTCCCAATTCTTCTTAAAGTAATTATCTGATTGAGTTTTCAGAGTATTCATGGCAGCATCCGCATAACTGACAGTATATTGAAAATAATAGCAGTATAAAGCGTTATCACTTAATTAACTTTTCTCCCACCTGCAATATTAGGGGTAATGGCTAGAACATAGTTATTTTGTACTATATTTTGAATTCCAAAATCGGGGTTGTAACGTTTTGTTACGCAATCAACATTTATGAACATAGTACGTACCATACTTAATTATAGAATTTAACTATTACTCAATTCAAATATTCACTTCTACCCAGGCATTCATTTAATAAATACCAAGAATTAAGGGGGTTAACTGCAAATTTCTTCTATCGGGTTGCCTAGGGATGGAATTTATTGGCCAATTTACAAATTAATGAAAAAGTTCCGTAAATTTTTCAGTCTGAATAGGAGCGATCGCGTGCTTCTGTTTAAGAGGTTGTTTGAAAAGTATTATATCAAACCAGTAATCTCCAAAAACCTAACCCCCCTACCCCCCCTTCCCTGCAAGGGAATGGGGGTTTTAAAGCCTCTCCCCTTGCAGGGGAGAGGTTTGGAGAGGGGTCAGTCTATACATTCAAAACTTTTCAAACACCCTCTAAGGTTGTGTTTCTGCTGGGAACAATGAATGTTTCAATTTAGTAACGACAACAATGGCTTAGGTTTATTAGACAACATTCACTGGAAGGCGGGTTTATCCTTAATCAGCTACGGTGTACAAGTTGGTATCCGTATCAATGAAAAGAGTGTTTTAGACGCTTGGTTGGATTATTTGCCTCCTAACTGGCAACCATCTACTTCCTCTGTTGTTGACGAATTATACTCACTTATTGTCAGTGACAGTGACTCCTTCTATTCACTCTATCGAGGAGAAGAACTGATCGCCGAAAGTCCTGAAATAGAAGATATTTTAGAATCTTTTGATTCAGATCTACGGTTACAAATTGGCACCTTAGTCAAAGATCAGCTTTTTGTTCATGCTGGAGTGGTAGAGCGGCGAGGACAAGCAATCGTCATTCCTGGACGTAGCTGGAGTGGCAAAACTACCTTAGTAGCCGCCCTAGTGAAAGCAGGAGCTATCTACTATTCAGATGAGTATGCTGTATTGGATCTAAATGGATGGGTTCATAGTTATCCCCGAACTCTATCTATCCGCCAAGGAGAAGGAGAAAGGACGAAACGCTGTCCAGTGGAAGCATTAGGCGGAATTGCTGGGGAAAAGCCTATCCCTATTGGGTTAATAGTGCAAACTCAGTATCAGTCTGGAGCGCAGTGGAGTCCTCAAGAGATTTCTGGAGGGCAAGCAGTGTTAACACTTTTAGATAATACCTTAGTTGCTTGTCTCCGTCCTGAATTTGCTTTACCTATTTTAGGGAAGGCGGTTTCGGGGGCTGTTATCCTCAAAAGTCAACGAGGAGAAGCAGAGGAAACTGCAAAGGCATTATTACAAGATTTCGATAATTTAATGAATTTTAATAGTGAGGACAATCACCATGATACCAGTAGCTAGAACTGCCAACATCCTGATTACCGAAGTAGATAATGAAGTGATGATTTATGACCGTGAAAGGGATAACTGCCATTGTCTCAATCCCATCGCAACGAAGGTCTATTATTATGCTGATGGTCGGAATACAGTCGATGATATTGCTACTTTTTTAGAACAAGAACTGGATTTATCTGAGGATTTAGATATTCGCGGCTTGGTCTGGTTAGCGTTAGAAGAGTTAGAAAAATGTGATCTAATTAAAGAATATCTCAGAGAACCGCTTCCTAATGTACTGAAAATGTCTCGACGCAAGGTATTAGGAAAAACTACCAAGTTGGCAGGAGCGGCAGCAATTGGGGTTTTGTTTCCAATGATTCAGTCGGTAATTGCTCCAAAACCAGTAATGGCAGCATCACAGAACTGTAATACAGTTATTTGTGCTTGTGCAGGAAAGGGTTCGGTATCTGTACAATGTTGTCCTCCAACAAAAGGTGGCTCCTGTAATTGTACTGGTTCTCAACCAGTAGCAACTTGCTAAGAGCCTTATTCTAACTGACAAAGAGAAGTTAGTAGTAGGTTAGGGTTCCCTTTTGCTTAACCCAACCTACAATTTTCTGAACTTATACAAACTTTTAATGTAAATAAATGATTTCATATCTCAGCACATTCATTGTCGGTACAATCTTCCTCATAACTGGACTCATAAAAGCCTTCAGTTCCAAAGATTTCATTTTTCAAAACTATCGCTATGGGCTATTTCCTTTCCCAATAGTCCCCTACATAGCCATTGCTTTTATTGGCTTAGAAAGTGCATTGGGAGTCGCCCTAATCCTGCATGAATTTCCCAAATGGATAATCCCTACTTCAATTGTTTTATTAGTAGCATTATCCATCCTTAACTATTGGTCAACTTCCACAGGACGTACAGAAGATTGTGGTTGTTATGGGGGAGTCGTCATAATTACCCCTCAGCAAAGCCTACTGTTAAATATAGGCTATATTGCCTTATTAATCTTTGCTTGGTTTAATCCTATTCCTAACCATCAGACAGAATTATGGCAATGGCTATTGGCATTAACAGTGATGGTAGATGCCAGTATCTTGGGTTGGCATTCTCAAAAGCAACCCATTTTTGAATTTAATCGTCTCAAAGAAGGAAATCATTGGAAAAAAGGCTGGTTAAAAAATAGCCCCTATGATTTACAACAAGGTTCTTATTTTATCGTCTTTTTCAGTCAAACCTGTGGCTACTGTAAACGCTTGATTCCTTTCCTTAATATGATGCAAACACAGAAAAATTTGCCCCAAGTGTTAGGAATTTTATCAATAAATGATGAAGAAATAGAAACCTTTAAAATGGAACAAAGGGCGCGTTTTCCTATTATCTCAATGGATAAGTTGCTATTTAGATACATGGCAGATGCTTTCCCCACAGCCGCATTACTAGAAAATGGTCAAATTGTCAGTAAATGGATAGGAGAAATTCCGCCAGAGTTTCTCGACAAAATTAAACAATCCTATGAAGTCGCAATCTTAGGGAAATCCAGCACAGTTAAACAATCAGAATATGCGACCGTAGGAACATCTCAATCCTCTAATATTGCTACTTTTCCAGAGTCTTCTATTACCACTCCTAAAAAATTCTCAGAGAGTAATATTTTTCAGCGTTTTAAAAATAAATCCATCGAGATAGATAGAAGAGATAATCTTTCGGGTGAAGAGTTTTATGCAGACTATTATGCTAAAAGTAAACCCGTGATTATCACCAATATGATAAATCAATGGACTGCCTTATCTTTGTGGACTCCGAATTATTTAAAAGCCCATTATGGAGAGACAGAGGTTGAAATAATGGCTAATAGAAATTCAGATGATAAATATGAAATTAATATAGAAAACCATAAAACAAAAATCCAATTTGGAGATTATGTCGATATGGTAGTTAATCAAGGAGAAAATAACGACTACTATATGGTGGCTAACAATAGAAATCTGGAAACCACTCAACTAGGAAGATTATTAGAAGATATTGTCATGCCTCCTGAATATCTAGATCAGTCTAAAAGTTCTGGCAACGTCTTTTTTTGGTTTGGTTCGGCTGGTACTATCACCCCTTTACATTATGACCGGTCTAATCTGATGATGGCACAGATATATGGACGTAAAAAATGGCAAATTATTCCGCCTATTTATACTCCTTTTTTATACAATAATGTTGGGGTTTTTAGTGAAGTTGACTGTGAAAAACCAGACTATAATAAACATCCTCTTTTTGAAGAAGTAAAGATTATAGAAGTGGTCTTAGAACCAGGAGAAATTATTTTTGTTCCAACTGGTTGGTGGCATCAAGTAAAGTCTTTAGATGTTAGTGTCTCTCTCTCTTTTACTAATTTTAGTTTTTAAAATATGAATCAAGATGACTCTAAATATCTTCTTTACAAAGATTATGAAATCGAGTTACTGTTATGCTGTGCCAGAACTCAACCCTCTTCCGAAATCAGCCAACAAATCCAAACCCTAGTTCAGCAAAGCATCGACTGGCCATACCTTATCCAAACCGCAGCTCGTCATAGTGTTCTCCCTCTCCTCTATCAAAACCTTAAAACCCTCTGCCCAGAAGCCGTCCCCAAACCCGTCCTGTCCGAACTCCGCAATTTCTTTCATACCAACGCGGCTCACAACCTTTTCCTTACCCAAGAACTTCTCAAAATTCTTAAACTATTTCAAGATAATGATATCCCTGCTATTCCTTTTAAAGGACCTGTTCTAGCGGCTGCAATTTATGGTAATTTGGCTCTACGACAATTCGGCGATTTAGATATTTGGGTTGACAGCAAAGATTTTCTGACAGCGATTGACCTCCTTACTGCTCAGGGATACCAAACATCCAAAACATCATTAATACAAACAGGGCTAAGGAGACTTGCGCTATACAAACTCTATATTGAATACAATGCCCACGAGTATCCCCTCAACAGCATCGATAATCGAGTCCACATTGATATTCACAAAAGTATTACCAGCAAAAGCTTTTTCCTATTTCAACTTGATTTTGAATATCTATGGAAGCGTCTTGAGCCAATTTCTCTTTTTGGCACAGAAGTACCTAACTTGCATCCCGAAGATTTGTTGTTAATTCTCTGTGTACATGGTTCCAAACATGGCTGGGAAAGACTGGGATGGATCTGTGATGTTGCTGAGTTTGTTCTAGTCTATCAGCAGATGGAGTGGAAACTCCTAATCGAGCAAGCAAAAACCCTCGGTTGTGAACGAATGCTTTTGATGGGTCTATTGCTTGCACAACAACTTTTAGGTATTGATCTACCAGAACCCATTCATCAAAGCATTGAGGCAAATCCAACAAGTAAATTATTGGCTATGCAAGTGCGCCAGGGACTCTTTCATGACAGTTTGATTTTTGAAGCTAGTTCAAAATTTAGCTACGGTTTCAGAATGATGGAACGCCCACAGGATAAATTCCGTTATTCTGTCGGATTCATCATCAATAAGAGCTTCATACCTATCCTTATAGCCATTAGAGATTTTATTATAAAGTTGAAGCAAATCTAAATCCTCTGCATTCAGGATATTATCTCAAGCTTGGCTTTAAAACCCACATTTCGCACTTCATTTTGTAATACATCAAGATTACCAATATCGGGCTAATAATGGTCAGATAGCGATTCCTAGGTCGCGCTTCGCGATCGCATTACCACCAGGAAAAATCAGGATTAATACTTAATAAAACTATCCTAATTTGGTGACATTTTTGAAGCATAAATATGTGACATTTTGAAGTGCGGAATGCCGATTATTATATATTTAAACATACCATGAATTAATCTCTTTCTTCTTGTTTAAGATTTACCAACGTCGGTTGTAATACTACTAAATGTAAATTATATCTAGTATCTGCTTGCAAATAACGTTGTTGAAGTGGTTGCCATTCTTGCCATAATTGATAACGATTTGCGGCTAATAGGGTCGTTAACCCACGTAATTGAGTATCCAGTTCTGATTTGAAGATATTCTCTAACCATTCATGTAAAACCATATTATCTTGGATCATTCCCAAGATTTCTTGGATGCTTTTAATATCATGAAGATGTGCGGTAAAAGACTCACCATATAATTCAGTAAATAACTCCATTTGGTAGCGGAGACCTTTGGCTTGTTTCCGTAAACTATGCAAAGTTTTACCTTCTATTTTCAGATGTTCTTCTAATTGCTTGGGTGTCCATTTTGTTTGCACTACTATTTCTGATTTAACAATTTTAGTCCCAATTAACCATCCTGGATGTAAGCAAAATTCACTAACTTCTGGTGAGAGTAAATCTGGTAATACATGATAAATTGGTACTGATGAAAAACTTTGATAACTGGGATTTTTTAACCAATGTTCACATTCATTTTTAAAAGATTTATAAACTTCATCCTTAAATATATTCTGCACATGAGAAACGGCAATTTCTCGTTGTTTATGCAATTCTTTAAAAGCGGTTTCTAGAGATTTTTGTTCTTTTTCAAGTAAATGCGGTTTGTAATTCTTTTCCAGAATTTCTGCAAGCACATCTAAATCTCTGAGACCACCTAAAATTCTAGCAAGTTTACCAATATTTTTATCACTAACTAATTTTGGTAAAAATAAATATCTCTCGAATCTACTAACAGCAGTTCTTAACCGTCGCATTCCCACACGCATTTGGTGGAGTGGTTCTGGATCTTCGTCTTTTTTAACTGCTTTTTCCCATTTTATCGTTTTTGTAAAATGGTTTTCAATGGCTTGATGTGCAGTTTCACCAAGAGTTTTGATAGATGTTTCTGAAGGAATTTTCATAAATAAAAAAAATTAGCAATATAGCAATCCCAAATAAGATACAGGTATTTCTCTTCCCTCTCTTCCTCTGCGCTCTCTGCGTCTCCGTGGTTCGTTACCTCCATTTCCCGTAAGGGATACACAAATCAAATAGAATTGCTCATAATATCTAAAGATTAGTGGAAATAGCTTGTACCGGACAAGTAGGAATACATTGTTCGCAAACAATACAGCGCGATCGCACAAAGGTGAGTTTATATGTCTCTGGATTAATAGCCAAGGCTTCAGTTGGACAAACCCCCGTACATAAACCACAGTGAACGCATACATCCTCATCAATGATAATTTCACCTAAACCCAGGGAAACATGAATATGTTGCGATCGCATCCATTCAATTGCTGCATCTAACTGATCAATGTCTCCCAATAATTCTACTACCAGTTTACCAATTTGGTTAGGCGCAACTTGGGCGCGAATAATATTCGCAGCGACATTAAAATCCTTTGCTAGTCGGTAGGTAACAGGCATTTGAATCGCCCGTTTGGGAAAAGTCAGGGTAACTCTTTTTTTCATTATGTTAGAAAACAGTAAACTAGATGATGAACTAAGTTAATAAGTCTTAATAAATTGATTATGAGTACCCAAGCCCCTGTAAATTCTAGTAGCCGCATCAAAAACTTCTTAATTGCCATTGTAGCGATCGCTTTGGGAGTTGCCCTCTTCCTGGGACTTAAAACTGATTCTACCTCAGTTTCCCTGGCGGAATTGGGTAAAACTGCTATTCCCTTAGAAGTAGCCCTCAGCAACGGAAAACCTTCTCTAGTCGAGTTTTATGCCGATTGGTGTACAGTTTGTCAGAAAATGACTCCCGACATGGCCAAACTCCGAGAAAAGTACAATAACAACCTGAATTTTGTGATGTTGAATGTTGATAATACCAAATGGTTGCCAGAAATGCTCAAATATCGAGTAGATGGCATTCCCCACTTTGTATTTTTGGGTAAGCAAGGGGAAACCATCGCGGAAACCATTGGTGATATTCCCCGCACCATTATGGCTAGTAATTTGGAAGCTTTAATTACTGGTTCTACCCTTCCCCACATTCAAGGTAATGGTAAAACCTCCCAATTTTCCGCACAAGTCGCCACAGATGGAAATCAAGATGATCCTCGCAGTCATGGTAGCCAAGTTGTAAATTAGATGATTGGGGATTAGCAATTGGGAATTGGTATTATTTAATTATTGACTAAAAAAGCATCAAATTTTTTCATGTATTCCATAAATATCTGATGACAACCTATAAGTTTATTAGCTACAGCGGTTTCCGCTCTTATAAGGTACAAAGTTGAATCATAAAACTCTTGTAGTGCGGGCATCTTGCCCGCTAGATATGTACCTCATAACACCGGAAAGTGCTGTAAGTCATTCACCAATTCTTCAAGTTTGATAAGTTCTTCAGCAATTTTTCTCCTCAATGCAATCATAGCTCTATTCCTTGAGAAATTGCAGGTAAAATATAAGGTTTAGCGTGTTGTGCTTCCATCAAATCAAGAGAAAAATCTTCAGCAATATCCAAAAGAACACCCACTGCTTTAAAATAATCTTTTTCTGGTAAACCCCAAACAGCTAAATCAATATCAGAACGCCAACTCATTTGTTGATGATCCAATAAAGAACCGAATAAGACAACTTTTTCTGCGCCAAATCTTTCTTTCAAGATTTTGGCACATTGTCGCGCAATTTTTAAACCTTGTTTTTGGCGTTCCTGCATAGCGACTAGAAACTGAGGACGATTTTTTCTAGCCTCTAAAACTTCTTGGATAATTCGTTGTTTAGTAGCTTCATTAATGAGACTCATAGTTTCTCAAATATGGGAATTTTCTCAAATAATTATAACTTAACTTCCGGGAAAATTGCTCTATCAGACATTACTCAAAGTAAAATAGTGTATGATTATCTTTTTTCTCAAAATTTACTATGGCTACAATTAACGACAACTACCTGAAACTCAAAGCTGGTTATCTGTTTCCAGAAATTGCGCGACGGGTAAATGCTTTTGCACAAGCTAACCCCGATGCTAAAATCATTCGCTTGGGGATTGGTGATGTCACCGAACCCTTACCAGAAGCTTGTCGCACAGCCATGATTAAAGCTGTAGAAGATATGGGCGATCGCTCATCTTTTAAAGGATATGGCCCAGAACAAGGTTATAATTGGTTAAGGGAGAAAATCGCCACCCACGACTTCCAGGCACGGGGAGCAGCCATAGAAGCCGATGAAATCTTCATTTCCGACGGTTCTAAGTGCGACTCCGGCAACATTCTCGATATTTTTGGCAAAAATAACATTATCGCCGTTACAGACCCAGTATACCCCGTTTACGTAGATACCAACGTCATGGCGGGTAATACGGGAGATGTGAATGAAAAAGGTGAATATGGCGGTTTAGTTTATTTACCTGTTACTGCTGAAAACAATTTTACGGCGGAAATTCCTAGCCAAAAAGTTGATTTAATTTATCTTTGCTTTCCTAATAATCCCACAGGTGCAACTGCAACGAAAGAACATTTGCAAGCATGGGTAAATTATGCCAAAGCTAACGGTTCAATTATCTTTTTTGATGCTGCTTATGAAGCATTTATTACAGATCCTACCTTACCTCATTCTATTTTTGAAATAGAAGGTGCGAGAGATTGTGCCATTGAATTCCGTTCTTTCTCTAAAAATGCTGGTTTTACCGGAACTCGTTGCGCTTTAACTGTTGTTCCCAAAACCCTCACCGCTAAAGCTGCTGATGGTTCTAATGTCGAACTTTGGAAACTCTGGAATCGTCGTCAATCTACCAAATTCAACGGCGTTTCTTATATTATTCAACGTGGTGCAGAAGCGGTTTATTCAGAAGCAGGACAATCACAAATCAAAGCCTTGGTAAACTTCTATTTAGACAATGCCAAAATCATCCGCGAAGAACTTACAAATGCTGGTTTAAATGTTTATGGTGGCGTAAATGCACCTTATGTATGGGTGCAAACTCCTCATGGTTTATCTAGTTGGGAATTTTTCGATAAGTTATTAGAAACTGTGAATGTTGTGGGAACTCCCGGTTCTGGTTTTGGTGCTGCGGGTGAAGGTTATTTCCGCATTTCTGCGTTTAATAGTCGGGAAAATGTCGAAGAAGCCATGAAGCGGATTACCGCTAAGTTTAAGGTGTAGAATATTGTGGTGGGTAATTCCCACCCTAAATAAATTATGATTAAGTTAGCCGTGATTCAGTGTTAACGGTATAATTCAAATATGTAATGTTTCTCAAGGAAGAAAATTCACATGAAGTTACTACAAGTTCAAGTACCCGATTTCCGTGTTTTGAAAGATGTTGATATTAAGTTTGATAGAAGGTTTGTCCCTAATATCTTTCCTTTAGGAAGTCTCAATGGAGGTGGTAAAAGTACACTTTTACAATTAGTCTTTGTTTTATTACATTGCTGCACAAATCCAGAAAGAAAAGTTTTTATAAAGAATCTACTACATGGCTTTACACTTAATGATGATTCTAGTGATAGAGTATTAGCTATTATCAATATTTGGGATGGTGAAAAAGAAGTTGAAATTAAATTTCTAGTTTGTCATAATACTTATATTGAAAATATCTTAAAACAAGATCATGAATACAAAAACAATGAAGACTGGAAATTATCTAATTTTGAAAAACTAGAAAATATCACTAAGAATATTTATAAAACAGAACAAGATATTGAACAACTAGAAAAAGCAACTAATAAATTAGAAATTCATGAAAAGCTAGAAAATGATGATATTAAGCACAGACTATTCCAACCAGTAGTGCGTGAATTATTCTATAATAATATAATATCCCCTAGAATAAGAAGATTGCCAGTTGCAGATTTTAAAGAAGAAGTTGAAGAAATGCTTGATTCATATCAACTAAATCTTGATGAACTTTCGCAGGAAAAAGAAAAAATAGATATTGTATTGCAAAAAATATCCACATATTTGCATGAAAAAAATATTGTATATATATGTAATTATTCTTCAGGAATTGATACCGAAAAAAATGAATTTGTATTATGCCAAATTGGTGATAATTTAGATATAAATAAAGCAGAAGATTGGTTAGACAAAATATCAAATAAAATATTTTTAGCTGCTCCTATTAGTCAAGTTTTCCTATTTACTTCTCAAACGTCAAGAAGACTATTATTTCAACAAAATAGTAATAGAGATTATGATTCAGATTTAAAATTATCTAAATTAAAACTACCAGGATTTTTTACTTATGATTTTGCTCCAGTAGACTTATTGATTAAAGTATTCACAAATGCTCTTGAAGAAGATTCTAGAACTGCTGTTGAAACTGAAGGTAAGTATGGCAAGAGATATGAAGAATTATTAGATGATTTGAATTTATTGTTAGCCAATAAAAAAGTGAATATTTCTACAGATTTCTCCAAAATCACCTTCAAGTTAGATACAAATGATGGAAATATTGAACTTTATCCTGAAGATTTAAGTCATGGTGAATTAAAAAGATTGAGCATTTACCTATGGCTAAAATATAATAAAATCGAAGATGCTATTGTTCTCATGGATGAAATTGAAATAGGATTTCATCCAGATTGGCAATATGAAATAATTAGAGATTTAGAGGAATGGTCTTCTAGTAATCAATATATTCTAGCAACTCATTCTTATCAATTATGTCGAGCGCTTACACCGGCTCATGTCAGGGAACTAGAACCAAAACTTATCAAATCAGATAATAATATTCCACTATGAATACTTATCAAAAAAAACTAATGCAACATTGTAACGAAATTCTGGGAAATCCAAACATTAGACAGAGAATTGTTGTTTTGTGCGAGGGTCAAGGTAGTATTTTAAATTTAAGTGACGAAACAACAGTAAATTACGGAAAAATGAAGCAAATGCCAGATGCAGATTTTTATATAAAATGCATTCCAAAGACATGGAAAACATACAAACCAGAATTTTTTAATTGTCAAGGTAGAACAGGTGTTATAGATACTTATTTTAAGCTTTTAGAATTACATGAAGAAGGTAGTAGAGAGTCATACTTAAATCCTGATAAGCTGTTTGCTATAGTTGATTTAGATTTACAGTCCCAAAATATTGATAATTACGGTTTCTCTAATACAGAAGAAATTTTCTCAAATCTTTATCAGCAAGGTCAAGTTAATGAAGAAAATACCAGAAATCATCGCATTTGGGTAACAGGATTAATTCACAAAGAAGCATATTTTATCATACCTGAACTGCAAGAAGTTTTTGATAATCACATCAATGTTCCTATGTATAATAGTCAAAAACTTATTCTTGAAGATATTTATATTACTATGGCAGATGCTATTATTAATAGCAATGATTTAAACAATAACTTATCAACCGTCTCTAATCGCATTAGTCATTGCTCAGGATTAGATTGTACAGATTTAGAAAAGTTACGTGATTCCTGGAAAGAACAGTTTGAAAATTCTCCAGATGAAACACACAAAAATGAGTTAATTTATGCCTTATTAATGCTTAAAAAAGTTAAGGATAACAAAACTCAAGAGGATTATTGGGAAGACATTAAACCACCAAGTGATTGGACTAATACAGAGGAGGTATTTAGGGATGAATTATTAAGGCAAATAGCTAAATTTTACTCAGAGCAGAGTAATTATGCTAAATATCATATTCCTGCTTTTATGCAATTTTTAAAACATTTTTCTACTTTGAATTAATTTCAACCTATTCTCTCCTTTCCCCCGCAGTTCTAATCAATTCCCCTATCAAAGCCACAATAGCAGTCATAGAAATTAACATCACACTTAAAGCATTAATATCCGGTTTGACTCCCGTTCTAATGCGGCTAAAAATTTCTATTGGTAAAGTCGTCGCACCACTTCCAGCAGTAAAACTAGCAATTAAAAAATCATCCCAACTCAATACAAAAGCCAATAAACACCCAGAAATAATCCCCGGTATTAATTGAGGTAATAAAACTAAAATAAAGGCTTGTATAGGTGTTGCACCTAAATCTAATGCTGCTTCTTCTAAATGAGGATTGATATTATTCATGCGCGAAGAAACTACCAACCCAACGTATGATAGACAAAAAACAATGTGAGCAGCAATAATAGTCCATATACTCAAAGGAATAGCAAAGGCCGCTAAACATACTAGTGTCGAAACAGCGATCGCAATATCAGGAATTAATAAGGGTAAATAGGCAATTCCCTGATATAATTTCTTACCAGGAAAATCATAACGTGCCAACCCCACAGCCATTAATGTTCCCAAGACAGCGGAAACTCCTACTGCACAAAAAGCCACCAACAAACTATTATATAACCCGGATAAAATCCGTTCGTCATTAAATAGTTTTCCATACCATTCCAGGGTGAATCCTTGCCATTTAGCGCTGTAAGGTGACTGATTAAAACTATAAAAAGCCAGTACCAAAATAGGTAGGTACATAAACACAAATATAACTAGTGCAAAAACTGCCTGCCAGGAAACACGCGGTTTATTTATTTGTTTGTATATATTCATTTTACCTAATATATGCAACTATTTATTTATCGTTATATATTATACTTATTTTTGTCTTTCAAGTCAAGTTCAAAATCCCAAATATAACAATTATATTTTGTCTAATTTATTTCTTAAGGATCAGACATTGACATTACCTCAGATAGACAAAATATATCAAATATAAAGCATAAGATTTGGTAGTACAATCATGAATAAGGGCGGTTTTTTTTTACTTTTAGCTATTTCCTGTTAGCTATTCAATTTATTTTCAAATAACTGGAAATAGAAATCGGATATTTTAGGAGATTGATAATGAAAATTGCTCAAATTGCTCCACTGTGGGAGAGAGTACCACCACCAGCTTATGGTGGAATAGAATTGGTAGTGGGGTTATTAACTGATGAATTAGTCCGTCGAGGACATGAAGTGACATTATTTGCATCAGGAGATTCTTTAACTTTAGCCAAATTAATATCAGTTCATCCCCGCGCTTTAAGGCTAGATTCTACTATCAGAGATTCAAGTATTTATGAATTTCTACAAATAGCATCAGTCTATGAAAAAGCCGCAGATTTCGATATTATTCATTCCCATATGGGAGTCGCAACATTAACATCTGCAAACCTGGTAACAACTCCTACAGTGCATACCTTACATGGCATTTTCACACCAGACAATGAAAAAATATTTAAACATTGTCGAAAACAGCCTTATATTAGTATCTCTAATTCTCAGAAAGAACCCAGATTAGGATTAAATTATGTAGACACTGTTTATAATGGCATTGATGTTAGTAGTTATGAATTTTATCCTCAACCAACAGAACCATCTTATTTAGCTTTTTTAGGCAGAATGTCTCCAGAAAAAGGACCACATTTAGCAATTGAAATTGCTAAAAAAACTGGTCGGAAGTTAAAACTTGCAGGTAAGGTAGATTTGGTAGATTGGGAATATTTTGAACAAAAAGTTAAACCGCATATTGATGGTCAGCAAATTGAATATTTAGGTGAAGCCAATCATCTCCAAAAAAATGCCCTTATGGGTGGTGCTTATGCAACTTTATTCCCAATTACTTGGCGAGAACCTTTTGGTTTAGTTATGGTAGAATCAATGGCATCAGGTACGCCTGTAATTGCCATGCGAATGGGTTCAACGGCAGAAGTGATTGTTAACGGGGAAACAGGTTTTCTCTGTGATAATGTCGAAGAATGTATTAATGCTATTGATCAAGTCAGGAGTTTAAATCGTTACGCTTGTCGTCAATATGTGGAAGAACATTTTAGTGTTCAGCAAATGACTGATGGTTATGAAGCAGTTTATCAAAAGCTAATTGCAGAAAAATTAGCGCGACAAAATGGTTTTTCTCGCACTGCTTTAGTGAGTTAGTAGGGGTGGGGTTTCCCCACCCAGAGAACTTCTTTCTAACTGCCTTTCTTACTGATACTTTTAACCGAGACATTCCCCGACATCTGAGATATCGTGAATATCTGGTATAACATCACCAACTGAGTTAGTGAAGGTGGTATCCCACATTGCCTTAGAACATAATTCTAATGGCTCTTGATTGTCTATCAACGAGTTCAATACCCAAATTTTCTCTAGAACTACCAAGTTTTCTAAGGAAAGGTTTATTTTCTTTGTAGCCATTCAAGTCTATTCGGAACCATTACAGTTACTCAAAATATTTATTGACTTTAAATTAACTACAAAACTCTCGTATATATTTAATATTATGAACCTATTGTCAGAAAATGTCAATAGATGTCTGAAGATTTGATGTCCTATTCTTTACTCCTGACTCCTGACTCCTGACTCCTGACTCCTGCTATAAACACCTTTCTGATGTCTAACTTCAACTACTGTATGCACATTCCCACGAGGGGTAAAATCTGTTTTCACGGTGACTTCTAAAGGATCACAAGCAGCGACAAAATCATCTAAAATTTGATTGGCTGTTTCTTCATGGGAGATATAGCGATCGCGGTAGCTGTTAATATAAAGCTTGAGTGCCTTCAACTCTACTACCCTTTCATCTGGAACATAGGTAATATAAATGGTCGCAAAGTCAGGATAACCGGAAAAAGGACATTTACAAGTAAATTCCGGTAAAGTAATATTAACGTCATAGCGTCGCCCAATGCGGGGGTTCGGAAATGTAATTAATTTCCCTTCCGCAATTTCGCGTTCACCATATTTCATTTCTTGACTTGCTGGAGATACAGTTTCAGGTGCAAAGTTACTCATTATATTAGTAAAAAGAAATGCAGATATTCACAATTATTAACTTAACAGTTTTTAACATTTCTCTCCAGCTTAATGAGTTACTTACTTTCTTTTTCCCAGTCAGGACAATTTTTATCATCCCAACCATGAGGGTGCATAGCACAGACTAACAAATTACCGCTATAAACCTGGCCATGATAGTTACTACAACCAATACAAGCAGCATTTTTTTCTAGTGTCGCTTCTACTTGATATGGAAAACCAGGATCTATATCTTCGGTGATATCTTCCAGTTCCCAGTAAATCTCCAAAATTGGTTCGGCTAAATCTTGTAAAAACTGTTCGTGCAACGTAGCTAAAGTATCAATATCATCCTCAAATGCGCTTTGTACTTCTTCAGTAATCTGTTCCGTAACTTCAAAAAAAGCGTCTATCATGTCATTCACTCCGAGGAAGAACTGCTCTACTTCATCAGCCACGGTTTCGATCATGTCTATTAAGTCTTTTTGCCACTCTTCCATAACTTATACTCTCAAAGGCTAAAAACATGATGCTAAACGCCGTCTGACTGAAAGTTATAGAGTCTACGGTTAGTAATTGCAAGTAAAACCATCTTGGGTATAGCGTCATTTTTCTAGAATTAAAAGTTACTGATACCCAAGGTGAAAATTTTATCTTTACGGTTTGCGTTGCAGCCGTTTTAACTCTTCCTGTAGTTCTAGCACTTGATCGCGGAGATGATCTACGTTATCGCCATTTTCTTTATTTTCTTTTTTCGCCTCTTTCATACTAGGCTCTTCGTCATCATCTATGATATTTATCCGACGAGGTTCGGAAGGGGGTGTTTTTTCAGGCGTTTGTCCAGAGGTTGGTTGCTGTTGAGCTTGCTTCATCATATCTTCAACGAAGCGACGAGCCTCTTCTGTGTTCATCTCGCCTTTAGCCACCATTTCATCTGCTAATTTTTGGACTTGCGATCGCAGTTCGGCTAATTTTCCGCCAGCTTTTTCGCCAGCGTAAGAAGCTAACCCAACGCCGAGATAAAAAGCTTTTTGTACAATATCTCCAAAACCAGGCATTGCTGCTGAAAGCTCCTACAAATAAGGCGACCCGGAGACTACGCCTACCACAAGCATCCCTTATTGCTGCTACCTTCCGGTCCTGACAAGATTTGGGCGTTGAAGTTGCATAGATCCAGGTCTTTCATCATCATAACACTAAAATTCAAAATTTGTGTACTATTCCACAACAATTCGCCATTCAAATAATTGGTAGCTGACACAATCGTTCTGTACCAAGGGATCAGCCAATACTATTGCTTGTGCTTCATCCATTGATGCCGCCTCAAATAACATCATTCCACCACCCTTTTGCGCCCAATAACCTGTTTTAGCTTTGTGTCCTTTAGTAATCAACTCTTGAACGTAGGCTCTGTGAGCGGGTACATATTGGTCAAAGGTGGGTTTATCAAGCTTACCAGTTTCAATTTTAACAAACCAAGGCATATTTCAGATCGGGATTTTTAGATTAGCAATGTTTCATTTAGTCTAAAATATCATGATTTGTTATCGTATTCCCGCTAATTCATATATTTTTGTGATTTATGTAATATTTCAGAACAAACCGCTATCTGTTTACACATCTATACTGTATACTTAGTTAGTAAGAGTTAAGAATAAAATGAGTCTAAAAACAGACAACTAGTAAATAAAAAACTCATATACAAGAAATGCACTGTGGAAATCGAGCAGGAACATTTAATTGTATGAGGATTATTTACTTGTTGCCAGAGGTAAACAGGAAATTTCGCATTGGCTTTTTTCCTTGTTGCCAAACTGATTAAATCAATGTCACCAGGATATCATCATGCCTAGCAAATTAAATCTCGATAGCAACGAAACTCTCAAACAAGGTGCGAAAGGACAAAAAGTTCAACAACTACAAGAAATCTTAAAAGCACTCAATCTAGATCCAGGAATAATAGATGGTGATTTTGGCAATAATACTGTCAAAGCCGTTAAACAATTTCAAAGTCAAAAAGGGCTTGAAGCAGATGGTGTAGTCGGAAAAAATACTCAAAATGCTTTAAATAATGCTCTTGGACAAGCAACAACAAGCGCAGCGTCATCTATATCATCTCCAACTTTAAACACCCCTACAAAAGGTTTTGGTGGGATAACTGGAAAACTACCACTTCCAGGTGTTCCTCTCATCAAAGAATTTGAAGGTTGTTATTTAAATGCTTATCGAGATCCTCTCAGTGGTAATTTACCTATCACTATTGGTTGGGGTACTACTAAAAAAAGAGATGGTAGTAACTGGGAATTAGGTGAAAGCATCACTCAACAAGAAGCAGATGATTTGTTGATGCTTCAGCTAGAGAATAGCTATCTACCACCTCTGCAAAAAATTCCGGTTTGGAATGAGTTAAACGCCAATCAACAAGGTGCTTTATTAAGCTTTGGTTATAACTTGGGTGCTAGTTTTTATGGTAATTCCAATTTCTCAAGTATAACCAGAGTTTTGAGAGATAAAAAGTGGGATGAAATTGAAGAAACTTTTCTAAAATACAGAAATCCTGGTAGCAATGTAGAAGCTGGATTAAGACGAAGAAGACAGGCAGAAGCTAAACTATTTTTAACTCCTGTTTAGTTAATAATTGAAGATCCGTAGAGAGGTTACACGAAACCTCTTCACATGACAAGTGGGACGCTGAATAATTGTCTCTACTACTCGTCGTTTTGCCTTTGTATCAATAGACTGGGAAACACTAAAATTAAGGAGATTACCATGAAAAAGCTGCATAAATTACTAATGACCAGCACCGTCATAGTTTCTATATTTGGGTGCAATATTCACAGCACTCTAGCACAAAATAGTCCAGAATTTAAAGCGATAGATTCTATAAAAGATAAAAATATCTTAATTGCTCAATCTCAACCTAGTATTAATAATACGGTTCAATTTGCCGTTAATGCAATCCACAAACTTAGACAACAAGGAAAGATTAATCTTCGTCGAGAAGGTAATTACACTTTTGGTGATATTAAGATAGAGATAGATAATGTAAAATCGGAGTTGCTGAATCAAAACCTTAATGATTTCTATAATAATGACTATACTGCCACAAATTTTTGCTGACGGGTGGTTTAGTTTCCTAGCTTTTTTCAATGCGATTTACGGTGCATCTAAAACCCAAGAACTCATAGTAAAAGCCAGAAGTCAATTAAACATAAAAGACCCATTACAAGCTGAAAAACAACTCCTTAATCATTTTTAGTGCGATCGCCGATATTATAAACTACAATAAAAATACTTAAAGAAAGGGCTAAAAATGGTCAAATCAACTTTGTACACGACGGCAAAAGTCCTGCCAGGAAATAAAATTGAAATTCAAGCTCCAGATCTGACTGTAGGACAAACTGTTGAAGTCGTTATTTTGGTTCAAGAAGTTATTTCTCATTCTTCTACCACCGAAGATATCTCTCCATCCTTAAAACAGCGTCTTGCTTTTCTGAAGTTACCAATGACTGAACGTAGGAATATTCTCAAAAGTCAAGCCGATATAATGCTCTCTCACTATCAACAAGATTCTGAATGGCAGGAGTTAATGGCAGGTGACATCATTGAGTATTAACCCTGATCTGCCAAAACGTGGAGAAATTTGGTTAGTCAACTTCGATCCTACTGTTGGTGCAGAAATCAAAAAAGTGCGTCCTGCCGTCGTCATCAGTTCAGATTCAGTAGGAAAGCTTCCTATCAAGCTTATTGCTCCTATTACAGACTGGAAAACATATTTTTCATCAAATTTCTGGCACGTTAAGATTGAACCTAACAGTATCAATAGATTGAATAAAGATTCTGCAATTGATACTCTTCAACTAAGGGGGGTGGATTTACAAAGGTTTATTCGTAAATTAGGAAGCATTTCTGAAATTACAATGCTGGAAATTATAGCTTCCATTGCTACTGTAATCGAATTTGAGGTCTAACAAATCATTGCACCCGACCGTGTGTTAGATAACTCGTAATCATGTAAATTTATTGGAGGCGGGTGAGTTCAACCTTTAAATTACCTAATCTTTAAAACTTCTATCTTTCTCAAGCAAAATGTCAAATGAATCAAAAATCCCATGGCCAATTTGGGCTGCTGTTATGCTGGCTTGCGCGTTTATTGCTGCTTACGCCTCTCGTCCCCAAACCGACGATCAAAGAGTTGAGGATCTACAAAGAAAAATTAGCAGTTTAGAAGCACAATTAAATCTTCAGCAACCGACTTATTCTCCAAGTGTTTCTGAACTATCGCCATCTCAATTTCCTAAATTACGAACGCCAGAACCCTCTCTATTAGATGTGAACAACCCAAAATCATCATCTAAAGCAATACCTACATCAACTCCTACTATTACTGCTGAACCAACTCCAAGTTTATCAAATCCAAAATGGGACGATAGTGTTTTAAATTCTGGTTCTGTAGGAACTGAATATTCAACTTCGTATAAGATGATCGAAGGACCTGTATTTAATCAACAGAATCAACAAGTAGAGTGGATTGTTGAATTTTCATTTCCTCCAGAAGTAGAAAGAAGCCCTGCACTGAAAGAAGCTTACTTAAAACTTGAATTATGGGATGGCTTTAGGGCTGAATTTATAGATAGTTCTGGTGTGATTTTAGAAGCGAAAAACCTTGATAAAGAAGGTCAAGGAGGCAACAGAAGACGATATACTTTGAGAGTTCCCAATAGTATTTGGGAAAAATGGTCAAAAGTAGCTATGGTAAAAGTTGTCAGATATAGGTGAGACTGCTTATATAGAGTTGAAGCAAAATTACTCTGTTGATGAAGCAAAAACACTTTGTGAATTAGGTTTACAGCCAAAAGAATAATTAAGATCGAGAAAATCTTACTCATATATTACTGATAGGAAATAATCATGAACACATTTCATAAGTGGTTGATGAATACGACTGTCATAACCTCTATATTAGCCGGAAATATCAACTTGGTACAAGCACAAAACAGATCAGAATTGCTTCTAGTTGATCAACTCCCAACTAACACGGAAAATTTCAGAAAAGGTCAGACTATGAAACTTATTTGGGCGTAAGTCGTCTACTCATCCCGTAGCAAATGTCTAACTTAGCCGTTAGAGTGGACGTAACTAGTATTTTGATTACCAACTTCCTTCAAGGAGATTAACCAATGTCTGCAACCTCAGCTTATCGAAACTCGAACATGAATTTGCAAAAATGGGCCGCTGCTGTGGGTGGCATTGCTGTACTTATCCTTTCACTTACCCCGACAGCAAATGCAAAGCCGACCCCAGCCGAAGCAACAATTTGCTCCCCCGTAAATGGTCAATGGTATTTCGGAGGCAAGCCTGGTCCGATTATCACTCAAAAGGGCAAGCAGCTTTCGGTCGATATGTCCGTTTATGGTCGCCCCACTGCAACTGGCAAATTTCTAAATGAAACTCAGATCAAAGTCACTTTTCCGGACGATGCAACCTTTATTGGGACATTAAATCGTCGGGGGCAGATTAGCTGGGATAATGGTACCCTTTGGGAAGCCCGGGATTTTTCAGGTACTTGGAAATTCTTGGGAAGACCTGGTCCGATTGTCACTCAAACAGGGGATCAGCTTTCGGTCGATATGTCCGCTTACGTTCGCCCAGTTGCAAAGGGTACGGTGACTCCCCCCTCTGCGGCAAAAGTTAACTTTCCCGACGATGGAACCTTTGGTGCAACGCTCGTGAGTCCGAGTTGCATTAAGTGGACAAATACGACTATTTGGACGAAATAGCGGTCATTATTGTTGGGTTTCATCCACAGCTTGTAGTGCGATCACAGATATTGTAGTGTGATTGCACATACATACCGCATAAATCAAATATAAAGGAATTCCGCATAGACTACAATAAAAATACGGCGTTGCTGAACTTAGGTATGAAATTGACAAATTCAAAATTTGAAACTTTGCGCCTTTGCACGAAATAAATATCATAATCATACCCCAATTCAGCAGCACCAAAAATATTTAAAGAAAGGGCTGAAAATAGCCCTGCACTCGACCATAAGGTAAACCACTTATAACCACCCAAAGTAATTGTCAACGGGTGAGTTCAACCTTTAAATTACCTAATCTTTAAAACTTCATACCAATTACTTGCTATGAGGACGCTGAATAATTGTCTCTACTACTCGTCGTTTTGCTTGTGGGTCAATTCCTACCAAACGCACATATTCACCGCTATATTCAGATAAACAAGCTTCTAAGGTAGAAATAGCATCGGAATGGGCATCAATTTGAAAAGAACCGCAACTTTGCCAAGAACCTGTGCGAAAACGCCGTTCGTCAACGTGTTCAATGCCAATTTTACAACCTTGGGCTAAAATTTGGCGAACTTGTGCTTGAGTTTCTAAACTTAAATGAGTAGGTTGATTAATCGCAGGTTTACTCACAGGAACTTCCGCAATAGGTGAAGTTGCTTGATAACCTTTACCTCGATTTAAACGATTATATTCATCCACTAAATGAGAAGTTTCCACCCGTTTTTGTTCACCAACCATAAATTTACCCGACTCAATTAAATGCGATAAAGTAAAATCTGGCTTTTTAAATGCTGGGGGTCCTTCCAAACTATTCACAACTCGCAAAGAGACATTTTCAAAACCAACTTGATGGATGAAATTACGGATTTGTTCATCATAAATCCGGGAACGCAACGCACTAAAAAAGTCAATAGATTGATGAGGAAAAGTATCAACAAATTGTGCAATTTCTCTTTGTGAAAGACCATCTTCTGCAAAAATTCCTCCCACAATTCCTACCTTATCATCGCGGTTTGGTTCCCAGTAAAATTTGTCCATTCTCCCATCACGAATTAATGGTGCATAGAGAGTAGAAAAATCATTTCCGGTGACAATAATCGGGACACGACATAAAGGATTGGAGTCATAACTTCCCGGTAATTGCACATCTGTGGGATTATCAGCAATATTCATCAATGTGGCATTTACCAACTGGGTATTTACTGTATATTGAGTCCCTTCGTCAAAGCGTCCTGCACCTGCATCTAAATCATTAATCATCAGTACGCACATTTTCCCCCGTACCTTGATTAATTCTGCTGTTTCCCGATAACGTAACCGAATTAACCGCGCAGGATCTCCCGCGTCTGGACTTTCTAATTCTCCTCCAGATATCAAGGTGACTTCGATACCCATTTTCTCAAAAACTAACTCGCATTGAAAAGTTTTTCCCTCACCTTTGCGTCCATGAATTCCTAAAATTAAAGGAACGCGAATCCCAGGAATATTTAAGAAATTTTTGGTGATATGAACTGCAAGTTTATCAAGAAAACTAGGCGCAATGTAGTAACTCATAGAATGTATCCCTGGTTAGTTGTCAGTTGTCAGTTGTTAGTAGGGGCGAAGCATTTGGAAGATAAATTATCGGTCATTGCCAAAAATAGTTCTCCAAATGCTTCGCCCGTACAGTTGTTAGTTGTTAATTATCTAAGTCACTTTCGAGAACAGAGGCTAGAACTTGTCTGGTATTAGTTTGAAATTCTTTGACATTCACACGATTCAAAAACCAAATTGATAGTAACATTCCTAAAGCTTCTAAGACAAATACCAAACCATAAGCTAATACTAAATTATCTGGTAAAAACTTACGTCCCAAATCTAAAACTGTACCACCAATTACCGTAGCAATGCCTCTAGATAAAGATTGGGCAAGTCCCCAAGCACCAATAAATGTACCTGCGGCTTCGGCAATTGTTAAGTCTAACATTAAAGTTACTGCTGCGGTGGTCACAAAACCAGTAGCTAAACCAAATAAAACTAAAGTTGATTTTAGTAGAGATGGATTTGCAGAAAATCCCGAAAAACCTATTAATAAAGCGGCAAATGCTACTAAAATACAACCTAATTTGATAGTTCGAGCTTTACCTAAACGGGGAACAATGAAAAAACCCGTGATACCATAGGAAATTAATATCCCTGTACCATAAAAAACGTTGAGTTTTGTACTTTCTGCTAAAGGCATATTAAAGACTTGCCCAGCATAAGGTTCTAAAATGGGATCTTGCATAAACAAGCTAATAGTCATCACTAATAAAAAGGTGAAAAACAAGCCTGTTTGTGGACTAGCTGTTAAAATTTTCCAGGCACCTTTTAAGGTGATACCATCTTCCCGATTTCCTTTATTAGCACAGTTAAAAAAACGGGAATATTTTTTTTCTACACCTACAGTTGCAATAATTGCTAAACAAAAAACTATTCCAGGAACAATCACAAATAGACGATTAATTGCTGCTTGTAAAAGTTCGATGGGTGCGTTTGTGCTTAATTGCTTTAAGAGGCTGGAACTGATAATTGCCCCTACTATAATTCCTACCATTAACATTGACCAAACAATCCCCACAACTTGAGAACGGTTGTCTTCTTCAGAGATATCCACTAATAAAGCTGCAAATGCTGTACCACTAGCGCAAATTGCTAAACCGTAAATTGCGAACACTAAACCGAGAACCGCTGTCCAACCGATGGTTTGGGTAGTCCATGTCCAAGTATCAGCAATATTAGCGGCATTTAACTGCCACATTACTTGTACCGCTAAAAATGCGGCGATCGCAAATATTCCTGCTCCTCCCCAGACATAAGCCGTGCGATGATAACCTAATAAGGGTTTAGCATCGGACATTTGCCCAAATAAAATCCTTGTGGGGGCGATAAAATAAGGTATTGCTAATACTAAACTACCTATAGTTGCCGGAATTGCAATTTCCTGAATCATGACGCGGTTAAGTACCCCCAGAGTCAAGATAGACATCATACTCAACCCCATTTGAAACAATCCTAGCCGGAACATGGTCAAAATGTTGACCTTGGGGATAGATAAGGATTGATTTGGGGTGTCAAATGTATCATCCATTGCCATAGCTGCTTGTTTGTATTGTTTACCAGATACAGAAATCAAATATGAGTCCTATGTTATCTCAATTAAATGGTAAATTAATTTTGGCAATCCTGACATTTAATTTTTATTAGAATACAATTCTCACCATGAATGATTCATCAATTACCATTACTAAGTTATTAGATTCTGATTTGGAAGAACTGAGAAAAGTCAGTCAAGAAATTTGGTATAACCACTATTCTTCAATTCTCAGCCATGCACAAATCGAGTATATGCTAACTAAAATGTATGGAACAGGAATAATTGAAAATGAAATTTATAATAGAGGGATATTTTATGATCAAGTTTTGCATAATTCTAAATTAGTTGGTTATTTATCTTACAGTTCAGAAATAATAGATAGTATTAGTTATTTAAAATTACATAAATGTTATTTATTGCCATCTTTGCATGGTTTTGGCTATGGTCAAAAGATGTTATTTCATATTTATCAAAAAGCGCAAGCAATGAACTTGAAACAAATAATTCTGAATGTTAATAAAAGGAATAAAAAAGGCATTAAAGCTTATTCTCGATTTGGTTTTAGAATTATTGATAGTCAGGTAATAGATTTTGGTAGTGGCTTTGTTTTGGATGATTATATAATGGGCTATGAGATTTACGAGAAGTTAATTATTCAGTAGTTTATTGAGTAGTGTTAGCGACAGCGTAACGCACCATTGAATACTTTGTAATTATGCAGATGGTTTTTTAATAACTAAAGTACCAGCTAAGATATCGTGTAAAGAACGATTTTTTTCATCAAATAGGATATATATTATATCAACTAAACCAAAAGTCAAGAAAGTCAACAATATTTTAACTATAAATCTCCAAGTAGCACGCCACAAAGAAATTCTCTTGCCATTCATATCAGTCACAACTATTTTGCAGATACCTTGTCCATAAGTTGATTGTTTAACCGAACTTTCAGCTAATGCAAAATGAAGCCAAGTAAAGATTACAGATAAAACTAAGGATATACTATACCATAAATCTATACAGATACCATTTGTTCCACAATTTCGATCTGGTATCATTACTATGATTATGATACTTCCTAAGAAAGCTATAGACAATGGCATAAAAATACAACATATTATTAAATCAATAAAGTACGCTAAAAAACGTATCCAAGGTGATGCGTATTTAGGAGAACTTACTACTTGACTAACTTTTCTAGATGTGGATACTACCGTTTTAGCATAAGGGCCATAATTAGAAGATTGATTATAAGAATTAGCGGTTTTAAATTCCGGTGAGGAAGTTTCAAATTTAGATAATCTATATAAAATCTCTTGAGTATCTTTCGGTCTATTTCCAGGAAATGGAGACATTAAATAATCAATCAAATCTAATAATTTTTGGGAAATACCAGCAGTATCATCTCGCCAAATTAACGTCCCTGTGCGAGAATCTTCCGCAAAATCTTGAGGATATTTACCAGTTAATAAATAAACAAAAGTTCGCCCTAAAGCAAAAAAATCTGATTGCGGAACAGCCTTACCATTCATTTGTTCAGGTGGCGTATAACCTGCGGAAATAATCCCTGTAACTTGCTGTCCTGCGACTTTTTGCATCAAAGTTTGTGTAACTTCCCGCGCTGTGCCAAAATCAATTAATACTAACTGCCCATTAGGTCGTAGCATAATATTAGGTGGCTTAATATCCCGATGAAAATAATTTTTTTTATGGACTTGATGTAAAATTTCAGTTATCTGTTTTAACCACCGTATAGCCGCACGTTCACTAATAGCTTGATCATTGCGTTGAGTTATGTATTCTTCTAAATTCATCCCCTCAATTTTTTCCATTACTAAACAATGCAGGGGTTCTTTAGCATCTCTAGGAAAATAAATAAAGTAACCATCTGACTCAACTTTAGGAATACCAGGGTGTTTCAGGTGTTTTAAAACTTCCGCTTCTTGTTGAAACAATTCAATAGCTTTAGGAACTGTATTAAACAGAACCTTCAAGACTTTCTTTGTCCCAGAATCATCCACTTCATAAGTTTTACCGAAACCACCACCCCCCAAGGGACGAAGGACTCGATAACACCCCTCTAAAAGTAACTCAGAACCACATGATTGACAAAATAAGGGCTGTCTAGTGTTTTGCGGTTGTGGGCAGTTGGGATTGATACAGTAGCTCATTGACTGCTAATATAGAGTATATTTTCGATACTCATAAATCATAACCGTTGTCTGTACCCTCTGCGCTTTAAAAAAAGAACTATCAAAATTGGGCGTTATTTTTCACCACAAACGCTGTATGGGATAGGCATCGAAAACTAATTCTGGGATTACCCATAGTAAACCACAGCAGAGTATGAGTATCAATTAATTGCTTCATTCCATATACTCCTTCAACTCTTCCAAAGGTTCATCAAAATCATCAGACATTTTAATCATTCCCTTAGCACTACCAAATTTAGGACGAATTTTCACGGGTAATACAGGAATTAATTTCACCACAGGTTGATTATCTTTCATGATGATAATTTCATCACCACCAAGTGCGGCTTCAATTAAATCAGATAAATGTTGAGATGCTTCATTCACAGTAATTTGTTGCATAATTACCACCTTTAGCCTTTTGTGTGTGCGACTCAACCGACAATTCTATTCTCTATCAAAAACAAAAAAAAGAGAGATAGAAAACTCTACCTCTCTTTTTAATTTATCAAATAACTATGAGCTAATTAGCTCTTAGTATCTGCTGGGTTTGTGAACAAGGAAGCTCATAACTTGACACTGCTTGATATTGTCAAAACCAACAACACGGACGTAGCAGTTACCATACTGAGAACGGCAACTTTGAACTTCACTCAATACTTCTTGAGCAGTTTTAGCGCCGAACAAAGGCAACTTCCACATTGTCCAATAAAGTTCTGTAGGTTCAGAAGTTTCGTTGAATTCAATTGCAGGAATGAAACCTTGTGAAATAATGTACTGAACTTGCTTGGCAATTTGCGCGTCAGACAGAGGGGGAAGATAAGAAAGGGTTTCGTAACGACGCTCTTTAGGTAAAGTTTGCATAGTTTTTGATAAGTGGGGGAGATTTTTTATGACTTGGTTGACTGACTAATTGGATAAATTATCCAAATTAGTATCAGATATTGTCTGTCTTTGGTATTTCGAGGCTGGGACTTGATAAACTTAGTTGCGTAATGCGTTCGAGATGCTGGCGACGCTGTTCCATATTGGCTTGCTGAATGCCAGTTATCACCATTTCTGGTAAAAACTCTGTCACTTCCGCCGCTATGTGTTCCCTGACAGTCATAATTCGCAAAGCCAAATCTGACTTTTCTAGAAACAATTCCTCAATATATGCTTCCCCGTCTTGGATTTTGCCAGCGGAGAAGTTTTGCAACCAATGTGCTAGAGGAGGATTTGTTTCGCCTAGCTGTGCCAATACAGTCCTTAGCGCCTGATAAGTCAGGTAGCTTTGGAGAGTTTTGGCTGTGTCTTTCGCAATTTGCTTTAAATCCATGCTTGACCCAGCCCTTTAGATTTTTAGATTTTGGATTGTATATGAATCCAAAATCCCAAATCCTCAATTATCAGACGGTATCCATTGCTTCAAACTCGAACTTAATTTCTTTCCACAGTTCGCAAGCAACAGCCAACTCAGGAGACCACTTAGCAGCTTCGCGGATAATATCGTTACCTTCACGAGCCAAGTTGCGACCTTCGTTACGAGCTTGAACAACTGCTTCTAGAGCTACGCGGTTAGCTGTAGCACCAGGAGCGTTACCCCAAGGATGTCCGAGAGTACCACCACCGAATTGGAGTACGGAGTCATCACCAAAGATTTCTACCAACGCGGGCATATGCCATACGTGGATACCACCAGAAGCAACTGCCATTACACCGGGTAAAGAAGCCCAGTCTTGGGTAAAGTAAATACCGCGAGACTTGTCTTGCTCGATGTAGTTTTCACGCAATAGGTCAACGAAGCCCATGGTGATTCCCCGTTCACCTTCTAACTTACCAACTACTGTACCGGTGTGAATGTGGTCACCACCAGACAAGCGGAGAGCTTTAGCTAATACGCGGAAGTGGATACCGTGGTTCTTCTGACGGTCAATTACAGCGTGCATAGCCCGGTGAATGTGCAACAGAATACCGTTATCACGACACCAGCGAGATAATGTGGTGTTAGCGGTGAAACCTGCGGTCAGGTAATCGTGCATGATGATGGGCTGCTTGAGTTCTTTAGCGTACTCAGCCCGTTGGATCATTTGTTCGCAGGTAGGAGCGGTAACGTTCAGGTAGTGACCCTTGATTTCGCCTGTTTCTGCTTGTGCTTTGTTGATAGCTTCAGATACAAACAAGAAGCGATCGCGCCATCTTTGGAATGGAGCAGAGTTAATGTTTTCGTCGTCTTTGGTGAAGTCCAAACCACCACGTAAACATTCGTAAACTGCGCGTCCGTAGTTCTTAGCGGAAAGACCTAATTTGGGCTTGATTGTACAACCCAACAGAGGACGACCGTATTTGTTCAATTTGTCGCGCTCTACTTGGATACCGTGAGGAGGTCCTTGGAAAGTCTTGATGTAAGCTACAGGGAAACGAATGTCTTCCAAACGTAACGCCCGTAAAGCTTTAAAACCAAATACGTTACCGACGATGGAGGTTAGTACGTTGGTGATAGAACCTTCTTCAAACAAGTCCAAAGGATAAGCAACATAACAAATATATTGGTTATCTTCACCGGGAACTGGTTCGATGTCGTAACAACGACCTTTGTAGCGATCTAGGTCGGTGAGCAAGTCTGTCCATACTGTTGTCCAAGTACCAGTGGAAGACTCAGCAGCTACAGCCGCACCAGCTTCTTCAGGAGGAACTCCGGGTTGGGGGGTCATCCGGAAAGCTGCTAATAAATCTGTATCTTTAGGAGTGTAATCAGGTGTGTAATAAGTTAGTCTGTAATCTTGAACCCCAGCTTTATACCCAGACTTAGCCTGAGTCTTAGTTTGCGCGTAAGACATATTTTTCTTCCAAGAAGTCTTTCTTTTTACTATCAAATCACGTTATGTGCCACTTCTTCTCATTCCTACTCTTAATTCATTCTTAATGAGATTATAAGTTTTGCTTATAGTTAGGGGCGATCAATTTCTATGGTGGCAGTATTACTCCTGCACGAATTAAGTTGCGGTAATTGCTACTGCAACAAATTGTTTACCAGTTATTTTTCGTCCCAAGAATACAAAATCTTTTCATCTTGAGTTTGCATACCCTACTCAACTGGCTTGATTCAGCCGTCTGCGGATTTTTGCCTGAAAGCCGCATTCCAGACCTAAGGCTGGTTTGCTGCAACTCTCTTTTTTTCCTGATGTCTTTACCTAAAGCGGGTAAGGAGGGATCATGAGGCATTTTTCCTGAAGACAAGTTTAGTCAGGGGATGAGCAAGAAAAGAAGAAACTGCACATCACGGAATTTGTAGCTTACCCCACAATATATCAATAATTCAATAAGTTATTTTGCAAATTTTGTTAATTGATATATTTAAATTTGTTATTACATAAAGATTTAACATTTTGTGAAGATTTGTTTACAATTGTGTATATCTCAAGTAAATATTCACTTGAAAGTTATGCAATACCTGTAGATGTAGCTGGTACTTAAAAGCTTTACGATAAGTATATATTGCTACTGTATTATACTAAGGAAATTACTAATGCAATTTACTCAATCAATACCTTGTCCAAATCGAAAAAAGTCTTGATTTGTAGGTTGGATTGAGGTACGTTCACGAAGTGTGGTGATAGCTTGCGTGGCGACGTAGGAGCCATAGCCATAACCCAACAAATGCGTCGGGTTGCGCTGTCGCTTAACCCGACCTACAAAAAATGGACAAGGTATTGCTCCATGGGAGATAATATAGAAACAGAGAGTTGTTTTAGAGGAGATTCTATGATGACGTTACAAGAAATTATTACTTCTATTGAAAGTTTACCCACAGAAGATAGAGAGTATTTATTTGAGTTTCTTCAAAAGCAACGAATTGAGAAGAAGCGGGCTGAAATTTTAACTAATGCTCAGGAAGTTAAACAAGCTTTTAAAGACGGTACAGCAAAGAGAGGAAGCGTTGATGATTTAATCGCTGATTTACTAGGAGATGATGTTGGAAGTTGTCTGGAGTAGTGGATTCAAGCGGTCTTTTAGGAAGATTACCAAGAAAACCCCGCAATTAAAAAATCAAATTGTTAATGTATTAAGGCTTTTGTCCGATGATCCCTTTACACCGTCTTTGAAGTCTCATAAGTTAGGAGGAAATTTAGCGGGTTTATGGTCTTGTTCTGTTGCTTATGATTGTAGAATTATCTTTAATTTCTCTGAAGATGAAGAGTTATTAGAAATGGTTATTTTATTGATAGATATTGGCAGTCATGATGAAGTTTATTAAATGGTAAAATTTAGGCTGAGACTTTACATTTAAAGATTAAAATAGTCTAACCAATTAAATGAATATGCAAAAATAATATCAAGCTGGATATACTTAACTAAATGCGTGCAAACTTACTGGGATTAATAGCTTTACGAAGCATAGTCACATCAGCTATAGCCCAAAAGGTTGATAATACAGACAAAAATCCCAGTCCCCAAGGATTAATTTGGGCGGGAATGCCAAATCAATTGTTAGTGATTAACCAAAAAGTGGTATTGTATTAAGGTCTGTAACTCCCCTGCGCGGACGTAACGTGACATCAGTTAAATTTGCCAGAGATTGACAATTATCAGTTGACAATTAACAATTGACAATTATCAATTATCAATTATTTATGGCAGTTACTACCCAACAATTAACTCAATGGAAACAACAGGGAAGGGCGATTGTTGCGTTAACTGCCTGGGATTATGCGATCGCTCAACTTTTGGATCTAGCTGGTGTAGACTTGATCTTAGTTGGTGATTCTCTTGCCGTCGTCCTTGGTTATGAAACTACCTTACCAATAACCTTAGATGAAATGATCCATCATGCTAAAGCTGTGCGGCGTGGTGTCAAAAATGCTTTAATGGTAGTTGATTTACCGTTTTTGACCTATCAAGAAAGTATTTCCCAAGCTATGCACTCCGCCGGTAGAGTGTTGAAAGAAACGGGGGCGCAAGCGGTAAAATTAGAAGGTGGCTATCCCGCAATGGTGGAAACCATTACCCGGTTAGTGCAGTCGGGGATTCCGGTTATGGGTCATGTGGGATTAACACCCCAGTCAATTCATCAATTAGGGTTACGACAACAGGGAAAAACCCAGGAAGAAGGTGAGAGAATTTTTCATGAAGCGATCGCTCTCGAACAAGCCGGGGTTTTTGCTATAGTATTAGAACATATTCCTACAAAACTAGCACTGCAAATTACACAAAAACTCCGTATTCCTACAATTGGAATTGGTGCAGGTTCTAGCTGTGATGGTCAAGTATTAGTCACTTCTGACATTCTCGGACTTTCGGAAAAACAACCACCATTCGCCAAGGTTTATACAAACTTACGAGAAACAATTACCAAAGCTGTCCAAGATTACGCTGTGGAAGTGCGAGAAGGACAGTTTCCTAAATGAGTTTGTTGGGCTTCGCCCCGCTTCGCTAACACGCTCCAGGCGCAGAGTCTCATAGAGTGAGAGTTTGAGAGAATGTAGAGAAGTTTCAATGAACGTCTCTACATGAGTTTTGCAAAACTCCCAATTAAACCAATTTCAAATCAGGATATTCCGCAAATAAATCATCTGATGTTAGGGTATCCTCTGACGCTTGGGGAGTCCACAAAACTTCAATTGCTAACAGTTGTTCACCACCAAGACTACCAATTTGACGTAAAGCTTGACGCAAATCATCAGCATTATTAATAGCGGGAATTTCACATTTACCCAAAGTTGCTGCTAATAAAGTGACAATAATATATTCTCCTGGCCCTTCACTAATCAAACGAGTCGGGTTATCTTCACCAGGTAAAGCTTCCTGACTGAGAACAGCCTTTAACTGATTATTCACATTAGAGAGAGTTTCTTCGCTAAATTTACTGCGTTCGGCTAAAGATAACCGATTAAATTGGGATTCTGCGGAATTTAACTTTGCTTGTTGAGTTCCACCACCTGCATATACCCAATATTCAGGGTGACGCAATAAAGCCAAACTAGCTTCTTGTAAAACTTCGCTTCTTCCCGCTGGGCTATTGGTATCAGCAGTTTCCGCAATTCGATTGAGTTCGGGTTGTAAATCTCTTGCTTGGGCTAGTAAACCAACTTGTAACCGGGTGACAGACACCGAAGGGTTGCTGCTATAGCTGACTTCTTCCGTTTCTCCACTGGTAACACGGCGAAATGTTTGGACTAAAAAATTCGCCATGGCAAAAAAGATCAAAATCCCAAACAACCCGCCAAAACCGCCACCAAAACCCCATAAGGGCAAAAGAAACGGAAATCCGAAACCACCGCCATAGGGAGCATAGTAGCCGCCATTACCGGGCATACTTGTCCGGGGTGTGTAGGTACGGCTAGAAGGCATTCTAAAAGAACCACCACCGATTCTGCCACCACTGCGGGCTGCTAAGGCATCATTAGCATGACTGAACGCCAAAGTTAGCACTAAGCTAAGGATAAAGGCGGTTTTAAATAGGGGTTTGAGGAATCCTTGTAGTTTTTTACTCATAAGACATTTATTGTGACAACTGTATTTTTATGATGACTTCCCCTGTTTTGAAGAAGTAACGCTGTCTCTAATCTACCGTGTCTTATCTTTATTAGGGAGGAAATAGGGAGGGATTTCTAGAGTTGATAACCGTACTCAGTCAATTTCTCCAACAAAATCTTTCATCAAATCTCACAATTCAATCTTATCAATCATAATTTATTGAGTTTTTGAAAAAATTGGTGATTGTTTTTCTCTTTTTATTACCAGTTGCAAAAACTCAGATTTCTCACAACTGAAATAATTTACTATTACCAATTTTGAACTTTATTTATGACTGTCAAGTAAATCATGGTGAGAAAAAATTCCCTTCAATTTTAAATTAGTGAAGACATTTATAGAATTTACTAATTCTCGTTGTTGAGAACTTAAATTTAATGCCTCTAAAGCTTGATCAATATTATTACCATTATGTAATTTGTGAGCAAGCAAGTTACGTTGAGATAAATCTAAAATTGCGGCAATTTCTTTATTTCGACGCTGACGAATCCCCTGTAATTCTTGATTTTCTTGGGGAGTAAAATCATATTCAGATAATTTGATATTATCCCTAATTTCTCCAGAGTTAGTAAAAAAGTGATCTGCGAAAGCAAAAGGAACTTCCCAGGAGAAAAAGACAACAGCAAAAATAAGAGCCAAAGTCAAGAACCGTTGTATCAATTTATTAATCATGTTGATTTTGATGTTAATAACAGCTTAAATTAAATTCTAACCAGAGAAAGAGTAGCCTAGACAATTTTCCTATTTCTGGGTACGACTTGCCAAAGAGAAACAAACATTGATCAGCACTTATTCAATAGAACAAAGTTACTAGTTGTTAAATGGCATAAATCCTGAGTTCAAGACAGCGACAAGGAAATCAGGCTGTTTCTATATTCGAGGTGAGCTAAAACAGATAATGTTTTCTCTATGACTAAATTCAGAAATTGATCATCAAGATAATTATTTTGCCGATAGATTGTAAAAAAATGTAAAGCCTGTATATTTAAATTAAATAATACATATTTTTGCCAGTTCATCATAAATTAGAAGTTTCAAAATTCATATCATACACATAGATTTTTAACTATTCATTCCGTCAACTTGTTATCAGTCATGTCATTACCTGAACCTCAAACCGATATTAAAGACATTTCTCCCTCACCTCCCAAGTCAAATCGGTGGCTGCGGTTGGTATTAGCCGCACTGTTGTTGGTGATATTCCCGTTAAAGTAGGCGATTTTGTGAATACTTATTAAACGACCTGTATTTACCAGCGTCTGCGCTATTATCATTTTACTTGTTGGTGCAATCAGTATTCCCACATTGCCTACAGCCCAGTATCCAGAAATTAGTCCCACGCAGATTATCGTCAATTCTAATTATGTTGGTGCTAGTGCGGAAATTGTTGAAAGTACCGTAACAACGATTTTAGAGCGACAAATTAACGGTGTCGAAGGCATTAAATACATGACTTCGAGTAGTAGTAATGATGGCAGTAGTACGATTACTGTCACATTTGATGCTTCGCGGGACAAGGATATTGCTGCCGTTGATGTGCAAAACCGTGTTACTTCCGCTCAACCGCAGTTACCAGAATCGGTGAAGCAAACAGGAGTGACTGTGAGTAAACAGTCTAACAATATTCTGTTAGCAATCGGTTTGTTTAGTGATAATAAAGCCTTAAATAATGTCTTTTTAAGTAATTATGCAGATTTATATTTAGTAGATGCCCTCAAGCGGATTAAAGGTGTCAGTGAGGCGCGGATTTTTGGGGAACGCCGCTATGCAATGCGCCTATGGCTTGACCCAAATAAATTGGCTAGTCGGAATTTAACTACTGGTGATGTTATTGATGCCCTGAATGAACAAAACCTACAAGTAGGTGCGGGACAACTTGGACAACAGCCAGCCGTAGATGGTCAAATGTATCAAATTGACTTGAGGGCAGTTAGTAGGCTGACGGAAGTTGAGGAATTTGACAATGTGGTCATTAAAACTGCTGGTGACGGTAGTTTGATTAAGTTAAAAGATGTGGGAAGGGCGGAATTGGGGGCGCAAAACTATAGCTCATTTCTGCGGTTTAAGGGGAATGAGGGTGTGGGTTTGGGGATATTTCCGGCACCAGGAAGTAATGTTTTGGACGTGGCTAATTTAGTCAAAAAGGAAATAGCGCAATTGTCGCAAAGCTTTCCGCCAGGGATGAAATATCAAGTGGCATTTGACACCACTACGATTGTAGAAGAATCTTTGGCAGAAGTGGTAAAAACTCTTTTAGAGGCGATCGCTCTGGTAATTCTCGTTATCTTTATTTTCCTACAAGATTGGCGGACTACGTTAATTCCTGTGATCACAATTCCCCTATCTTTAGTGGGGACGTTTGCCTTTGTCAAAGCCTTTGGTTTTTCCGTCAACACCTTAACCATGTTTGGTTTAACCCTCGCAACCGGCATGGTAGTTGATGACGCGATTATTGTCGTGGAAAATATCTCCCGCTTAATTCAAGAAAAAGGAATGTCAGCCCGTCAAGCTGCTTTAATCTCCATGGAAGAGCTATTTGGGGCTGTAATTGCTACTTCCCTAGTATTAATGGCGGTATTTGTCCCTGTCGCCTTTTTCCCTGGATCAACTGGAGAAATTTACAAACAATTTGCCCTGACGATCGCCTTTTCTATCGCCATTTCCACATTTTTGGCTCTCACCCTCACGCCTTCTCTTTCCGCCTTGTTATTACGGCAAAGACCCGCACCTAGAGGGATTTTGGGTTGGGTATTTGGTAGAATTAATTGGTTTTTAGAAGCCATGGGTTGGGGATATGAGCGCTCTTTAAAATTTTTGTTAAAAATAAAAGCGATTGTTCTCCTGTTATTTATCGGTTCATTAGGTGTCACTGCTTGGCTATACATGACCGTACCCACCGCATTTCTCCCCGACGAAGACCAAGGTTATTTCATTACCATTATCCAAGGGCCAGAAGGTTCTTCACTCAAATACACCAGTAAAGTCATGAGTGAGGTAGAAGCAACAATCCTCAAATTACCAGAAGTTACAGGGACATTTGCAATTGGTGGTTTTGGTTTTAGTGGTAGCACCGCTAACAGTGGCGTAATTTTCACAACTCTCAAATCCTGGGACGAACGTAAACAACCAAATCAATCAGTGCAAGCGATTATTGGTGATTTAAGAAAAAGCTTTTCAGGAATTACCGAAGCTAGAGTTTTCCCGGTTAATCCCCCCGCAATTCGCGGTTTAGGTAGTTTTAGTGGTTTCCAATTTCAGTTACAAGATATAGCGGGAACTAACAGCTTAAATTCCATGCTGCAAACCGTTGGTCAGTTCATGATGCAGGGAAATCAAACCCCCGGACTACAAGCTGTATTTAGCACCTTTACCGCCAATACACCGCAAATCTTAATTGAAGTTGACCGGAATAAAGCGAAATCTCTGCAAGTTTCCATTGACGATATTTTTAAAACCCTGCAAACTTATTTGGGTTCACGATATGTCAATGATTTTAATTTTCTTTCCCGCACATATCGGGTATACATCCAAGCAGATGCTCAGTTTCGTTCCAATCCTGATGATATTGGTTTATTAAATGTGCGTTCTGCAACTAATCAGATGATTCCTCTGAGTAGTTTGGTCAAATTAACTCCCACAACGGGAGCGCAAACTATTAATCATTACAACTTATTTCGTTCCATTGAAATTAACGGTTCTCCTGCTCCTGGTACTAGTTCTGGACAAGCAACTTTAGCTATGGAACAACTAGCTAAAAAGATATTACCCACAAGCATGGGATATGAATGGTCAGGTATTGCGGCTCAAGAAAAAGAATCCGGTGGACAAGCACCAATCATTTTTGGTTTGGGATTACTTTTCGTCTTTTTAGTCTTAGCTGCTCAATATGAAAATTATGTTGACCCTTTGATTATTATGCTGGCTGTTCCTTTAGCTATTATGGGAGCTTTAGCATCACAATCATTAAGAGGTTTAAATAATGATGTATTTTGCCAAGTTGGGTTAGTCATGTTAATTGGTTTAGCCAGTAAAAATGCAATTTTAATTGTCGAATTTGCTAACCAATTACAAGAACAGCAAGGTTTATCAATTACCAAAGCCGCAGTAGAAGCAGCACAAGGTCGGTTACGTCCCATTCTCATGACTGCTTTTTCGACTTTGTTGGGAATTTTTCCCCTAGCAACTGCTACAGGTGCGGGTGCTGCGAGTCGTCAATCTCTGGGTACTGCTGTGTTTGGGGGAATGTTTGTAGCGACTTTCTTGAGTTTGTTTATTGTGCCAATTCTCTACATCATCATTGGCACAATTCGTCAACGTTTACAACCAGTTCATCATGCTCCCCATTTAGAAGTGCGTGAAGAAGATCATGTTTCCATAAGATAGTATTCTCTCGTTCCTAGTCTAGAACACCGTAAGGGCGAAGCATTCGGGCGATAACCTATCGTTCAAACCATTGATTTTCTGTCCGTAAGGGCGAAGCATTCGGGCGATAACCTATCGTTCAAACCATTGATTTTCTGTCCGAATGCTTCGCCCCTACTAATTGATAAGTAAGAAAAATATATCAGACCTATAAAGATTATGTTCTTTTATATTTCACGACTCCAGGCTATCATCAAATTCATAAGCAAAGGTGATAGTCATGACCGAACAGATATTAGAAAAACAAATAGATCACAATGACGGAATTGATTTAGAAGCAGCTTTCCAAGAATCTCATATACAAGAAATTTTAGATAAGTTAGACCAGGAGTTAGTCGGGTTAAATTCCGTCAAAAACAAAATTAGGGAAATGGCGGCTTTGTTATTGGTTGACCGTATTCGTAAAAGCTTAGGATTTAATTACCATTGAAGCAGTAGATATTCTCGCTAGTCGAGTATTTAGAGAAGGTGTTCCTGATTGCGAAACTGAAAGTTGATTAAATTCAGATTTTCAGATCCCCGACTTCTTGAAGAAGTCGGGGATCTTGTGATTTACTTTCTCATTTTGTTAATTTCTGCTTGTAATTTTTCAATTTCTTTTCTGAGTTTTTCCGCTTCATGATCAGGTGTTTCCAGTGTCACATCCACCGAACCAGCCGAAGAACGCTGATAATTACCTTTTCTGATTTGCTGGTATTCTTCTGATACTGCCCAACTGCGTAAATAATGCAACCGTTCCACAGGAAAAGGATGACTCAGCATCATTCCTTGTGCGCCATTGTATAATAGAAACTTATATACTTGATTCAGCCCATCATCATCTAGTGCCTGATATTTTTCCGACTGCTGAATAAACTCTTGTAAACTACACTCATGGGCATATTTATTACTACCTCCAGACAGTTTCATCATGGATGACATGACTGGGTTTAAATCATCCATCACTAATAAAGCCGCTCTATCTGCTGATAACTCAGCTTTGCGTCGCCACTCAAAAAAGGCATAAATCAAGGCTTGACTGACAAAATTACCTAAACCGAATGTTAGTTCACCAATGACGGAAGCGGCATTCATCGCCCACATCGCCATTTGAATTAAAATGGTATGACCACATTTAATATGTCCCAGTTCATGCGCTAAGACCGTCCGTAGTTCGGCTTCATTGAGTAACTCCAGTAACCCAGTGTTGACGACTATATAAGGATGTTCTTGTCCTAAAGCATAACTATTAACTTGGGCATCTTGAGCAATAAACAATCCCGGTTCACCGCTGATGTCCAAATCTCGGACACATTCCCGGAATATCTGGTAAATCGTGGAATATTGCCGCGGTCCGACTTGAATGGAGTTACCCATTAAATAGACAAATTGGGGGCGTTCATAGACAAATTCTACAAATTTACGGGCGATTAAATCAAAGCCGGGTAAATTGCGTAAAGCTTGTTCTGCTTGACGATCTAATGGATGTCTGAAGGCTTCGCTGGAAATTCCTGGGTAAGTTGGCATAATTTAGGAGATTGGTGAATGGTGATTGGTGAATGGTGATTGGTGATTGGTGATTGGTGATTGGTCATTGGTCATTGGTAAAACAACGGACAACGGACAACGAACAACTGTACGGGCGAAGCATTTGGAGAACTATTTTTGCAATGACCGATAATTTATCTTCCAAATGCTTCGCCCCTACTGACAACGAACAACGAACAACTGACAACTGACAACGAACAATTTTTATGGAATTAAAAGCACGTGATTGAAGCTGAGGTTCATTTATCATTACATAACTTCCTGCGATCGCAGGACGGGTTTCCTTCCTGGCCGCATCATTTGACAATGGCTAGGTTAGTGGCACGTGCTTTACGGTTGGGACGTAGTGCCTTAATCCAAGTAGGGGCGGTTTGTGGACATCAAGGGCGATATCGCACCAGTTTTATCGCTTCTGCTTTAATGTGGCATGGTTCTATAATTATTGTCGCTTCCGAAACTGTCCAGCAACGGTTGTTAAAGGTAGAAATTCCCCGACTCCAGCAATGGCTACCAGCGAATAAACCCATTAGAACCGGTGACACTTGGCCAAGTCCTGATTTTCAGGGTTTGCTGTTGACTTCTCCTGAAGCTTGGTTAAAAGGACAATTGGCTGATAACAATCCATTTCCTGCGAATATTCCCACAATTATTGATGGTGTTGACGATTTAGAAGATTGGGTACGTTCTCAACTGACTCAAAGCATTGAACCCCATGATTGGGATCAATTAATGCTGGCTTATCCCTATCAAGCAGATTTAATTCGGGAAGTTAGGGTAGAACTAACATATAAATTATTTCAGCATCCAGAAAATCCCTATTCCTGTTATCTGATTTCTCAGCCAGAAATTGAGATTTTACAAGAGTTATATTTAGCTTTAGATAAAAACAATCTTCCAAATGTTTGGCGAAATTTTTGGCAACAATTCCCAAGTTTAGAAAATTCTTCTTCCCCTACCTTATTTTGGTCAACAATTTCCCGTCGTCAAGGTTTATTTTCTTTATATTATGCTCCAATTGAATTGGGTAAAATCCTCGCCCCAATTTGGCAACGTCAACCTGTAGTATTAATTGGTAGTGCTTTAGAACCGCAAACGGAAGCACCTCTTTTCCATCAACGTTTGGGTTTAGAGGATGTTACTTGCTTGAAATTTGCTGCTGATAGTCAAGGGGAAGCAATTCAACTTTATATTCCTTATAAGTTGCCTTTACCAAATACACCGGAATTTCAACCAGCATTAATTCATCAAGTTCGCACTTTGGTATGTTTGAGTGCAACTGCACCAGGAATGACGGTAATATTAATTGGGGATGTACCGCTAAAAGCCAGAGTGGGGACAATTTTGGCTTCTGAATTCGGTTCACGGGTGCAGGTAGAAAAAACTTGTTTAGATGAAAATGGGATTTTGATTACTGGTTGGGAATTTTGGCGCGAAAATCAAAGTGTTTTACCATCACCCAGATTGTTAATTATTGCAACTTTACCTTTACCATCTTTGGAAAATCCTTTGGTAGCTGGTAGAGTAGCTCATTATAAGCGATCGCACCAAGACTGGTTTCGACTATATTTATTACCCACAGCTATGAATGAATTACAAAGAGCGATCGCACCTGTCCGCGAAAATCAAGGTATAGTAGCTTTACTAGATAGTCGTGTCGTTAACCGCAGCTATGGCGTGCAAATCCTCTCTGCGCTTAGTCCCCTAGCCAGATTAAACTATCTCGATCCTAGTTTGTTTTCTGCGAATAATGAAGATGATTCTGCTTAATTAATTTCCATGACGAATTTCTATTAAAATTTAAATTGAACTCAAAAAGAAACTAAATTATTAAATTATGGGTGAAGCAAAACGCCGTAAAAACTCCCTAGGTGAAGAATACGGACAAGACACTACTAGAATCTTACCTTGGGTTCCCATCAATAAAACCCAAGCTTCACAATTTGTGGCTATCACCACTCGTGGTGCTTGGATAGGAATTGGATCTATGGTAGTTGCCTGGGTAATCATCCGCTTTATTGGTCCTGCTTTTGGTTGGTGGGAAATTGTTGGGTAATTGGTAATTGGTGATTGGTAATTGGTGATTGGTGATTGGTGATTGGTGATTGGTTGATTTTCTTTCTTCTTCTTCTTCTTCCTTCTTCCTCCTTTCTTTCTTTCCTTCTTCCTTCTTTCTTTCTCCTGACTCCTGACTCCTGACTCCTGACTCCTAAAAAACAATGCTCTTACATTTAAGCACTTGGCCGGAAGTTGAAACTTATTTACAACAATCTCAAGGAATTATTTTACCCATTGGTTCAACGGAACAACATGGACCGACGGGATTAATTGGGACTGATGCAATTTGTGCAGAATCCATATCAAAAGGTGTTGGGGAAGCAACTCAAGCCATGGTAGCACCAACTATTAATGTGGGTATGGCATTACATCATACTGCTTTTCCCGGAACAATTAGTTTACGTCCTAGCACTTTAATTTTAGTAGTTAAAGATTATTTAACTTGTTTAGTCAAAGCTGGGTTTACCAAGTTCTATTTTATTAATGGACATGGAGGAAATATTGCGACTCTCAAAGCTGCTTTTTCGGAAACTTACGCTCATTTAGAAGATTTGCAAATTCCCAATTCCGCAAAAGTGCAATGTCAAGTTGCTAATTGGTTTATGGGTGGTTCTGTGTACAAACTTGCCAAAGAATTATATGGTAATCAAGAAGGTTCTCATGCTACCCCTAGCGAAGTAGCTGTTACCCAATACGTTTATCCAGACGCAATTAAAAAAGCATATCTTGATCCAGAAGTTGCTAGTGGACATAAAATTTATAGTTCCGTTGATTTTCGATTACGTTATCCAGATGGCCGTATGGGTTCAAATCCAGATTTAGCAACGCCAGAACATGGTAAGCAGTTTTATGATTTGTCTGTAGAGGAATTGAGTAAAGGGTATTTGGAGTTTATGAAGGAGGAATAGAGGTTTTTTCTCACGCTCCAGATGCAGAAACGGAGAGTAGAGCTATTAGATTCTTATGTTATCCACCACCAACTATAGTGACTACTTCTAAGCGATCGCCATTTTTGATTTGAGTTTCAGTCCAAAATTGACGATGTAAGATTTCACCGTTATATTCTACTGCGATTAAGCGCAGATTAAAACCCAACTGTTGGAGTAATTCGGGTAAAGCAGTTGGGGATAAACAATTGCGGGTTTCTCCATTGACTTGGAGATTAATTTGATTAGACATGGAGAAAAAATTCCTGGAAATGGTGAAGCTATAATAATATAAATTATCGGTTAAATATCTTTTAATCTATTGTGGCATGATTTACGGCTTGTGTAGCTAGATTAATTGCTATATTGATGGTAAAAGTGGAATTTGGAAGTCGCTAAATAAGTGAATATTATAAGATGAGGTTGCTAAAGCCTTGACTAACTTTTTATCCAAAGTCAACAAAGTAGCATTATTTTGTTGAGAAAGTGCAACATAACAAGCATCGTAAGCAGAAATATTGTAATTTAAGGCAATATTAACTGCATCATCCATCAAATTGGCTGTGGAAACAACCTGTAATTGTAAATTTTTGAGCGTAGTTAAATCGGCTTGTACCTCAGCAGCAGTATACATATTTGCACGTACATATTTCAGAAAAACATTTGTACATTCTATATAAAATAGGTCTGGTACAAATATTTTTGTTTGTGAATAAGCAAGATGAGCAAAAAGTTCAATAACTTTAGGGGTGAGTGGATCTGCAATAAAATATTTGATACACACGCTGGTATCTAATACACATCTAAAAGTAGTAGTCATCTGTCCCGATCTTCTCTAATCATTGCTGTACTATCTGGTAATCCAAAATCGGCAGGATTTAAGCGCCGACGATTGCGACTTTCCTCTAGGACTTTTAGGACATTTTGACGATGTTGTGTTTCTGTTTGCTGTTGTTTTTCCTGTAAGGCTTTCTGTAATAGCGTCACAACTTGAGATTCTATGGAATCATTTTCAGATTCAGCTAATTTTTGTAGTTGTTGATATAGTTGATCGGGTAAAGTGATGACATTAAGATTATTCATCTGTCAAACTTCCAAGGTTATTTATTAATAATGGTAACACGATATAGTAAAGAGGAGCATAGACATGAGACTAATTTCTATTTTTTGGACAATAAACAGTTGGTTATAGTTGTTCTGAAGATTCCTGTTTTAGTTCTGGAAAATAATATTACCCCAATTCCTCTAACCAAGTTTGAACTACTCCTAATAAATTATCCTGTTGAGGCGGAAAACCACTCAAGGGAGATGCTATTGGTGTATCGGTAATCAAGGCGATTTTTAACCAGTCATTCTGTAATTGCTGACAGAATTTAATTAATTCTGGGTGAGGATTAATGTGACAGAAAATGAGGGCGATTTTATCTGTATTTAGATGTTTTCTCACGGGTTGGAGTTGGTTTTCTAAGTCGAATATATCTTCTATGGTTTTGGCTTTTTGTTTGGGATAGATTTCGCCATAAATTTTGATTAATATCCCTTTGGCTATGGCTTTTTCTGCGGTTTTACCTTCCAGGTTGGCGGCGTTGAGGGGGATGGGATACGTGGTGGAGGTGGGTTGCAGTTGCTTTAATTGGGTATAAATATCGGTGTATTGTTGTTCGAGTTGGTTAAGGGTGGTGGTGTCGGTGGAGGGTTGGTAATCTGCCATTTCGGGATGATAGGTTGGGGTGGCGTGCCATGCTTGGTAGAATTGGGGATAGGTGAGTTTTGTGGCACATTGTGAAAGGATTTTATAATAGTTTTTGCAGAGGTCAGGATTGTTTTCATAAACTTCATTGATGAGATATTTGTTTAAGGCTGAGACTGTCATTAAATAGTTATTTTCAGTTTTGAGAATTTTTTCTAACCTCTCAGCAATTTTTTCACGGTCATATTTATTCTGAGTGTGTTGGAGGAGGGAGATTAAAGCAGTGATTGCCCCTTCATTCCCTGCTGCTATCTTTCCTAAAATATTAGCAACACTCCCGCCGATATTTTCATCATGAGTGGAATCTAGTAGAGATATTAAAGCATTAATAGCCCCTTCATTCCCTATTGCTATCTCTCCTAAAATATTAGTAACTATTAAACGGTTATATAAATCCTTACATAAATCCTGAGTGGTATGAAGAAGGGAGATTAAAGCAGAGATAGCCTGTTCATTCCCTACATCTATCTTTCCTAAACTAGCAGCAACTATCAAACGAATATCTTCATCCTGAGTAGTATGAAGAAGGGAGATTAAAGCAGAGATAGCCTGTTCATTCCCTACATCTATCTTTCCTAAACTAGCAGCAACTATCAAACGAATATCTTCATCCTGAGTAGTATTAAGAAGAGATATTAAAGTAGCAATTGCCTGTTCATTCCCTACTGCTATCTTTCCTAAACTATCAGCAACACTCCTACGGGTATCTTCATTCTGAGTGGTATTAAGAAGAGATATTAAAGTAGCAATTGCCTGTTCATTCCCTACGGCTATCTTTCCTAAACTATCAGCAACACTCCTACGGGTATCTTCATTCTGAGTGGTATTAAGAAGGGATATTAAAGCGGTGATCGCTCCTTTATTACCTACGGCTATATCTCCTAAGCTATAGGCAACACTCCTACGGGTATCTTCATTCTGAGTGGTATTAAGAAGAGATATTAAAGTAGCAATTGCCTGTTCATTCCTTACTGCTATCTTTTCTAAAATATTAGCAATACTGCTACGGATATCTTCATCTTGAGTGGTATTAAGAAGGGAGATTAAAGAAGCGATCGCTTGTTCATTCCCTACTGCTATCTTTCCTAAACTATCAGCAACTTCTTTACGGATAAGTTCATCCTGAAGAAGGAAGATTAAAGCAGCAATCGCCTGTTCGTTCCCTACATCTATCTTTCCTAAACTATCAGCAACACTCCTACGGGTAAGTTCATTCTGAGTGGTATTAAGAAGGGATATTAAAGTAGCAATTGCCTGTTCATTCCCTACGGCTATCTTTCCTAAAATCTCAGCAATACTCCCACGGGTAAGTTCATTCTGAGTGGTATTAAGAAGGGATATTAAAGCAGCAATCGCCTGTTCATTACCTACGGCTATCTTTCCTAAAATTTCAGCAATACTGAAACAGGTATATACAGACTGAGTGTGATGAAGAATGGAGATTAAAGCCGGAATTACTTTCTGAATATCAGTTAATGATAAAATTTTTCCTGCATCTTTTGGAATGGGATCAGGAAAAGTTACCCATTCCTGCTTTTCATTATTAAAATAACCAAATTTCAATTTTATAACTGTATCTACGATTTCATCAGCAAGAGAACAATTTTTAAACTCAGCAATAGCTGTACCAGCTTTAAAACAAGCCTGAAAAAAATAAAAACCACCGTTAAAAGCAGAACCAGATTCAAAATTTACTAATACTTGAATAAACTCTTCCTTCTTATCATCAATATCCCCTCTTCCCATCCACAATAAAAATATCTCATTCCATTCATTCTCAAAAATGCGATATTTCTTACCATCAACAGGTTTATCAACATGATTTTTAGGTAAAAAATAATCCCAATCATCAATTACACAAGCTGCAAAATATTCTGCAAAACTCAGGTGAAAGAAAGCATAAACCCTTTCATCAGTTTTTTGCTCACAATAAACCCAATTTAACCAACCTAACCTTTCTGCTAACTCAAACTCCTCTGGACTCATGACATCATTAATCACAGACTCCTTGAGACTGATTTGTTTATCAATCATCCTCAAAGCCAAATTTCCCAAAGCCTGATTTAACTGTTGTCTTTGCTCTGCTGTAGTGCCAAATTCCCCTTGTTTCCATTCATAAGTTGCATTCACAAAACGCTGATACAAATTCGCTTTGGTTTCCGGTAATTCCCCTTGCAAAAAATACCAACTCTGACACAACATTGCCAACCGCAAAGGGTTTTTGACTAAATCAAAAATGCGGCTGTGTTGGGGTGCAGTTAACTTTTGCTGTAACTGTTTCCCTAACTCCGGTTTTTCCGCTTTTTCATACCACTGCTGAATAAAATTTCCCACCTGGACATCACTAAAAGCCAGAGTGCGATAGTATTCAAAATTAGCTATGGGGTTAGGTTGCCAAACATTGAGACGACAGGTGAGAATTACCCTAGTCCAAGTTACCCATCCTTCTAATAGGCTATTGAGTTGGGATAAAGGTGAGTTTGCGGTGGTTTTCATCTCATCCACCCCATCCAACAGCAACCACACTCGCTTATCCTTAAACTGTTGCTGAAAATCTGCCACTAAAGCCGGTGTAATTTGGGAGGGAATAAATTCTAAAGCCTCTACTAGCCAAGTATGCAGTAAATAGTCTTCTAAGGTTCTATTGTCTAAGCGACTGAGACTAATACAAATAGGGCTAGGATATTTAGGATTATCGGTTAATTCTTCGGCAATTTTGCTTAACCAAGTGGTTTTTCCTGCCCCTGGTTCTCCAATAATGGCTAAATTTTTGGTTTGCTGGCCTATGACTTCATCAATAAATTGTTGATATTCGTATTGTTTGGTAATTTCTTCTGGTTCTAATTTATATTGCTGCATTCCCTCATCCGCATCGGGAAAGGGTGTTTTTTCTTTACGTCGTGCGGGTTTGGGTTGAATTAAGCCTAATTGGACAAAGATTTCTATTTCGTGTTTTAATTCGGTGATTTGTCGTCTTAATCGTTGCTGATGTTGCTGTTTTTGTAGCATTTTCTGGCATACTTCTCGCCAGTTGATTTGGGGGGTTTCGGGTTGGGGTTCAGGTTGATTATTTTGGATTTGTTGTTGTGCAAGCCATTCAGGATATTTCTGTTCCCAAAGCCATTTATAAGCCTGTTTCCAAGGTTCGTTTCCTTTTTGTGGTCTACCTGGTTTTGATTCTATAAGGCATCCGTTTTTTTTAAGAATAGGGTAAATATTATTTTTTAGTTCATCTTTAATCTTTTGATCTGGAACATCAATTTGATTTTTAAAAGTAATTTTATTAGCAAGTTGCTCATCATCATCAATAGCAGAGTTATTCGGATCAAACCTAACTATAAATATTTGATGTGTATCTCCAGTAAATTGAAATTCTCTGGATTTATCTTGCAGAAATTTTTGTTGTAATGTTGTTTCTTCTGGGTATGTCATAAATTGTACCTTGTTGATTAATTATATATAGGCAATTTCAATATTCTCAATTAGCCTCATAACCCGCCTGGGAATTAATTCCCAGTCTAATAGCCCAAGTCCGTTAAAACGGACTATAAATTTTTATTTAGTCGTCTTTAGACGACTTTTGTTATTAGACTCAGAATTTATTCTGAGGCGGTTTCTAACCGCAGAGGAATAAAAGTTTGAGAGTTTTTTGAGTAGGTCTTATGATATTTCCAAAATAACATCATCAAACATGATAATCAAGATTTCTATTAAATTCTAGTAAATTCTATTTGCTGGATCTTTTTTCTCTATTTTTTATTTGATTTTATATAAATAGTCAAGCAAAAAAACAATAGCGGGAAGTTCTAATGGATATCTCTACTCTTCTTTTAACAGCTTTAATCACTTGGGCAATTGAAAAATCTTCTGATGCGATTCTATTTTGGGTGAAGAAAAAGATCAAAGAAAAATCCGCCGATAACAACCAGAATAACCAGGAATAACAAGGGAATAAAAGCCATTGACTAAATCACAATATTGACAAACACAGCAGGGTGGGTACACTAACCCACCATCATTACTGTCAACATTCCTGATTTATTTAATTCTGTGCAGTTGCGAAAGAAAATACTGAGTTGCTAGGGTAGGTTGATCTGATTCGATGAGCGATCGCACTACAGCTACCCAATCCCTTCTTAAAGTGTGGATTTTGTTTATGTAGCTGCGATTTCTAGTCACCAGATTTGGTATGAATTTAGACTATAAATCTTGCTCTTTTAATAACTCATTTACCCAAATCAAATCAGTTTCTTGAATTGGGGGAACTGGTTCGGAATTATAATCTATTGCTAAATCTAAACCTGCACGATCAAATAAATCTTGAATCACATTTTGTAAATCTACTAAGGGTTCTATATCTTCTTTTTGTAGAGGTAAGAAAAAAGCGGGAATTGCTTCTGATAAATTAAAAGGATATAATTCTGCTCTAGGTCGTAATTGACTACGACTAACTAAAATTTGATAATCTGATTTAATATTATTATCTAATATGGGCATAGATTCACCAGCACGTAATAAATCTATTTCGACTAAATGTGTAGAACTTCCTAATATTTGTAATCGTTTAGTTTGATATGCTTTTCTTCCTTCTCCTTGACGTTTATTTTTAGGTGAGAGTAATTCAATTACTGTGATCACTTCACCTGTAGCAACTTCTCTCACTTCTAAATAAGTTTCTCTAATTTCTTCTGGTATGGGGATATTTACTGTTACGGGTTTAACAGGTGGAGAAGCTACAGCAATATTAGATGATTTCTGAGTTTTAGGTTTTAAAGAACGGGCGATCGCCACATCAGGAATACCAATTAAAACAGAGTTGCGATCAGTATCATGATAAACTCTTTTTTCTACTGCTACTCTGTATTTTGGTCGCAACTGTGGTATCAATGACTCAGCTAGTAATGTCAGAATCCAATGATGTACTTCTGGCCAGAGTTCAGGATTTTCTAAGTAGGGGTTCATTCCTGGAAATGGTGAAGGCATAATAAATAAATTATCGGTTAAATATCTTTTAACCTACAGCATAGCAAAATTTTTTCCTGAAATTGATTTCATAGTTTAATCCGATTTTTCTTCTTTTCTATTTAATTCTGTGCAGTTGCGAAAGAAAATACTGAGTTGCTAGGGTAGGTTGATCTGATTCGATGAGCGATCGCACTACAGCTACCCGTTGCGCCCCTGCCTTTGTCACATCATTGAGATTACTCATATCTATTCCCCCAATTGCAAACCAGGGAATTTGACAATTTTGGGAAACATATTTCACATACTCTAAACCCGCTGCGGCTTTACCTACTTTAGTCGGTGTTTCATACACAGGCCCCACACCAATATAATCCGCACCTTCGGCAATTGCCCCTTGCATTTCTTGGGGATTTGTGGTAGAGCGTCCGATAATGCGCTGATGTCCCAGTAATTGACGCGCTACAGCAATGGGTATATCCTGTTGTCCCAAATGGACACCATCAGCATCTACAGCCAAAGCTAAATCTACCCGATCATTAATAATGAATAAAGCCCCATAATGGTGACATAATTCACGCAGTCTTGTCGCCCGTTCTAAGCGGACTAAATCATCAGCGGTCTTTTCCCGATACTGTAACAGAGTTAATCCACCTTGAAGAGCCGCTTCGGCAATTGCGAATAAATTATCTGCGGGAGATGTTACCAGATATAAATGCGATCGCCATAATAACTGATGACGCTGATAACCCATCAAATTACTTTCTAGGGTATAAACCTGATAACGCATTTGTTTACAAGCTGCTCCCATATTCCCATGATAAAGCTTGCCATATTCTTCTAATACGCGCAACGCTTCCTGAACCCGGCAAAAATTAGCCTGTAATAGCGATGTAATATCAGCCCGTTGTTCCTCTTGGGGATGACTCAAATCTGTTCCTGGATCACCCTGTGTATCTCGTGCTGCGCGAATTTCTGCCGTATGCCAAGTACCCAACTCCTGACGCAAGTGTTTACATATACCTGAAAACTGGGCATTATTTAAACCAAACCGACACCATTCTTCAATAATTCGCAACCCTTCACGAGCGCGATCTAAATTAGCATCTAAAATACGATAAACAGTTTGTTGTGTGTGACTATGGGCTGAAACCATTACAAAACCTCATTTTTAATGCTTTTATAGTAATAGCCAGCCTGATTCATATTTTAATATTTTAATTATTAAATACTTGCTAACTAATCGTGGTCAATTTGTCAAGATACAAGTAACATCGTAGACATACTATCATGAAATAGTATAAAAATTAATTGTATAACAGTTGATATCCAGTCTCAGATCCAAATAGACTTTCAATGTTGTTGCTATAAATTTTAGAGGAGTTTTATAAAAAATGATAGTCCCCCAAAAATCTGTGAACACCCGACAAAACTCCCTGAGTTGCTCAATTTTGAGTTTAACAGTTGGTTTAGGAGTGACGAGTACAATACTCTTCATAACAAGTGCAAGTAGTGTATTTGCTCAAGTTCCGACGGTCGGCGAACAAATACTTCAAGGTGAAAAAACAATCTCTCAGATTAACCAATCATTTGTCAACCCCAGTACAGGAAATGACAAAACAGGTAATGGTAGTATCAGCGCACCCTGGCGGACAATTAGCCAAGCCCTAGAAGCATCACCTTCTAATAGTGTAATTATCCTCTCTCCCGGTACATATAGCGTCCAAAGTGGAGAAGTATTTCCTTTAATGTTGAAACCCGGTATAGCCATTCAAGGCAATATTAACAATAAAGGCCAAACTGTGACAATTACTGGTGGTGGTGAATTTCTCAGTCGCCGGTTTGGTGGTCAAAATGTGGCTATTGTTGGTGCTAACCAAGCTAGTTTAAGTGGTGTCACCGTCACTAATACCAATCCTCGTGGTTATGGATTATGGATTGAATCCAGTAATATTATAGTTCGGGAAAATACCTTTACTAATAATACCCAAGATGGAATTGCTGTCGCTGGTGATGGGACACCCAGTATTAGTAAAAATGTTTTTGTTCGTAATGGTGCTAATGGCATAACTATTTCTGGGAATGCTCGCCCCGAAATCAGGGAAAATATCTTTCAAGAAACTGGTTTTGGGATTAATATTGCCCAAAATGCGTCTCCGGTGGTGGTAGCTAACCAAATTCAGAATAATAGATCGGGGATTATTGTCCAAGCAAATGCTACACCAATGTTAAGGAATAATCTGATTCAAGGTAACAGAGAAGATGGTCTGGTAGTAATTGCCCAAGCTAGACCAGATTTAGGTAGTAGTTATGACCCAGGAAAGAATATCTTTCGGAATAATGGTCGTCATGATATCAACGCCCAAACTGCGAAGTTGGTGATTTCTGCGGCGGGAAATAATTTGGTTAGTAGTCGGATCAGCGGTAAAGTGGATCTTCAAGGTACAACCGCATCTACAGCCAGAAATCCTGGTGCTAATTCTTTATCAACAGAAACTTCAGCCCGCAGGCCAATCACATTTTCTGCCCCCACAGTTCCCAATGCTCCTAATCAAAGAACGGTAACACCTTTAAAAATTAAACCCGTTTCTAATCCCAATCAATTGCCACGAGTACCAAATAATCTATCTAATCCATCCCAATTTAATTATACTCAACTTGATTCTGGTGCTATTGAATTTGTAGCTCCTCAAGCAGCCACAGGGGAAAATATGCAAAATTCAGCCCCAATATCAGACCCTCAAATTTATACAGCTACTGGGCAAAATGTCAGTTACCGGGTGCTAGTGTTGGTTGCAAATCAGCAGCAACAGAATTTAGTCAGTTCTCTGGTTACTGGTGCTTTTCCCAAGGTTTGGCAAGGCCGCAGGGTGATGCAGGTGGGAGTTTTCAATAGTCAAGAAAGTGCCTCGGAAATGGTTAACCTCTTCAATAGCAAAGGTTTCAAATCAGTTGTTCAGGCTGTGAAATAATTGGTCATTGGTCATTTGTCATTGGTAACAACCGACAACTGTACGGGCGAAGCATTTGGAGCACTATTTTTGGCAATGACCGATAATTTATCTTCCCAATGCTTCGCCCCTACTGACCACTGTACGGGCGAAGCATTTGGATCACTATTTTTGGCAATGACCGATAATTTATCTTCCCAATGCTTCGCCCCTACTGACCACTGTACGGGCGAAGCATTTGGAGAACTATTTTTGACAATGACCGATAATTTATCTTCCCAATGCTTCGCCCCTACTGACCACTGTACGGGCGAAGCATTTGGAGAACTATTTTTGGCAATGACCGATAATTTATCTTCCCAATGCTTCGCCCCTACTGACAACTGACTAAAATGCCAACTCCAATCTTTCACTGGTGAGGGCTTTGAGTTTGGAGGTGAAGGATTCGGTGCGATCGCTCTTTTGGGGCATAAACTGACCAATAGGAGGATGATTGGCTGTTGCTGTGAGCATTAACTGTTGGGCAGGTGGGGGGGAAATTTCTTCAATAATTTGCTGTTGTCTGATATTTGCTGTTAATTGATCAGAAGGAAATGCTGGGACTGGATTTTCCGGCTCAAAGTCCCGTTTCTCTGCTGTTGGCTGTAAATTATTATTTATTTGATACGTATAACTCACTGGAGCAGGTAATAGACGAAGATTTTTATATTCTTCCATCCTGATTTCCTGTTTAGTGGGTGGTAAAACTTGTAGAGACCCAGAAGTGAGACGTTCAGGGAATTTGCTACAAATCATGCGCTCAAATTCCATATTGAAATGGTAGGTTGTCTCACCCTTTCGTCGCCAAAAGTTCAAGATTTGCTGTACAGATACGGCTTTATAACGACCTTGATACAAAGCTTCAATAACTGCTAAATGTAACCAATGCAGGGGATATTCAGATTGCCATTGGTTAACTAGCTCACTAGCATTGTGTCCGTTGAGATCAAAGCTGTAGTGAGTTAATAACTTAGCTGCTAGTTCGGCAGGAGGTGCGAAAGTTTGAGTGACCGGGGCTGTTGTTAACATGGGCTGTGAGTTATAGGCAATAGGTATAAACATTTCACCCATCGCATCTAGCCTAACGTACTTTTAGCTACATGAGTAGTTTTTTCACCAGCAGCAAAAGTGATAGGCAGTGTTTTCCATTCTACTTGTCAATTGCTGATATGCAAAACAACATAAGGTGAATTAATAACTTTTGTGCGTTGACTGGTGACTAATGCCTGATACACCATGGCTGCAACTTCGGCACGGGTGGCTTCCCTCGTGGGTGCTAGTAAATTGGGATCTGGATAATTAACAATAATTTTTTGCTGGGTAGCGATGGTAACGGCTGTGCGGGCATATTCGGGAATTTTATCTTGGTCAATGTAGGTTAAGGTTTTTTGAGCAGTTGCCAAAAGTCCCAGTCCGTTGACCAAGGAGACTATGACTTGTAGCCGTTGGACGTTTTGGGTAGGACGGAAGGTGCGATCGCTAAATCCGCCCACAAAACCGCCTCTGGCTGCAATTTCAATGGCGTTAGCTGCCCAAAAATCCTTGGCTATGTCTGTAAATTCTGGGGACGGACGTTTGGCTGGGGGATTAAAAGCCGCAGCAATTAAAGCTGTATATTGAGCGCGGCTCATGGCTTGATCTGGTTGGTATGTGCCATCAGCAAAACCCTGGGTTAAGTTCATACTAACTAATGCCCGAATAAATGGTTCGGCCCAATGGCCAACAATATCGGAAAAAGAGGGAATCTCTGTCTCTGGTTTGACAATATAGGCGGAGGGAAGGGGATTTTCTTGTCCTGTGGCGACTAATGCCTGATAAATTAGGACTGCGACTTCAGCGCGAGTAATTTCCCGCAATGGTTCTAATTGATCTGGTTGAGGATAATTGACAACTAATAGTTTTTGCGTAGCTACGGTAGTGGCATTGGTAGCGTAACTGGGAATTTGAGCGCGATCGCTGTATACCATCAAGACGTTAGGATTACCACCACTCAAGTTTAAACCGTTGACAATGGAGACTAGGGCTTGAATTTTGGTTAAGTTATTTTCTGGTCGAAATGTGCCATCGGGAAAGCCTTTTAAAAAGCCTCTATCCGCAGCACTGGCTATGGCTTTAGCCGCCCAAAAGTCTGATTTGACATCTTTGAATTTATCTAGTTGATTACTTTCCGGTAGTTGAAATGTCTTCGTCATCAAAGCTGCATATTGAGCGCGGGTAATGGGTGTGGCTGGTTGAAAAGTGCCATCAGGAAAACCACTAATAATATCTTTACTGACTAGGGCTTCCACGAAGGCTGCCGCCCAATGTCCTTCTAAATCAGCAAATCTACTGCTGACTCCGATTTGACTGGGGGTGTCAGCGGTAGCAGCGATGAAATCTATCGCCCCAATCACCTGGGGAAGACTTAATTGATTACCAACGGAGATAATTTTTTGATCTGTAACATTTTGTAAATCAAATTTACCCTGTTCTCGAAAAATGTTGTCTGCTGGGTCTTGGGGACTGCCTAAGTCGGGAACGGCATTACCGACGATTAAAAGACCACCTTGGGTGTTACTAGTGATGAGATTCCGCCGTAATACTGGTTTAGCATCACGGGAAAGGGCGATCGCTGTGCCATTGGCAGAAAGTTGATTATTTGCTACTAAAGGCGCGGCAAAATCACTAATGGCTATGCCCAAAGCATTATTTTCAAATACATTCCGCAGCACTTCCCCTTTGCTGTTCTTAGCTATGACTAATCCACACACTTTATTGTTAATAAACAAATTATCTACAATCCCTGGTTTCGCATTCCCAGTTATGAAAATTCCTTCTCTGGTGCAGTTCTTAAATGTACTGTTGGCCACGGTAGGTATTGATGATTCAATCCACACGCCAGTACCTTTTGCGGCAGGATTAATCACCGTCACACCTAAAAGACTCGCATCACTTAGTAAAAGAAAAGTGATATTCTGTACCCCGAAACTAGGACTTTGATATTCACCACTGCCAGAAATGATCATTTCCTGGCCTTTATTTGCCTCATTTCCTACTACCAACACTCCCGGTGGAATGGTCAAGGGAAATACCTCACCATTGGCTGTGCTATAAGTTCCACTAGCTAACTGAATAATTGTTGATGCTTTTGCCTGTTTCAGGGCGCGGGTAATACTTTTTAGGGGACTAGGACGAGAACCCGTATTAGCATCATTTCCTGTAGCAGGATTAACATAGAGTGTGGCAACAAGACTAGAATTAACCATTGATTGTTAAACGAATAAGGTTTTAATGGTGACATCCATAATTAACCATACTTTTGACACACTCAATATTTCAAGTCGGTAATAAATAAAAATTCACACAAAAGTATCACAGCTTGAGGTGTTTGCCACTCTAAAGAAATTACCTGTCTCCACCACTATATGAACCTGACCAAACAATAAACCACAAATTACGACATCTTCCATCAATAAAGATTAAGTTAATACCAGGATAACTTTAGGTTAAATTGCGTATTTAGAGGATGTTTTAAAAGTTTTTCATGTGTAAACAGACCCCTCTCCAAACCTCTCCCCTACCAGGGGAGAGGCTTTAAAACCCCCATTCCCTTGTAGGGAAGGGGGGTAGGGGGGTTAGGTTTTTGGAGATTATGGGTTTCATATAATACTTTTCAAACAACCTCTTAGGTAAAAGACAAGAAAAAATTGATAATCGACAATTTAAAACTGGTTTTCACAAGTATTTAAACATGGCAAAATAGATCGTAATAACATAGCCAATGTTCAGGTAATGAACTTAAATAATAGGAAATACCAAAAGCACATATTACTAAAAGTACAGGAACAACTGTAGTAAATTCTAACTTGCCTTTTTTGATCACTTCTAAGCAAGAGTTAACAATCACTAGAGGCCATAAAATAGTGATGATCACAAACATGATAAAGGATAAAAATTTCTCCTGTGGGGAAGATGTAGGGTGACGAAGAGAAAATGTTAACCAATTAGTAAAAAAATAGCCAGTCATGAGAACATAGCTAATAACTAAAGTTAATTGGATTTGATTCACTGAACTACCTACGCCTTTAATAATATAAGTTCTCAAAAATATATCTATTGAAGATATGTTTTAAGTGAATGCTAAAAACAAACTAAGAAGTGATCATGCCATACTTTAAAGTTCAGTTTTAAAGTCTGTTATGTCTATTAATGTTGATTAGCTGTTTCTACACTTGTATAGCACAGATACGAGAAAAGTGTCAAATAAAATTCAGGATTAAATCCTCTCAAATTATTTTAATTTGAGGTTGGGATAATATCTTAGCAGTCGGGAATAAAACCCTATTTTAGATGGAGTTTTATTTTATGATCAACTAAGTAGGTAAACGGAAAAAACCCGTAGACGCGAAGCGGCTTCTCGAAGAGTAATATGTAACGAAAAGTAAAATCGCCCAAACCCTCTTCACTCTTGCCTCTGGTTACTGAGCGAAGTCGAAGTATTGCCTCAAGCCTAGTGCCATAACGACAATTTTCAATGCTAACCTACTTAATACCCTCACCAGTAAGGTGGTTGCGATAAAATTGCAAAAAAAAGGAGAAAAATTTATATATTGGGAATTTAAACTTGGTAATTAGAAGAAGTCCGATAACTATACCCGATAGTAGAATCTTTTTGAATGTGTTGTTTAATACTATCAAAATCTATAAATTCATCAGCCACATCAATTAGGTGATTTCTAGAACGCGCTTCACTATCGCTAGTTGTTGTTTGCAAGCCAATTACTTCTACTCTAGCGCCCACATTACTAACTGCATGAACAGCATAGGATAAATCTCCGTCGCCACTAACTAAGACGGCTGTATCATAATAGGGTGCTAAAGTAATCATGTCAACGGCAATTTCTACGTTCAAATTTGGTTTTTTGTAATTATCGACAACTACACTCATATCTTTAGTAACTACACGATAGCCGTTACGACGCATCCATAAAAGAAATCCCTGTTGCTTTTCGTTGCCACTATCCATTCCTGTGTAAAAGAAAGCACGTAATAACCGAGAATTTTTTGTTAACCGACAAAGCAATTTTACATAATCAATTTCAATTCCCAATTGTAATGCGGCATAAAATAAATTTAACCCGTCAATAAAAATTGCTACTCGTCCACGACTGTCATCCTCATTAAAGCTGATATTATTAGCTGGATTAGGTTCTTTAGGCTTAATATTGCCTTTGGTTGCTGGGCTTTGCCAATGAGGTTTTTCTTTAAGTTCTTTATATTCGTTTGTTTTTTTGCTAAAATTGTCAAACTGCATTGATACCTCTGAATATTAAAGTGGGGATGTTGTTGTAGGTAAACTGACAATAGCTGAATTTTAACTAATTTGTTGCCACAGTCTTGGTTGAGTTAATACCTATCAGGTAGATTTTAGCCGATTTCTTCTAAGTGAATATGATATTTTGCCGTTTACCTGCATATACTTTACACAAAATGCCCACTTTTGGGCGAAATTCACTATTTATATCCAAAAATTATCTTTTAGTTTTATGGGTAAAGTCTGCTGTGTGAGCTTACAAGCAAATATTTTTAAATCAAACTTAATTACTGTTGGGAAATGGAGAGAGAGGGATTCGAACCCTCGTATACATTTCTGCATAACAGACTTTCCAGGTCTGCGCCTTCAACCACTCGGCCATCTCTCCAGGTGTCTCGCTTTGCTATAGTACAATAGGATTGAAAAAAAAGCAACCATTTTGGAAAAGATATTTTTATGGCTAAGGCCAGGCTGCGCTATCATCACTCCCTGACCTGAAAGTGCAGAGTTTTCAAGCAATCTTCTTTTGACACTCTCCGGTCTAAAGACGCGGAGATTCTATAGAGAGTTTCAGTCTATATCCCTCAGTTATCCCAGTTTCAGGCATTGCCTTAAATATTTGGGTTCTTGCCCTGATTTCGTTTGCCCTGGCGGGCGAAATCATATCTGACAAGCGTAACTTTCCGAGAGTCCCTCGGTAGCTTTTTATGTCTTTAGTGACAATTTAGTTCTATCACGAATATGGATTAAAATTTGAAATTATTTCAAATTTTCAAATTAACGTCAATGCAGGATAAAGGAAAGCCTCTAGCCTTCATCCCTTGTCTAAAGCCCAAATGTGGCTTCCTGCGTCAGCCACATTTTCAAGGGTTTTCGGCGTTCTTCCTTATAATTAAGTGTGAAACTCCAAATCCGCAAATCTAAAAATCAAGATGGTTCAAACCCACAGAATTAAAGTTTACAATCGCCAAACTGGGACATCACATACTCTCGAAGTTCCTGAAGACCGCTATATCTTACACACCGCTGAACACAATGGGACAGAATTGCCCTTTTCTTGTCGAAATGGGGCTTGTACAACCTGCGCTGTGAGAGTTTTATCAGGAGAAATTCATCAACCAGAAGCCATTGGGCTTTCTCCTGATTTACGTCGCCAAGGTTACGCTTTATTATGTGTAAGTTACGCTCGTTCTGATTTGGAAGTGGAAACACAAGATGAAGATGAGGTTTATGAACTTCAGTTTGGGCGGTTTTTTGGTAAGGGCAAAGTTAAAGCGGGTTTACCCTTAGATGAGGACTAAGATTTTTTGTGTGTTCATGTTAATTAATTTGATAGCGAGGATGGCTACTGTAGTAGTCCGTCTTCGCGTTTTTGTAACGAGAATAATTATATTAGCTAGTTTTTTACTGTTGGTGAGTTGTCAAAGCCACAACAATTCCTCAATCATTCCCGCTAATGTAAAAATAGCACGGGTTGTGAGTGGACAAAGTTTGGAAGTTTTGGGAATGGAAGCACAACCCAATTTAATTTCCCAAGTCCGATTAATTGGTTTAGATGCACCAGATATCCGCCAACTTCCTTGGGGTGAGGATGCAAAACAATTAGTAGAAGGTTTAATTGGTGGTGCAAATCAAGCTGTGAATCTGGAATTTGATTTAGAAGCTAAGGATAAATTTAACCGAACTTTGGCTTATGTATGGAAAGATAAACTGTTGTTAAATGAAGAAGTTGTCAAACAAGGATATGCTTTATTTGTAGCGCGATCGCCTAATCACAAATACGACCAACGCCTAGAACGCGCCCAACAATGGGCAAGAATCATGGGAAAAGGCATTTGGAATCCCGATAAACCCATGCGAATCACCCCCGGAGAATTTCGCCGTCTCTCTCGTTAAAAAACGACAACTGACAACCGACAACCGACAACCGACAACTGACCACTGACCACTGACAACCGACAAATATGCAAATTTTTCTAGATATTGCTACAGAAGCAGCTTTAGCCGCAGGTGTAGTTTTACAAGATTATTTAGGTAAATTAGAAGACGCAATCACCGAAAAAGGCCGTCCTGGTGATTTAGTTACCGCTGCTGATAAAGCTTCTGAACAGGTAATTTTAGAAGTATTGCGTCGCCATTTTCCCCAACATTCTATCCTGGCTGAAGAGTCGGGAAAACTGGGAAATCAAGATAATGAATTTCTCTGGGCGATTGACCCTCTTGATGGTACAACCAATTACGCCCATCAATATCCCTGTTTCGCTGTTTCTATTGGTTTGATGATTCAAGGTGTCCCCAAGGTGGGAGTAATTTATGACCCTTTTCGGGATGAGTTATTTCGGGCTGCTGCTGGTTTAGGTGCAACCCGTAACCGTCGCCCTATTCAGGTTTCTCAAACAGCGGAATTAGGTAAAAGCCTGTTAGTCAGTGGATTTGCCTATGACAGACGGGAAACCCCTGACAACAATTATGCCGAGTTTTGTCATCTTACCCATCTTACCCAAGGTGTGAGACGTGATGGTGCAGCAGCTTTGGATTTAGCTTATGTAGCCTGTGGTCGAGTTGATGGTTATTGGGAAAGGGGAATTGCGCCTTGGGATGTTGTGGCTGGGATAATATTAGTCCAGGAAGCGGGAGGAAATGTGACTGCTTATGATGGGACTCCGATGAAAATTGAGTCGGGAAGAATTTTAGCTACTAATGGTTATCTGCACGATAGCCTCAGTCAAGAATTGATGAAAGTTCCCCGTTTAGCAAGTTGGACGTAATTTTTCTATGATGTTTGTGGGTTAGAAACTTGCGTTTTTTCATGAGTCGGTTAAAACCGACTTTTGCTATTAGACAGGGAATTTATTCAGGGGAAACGCATCTAAATTATCTTGACAAAATACTATGTTAGTGAATCAATTTGTAAAAATATCTAATTTCATTCAAAAATTGATTAATTTCTCGATTAAAATTCTAAAAATTTAATAAATTTAGGGTAATTATTTATTGTTAATAATAAATTTATTTTGTTCATTTATATATATTAGAGAACTCCACAGAATGATTGATCCTATAACCCACATTCCGCACCCCAAAATGTTACAGAGGGAAATTACGGAGATGAAAATCAAAGGGAGCATCAAAACAAACAGATAAAGTGAAAAAAGGCATTTGAGAAACAGTAAATCACCAAAAATGTCATCAAAATCTATTCTCAATAAGAAGCAATAAGAATGCACACCACCTGGAGAGGTCAATAGATAAGTGAAAGAAGATATTCAAGAAACAATTATAAGTTATACTAATCAATTAAAGTAAAAAACGAAATTATAGACATAGTAAAATGGAGCTATAAATCAAAGAGATTAGCTCATCTTTACAAGAGAAATTAAATTGATAGAGATGATAATTAGCTGACTAATTGATAGTAACGTAAACAATCATCTGGTAAAAGACTCAAGATAAAATCTCTGTCCTTATTCCAATTAGAAATATGTTTCTCCTGATTGAGTGTAACCAAATGAATACACTGAAAGCATTGAAAAATCCAGCGTAAAGTAGGACGATTAGTTGCTTTGCCTAATTGATTTTTAATTGTTGATTTAGACTCCAAAAGAGCATTTCTAATATGACGTTGAGCCAAAGTATAAACCAGTAGACATAAACCCATAATCATTCCCAAAGACTCTATTCTCTCAGGACTTTTGAGGAAAATACTGTCGGCAAAAAATAATGGGTCTTTGAGAAAACCAAACCCCCTCTCACATGACTGCTGGGCTTTATATTCCCTGAGCATAGAATCATTGCTTAGTTCCTGTGAATCTAAAACATTTGTCGCAATAATAAAACGTCCCGCACTCAGCAATTCTGTATTAATTTTACTTTCATCCTGGGAGACTGTAGCTGATATTTGATAGGATATTTCTCCTGAAGTATCTTTTTTATTAGATTTTACTTGAGTCACCGTACTTTCGTGAATTTGATGATATTTGAATTGTTTTGATAATTTTGATAATGCCTTGATAGCATCTGCAACACATGCAAATCTCTCTTGTGATAACTTTTTCAAATCTTGCACAGCTTTTGATTCTGCTTTGGTAATTTTTTGTGTGAGCTTATGCAGGTCTGATTCTTTTCTTTCTTGACTTTGCACTACTAACCATCTTTGTTCTATCCCTGCATAATTTTGGATTTTTGATGCTAATTTATATCCTGGTATTGTACTATCAATAAATTCTGATTCTGCTAATGTTGATATTAATGTTTTTGCTGCTTTTATGCTTAATGGTACTCGACATAACCAACGTAATTCTGACATCATTTTCAGGTTTGATTCTGTATATAAAGCAGCGTCAGCAACCATGAGACTATTAACTTCTAATTGTTTTTGATATTCTACTGCTATTTGACCAAAACATGATGAATCTGCTTGATTTCCCGATGCTAGTTTTAAAAATATTGGTATGTCTCCATCTCCTGAACATATCATTTCTATGATGAATTGTTTTAAATCTGGTCTATGGTCACGGGAATAACCGTAGGTGATGGTTATTTCTTTTGGTGATTTTACTGCTAATTCTTCTAATTCTTGGTTATGTCCTACTTTTTGACTCTCAAATATTACGAATGGTAAGCTAGTGTTATACTGCCCATGCACGTGCATTGATGATGAGTCTAGATGTGATGTTGATAGTGATACTCCAAATTTTTGAGCAGCTTTTAAGGCTATGATAAAAAAGATTGTATCTAAGCCTTTTATAAACAGTTTATCCATGACTCTCCCCAATTTATCGTCGTTGAGATATTCTGGTTTTACTCCTGCTCCTATTAAATGCTCACAGGCGATTGTTTCAAAATATTTGGGAAACATATATAACGGTTTGGAGACAAATCCTAACCCGTTTATTATCATGGCTTTTACCACTTGACCTGCATTTACTTTTTCGTCTTTTTCGACTCCTATTAATTCATTTATTATTTCTACTATTCCGATTGAATCTATGATTCCTGCTACTATCCCTAGATGGTCTATGTTCTCAATTTCTATTTCTTGAGGTTTTAATTTCACAACAGTTTCCTCTAATACTTCTGTTGTCATCAATTATTTCTTATTTGGTTATCAATTCATTTTTTTCTTTTGTTACCAAGTTTCACTTTATCACACCACGTCCCTTTTAATGCTACTTATTCTCATTAAGCATCTTAATTTTTGAATTGACTTTAGTTATTATGTACTACTTTAAGGGCTTTTTTGATCTGTGACAGTTTGGGGTGCGGAATGTGGGATTAAAAGGTCTGCAATTTGTAAGATTTCTACTTCGTGAGAATGCACAGTTTGAAGCCGTTCAATTATTTGGCGTGAAAAATCAAGGAGGTTATTAGAAAGTAAGTAAGTTGGCGTTAAACAATCAACATATGTAACGAAATGTAAATTCGACAAATACCTTATAGATAGGTTATTTAAGGGTTTTTACGAAAAAAATGTATATTGATTTTATCGTGCCGACTTACTTACATCATGTAATTTGGCAACTTTTTTTGCTCCTTGTGTATCTTTAATGTCCAAGTAAATTCTATAATTTGCTTGTGGACTGAGAATTGTCTTGAGCAAAGTAAAATACATTTTATAATACCAATCATCATGAGTCTGATTGTAAACCTCATGTTGTAGTTGGGATTTATCTGCTACAATAAGACCTCGAAAATGCAAATTTTCATTATCAAAGAAATAATCTATTAATTCGAGATAAAACGCTATTTTAGCGGGTGAAACCTTTATCCATTTAATTTCAAATTCTGGTTTTAGATCATGTTTTTTCTTAATTTCCCGGATATGAACTGAAATTTCTCGCGTTTTTTCTAAAGGACACCAAACGGCACCCAGCACCATTATTTGTTGATGATCATTTTCTAGATGGCAGCTTTCATCACAGTAAACGTTAAAAGTTTGGTTCATGTTTTAATTTTCACATTATTAATGCTCTGTAATTTAATAATATATCAACAGGTGCGTGTATCATTCAACAGAGAACTTCGATTAGACCTAAGAAAATGGAATTTGGGTATATTGGTTAATGATGGTGGAAACTCAATTACACGGTTCACGCTCTGCAATTGGGCAAAGATTAGTATATATCCAGTACATTACCTCTGCACCTTGGAATCGTAAAGAAATACAACGTCCACTACGATACAAAGGTGTAGGTACTGCATTATTGAGATATGCAAGACTCAGAAGTGTAGAATTAGGTTATGGTGGGAGAATTGGACTGCATTCACTTCCGACTGCGGAACGATTTTATGAAAACCAAAATATGCTCAATCTTGGTATTGATGAAGAATACGAGAATCTTACCTACTTTGAATATGGTATGTTACGACTACAATAATGATGAGCGAAATTATTATGAATAATAACCAAAATGTAGCTGAAGCTATTAATTTACTTTTTAACCCAACATCCCTTCAAGAAGCAATTCAAATTGAAGATGAAACCGACTGCGACGTAACAGCAGGATTAGATTGGGGTTTAGCAATTCCCGCTTTATTGCGAAATCCTGGAATGTTTGGAAGAATGACACAGTTGCGCGTATCACTCAACCGAGAACTGCGGTTACTCATAAAAGAATGGAATTTGGGTATAGGGGAAAAAACGGCTTTAGAAGTAGCACAAAAACGCTTGATTCAAAGACTACAATTACCCGAACCTATAGCTTTATCAGCACTGCAAGAAATTTTAAAGCAAGATGAATTATATAATGTTGAAGAATTTATATCTAATCGAGATTTATTAAAGTCGCTTTTAACTATTTTATTATTAGCTAGTGATTGGGAAGAAATAGCTCTAGCTGCTGCAAACTCAGTACGAGAACAGGTAATTTATCAACTAGGAATTAATCAGATTTCTGCATAAAAATGAATTTCTTCCTTTGCGTCTTTGCTCCTTTGCACCTTTGCGCGAAACAAAAACCGTAGTTCATTTATCTAAAAATAGCTATCAAAAGGTGCGTTTCTTAACGCACCCAAAAAAACATTAACTATCAGTTTTCATCTTCCAACCTGGTTTCACAACCTGACGACTGCGTGCAATTACCAAAGAATCATCAGGGACATCTTCCGTCACCGTTGAACCTGCGGCTATATAGACATCACTCCCCACAGTAATAGGTGCAACTAAAACACTATTAGAACCGGTTTTAGTGCGATCGCCTATAATTGTTCTATGCTTCTTCACACCGTCATAATTAGCAGTAATTGTTCCCGCACCTACATTGACCTGAGTTCCTGTTGTCGTATCGCCTAAATATGAGAGATGTGATACATTAGTGCGATCGCCTAATTGGGTATTTTTCAACTCCACAAAATTACCAATTCGACAATTAGCACCCACCTTAGCATGACCACGTAAATGGGCATAGGGTCCAATTCGAGTTTGAGATTGAACAATACTATCTGTAACTACAGAATAGAGAACAGTGACATTTTCAGCTAATTCACTATTTTCAATTAAACTCCCCGGACCAATGCGACTACCAGCTTGAATTATCGTTTTTCCGCGCAAATGAGTTTGAGGTTCAATAATCACATCTGGTTGTAATTCTACAGTTTCATCAATAGTAATACTTGCAGGATCAATTAAGGTAACACCTGCTAACAACCATTTTTCCTTAATCCGTCTTTGCAAAATATCGTTAGCTGTTGCTAATTGCAATCTATCATTAATTCCCAAAATTTCTTGGTAATCTTCCACATCTACAGCCATTACCTTACCAACCTGAGTTACAGCGTCAGTTAAGTAATATTCTTTTTGGGCATTATTTGCTTCTAATTGAGGTAAAAACTTTGCTAAATCTGGCCAACGGAAACAGTAAATACCAGCATTCACGCGGTCATTTTCTCTTTGGGTAGGAGTGCAATCTTTATCCTCAACTATTTTTTGGACAATACATTCACTGTTACGAAAAACCCGTCCGTAACCTTGAGGATTTGACAATTGTGCGGTGAGAATAGTACAAGAATTTTGATTTTCTTGATGAGTTTGTAAGAGGTTGTTTAAAGTTTCCGTCCGTAATAAAGGGACATCACCATTTAAAATCAATAAATCCCCAGTGTAACCTTCTAAATGGGGAAGCAATTGTTGGATAGCATGACCTGTGCCTAATTGTACAGTCTGTTCCACAAACTCCACACCATGAATTGCATTCATAGCCGTTTTTACTTCTTGGGACTGATAGCCAACAATTACTAATCTGCGTGAAGGTAAAAGGGGTTCAGCACTTTCAATAACGCGTTCGACTAAAGATCTACCACCTAAAGAATGTAAAACTTTAGGCAGATTTGATTTCATTCTTGTGCCTTTTCCTGCCGCGAGAATTGCTACAACAACCATAGTTATATATCAGTAAATTTGCGATAAATGCTGTTTTGATTTGCTCCCTTCCAGGTCAAATCATATCAGTTAATCATCTGTAGTGGGAGTCTTCTGGAGATTTTAGATGAAAAAGAACCCATCCCACTGTTAGCGGGATAGTCTCAATTAATGAGAATACCTTAACAAGTAAGCGATGTATCCAAATTTCGATATTTCTTTTTCGGCACAAACTCGATATACTGACTTCAATCGGCATAAATTAAATATATGAACGTTGAAGAAGCATTACAAATTTTAGATACAGTTGTCTTTAATAAAGTTAACAGACACTTGAAAGATGTGGAGATAATTATCCTGAAAGGATCTTGGCAAGGTCTAAATTATGATGAAATTGCCAATAATGAAGGTTATACAGCCAAATATCTCCGCCAAGATGTAGGTTTCAAATTGTGGAAATTACTTTCAGAAGCATTAGGAGAAGAAGTTAATAAAACTAATTTTCGTGCAGCAGTTGAACGTTCGCATCTTAACAATAACAACATTCTACAAACAGAATTACATCAAAATATTTCTAATCCCATCAAAAATGAATTTTTACCAGAATACCCAAAAGGTTCAGTTCCTCTAAATTCTGTATTTTATATTCAACGAAATCTAATAGAAGAACGTTGTTATGATACAATTCTCCAGGCTGGTTCTCTAATTCGGATTAAAGCTCCAAATCAAATGGGTAAAACCTCCCTACTTGATAGAATTATCGCTCACTCAAATCAGCAAGGTTATCACACAGTAAGATTAAATTTTTTACAAGCAGAAACAACCGTTTTTAATGATTTAGATAAATTTTTACGCTGGTTCTGTGCTTATGTTAGTCACAAATTAAAATTACCTTCTTTATTAAATGAATCTTGGGATGAATATAGAGGTAGCATTATTAATTGTACCACATATTTTGAAGATCATATTTTAGACAACATCAATAATAATTTAGTTTTGGCATTAGATGAAGTAGATAAAGTATTTCAATATCCCGAAATTTCCCAAGGTTTTTTTGCCATGTTACGTAGTTGGCATGAAGAAGCTAAAACTGTAGATATTTGGGAAAAATTACGATTAGCTGTAGTCCATTCTACCGAAAATTATGGGTCATTAGATATCAATCAATCCCCCTTTAATGTTGGCTTAGTAGTGGAATTAACAGAATTTACGCAAGAACAAATAAAAGTTTTAGCCCACAATCATCAACTTGATTATAATCAAAATCAATTACAGCAATTAATGTCTCTAGTTGGGGGACATCCATATTTAATTAGATTGGCACTTTATCATCTAGCACTTGGGGATATAACTTTAGAAAATTTATTGCAAAATGCGCCAACAAATGCCGGAATTTACGAAGAACATTTGCGGCGATTTTTGCATACTTTTAAAATTAATCCTCATCTAACTCAGGCATTCCTAGAAGTAGTTACGGCTCAAAAACCTGTAAGCGTAGAAACAATTTCAGCATATCAACTTTACAGCATAGGATTAGTAAAGAGAATAGGAGATAAATTAACACCAAGTTGTCAGTTATATCAACAATATTTTCGAGAACATTTGCAGAATTAAAATCAATATTTGTATTCGTGAAATTTTTTCCTAACGTCTTCTATTTGCACAAGATAAAGGATAATGTTTGCCTCTCCAGGTAGTCCAACCGATAGCCCGACCTGATTTAACATTGTATCTCAAAAACCAGTTATCTTGTTCTTGACCTAAATAACGAATTGAGAGAGATGTTGAATTTGCAGAATGTTTTGCTAGTGACACCCATGCACTACCATTATCACTGAACTGTCCTACAACCTTAACACCTGATGTAGTCCTACAGACATCACCATCACACTGAGTTTGCGGGTCATCAACTACAAGCCACTGCATTTTGGCATTACGACCGTCAATATTACAATCCCATGAGCCAAAATACCACTGAGTGACCACCTGTGAGGCATTAGTTGTACCAAGATTAAATAATAATCCACAGGGAATCAGCATTAAACCTAACAAACACTTTTGGAGTAACTTCATAATTTTGATTGGGGAAGTAAATTGATAAAACCTAATGAAAATTCCTATTGACTAGGACAGTCTGGACTTGGCCCCTTTAAAGAAAAACCATCAACTTGCACCCAACTATCTTGTCCTAAAGCCCACAAACCTGTAAAGATGTTATAAGTTGAGGCATTACCAGTTCTAAATTGTAGTGTTAATTTTGTATACTCTGATAAATTAGCAAATTTGAGTTCAGACCAAACTTTTTGTTGACTATCACGCACTCCGAAATATCCATCCGTAACATTGCCTGATGTTCTCACATAAGCTTCCAAAATATAGTTAGAATTTGGTTTGAGACGTACTTGTTGACGAATACCATTCCAACCGGAAACATTCCGCATCCAGGCATTATTTTCACCCTTAAAACTAAATCCTTTCTTAATATCAAAACCTGCACGTCCTTCAGTTTGCCAATAAGAAGATGGCTGTTGCTCAAAATCAAGATTGCTATAAGGTGCTGCACAGGAAGCTTGTGCTTGGTTGATACCAATGTTGGTGAAAAATATTGAACTAACAGCCACAGTGAAAATGTTAGTTAATAAGCCTTTGGTAAGTAAGTTGTGAGTTTGACGTAATTTAATTAATGACATGAAATATCTCCAATATTTTGTAGCAGTGAATATTTTATGAAAGTCAACTCTATTCATTAGATATTAGGAAAAAAAGTAGTTTTGATTGACGAACAAGATTACCCTACCGATAGAGAGGATTGAAAATCCTAAATGACGCATCCTGTGCAAATAAATCGCTACCATCTGAGCGTTCTACCCACAACTCAAAATTCTTGTGTCGGATGTAGTGTCCAGGAAAGTTGAGAGATTCAAATGTCCAACGAGCATCATCACCAAAGAGTCCACCTTTAATGCAAAAAGTAGCATCTTCCCTAAAAAGCTGCTGATTGATCATCCTTGACAACAGCAGTCGGAAATTTTCGTGTCTCAAGAAATGACCTGGAAAGTTTACAGATTCAAATGAAGAGCATTTGCTATTTGCTAATCCCCGAACAATTTTGAAACTTGCGTCTTTTCTTCCGAGTTCGTTATTAATTGGCTCTATGTAGCCCAATAAATTTCTGTGGCGAATATAGCGATCAGGAAAGTTATACGAACGAAAGGACTGAACTTGACCGTACAAACTTTTATATTGGGCATAAACGGAAGATGATGATGTTAGCACAATCCCACAGACTGACAAACCTAAAGTTGAAATACTCAAGAATCTTTTTAGTAGGTTAAATTTCATGATTGTTCCAATTTCCTATTAATTTGAATTATGCTTTGAAGTTTGATATTGGCGATTCCCTCTAGGAATACGCCGTAGGTATTATGGGGCGCGGAAAATCTCTCCACCGGTGCTAACAACCCAAGGACTACCGCTAGAGTCAACAGCTATCTCTACAGCCGCACCGGGAACTAAATCCCAAGCAGAACCGTTCCAGGAGAAGATTTGATAACCACCACTGCCACCTTTGGCACAACCTAATACCCAAGGACCAGCACCACCAACAGCGATTTTTTTGGCACAACCAGCAACTCGTTGCCATGAATCACCACTTCTTTGGAAAATCTCTCCACCGGTGCTAACAACCCAAGGACTACCGCTAGAGTCAACAGCTATATCTACAGCCGCACCGGGAACTAAATCCCAAGCAGAACCGTTCCAGGAGAAGATTTGATAACCACCACTGCCACCTTTGGCACAACCTAATACCCAAGGACCAGCACCACCAGCAGCGATTTTTTTGGCACAACCAGCAACTCGTTGCCATGAATTGCCACTTCTTTGGAAAATCTCTCCACCGGTGCTAACGACCCAAGGAGTACCACTGGAGTCAACAGCTATATCTACAGCCGCACCCGGAACTAAATCCCAAGCAGAACCATTCCAAGAGAAGATTTGATAACCACCACTGCCACCTTTGGCACAACCTAATACCCAAGCACCAGCACCACCAAGGGCGATTTTCTTGGCACAACCGGGAACTCGTTGCCATGTTTGTGCTACAGCAGGCAGAGAAAAAGCAAGATTTGTAAATACTGACAAGGCTGCAAGTGTTGATAATCCCAAACCGAGTTTTTTAACTTTCATAAAATTTCCTTTGGATTTCTATTTGTGAATTTGAATCGCAAACCGTTCGTTAACTAAGATTATGCTCTTTTATTTAATTGCTGTCTATACCTAAAAAATCAGTGGTTTAACTGAGAATTTTTGCCTAAAAAATCAGTTGTATATGAAAGAATCAGTAAATGTCATAAAAAATCAGGTAAATCCCAAAATATATGTTTTTTCTGGAGAAACCCTTTAAATTATATTCATTCATTGATAGCAAATCTCATCTCCATAAAATACACTAATAGCAGGCAAGATGCCTAAATTACTTAAATAGTATGACAAATTTCAACTACTACAAACTCGGAGGCAGTCTAGAATATCAGCATCCTACTTATGTGATTAGACAAGCTGATTCTGACCTCTATGAAGGCTTAAAAAACGGAGATTTGTGTTATGTTTTAAACTCGCGGCAAATGGGTAAGTCGAGTCTGCGCGTACATACTATGAAACAGCTTAAAGAAGAAGGAATAAAATGTGCATCAGTTGATTTAACTAGAATTGGTAGTCATGTTACACCTTCTGAATGGTATGGAGGATTGGTTTCTGAGTTGTTGCGGGGTTTTGGTTTATCCAAAAAAGTGAATTTTGGGACTTGGTGGAGAGAACGGGAATTTTTACCACCTAAACAACGATTAAGTGAATTAATTGATGATGTACTATTAACAGAATTTTCTGGAAAAATTATTATTTTCATTGATGAAGTTGACAGTATTTTAAGGATAAATTTTAAAGATGATTTTTTTGCTTTTATTCGTGCTTGTTATAATCAACGGGCAGATAATCCAGAATATCAACGGCTCACCTTTTGTTTATTAGGAGTAGCAACTCCCTCTAATTTAATTGCTGATAAAAATCGCACACCTTTTAATATTGGTAGAGCTATCGAATTAAATGGATTTCAATTAAATGAAGTAGAATCCTTAATGCAAGGTTTAGAGGACATAGTTGCTAGACCACAAACAATATTATCAGAGGTGTTAAAGTGGACTGGAGGACAACCATTTTTAACCCAAAAGCTTTGTCAATTAATTTGTATTTCTAGTAATTCATTTCCAGAGTTTCAGGAAAATGAATATGTAGAGAAATTAGTCCAAACTCAAATTATCGAAAATTGGGAAGCACAAGATGAACCAGAACATTTAAAAACTATCAGAGATCGAATTTTACAAAGCTCAGAGAATCAAACTGGGCGATTATTAGGATTATATCAGCAAATATTACAGGAAGGAGAAATAATTGCCGATGATAGTCCTGAACAAACTCAATTACGACTAACAGGATTAATTGTTAAACAACAGGGAAAATTGAGAATTTATAATTGCATTTATGCGGAAATATTTAATCAAATATGGCTTGATAAAGTATTAGCAAATATTCGACCTTATGCACAAATGTTAAATATTTGGGTGAGTTCCAATTTTCAAGATGACTCGCGTTTGTTACGTGGTCAAAGTTTGCAAGATGCTCGTAATTGGGCAGCAGATAAAGGTTTAAGCGATTTAGATCGTAAATTTTTAGATGCTAGTCAGGAATTAGAAAAGCGAGATGTTCAAAAAAGATTACAAGTAGAAGCAGAATCATCGGGAATTTTAGCAGCAGCAAATGATGTTTTATTGGTAGCTAACCAAAAAGCTAAAAAACGGATTCAGATAGGAGGAGGAGTATTAGTAATTACCATAGTTACAGCGATGGCTACTGGAACTTGGGCAAATAGAATGATTAAGGATATACAATTAGAAAAAATCACATCTTTGAGTATATCTTCCTATGCTTTATTAAACTCAAATAGAGAACTTGATGCTTTGATTGCAGCCATAAAAGCAGCTAGACAATTAAAATCAGCAACTTGGACAGATGCTAACACTAAAGAATCTGTAAAATTAGCATTACAAAGAGCAGTTTATAAAGTCAGAGAACGAAATCGTTTAGAAGGACATAATGATGCTGTCAGAAGTGTAACTTTTAGCCCAAATGGAAAAATAATTGCTACTGCTAGTGAAGATAATACAGTTAGACTATGGAATATCAATGGCAAAGAAATCAGAAAATTTATTGATAATAATCAAAGGTTTAGAAATGTTAAATTTAGTCCAGATAATAAAATAATTGCGGCTATAAGTGCAAATAATACTATCAAAATATGGCAAATAAATGGGGAAAAATTAATCACTTTAAAAGGACAAGATAACCAAGATAATTTCATGAATAGTCTTTGTTTTATTCCTGATAGTAAAATCCTTGCTGCTGCTAGTCAAGACAATACTATTCAACTTTGGAGTATTGATGGACAAGAAATTAAAACTCTCAAAGGTCATAAATTTCCTATTTGGAGCATCAGTTGTAGTCTTAATAGCAAAAACATCATTACGGCTGATTTAGGGGGATTTATAATTATTTGGAGTGCAAATGGAGAAAAAATTAAAACCTGGAAAGCAGGTAATCAATCTATTTTTGATGTTAGTTTTAGTCCTGACGGAAAAACCATAGTTACTGCGGGAGGAGACACTACTATTAAACTTTGGAATTTAGATGGAAAAGAACTCAAAACTATTGGCAAACATGATAATTATGTTACTAGTGTTAGCTTTAGCTCCGATGGTCAGACGATCATTTCTGGTAGTGCTGACAACACAGTTAAATTGTGGAGTATTGAAGGTAAAGAATTGAAAACTCTCAAAGGGCATAATAATTCTGTTTTTAGTGTGAGTTTTAATCCCGATCATAAAATTATTGCCTCTGCGAGCGCTGACAATACAGTTAAACTTTGGAATCTTGATCAAGAACCCAAAACTTTAATTGGACATTCTGACTCTCTTTGGGCTATTAATTTTAGTCCCGATGGTAAAATCATTGCTTCAGCAGGAGATGATAAAACTATTCAGCTTTGGAGCATTGATGGTCAAAAACTTAAATCTATTAGTCCCAACAGTAATCTTGATTGGAATCGGATTTGGAACATTACCTTTAGTCCCGATGGTAATACAATTGCTACTGTAGGTTTTGATCAAACGGTTAAGATTTGGAGTCTTGATGGTGAAAACATTAAAACCTTTCAAGGACACAAAGATCAAGTTATTGATGTCAACTTTAGTCCTAACGGTAAAATTCTGGCAACTGCTAGTTATGATGGTACGGTTAAACTATGGGATATAAATAATCAAGAACTGAGAACTTTGATAGGAAATGGTGGTAGGGTTCGTAGTGTTAATTTTAGTCCTGATGGCATGATGATTGCTTCTGGTCATCATGACGGGACAATAAAACTTTGGAACTTAGAAGGAAAAAACCTGAGAACTTTTAAAGGACATAATAGTTATATCACTAATGTTAGTTTCAGTTCTGATGGTAAAATAATTGCCTCTAGTAGTCAGGATAAAACGATTAAACTCTGGGGTTTAGAAGGTCAGGAAATTAAAACTTTTAAAGGTCATACTGCGGGAGTTACCAAATTTAACTTTAGTCCTGATAGCAAAATTATAGTTTCTGCTAGTTTTGATGGCACAATCCGACTTTGGAATGTGGAAAATGGTCAAGAAATCAAAACTATTGAAGGACATGGTTATGCTTTTTTGAATGTTAGCTTCAGTCCTGATGGCAAAAAAATTGCTACGGTAAGTGATGATGGACTTGTGGAAATCTGGAATGCCGAAACTCTCGATTTTGATCATCTAATTGATCAGGGTTGTAACTGGTTAGATAATTATCTCAAAAACAATTCCCAAGTCAGCAATATTGATAAAAATATTTGCAATTAAAACAAGGATTTATTTATGAATCGTCGTCAATTTTTAACTTGGTTTGGAGTTAGTTTCGCTGCTAATTTATTATTTTCTTATGAAGCTGTTGCTAAGTTAGTTAAGTTCAAAAAAAACCGTCAAAAAATCAATCGCAACACTCCTCAAAAAACTACTTTTTATATCCAGGGTAGAAACCTATATGATCAGCTTGGCAACAAAGTAATTCTGCGCGGAGTTAACAAAATGTCGGTATGGGATGGAGAAGATCCCACTGGCAGTATTTCTTTCCCAGAAATTCGCAAAACGGGGGCAAATACAGTCAGAATTGTTTGGGCTATCACAACTCAACAAGGGACAACAGATATTAATGTCCTGGATCAACTGATTAACAATGCCATAAATAATCAACTTATTCCCATGATTGAGTTACATGATGCCACAGGAGAATGGAATCGTCTTCAGACATTAGTTGATTACTGGGTTCAGCCTAATGTTGTCAATTTAATCCAAAAATATCAACAATATCTATTAGTTAATATTGCCAATGAAGCTGGAAATGATCAGGTAACTGAAACTCAATTTATTAATGGTTATACAACAGCTATTCAATCTATGCGAGCCGCAGGAATTCGTACTCCTTTAGTAATAGATGCTCCCGACTGGGGTAAAAATCTCGGCATCCTCGATGCTACTGCATCTACTTTACTCAAGGCTGACCCAGACAACAATTTACTGTTTTCAGTTCACCTTTATTGGGGTATATCTAATGGTGCTGATGCTAACTTTGTGCGATCGCAGTTGCAAAAGTCAGTTAATCTAGGTTATCCCCTCATTGTCGGCGAGTTCTCCAAATTTGGAGCTTATGCTGGTGAAAATAAAAGTGGATGTAGTTCAGATGGAGAAATTGACTACAAAACCATCTTAGAAGAATGTCACAAACACGAAATTGGCTGGTACGCCTGGGAATGGGGGCCTGGCAACGGTTATAATGATCCTCTTTGTGCTACTATGGACATGACTCCTGACCGTTTGTTCCAGAATCTCAAGCCAGGATGGGCAACTGAAGTAGCAATTTCCAGCCCTTATAGTATCAAAAATACCTCTGTTACACCTGCCATCATGACTTCCAGGATTTAGGCCGATTCCCAGCAGAGTGTCTTCAATCCCTATCTTCGCCACCTTTTGCGCCATTGTGAACTTGATTCCAATGTAGAAACTTGCACTTCTTCTTGTCGTCTTTTGAGTATCATTGCAGCGGTATCACTTAAACTAGGATCTCGATAAGGAATAGCAGCACGAGTTCGTAAATGTTCTGCTTCAGCTTGTGAAAGAGGCGGTAAAGAGGATATAGTTGATTCCTCACCATGTTTGGGATGTCCAGCAATAGTCCCTGGAGTCCGTCTTCCTATCGGTGGAGTAGAACTGACAACCAAACCCGCAGCTAACAATGCGGTCCTTACAGCCGCAGCACAGGAATAAGTAGCCAGTAACCCATTTTGATGCAAGCATTCTGATACTTTTTGGATAAATTCCACCGTCCATAACTGTGGACATTGGGGAGGTGAAAAGGGATCAAGAAAAATTGCATCTGCTTGAAAACCTGATTCATGTACTTGTACAATTAAGCTTCTAGCATCACCAATTAGTAAAGTAGCTTGCAAATAATCTATGTGGATTTGATGTGCAAACGCTATTTGAGTTAAAATTTTTATATATTTGTCGTCCCAACCATTGAATAAGTGATGGTTAATTGCCGCCTGGGGGACAATGGGATTTAGTTCTAAGCCAATCACTTCCACACGGCAACGAGGATTTACTTGCCAAATTGTCTGTAAAGCTGCCGCTGTATTGTATCCTAGACCATAACAAACATCTAGCAGCCGCACAAATCCCGTTTCGGCTAATATTGGTAATCGAGTCGGAACAGCAAACTTCAGGAAACTCTCTTGTTTTGCTCCATAGTGACTATGAAAGGCTTCATTAAACTCTGTGGAAAAAAAGGTAAAAGAACCATCTTGCGTTTGTTGGGGTGTAAACATTTTAGGAGTTTAGGAGTTCAGGAGTTCAGGAGTTCAGGAGTTCAGGAGGAAGAAGAAAGAAGAAAGAAGAAAGAAGAAAGAAGAAAGAAGAATAGTTTTCACCAATTACCAATTACCAATTACCAATTACCAATTACCAATTACCAATTACCCATGAATAATCAATTTATTGTTTCTCCACAATGGCTGTTGGAAAATCTCAATAATTCTCAAGTTGTGATTGTTGATTGTCGGTTTTCTTTAGCTGATGCCGAATTAGGAAAAAAACAGTATCAAGCTAATCATATCCCAGGCTCTTATTATTTAGACTTAAATCAAGATTTATCTAGTCATGTACAAGAACATGGGGGCAGGCATCCTTTACCAAATACCACAGAGTTAGCCGAAAAATTATCAGCAACTGGGGTAAATTCTCAAAGAACTTTAGTAGTAGCTTATGATGATTCTCGCTTGGCTTTTGCATCTCGTTTATGGTGGTTATTGCGGTATTTAGGACATGAACAAGTAGCTGTTTTAGATGGTGGCTTTGACCGTTGGCAAAAAGCAGGTTATACTGTTACAGATATAATTCCTACGGGTGCAAGAGGAATATTTATTCCCCAAATCCAAAAGGATAAAGTTGTAGATTTTACTTATGTAAAAAATCACAAAGATAGTCTAGATGTAGTTTTAGTAGACTCCAGAGAAGGAGAACGCTATCGTGGAGAAAGAGAACCAATTGATAAAATTGCTGGACATATTCCCGGTGCTGTTAATTATCCTTGGCAAGAAATAACTGATACTTTTGGTTGCCTACTTCCTCCGTCAGAACAATCTCAACACTGGCAAAATATAGATACAAATAAAGAAATTTTAGTTTATTGTGGTTCTGGTGTGACGGCTTGTGTAAATTTACTTTCTTTAGCTATAGCTGGAATTCCCACCGCTAAACTTTACGCTGGTAGTTGGAGTGATTGGATTAGTTATTAGTAAGTTGTCAGTTGTCAGTTGTTAGTAGGGGCGAAGCATTTGGAAGATAAATTATCGGTCATTGCCAAAAATAGTTCTCCAAATGCTTCGCCCGTACAGTTGTTAGTAGGGGCGAAGCATTTGGAAGATAAATTATCCGTCATTGCCAAAAATAGTTCTCCAAATGCTTCGCCCGTACAGTTGTTAGTTGTCAGTAGGGGCGAAGCATTTGGAAGATAAATTATCCGTCATTGCCAAAAATAGTTCTCCAAATGCTTCGCCCGTACAGTTGTTAGTTGTCAGTTGTTAGTTACGTTAGATTAAATCTAGGCAACTTGACTATATATAGTTGAATAGCCTATTTTTAGTGAAAAAAGTAGAAATTTATGACTTTTGATTACGACCTGTTTGTGATTGGTGCTGGTTCTGGGGGTTTGGCTGCTTCTAAACGGGCGGCTAGTTATGGTGCAAAAGTGGCGATCGCCGAATATGATTTAGTTGGTGGTACTTGCGTAATTCGCGGTTGTGTCCCCAAAAAACTCATGGTTTATGGTTCTCACTTTCGGTCCCAATTCCAAGAAGCCGCAGGTTATGGTTGGACAGTGGGAGACGTAAAATTTGACTGGGAACATTTTATTACATCCATAGATAACGAAGTTAACAGACTTTCCAAACTTCACATCAGCTTTTTAGAAAAAGCCGGAGTAGAACTAATTTCCGGTCGTGCTAGTTTTGTAGACCCCCACACAGTCGAAGTGAATGGTAAACAATATACAGCCGCGAAAATTTTAATTGCTGTCGGTGGTCGTCCCATTAAACCAGAGATTCCAGGTATAGAACACGGTATTACCTCCAATGAAATCTTTCACCTGAAAACCCAACCCAAACATATCGCTATCATTGGTTCTGGTTATATTGGTAGTGAATTCGCTTGTATCATGGGCGGTTTAGGTTCAGAAGTCACGCAAATTATCCGCAAAGAGCAAATTTTGAACGGTTTTGACCAAGATATCCGCACCAGTATCCAAGAAGGAATGACGAATCATGGTATTCGTATTATCCAAAATACTGAAGTGACAGCAATAGAAAAAGTAGACGCAGGACTGAAATTAACCTTATCTGGAGAAAACCAAGAACCAATCATTGCTGATGTATTTTTAGTAGCTACCGGTCGCAGTCCCAACATAGAGGGGTTAGGCTTAGAAAATGCCCAACTTGACTGTGTTCCCAGTTCTGAAGAAGAACCAGGATACAGCACCTCAAATGCAATTTCCGTCAATGAATATAGTCAAACTTGCCAACCCCATATTTATGCTGTTGGTGATGTCACAGACCGCTTAAATTTAACACCCGTGGCTATTGGAGAAGGACGTGCTTTTGCTGATAGTGAATTTGGCAACAATCGTCGCGAATTTAGTCACAAAACCGTAGCTACTGCCGTATTTACTACCCCAGAAGCGGCTACAGTGGGTTTGACAGAAGCCCAAGCTAGGTCAAAATTCGGTGATGATAATATCAAAATTTATCGAACTAGCTTCCGCCCCATGTACTACACTTTACCGGGTAAGCAAGAAAAAACCATGATGAAGTTGATAGTAGATACTAACACTGATAAGATTTTAGGCGCTCACATGGTGGGAGATAGCGCCGCAGAAATTATTCAAGGTGTCGCTATTGCTGTGAAAATGGGGGCAACTAAAGCTGATTTTGATGCCACTGTAGGTATTCATCCCTCAGCAGCAGAGGAATTTGTCACCATGCGATAATTGTATTTGGTAGGGGTTTAGCAGTGCTAAACCCCTAAAATTGTGATAGGTTTAGTTTGCATATATTTCATCAAAGTGAATGATCAAGTTTATAGACTTATTTAGTGGTACAGGTGGATTTAGATTAGCAATTGAAAGGATTTGTCATAATTATAAAATTCCATGCCAATGTGTTTTTTCTAGTGACATTGATATAAATGCCCAAAAAATATATTTAGAAAATTTTGGAGAAACACCCATAGGAGATATTACAAAAATTAATGAAAATGATATTCCTGACCATGATATACTATTAGGTGGTTTTCCTTGTCAACCTTTTAGCATTTGTGGAGAACTGAAAGGATTTGAAGATACTAGAGGAACATTATTTTTTGATATTGCCAGAATTATTAAAAATAAACAACCTTCAGCTTTTATATTGGAAAATGTCAAACAACTAAAAGGACATCAACAAGGGCAAACATTAAAAATAATTATTAATACATTAAAAGATTTAGGATATTATACAGATTATCAAATTCTTAATGCTCTTAATTTTGGTTTACCACAAAAACGAGAAAGGATTTTGATAGTCGGGTTAAAAAATCAAGCTCATCATCATAATTTTAATTGGCCATTAATCAAAATGCCTATGCAGCCTTTATCAGAAATATTAGAAAAATCTGTTTCTGACTTTTATTACGCATCTGAAAAAATTCGCCAAAATCGTTTAGAAAAAGTCAAGCTTAATCAAAAATATGATCAACCAACAATATGGCATGAAAATAAATCTGGTAATATCAGTGTATATCCTTATTCCTGTGCATTGAGAGCAGGAGCATCTTATAATTATTTATTAGTCAATGGAGAAAGAAGATTAACAGAAAGAGAAATGTTAAGATTGCAAGGTTTTCCAGAATCTTATAAAATAGTAGGAAGTTATCAAACCATGCGAAAATTAACTGGTAATGCCATCGCTATTCCTTGTGTTGCTACTGTGATTGATTCTGTAATTAATGCAATATTAGTAAATCTGAATGTTAAAAAATTTTCTCGTTCCCATACTCTGTATGGGAATGAATTATAGAAGGCTCTGCCTTCATTTTCTCGTTCCCATACTCTGTATGGGAATGAATTATATTTCTCGTTTTCTCGTTCCCATACTCTGCATGGGAATGAATTATAGAAGGCTCTGCCTTCATTCTCCATAACAGTAGAGGCAGAGCCTCTGTGATAGTATTCCCAGTCAGAGACTGGGAACAAGGTATATAATCACCAATCACCAATCACCAATCACCAATCACCAATCACCAATCACCAATCACCAATAACAAATGCTTAAATTTATCCGTTCCGATTTATCCCAACTTAACGCTTATAAAGCTCATCCTGGTAGTGATAATGCCGAACCAGTCGCTATTCAATTTGACCGATTAGATACTAATGAAAGTCCCTTAGATTTACCAGCAGAAATCAAAGAAAAATTAGCTTGGACTTATCAAAAACTTATTGAAACTAATCGTTATCCTGATGGTGGCCATGAAACTTTAAAAAATGCCATTTCCCAATATGTCAACGAATCGGCAAATCTGGCAAATTCAACTTTCACCGCTGATAATATTTCCGTTGGTAATGGTTCAGATGAATTAATTAGATCCCTATTAATTGCCACCTGTTTAGGAGGAGAAGGTGCTATATTAGTTGCCAATCCTACCTTTTCCATGTATGGAATTTTGGCGCAGACTTTGGGCATTCCTGTGGTTACAGTCGGGAGAAATCAAAGCAATTTTGAAACTGATTTAGAAGCAGCTAAATCTGCCATTGCCCAAACACAAAATCCCCCTATTCGCGTCGTTTTTGTCGTTCACCCCAATTCCCCCACAGCTAATTGTTTAACAACAGCAGAACTAGAATGGTTAAAAAGTTTACCAGAAGAAATTTTAGTAGTTATTGATGAAGCTTACTTTGAATTTAGTCAAACTACTTTAGCTGCGGAATTATTACAACATCCTAATTGGATAATATTACGGACTTTTTCCAAAGCCTTTCGTCTTGCCGCCATGCGTGTAGGTTATTGTATCGCACATCCAGAGGCGATCGCTATTTTAGAAAAAGTCCGTCTTCCTTACAATCTTCCCAGCTTTTCCATCGCTGCTGCCCTCATAGCTTTAGAAAATCGGCAACTTTTACTAGAGTCAATTCCCCAAACCCTGAGTGAAAGAACCAAAATGATCACAGCTTTATCAACACACCCGAATCTAGAAATTACACCCAGCACCACCAACTTTATTTACTTGCGTGTTAAAACTGATGATGCTCACTCACTAATTACAATTTTAACAAATCTCAACCAAAAACTCAGAAGTCAGGGGACTCTGATTAGACTTCTACCCAATGGCTTACGAATCACTATCGGCACACCAGCAGAAAACACGCGCACAATAGAGCGAATACAAATCGCTTTACATGAATAGGGAATAATTATTATCCATTAATTATCAAGATCAATACCTATACTGCGGACTATTGTTGCAGTTTGTATTAACACACCAACCAACATAGCAAAAGCTTCATCTGGGATATTAGCAACTATTTCTGCGGGGAAAAAAAATTCAAACTGATCAATACAAAAACTGACTCAGTGACTCCTGCTATATTCGTTTATGTAGTAATATCTGACGTGAGCGACTGAGAAAAAGTGTATTCCAAGGGGATTCAACTTTATATACCCGATATGCCAACTTAAAATAAAGCTGACGGGCTTGATGATTGTTTTCCAAAACATGGAGATACAAGTCTTGAAATCCCCATTCTTGGGAGATTTGCTCACAGCGAATCAGTAAACTAGCACCTACACCCAATCTGCGGTAACTGGGGTGAACAGCTAAATTAGATAGATAAGGGAAACCTGGATTTATACTAGTCCAAGCATCAGTAATCCTGACACCCATTTCTATAGTTCCCATAATTTTCTGATCTTCACTGGCAGCATCAACAGCAACCAAACAAATATGATGGCTTGTGGGAGACTGAAGACGATGCCTTAGATCTTCATAAATACCCATACGAAACAAAGCGAAAGTCCAACCCCATAAACCCTGCTGAGAGTGAAAGCTTTCCGCCACAATTTGAGCAATATTCATGAGATCATCAGGTGTAGCTACACGAATTTGGAGTTGTCCAACAGGTAGAGTAGCGGTTTCTGATCTGGCTTGGGGTTGGGTAGGGTTAAAAAACCAGGATTTCAAAGCTAGTTGGGGATTAATTTGATTAATAGCAGGGGACAGAAAGATTGAAAGTGTTTTGGGGACTCACTTTTTTGATGACTGTCCGTTCTCACCTACCTGGCAACAGCTATAACAGGATATTTTCCTAGTACCTTTGCCAATTATAACTAAATGGTATCTTAAAGAAAACAATTAGTTAATCATTATGTAGTTAGAGTAACTTATCATCAAGGTGGTAAAACCGATCTAACCGAAATATCTGAGCGGATTCGAGCTAAAAAATTTCCCTACTTGGGAACTAAAGAAGCTGGTGGGATAGGTACTGAGTAATGGATAATAGAATCATAACCTAGAATAATACTCAATCCTGGGGGACATTTTACCTAAGAGGATGTTTGAAAAGTGGTATTCCGTAATTTTCATCACATTGCTACCCCCCTTTCCCCTTGTAAAGGGGGGAAACAATAAAAATCCAGTTCCCTCCCCTTTACAAGGGGAGGGTTAGGGTGGGGTAAAAAATATTTGATACATCAACCATAACTTTTCAAACACCCTCTAAAAGGACAACGCCTTATTATTAGTTGTGATTGCTAATTGCTAAATTTAGAAAGAGATGTTTGTTTAATAGTATACTTTGGCCATAAGTCAACCTGATGTATTATTCATAACGCTACCATCTTTACTAAAAATTTTGGCAATTCTTTCTTTAGTTAGATCCAAGTTTTAAATTAACATGATACCAACCGTTACAAATAATCATTTAAATGATAGTTCAATTACATCTAAAAACTTCAAACGACATACTGATCCTCCTTGGTTATGGACTTTTGTTTGTATTGGTTCTGTGTCTCTTCATTTATTAGTATTTTGGTTAATGCGTTCATCAAATGAGTTTCAAGCGTGGTTTCCCCAGTCTAACCAAAGTTCGATTCCCATTGACTTAATCGAAACTGCTTCTGAACCAAAATCTCAAATCAAAACCCAATCAACAACTCCAAAGATTAAACCACAATCTTCTTTTTCAACTTCACAAAAATCAGCATCTGTTAAACTCAGTAATCAAGATGATGCTGATTCTAGTGTTAATTTACCAGAACAAGATAAATCTGAACAACCTGAAGCTAGAAAACCTGAAGTTAGAAAACTCGAAGTTGAAAAACCTGAAGTTAGAAAACTCGAAGTTGAAAAACCTGAAGTTAGAAAACCTGAAGTTGAAAAAACTGAAGTTGAAAAAACTGAAGTTGAAAAAACTGAAGTTGAAAAACTACCAGTTAGACAACAATCATATCCAACAAACCCAACACCAGAACCAACATCAATAATTCCCGAAAGTGAACGTCCTTGGAATAGTCGTCAAGAAGTTAAACTAGGAGAGGGAACTCTCCTTCCCAAAGATATTCCTGCTGATTCCCCAACTCCCACAACAGAACCTTCCCTAACGGCTAATAGAGGGGGGGCTATAGCTACCGTCAGTCCTATACTGAAGGAAGAAGTTAGTGAATTAATACAACAAAAACAACTGATAGCCGATGCTTTACCAGATGTTCTGGCTGAATATAAAGGAAGTACAGAAAAGGAATTAGAGGCTAGTATACTTCCCAGCGACGAGGATTTGAAACCAGCAAATATACTGGCCAGTTTAATAATTGATAAAAATGGTCAATTTCAACAAGCGATAGTGATAACGATTGAACCAGCCGCACTCCGCAGCCAAGCAAATATTTATGAACAAGCACTTAACCAGATATTTGCACAAGAGAGTTTTCTTGCTGCTTATAATCAAGATGGATCAAAACCCGATTTGAGCAATTTATATATTCGTCTTAAAATTAAACCCATAAATTCTCCATAGCTACTTGCAATTTGATAAGAGCTATGTTATCTTAGTTAAGTCAGAAGCACGCGGGTGTAGTTTAGTGGTAAAACTCCAGCCTTCCAAGCTGATCATGCGGGTTCGATTCCCGCCACCCGCTTTTGAATGAAAGTTTTTAAAAGTTATACTCAATACTGCTTAAGCGTTCCTACATTTTATGTTTAGTGATCGCCGATATAGATTAGCTTTGCGTCTTTGCTCCTTAGCGTCTCTGCGCGAAACAAGGGTAGGCATAAAACCCACCCCAGTTGTAATTATAAATTAATTACCAATTATCGGCGCAGTCAAAGAAACATTTTCCACCGCTTTATTTGCTAATAACGTGGGGACAGAATCACGCAATCTTGCTGTTAATTGTACAGTTGTCGCGTCATACATTTGCGTTAGCAATTTGGGATAAAAACCAATACCAATAATAGGTATCAACAAACAAGCAATAATAAAGACTTCGCGTGGTTCAGCATCTATTAAATTTTGATGAGAAACCAACTCTTCATTCTCTTGTCCGTAGAAAATCTCGCGCAACATTGATAGTAGATAAATTGGCGTTAAAATCACACCAACAGCCATCAAGAAAATGACAATAACTTTGAATGTTGGGTTATAAGCATCGCTAGTTGCAAAGCCGACAAATACCATTAATTCGGCGACAAAACCGCTCATTCCTGGTAATGCTAAAGAAGCCATGGAACAAGTTGTGAACATAGCGAAAATCTTCTGCATCTTCTTCCCAACACCACCCATTTCATCTAACATGAGAGTGTGTGTGCGATCATAAGTTGCACCGACTAAAAAGAACAAACTTGCCCCAATTAATCCGTGAGAAACCATTTGTAAAACTGCCCCACTTAAACCCAAATCAGTAAAAGAGGCAATCCCAATGAGAACAAAGCCCATGTGAGAAATTGAAGAGTAGGCAATTTTCCGTTTTAAGTTCCTCTGGGCAAAGGAGGTTAGGGCAGCGTAGATGATATTTACTACCCCCAAAACTACTAATGCGGGTGCAAAATAAGCGTGGGCATCGGGTAGCATTTGGGCATTCATGCGAATTAAGGCATAACCACCCATTTTTAACAAAATACCTGCTAGTAACATATGCACCGGCGCTGTAGCTTCACCGTGGGCATCTGGTAGCCAGGTATGGAGGGGAATAATCGGCAACTTGACAGCGTAGGCAATCAGGAAGCCAGCGTAGAGTAAAAGTTGTAAATTCAGGGCGTAGTCTTTCAATGCGAGCGATCGCATATCAAAAGTCACAGTATCGCCATAAAATCCCATTGTCAAGGAAGACAGTAAAATAAACAGCGAACCACCAGCAGTGTATAAAATAAATTTAGTTGCTGCATATTGACGCTTTTTACCGCCCCAAATTGATAGCAGGAAGTATATTGGCACAAGTTCCAGTTCCCACACCAGGAAAAATAACAGCATATCCTGGACAGCGAAAACCGCAATTTGACCACCATACATGGCTAAAATGAGGAAATAAAATAATTTCGGTTTCAGCGTTACTGGCCAAGCTGCTAAAATCGCCAAAGTGGTAATAAACCCGGTCAAGAGAACTAAAGGCATGGACAAGCCATCAACGCCTAATGACCAATTTAAACCCAACTGTGGAACCCAGGGATAACTTTCCACCAGTTGCAAATCGGGATTAGCAAAATCATAGCTAGTATAAAAAGCGCAGACAATTAAGCCAAAATCTATCAGCCCCACAGTGAGAGAGTACCAGCGCACCGTTTTTCCGTCTTTATCTGGGATGATAGGAAGCAGCAGTGACGCGGCTATGGGAAATAAAATAATCGTCGTCAGCCACGGGAAATTAGCTATATTCAACATAATCAATCTGTAATTAAAATCATGTTTGGCAAAAATTCATTATCTAGTGACTTCTGAATCAAGTTAAATAAACGATTACAGCTATAAGATTAACGTAAATGCTCAAACCAAGTTCAAAATAAGTTAATTTTATTTATTTAAGTCTTTAACATCAGGAATTAGGTATTGGTTTTCCTCCCATCATCCCCAATCTACAGAATTATTTTATGATAGTTCTTCCTTATCAATTTTATGATAACAAATTTAAAACCGAATGTCAACCCCCACATTCTCTATTTTTTGTCTAAAGTACAGATGTGTTCTCCTGATAAGTTACATTTTGTCAAAAAAATTAGCTGCGTTTCCCCTGGGATGTCCAGGATTTAAGGATTTATAGGATGGTTATTGATGAATTGTCTGTGAGTTGTCAGGATTTTTTTGTCTGAATCAGGATTTCTAGGATTTGAGGATTTTCAGGATGGTTATTGATGAATTGTCTGTGAGTTGTCAGGATTTTTTTGTCTGAATCAGGATTTCTAGGATTTGAGGATTTTCAGGATGGTTATTGATGAATTGTCTGTGAGTTGCAAATATTTAATGTTCATGAGAACCTTTGAGTAAGCTGTAACCTCCTTCCCAGCGTCATTGAAGAGGGTTAATTCATTTGTTGGTATTTTCCAAATTAAATTTCGTAATACCAAATATCCTCTTGTCTCACAATAATTCGATGCAGAGGAAGTCTATCAATCAGTCCCTCCTGTTCCAATTGTCCCAGCAACCGAGTGATAGTCACACGAGTAGAACTGATCAGCGCTGCTAAATCTTCATGAGTTAGACGCATATCAATTAAACGTCCTTGTTCTACTTCTGAACCAAATTTTTTTGATAACCATCCTAATAGTTGAATCAGCATAGTCTCTACTTTTTTATGGCTGCGAATCACCATTAATTCTTCCGCTTGTTGAATGTGACAAAGCAAAGTTTGTGTGAGTTGATGCCAATCATTCACAGGTAAAACAGTTGCTTCTACTTTGGTTAAACACTCCATCCGATAAGGCTTCATTTTCGAGAGAACTTCACCAACCACATCTCCTGGACCCCATAATCCCAAGGCTACTGTCGTACCGTCTTCTAGATAAGTGTAGGTTATAACAAAGCCGCTTGCTATTTGCCACACAGCATTTTTTTTAACGGGCAATAGCGTTCTTCTGGTGAAATGCTTTTGAGGACTATCATTAGATAATTGAGTTAAACCTGTGTATAATGACATCAGCGTATATATTGCTAATTTCCGATGTAGTAACCGTAGTATACATTATTCTTGATCTAAAAAGTATTGTGTTCAGGGAATTTCCCCAAAATATTCAGCAATTTTGAGAATCTTGCATACAATCACCCTAAATCCGATAGAGTTATGGTATTTTACTTATGGTGTGACTATATCACATCTGACACCTAAAAGTAACATTATTTCGGTTAAAAGCCGATAAATCTATCAATGTACAGTAGTATTCTGAATACAGATTTGAATAGTCAAAACTACGCTCTTCTGGATCTTTCTGCAAAAGTGGAATACGCACTCCTAGCACTGTTAGAACTAGCCAGCCATCACGATAAAAAAGTTCCTTTGACTATGAGCGAGATTGCGGTCAAGCAACCCATACCAGAACGCTATCTCGAACAGATTCTCACTCAAGTGCGGCGTGCGGGTTTAGTCCAGAGTCAACGTGGCTCGAAAGGCGGTTTTGTGTTAATACGTGAGCCTTGGCAAATTACTTTGCTAGAAATTGTCACCTTGGTGGTAGGTGAACGGAAAGAGAAAGAAAACTCTGAGACTCCGACGATAGAAAAAACTTTGGTTCTGGAAATCTGGGAAAAAGCTAATGCGGCTGCAATTGAGGTTTTGCGTAGCTATACACTCCAAGATTTGTGTCAGGAAAGAGAGATTCGCGCCCAAAATAATCCCATGTATTACATTTAGTTATCAAGAGGTCTAGTAGTCTATCAAAGACATTTTGACGGGTAATAATAGGAAAAACTTCTATTTTTTCCTCCCCTGCTCCCCTGCTTGTCTTCACCCGTCATTTCCGGTATTTCTAAAATTTCCGGTATTTTGTTGGGTTGCGCTGTCGCTTAACCCAACCTACATTTCTTTAACACCAAGCGTATTAGATTAAATTTAGTGTTCCAAATATTGCTATCTTGATAAATAGTATATTTTTGAATTTTACCATGAATAAGCTTGCCACTGCTTTTACAGAAGGTATAATTGCCTTTGCTGCCACTAATATTGACGACATCATGATTCTGCTGCTATTTTTTTCGCAAATAGATAGAAATTTTCGCCGTAGACATATTTTTATTGGTCAATATATTGGATTTACAGCTATTATTATTCTCAGCTTACCAGGGTTTTTTGGTGGCTTAGTAATCCAGCGAGAATGGATTGGATTATTAGGAATATTACCAATTGCTATTGGGATTAAACAATTAGTAAATCGTGAAGATGAAAGTGGAGAAGTTCAGACAGTGAATACCGAACAGAATAGCCCTCAATCTTCTTTCTTGTCAAGCATTCTACATCCAAATACTTATAAAGTTGCGGCTGTGACAGTTGCTAATGGTGGTGATAATATCAGTATTTACATACCTTTATTTGCAGGTCAAAATATTGTTGGGTTAGGAATAATTTCAGTGGTATTTTTTGTCATGGTAGGGGTTTGGTGTGGTATCGCTGATTTATTAAACCGTCAAGCTAACATTAGTTATATTTTAAGTCGCTATGGTCAGGCTATTGTTCCTTTTGTGTTAATTGGTTTGGGGCTATTTATTATGTATGAACGAGGGACATTTAACCTATTGTTTGGGCAGGTAAATTAAAAATCTGAAGGAGGTATAGATAATCATGCCTGTGAAACTAATTTCCAACTTACCATCATTAAAATGCTATAGATAATAAATCTTAGTGGACGTTGAGGGGTAATCTCACAAAGTTTAGCACCAATAAGAACTCCGGGAACAGAACCTATCCAAATAGGGATTACTAAACTCCAATCAACAGTTCCTAAAGTTAGATGTCCCAGGGACGTAAATATTAGTAAAATGGCGGCTTGAGTAATATCTGTACCCACCAATTTTCGGGCATCTAATCGAAAAAATGCTATGATAGCTAAGGCAAACATAGAGCCTGATGAAACACTTGTCATTCCCACAGAAAAGCCTAAAATTGCGCCAATGAGTAAAGTTAGAAAACGTCCTTGATTGGTTTTTAAATTTAATTTTGGCAATTCGGGTAAGTTGATTTTCGGAAAAAATGTCATTAACAACATTTGGATTAATGCTGTAAATGTAACTATCAGAATCATTACTCCTAGTAACCGCAGCAAGAGGTTATCTAGGTTGTGTTCTCCAGTTTGTCTAAGTTGATGTAAAACTCCTACACCCAACAGCGAACCAGAAACACTACCCATTGACAACCATTTAACTATTTCTAAATCAAGGGTTTTTTGTTGCCAGTGTTTAACTCCACCGACCACTTTCATTAATGTGGCCGCAACCACATCAGAACTAATAGCAATAGAAGGTGGTACTTGAAACACAAAAATCAACATAGGAGTGATCAAAGATGCACCACCTATTCCTGTTAAGCCCACAATGATACCAATAAAAAAGCTGAAACCCGGTAGTAATAAGTAGTCCATACTAGTGTTAGTGTAAGTTATTTGAGAAAGAAGATCAGCTTGGATAGACCTAATTTTATGAATACAAAAAATTGCTGTCTAAGTTTGTTCAGAATGACTTTTTATAAATCTTGTAAATAGACTTCTATTACTTCTGAAGAGTAATTGTTTATACTTAGTGTTTAAAGCTAACCCTGGTTTTGGCAATTTTTATAAAACTACGGTATCTTAATCAAGTTACTGTATTATAAACTCATAAATAATAAAATGTCTAGTACCAGTATCTATAAAGTTCTTTTAGTGAAGATCTTCTGATTTTTACCACTCCGCAGCCAATTATTTCTCTTGTCTGGGGCTTAATCATTTGATTCCATAGGTAGGGGTAAAGCAAAAGCTCATAAGGATATCCGGTAAGTGGGAAACGAGCGTGGCTTGGCTCCCTGAGAGGAAAGCGACACGGGCGGTTTTAACCACTTTGAATCTTTTTTCATCACAGAACGGGACGGACTACCTATTCGGGAACGATTTTGCGCCATTTGAGGCTTGTCATTGAACGATTTACCCCGAATTATAAGGAGAATGCCGAAAACCCTTGAAGGCGTGTCCGACTCAGGAGGACACACCTGTGCTTCAGCCAAGGGATGAAGGCTAGTTACAGGATTTATCCTGCACTGACATTTTGTATATAGATTAAACAAAAGGGGAATTCAAATTGAGTATATTAGCATTTTCTTTACTGGTTTGGTTGGGATCATTTAGTGCCGGCTTAGTCGGAGCATTAACTGGATTAGGTGGTGGAGTCGTCATAGTTCCGTTATTAACTTCCGTCTTTGGTGTTGATATTCGCTATGCGGTTGGGGCATCATTAGTATCAGTGATTGCGACATCATTAGGTTCAGCTTCTACATATATTAAAAAAGGCTACGCTAATCTGCGCTTGGGGATGTTTCTGGAGGTAGCCACCACCATTGGCGCTTTGATTGGCGCTCTCATTGCCACTCATGTAACCGTAAAAATACTTTCATTGATTTTGGCAATTGTGCTAATTTATTCAGCATACTTATCTCAACGCCCCAGACCAGAACAAACAGAAATTTCTGCACCAGACCCCTTAGCAGAATATCTCCAGCTTAATGGTACTTACCCTACTAGTGACGGTGTAATTCCTTATCAAGTTCATGCCTTACCTGCTGGTTTTAGTATTATGCTGGTAGCAGGAGTGCTTTCTGGTTTATTAGGAATTGGTTCGGGAGCATTCAAGGTATTGGCCATGGACCAAGCCATGCGTCTCCCTTTTAAAGTTTCTACGACCACCAGCAATTTTATGATTGGTGTCACAGCCGCAGCCTCAGCAGGTGTTTATTTAACCCAGGGATACATAGATCCAGGTTTATCTATGCCGGTGATGTTGGGAGTGTTACCAGGTGCTTTTTTAGGAGCGAGAATTTTAATTGGTGCTAAAACCCAAATTTTAAGAATTATCTTCAGCTTTGTATTGGTAGTAATGGCGTTAAAAATGGTCTATAACAGTCTAATAGGAGGGCTGTAATTATGTATAAATTAAATTCTGGTTTTCGGTGGACTTGCACAACAGAGATAGAAAGAAAAGTTGGAAATTTCACTTTTGAATTAGAAGAGCGAGATTGTGATATTCAACAGTTAGAAGAACAGCGTCTTAAAAATCATGATCATGAAAATTTAAGTAATCAAAAACTTACAAAATCAGCAAATGAAAAACAATTAGAATATCTACTCAGTAACCTGCTAATGTATGGAGTTTTAATCGCTAGTTCTATGGTATTATTTGGGGGTATACTATATTTAATTCATCATGGCTCTGAGCCAGCGGAATATCAAATATTTATAGGCACACCATCTGAGTTTCACTCCCCCATAGGTGTAGTAAATGCTGTTTTCGCAGGTAGCCGCCGGGGAATCATTCAATTAGGGCTGTTAATACTCATTGCTATCCCCATTTTGCGCGTAATCATTTCTTTCTGCACTTTTCTTTTACAGCGAAATTTTGTCTATGTCGTCATTACATCATTAGTGCTTGCTAGTCTAACTTATAGCCTGGTTGGCGCATATTACTAATATTTTTCACAAATAGACGGTGTAGAAAATATTGAATTTGATCAAAAAAAACAGTATTGGTTTTGGAGAAACAAATGGACAAAAAAAGGCTAGGTATTACCCTAGCCAAAAATCCACATCAACCGCAAACTATTATTGCTATTTTCAACCAACTAGTACCGCAGGGCGGAATTAAAAATTAACAATTAAAAATTAAAAAAGCAGATTACACAAGCTTTTCAGGAATTTTTAATGGTTGATTAACTTACGTCGCAGTGTACTAGTTACCGCTAATTAAACAATTACCATCGGTTTAAAACCATTTTATAATCCCACCAACAAAGGTATTTATCAATTTTGAGTCCAGGTTATTTCCCCTGGAGAAAATGTAAATAATTTAGTTGTGGGAACTGCTCGCTTGCAATTCTACGACAATTTTGATGATGAAATATGCAAACGATGGTAATTTTTTTGGGTTTATTAGTTGGGGTAAGATCCCCGACTTCTTATTTGATGATGTCAATTAAATTATTAACCAGTGATAGAAGTCGGGGATCTCCTTTTTTTAGCAACTTAATATTTTTTTCTTGGACATTTTTAACTGTTTCCAGAGAATATGTATTTGTTTATAAGCCTCTTCTGAGGAAAGTTTACCACCAGTTTGTAGACCAGAAATATAGTTCACTCGTTGTGAAAAATCTTGAAGTTGGGTATTAAATTCTAAACGTTCTGAATTCAAATCTCCATAATAAGGACTACGAGGATAAAGAAAATCAGATAGTTCCGATAGCAAATCAGAGTGGACTACTTTTGTTTTAATTCCTGCTTTATTAGTTGTATTTTGGGCTTCGACTATATTACTAGCAATTGGAACAGAAAGAAAAACCAAAGCTAACGCTGAGTATTGAATAAATTTCTGTAAAACTGTGCGGCGTTGTTGATTAAAGTTCATAATTATGTCTCCTCACTTAATTTCAATTCAAATCGTTTTATTCCAGAACCTAAAATGGGCGACTACCCGCTAAACTAATGCGTTTCATAACCCGACGTTGATTAGGATCAAAAGCTTGGCGATAATGCAAAGTAGATTGATTATCCCAGTAGACAATATCGCCTACAGACCATTGATGTTGATAATAAAATTGAGGTTGATGCAGATGATTTCTCAACTGTTCAATTAATTCTTTGCCCTCTTGGGGTTCTAAACCAACAACTTCAACTTCTGTGGTGTAATCTAAATACAAAATCTTCTTACCACTCTCTGGATGTGTTCTCACCAATGGGTGAGGAAAGACAGGACTAATGAGAGGAATATTCTTATTCTCACGATATTTTTGGCGAGGTTCTCCTGGCTTATTTAAAAATGGATTATAAGTAATCAACCGCAAATCGGCAATTCGTTGTTTGGTTGATTCATCCAAAGTTTCATAAGCTAAATTGAGATTTAAGCATGCAGTATCTCCACCTTCAGATGGTACTTCTAAAGCATAAAGTAGAGAACCACTAGAAGGATAGGGTGTCCATTTATGATCAGAATGAAAGGCTAATTCACCTGTACCTGTGTAACCACCATCAACATTAGAAACGGGAATTATAACTGGTGTTACTCCTGGACCAGAAGCGAGAACTGGAACATTATCTGGTGGGACAAATAATGAACCAAAATTAAAAGTAAAGTTCAAAAACTGCTCATCATTAAGATGTTGATTTTTGAAAATGAGAATATGATAATCTCTAAGTGCTTGTTTTAATTCTAAAATAACTTCAGGTAGAACTTTTTTACTAGCATCTAGTTCATTAATAACTGCTCCTAATGGTGCATCAAGACGAGTAATTTGGAAATTAGTTAAAGTAAGTGTTGCCATAGTTAAAAATTAAATTCATTCAAGTTTCATAGTTTTGTCAAAAATCAATTTAAGTTTTACTTCTTTTTACTTTCTCCCAAAAATAAAGAGAAATAAAACTATTATAAATTGCTATTTTTTAGCAAGCACTTCCTTCGGAGTAATTGCAGCATATTGTTGAGGAGTTAAAAACCCATCTCTAACATTTACTTTTTTAGGTATAAGCCCCAAAAGCTCCTAATCGTTTTTCTAAAATGCCTTTTTTTTTCTAAAACTGCTAAGGCTGTAAGCTGTTTAGAACGAACTATTCGGACTACTTTCTTGTCATTACTGGCAATTAGTTTACTATTTGTGTTAGTTGTAATAGATGAAATTGCTTGATGTTGAGCGCTATTTTGAGGTGTATTCCAAGTGAATAACGCAGCAGATAGGACTAAACTAGAGCTAAAAGCGGATAAAGCAGAACGACGAGTGATCCGTTTGTTTTTCCATGATTTCAATTTAGTTTCCCAATTCAGCATGATTGAATTCTCCTTTTTTGTGAACATTTTCTAGTTTTGTTAAATATTTAAGAAAGTGAGGTAGAAAAAATAATCTACCTCAACACGGCATGAGGAAACCTAAAAATAACTGACAGTAATGCTTGGTAAGCCATGTAGAGAATATCAGTTATAAGTCAAATACCAAGATTGTTTAAATCCTAAGATTAGGAAAGAGAAGTTGAGAAAAATTGGCTTTCTCACTTTTCACCAATATCACCTACTAACTCTAAATAATCTCAGAAGGCGCTGGGAAATTTCTGGGTATGAACTTCGGTGTTGATCAGAGGATAGTCTAGATAACACCGTGGGCTGACTACTTGAACGCCTATCTGTGCAAATTTGGCTTTTCGCAGACTTTCTATGGCGATAGTCATAATTTTTGCTCCAAACAGTTTCTAGTAATGGCATTTAAGCAGATACAGAATTCAATAAATAAGAAGAAGACGATGATGAAGATCCAGTTTGTAGTGATTCTTGTTTACCCATAACTCTATCTAAAATTCTCTCTACGAGCTTCGCAAACTTTGCATCTCCTCTAGCCCGTGGACGGGGCAGATTTAATTATTGTAATTTAAAACCCAAACTATTCAGAATTTCCTTTAATCTATGCCGACCAGATAAAGATTCAGCCGATGCTACCCTTTTACTAGAATGTTCCGACCAATCACCAGGAATATTGATATGTTGTGAATTGTAGAATTTCTCCATGATTTGGTTATATTCTGATATTCCTTGCTCTTGTTGGGCAAGTTGATATGTTTCTCGATGTAATATCACTGATTGAGATAAACGTGGTTTAATTGCCACATTCACAATGGGATCAGCATAGCCTACACACAAACCGAAAACAGCAACTACATGAGGAGGTAAATTCAATATCTGCGCTACCTCTTCTGGTTTATTTCGTAATGCACCGATATACACAGTTCCCAACCCGATAGATTCTGCTGCGACTACAGCATTTTGTGCTGCTAATGCGGCATCTATAGCTGCCATTAAAAACATTTCCAAATAATCTAAACCTTCATGAGGTAGTCCGCGATTTTCGGCAATGTGAGTGAGTCTGGCTAAATCTGCTAACCACACTAAAAATAAAGGAGATTGGCGAATATGTGCTTGATTATTAGTTAGTTTTGATAATTCTTCTTTGCGATTTGCATCTTCAACTGCTACTACACTCCAGGTTTGGAGATTGGAGGAAGTAGAAGCAGATTGAGCAGCAGCAATTAAAACTTCTAAAGTTCCTGGGGGTAAAGCATCAGGTAAATAAGCACGAATTGAACGATGGGATAACAGAGTTGCTAAGGTGTCACTCCAGGGAATATCTGGATTGAAGTTATTATGACCATAGCGATGATTAAGTAATTCAGTTGGGTTAGTCATAACTTGCAGAAAAATGATTATGAAAATGTCAGAATCAGGATTTACAGGATTAAAGGATTAAGAGGATTAAAATGTCTGAATCAGGATGTCCAGGATTTAAGGATTAACGGGATGAAAATGTCTGAATCAGGATGTCCAGGATTTAAGGATTAACTGGATGAAAATGTCTGAATCAGGTGGTTATCGAGCGAAGTCGAGATAATGTCCAAGATTTAAGGATTAACGGGATTAAAGACTTTTGATAAATACGAAATCCTACAAATCTTCAAATCTTGTAAATCCTGATTTATGCGTTAAAATCTGAAGGTGGTACGTAACCAACCCACCAAACTAGCAGGATTAGTAGTATCTGAATTTGGCGCTGTTACCCAAATAAATCCAGGTGTAACTTCAATGTTATTAGTCAGTTTATATTGATACCATCCCTCAACGTGCAGAGAGGTATCTTTGTCGGCTTGACCCTTACCTGCTCCCAAATCTACATTTTTACTAAGTGCAGTTAGTGTTGGTGCTACACCCACAAAAATAGCTCCTAAACTACCTTTTTTTCCTAAATCAGGAGATGTTAGTCCTACTCCCCAGTTCCAGACTTGACCATCTCCTTGTCCCAAATAACGATGGGCTGAATAACCTACAAAAGTATTAGCTGTTAACTTGGGGCTAAATCTATATAATGCCCCAAGTCCGTAAAGATTTCCTACTGTTCCTTGATCAACAATGCCCTGAGCTGCGTTGGCTGGGTTAGTGGAAATGGTGCTATTTGCTAGGTTACTTCCCGCCGCCGGACCAAAGTTTGTTCCACCTTGACCTAAAGTACCCGCTGGACTATAGGTGTTAGCGTAACTCAAACCTACACGGAAATTCTTTTTGGGGCTAAAGTATGTTATCTGTCCAAATGCTACATATCTACCTGTAAATAAGCCATTCTTAGGTGCGGGATTATCACCATTAGGCGCACTGTATGATGCACCTAATTGCCACTGTTTACTTAGGTCGTGAAGTATGGCAATTCCAGGGCCTGTATCTCCATAGTTATAGACCATATTCCGCCGGGAAAATCGAGAAATCCCGTTAGAAGCTGACCCTTCAAATGGGTTTGTTGGACCACTTAAACCAATCTCGTTTGCTCCATCAGATTGGGCAAAAATGTTAAATTGGGTCTTTTTACCAACTGGAAACCGATAACGGATACCACCAACAGAAATCTGATTTGCGCCAAAACTAGGACTGGCATTATCGGCAGTTCTACTGTCAAATGTACCAAATATTCCGCCAGTGGGATTATTTGTGCTAAGTCCTGTTCCAGTTCCTCTAGGATTAGGTACTCCACCTAATGAGTTAATATTTCCACCGGAAAGTGTTAATCGTAGTTGATCTTTACCAGTAAAACTACTACTTAATATTAAGCGAGTCCGCTGGGAAAATGTAATGGTGCTGGGTGCGGGTTGTTTGGTAACGACGTTATTCCCGGCTAAAACTCCACCAACTACAAACTGCACTTCACCTTGTAGCTTAGTTGTTGTTGAAAATTGATTACCTTCTAATTCTGTGGTTCGTGCTTCTATTGTCTGTAATCTTCCGCGTAATACAGTAAGTTCGGTATTAAATTCTTCAGTTAGTCGTTGTATGCTTTCCAAATCTGCTTTTAGAGCTAAATCAGATGTAGATGCAGCAATAAGTTTATTGACTTGATCTAAACAAGCATTTAACCCTGCGGCAAATTCATAGCGAGTCAAGGCTCGATTACCACGATATTTAGTATCAGAACCTACTAAGCAGTTATAACGTTCTATAAGAGATTTTAAGGCCTCATAAGCCCAGTCAGAGGGTTGGACATCTGAAAGCTGGGATACAGATGTAACTTGTGATTCATCTGGTAAAGAGGAAGGTTCTTTTTGGGCAATTATTTGAGTAATGTTGTTCAAGTCAGGAGCATTGATGCTGACTGATGATAAAGTCTCTTTGTTTGTTGTTTCACGTTCTTCTCCTATTTCACTAGCAGAAGTTTTTGTACTAGCTGCTAAGACTAATAGGAATACAGACATGGGCAAAGTAAGCAATAAATTCCAAGCAGTTTTTTTCATTTTGATAACCTCACACACACAAAATTTAAGGCAGTCCGAAATCATCAATAATTTCGGACTTACCAGAGGAAAGATCAAGGAACTTCTCAGATAGAAATTTTCGGTAATACGTCCATTGAGACTGGTTTTGTATTCGTAGTGACAGGAAAGCCTATAGTAGCAACTAAATTACCCTATATTAGATAATCCGGTAATTTGGTCAAGTTACTGTAGTTAATCTGTGATAGATAGCAGTATTTCACAAAAAATCTAGAATTTGAGTATTGGTGGATACATTTTTCATAATTTTAAATTAATTGCTACAAAGGGTTGTATGTCTAAAATTTGTATGATAGTATGCTTTTTCAGGTGTTAACTCCGTTAAATCAGTAGATTTAGTGTAGTTTGATGGAATAGTGATATTTTTAGTTTTTGTAGCAAAATGGAATCAGGAGAATCATTTAAACATTATGAAATACAATCAACTTGGTGCAAGCGACCTCAATGTTTCAGAAATTTGCTTGGGAACTATGACCTATGGGCATCAAAATACTATTGAGGATGCACATGAGCAACTTGACTATGCTGTTACCCAAGGGATAAATTTCTTAGATGCGGCAGAAATGTATCCCGTCCCTCCTCGTGGTGAAACCCAAGGGAAAACTGAGGCTTATATTGGTGAATGGTTGAAGAAACAGCAACGAGATAAATTAATTGTAGCTACTAAGATTGCTGGTCCGGGTCGTCCTTTTTCTTGGTTGAGGGGTGGAAATAATAAAGTTGACCGTGATAATATTACACAGGCAGTAAATGATAGTTTGCAGAGATTACAAACTGATTATGTAGATTTGTATCAAATTCATTGGCCTGATCGTTATGTTCCGACATTTGGACAAACAAGTTATAATCCAGAATCAGAAAGGGAATCTGTGCCTATTGCGGAACAGTTACAGGCTTTTGCTGATGTGATTAAAGCTGGGAAGATTCGCTATTTGGGTTTAAGTAATGAAACGCCTTGGGGAGTAAGTGAGTTTGTTCGCATTGCTAATGATTTGGGATTACCTAAAGTTGTGACAACTCAAAATGCTTACAATTTATTAAATCGTAATTTTGAATCAGGTTTAGCTGAAGTTTACCGTTATACAGATGTGGGTTTATTGGCTTATAGTCCCCTGGGTTTTGGGTTTTTGACTGGTAAATACATAGAGAATCAACAGTTAGAAAATACGAGAATAACTCTATTTTCAGGTTTTGGACAACGTTATTTAAAACCCAATGTGCAGGAAGCGGTGAAGGCTTATGTGGAGGTTGCTAAAAAGTATAATCTGTCACCTGCTCAATTAGCGATCGCATTTGTCAAAAGTCGTTGGTTTGTGAAAAGCACAATTATTGGCGCAACAACTTTGGCACAATTGCAGGAAAATATAGATAGTGTCAATGTGGTTTTAGATCAAGAGATTTTCGCAGAAATAGATGCAATTCATACTCGTTATCCTAATCCAGCACCTTAACCAGATTTTGTAAAAAATACAAAGCGGGATTCTCACCTCACTTAATAAGTAGCTTGACACAATTAAATATAAAACCTCTCCCTAACCCTCTCCACAAGGAGAGGGAAAAGGAATAAATCTTGATACTGGAGAGACTTTGACTCCCCCTTCCCTGGTAGGGAAGGGGGGTGGGGGGTTAGGTTTGTATTATATTTTTTAACGCCCACTTACTTATTAATGATAGTGAGAGTTACTTTATGAAAAAAAATGTTATTATCTGATTCTGTTACTATTACTGATGTAGAAGCAGCGCAAAAAAGGCTTTTAGGTATTGCCCATCAAACACCAGTAATTACTTCTAATACTTTCAATAAACTGACTAAAAGCCAAGTATTTTTTAAATGCGAAAATTTTCAACGGACAGGAGCATTTAAGTTTCGTGGCGCTTATAATGCTTTAGTTCAATTATCAGCCCAGCAAAAAATAAAAGGCGTTATTACCTATTCTTCAGGAAATCATGGACAAGCGATCGCTTTAGCCGGAAAATTACTCAATATTCCCACAGTTGTAGTTATGCCTGATAATGCACCAATAGTCAAACAAACTGCTACTCGCGGTTATGGTGCAGAAGTCATTTTATACAGCCCTGACACAACTAACCGGGAAGAATTAACCAAAAGTCTCGCAGTAGAACGCGAATTAACTTTAATTCCCCCCTATGATCATCGTCATATAATTGCTGGACAAGGTACAACTGCATTAGAACTAATTCAGGAAGTGGGACAACTAGATTACTTATTAGTATGTTGTGGTGGTGGTGGATTAATTTCTGGTTGTGCAGTTGCGACAAAAGCGGTTTTACCTAATTGTCAAATAATCGGTGTAGAACCGGAATTAGCCGATGATGCTACTCGCTCCTTTTATACCAAAACCCTGCAAATTGTCCATAATCCCCATACCATTGCTGATGGTGCAAGAACTCCCAGTTTGGGTAAAATCACCTTTCCCTTAGTCTTGGAATATGTAGATGATATGGTGACAGTATCAGATGCAGGCATAATTCGCACCATGTTTTTGATTTGGGAACGCTTAAAAATCGTTGTTGAACCTACCGGAGTTATAGCTGCAACAGCATTATTAGAAGGTGTAGTTAAAGCACCGGGTGCGAGAATTGGCGTAATTATCAGTGGTGGAAATGTAGATTTATTACAAGTTAGTCAATTGAAACAACTTAATCATCTTTTGCATTACTAGATAAATAATTATCTAACTACTTGATTTTCCCCAAATTGATATGGTAGTCTGTGTTTATATTTAATCTACGGTTTTCTGATAGACTTACCGTATTTTATGTTATAGTGATGAAAGACACTGTTGAGAATCTGAATTTTTAGCAATCGGGAATCTTCTTTTATGCCAAAAGATTGGTTAGAATGGCACGATCTTTACAACACTGAACCCAAATTACAGCAACGGCTAGAAATCGTGCAGGAATATATTTCCTATAGTTTGGATAACTCCCCAACTGGTACTATTCGAGTAGTTAGTGCTTGCGCTGGTGATGGACGAGATTTATTAGGAACATTAGCAAATCATCCTCGCGCTAAAGATGTATATGCAAGATTAGTAGAAATCAATCCCCAGTTAGTTAAACATGGGCGCGAAACAATAGAATCATTAAGTCTAACAAAACAAATTGAGTTTATCAATGGTGATGCAACTGCTGCTGATAACTATGTAGGAGCAGTACCCGCAGATATTGTGATTGTTTGTGGGATTTTTGGGAATTTAGCTGATGAAAATGAACTCAATCGTTTATTAGGAAACTTGAGCTTTTTGAGTAAAAAAGGTGCTTTTGTTCTCTGGACTCGTGGACATTCTAACGGTATTGCTTATTCAGAAACCGTGCGTAAATACTTCCGTGATTTTGGATTTGAAGAAGTTAACTTTAAACTCACAGCCACAGGAGATATGGGAGTAGGGATTCATCGTTATTTAGGTGAAAATTTACCTACACCCAAAGAAGAACAACTATTTGTATTTTCTGGCGTTCCAAATAAAGCGAGGTAACAAATGTCCATTACAAGCACTACCATATCTAATTGGGATCAATTATTAGAAAGCGCTCGACAAAATACCCCCGCCCGTCGAGTCAAAAGACCAGGACAAGCACCTTCTACTGCTCCTATTCCTAGCAGTTTACATAAACTTTCCCCGGAGAGAAAACCGCCGATATTGTTATATAGAGATAGTAACTCTTGGTGTCCTTTTTGTGAAAGAGTTTGGTTTGCGTTAGAAGAAAAACAAATTCCCTTTGAAACAGAATTTATTGATCTGAGTAATAAACCGAAATGGTACACAGATTTAGTGCCAACAACTCTTGTCCCCGCAGCAAATATTGAGGGCAAATTCATTTATGAATCAAAAGATATTCTTTTAGAATTGGAAGAACACTTTGGAGAAACATTGTTACCTGAAAATCCCGAAGAAAATGCTCTTGCTAGACAATGGGTTGAAGATGCAGAAACTAATGGGTTTCGGGATATTGCCTATAAATTCTTGAGACAACCTCCAGAAGATGCCAAAGAATTAGCAAATTTAGAAGCAGAATTTGAAGCTAAATTAGATGAAATTGAAAAAACTTTAGGTAGATACTCAAAACCATATTTTTTATCAACATTTAGTTTGGTAGATATTATGTATAGTCCCCATTTAGATAGATTGGCGGCTAATTTACCAGTATATAGAGGATATCACATCAAAGGAAATCCTCGTTTTCCTCTCATCAATGTTTGGTTTGCAGCACTTAAAAAATTACTAATAATTTACTTTTACGCCGTAGATTTGGCGTAGAACCTATTGAAAAGAAGACTTCATTTGTTTCCAAATTCCAATCCCATAATCCATCGTTTGATCCTTTAACTGCTAATTCAAAACTAGAAGTTGTCTTGCCAAAATCTTTATAAGGATGAACTTGTAAAACTTGAAAGCATTCATGAACTGATTGATAATTGAGAGGAATTGTCCAACCTTCCGATTTTGCTGCTTTCGCTGCGGGATGATCTTTTGGTAATTTTAGTAATGCGATCGCTACTTGTTCTGCTAATTGACTCGGAGTTTCTTGGGTAACAGCAAAAGGACATTCAGGATATAACTGGATACTCAAAGCAAAGGGAAATTTTTCTCCATACTGCGTTTGCTGATTAATGATTTTGAAGTTTTTCCAATCAACTTTTCCCTCTAAAGCCATCTGTTCCAATACATTTGTAGAAATAGTTCCTGCATCTGCCTTACCTTCCCCAATAGCATATATCACTGCATCATGACTATTGGTAAATTGCAAACTTTGAAAATCCCGGTAAGGATTTATCCCTGCTTCTACAATTTCTCTCCATGCTGATCTCCAACCTCCAAAAGAATTTTCCGCAACAGCAACAAAGTTTTTACCCCGCAAATCTGTAAGATTTTGAATATTATCACAATCAGCCTTACAAAAAATTACTCCGCCAAACATGGTATAGGCTCGCCCCATTCGCAAATGCTTTAAAGTTGCCAGCCTATTTACTCCATAAAGGGCTTCAAATTCTACATATATCCCCGGACTTGTAATCACAAATTCCACTGCATTCTCTTTCATTGCAGCCCCAATTTGATTAAAATTAAGAGGCACAATAGTAAAGTGATATTCAGAAAGTTCTGAAGTCAGATAATCTGCGGTTTTTTGCCAAGTTTGTAGAGTATTCTGGATATCTCGATGTGCTAAAACACCAATCTGAATTAAGGGTTTCATGGCTAACTGCTGCGGTAAAAATCTCAAACTAGGGAAGTTATTTCATAGAAAGATCCCCCAGGCACAAAAAAAAGTTTTGGTAATATAAAATGTTTAAGTTCTACTAGTAAAACCTAGCTTGCTTTACCAATTTCTGTAGCTTCTGGAATTTCAATCAATTTTCCAGTTTTCACATCATAAATGTAGCCGTAAATTGGAATTTTTCGTGGTACTAATGGATGTAACCGAATACGCTTCACATCTGTATAAACACTCTGGGATAGGTCGCCAATAGTCAACCAATCAATAAATTCAGCTTCATTTGATCCCCCTCCAGAGCCTATATCATGCCAACCCGTTTCCTTTAATTGGGCTGTTTGCAGACTATTAGCAAGTAAGTTTCGCATGATGTGGTCTGTAAAGGTTTCCATACCACAATTAGTGTGATGAATCACGAACCATTCACGAGTACCTAGTAATTTGTACGAAATTATTAAGGAGCGAATAGCATCATCACTGGCACGTCCACCAGCATTACGAATCACATGGGCATCACCTTCAGCTAATCCTGCAAAATTGGCTGGGTCAAGTCGTGCATCCATACAGGTAAGAATGGCAAACCGACGTGCAGGAGGTATGAGTAATTCGCCTTTAGTACCAAAGTTTTCAGCATAACTATGGTTAGCTGATAAGACTTCTTCTAAAATTTAGCTCATGTTTATTAATTAATTTACGGTAAACCGATAAATTTTATGGAGTTACAAATACTAATGTCTCACAAATTAATCCAAAAGACAAGTCTCAATTCATACTTCACTAGACATATTTCTCATCACCCAAAACTCTTAAAAGATTCACCCATACCAAATCCTATTCATATATTCCCCCTTAAAAATTTTCCTCAACCCTATTCATAATGAAAACGAAAAGGTAAAAGTGGGTTTTAAAAACTGGATTTGGTATGAAAAGCTATTTCAACCGCTTAGGTGTAATAGCTTCAGTTAATTGAGGTGAAAGAGTTGCTTCCTTAACATTTATCTTGCGGGGAATAACTTTTTCGTCAAAATAAAAATCTGCAACTTTCTGTTGTTCCGCAATAATGCCAGGTGTCAGTTTTCTTAACCGATATGTCCGTCGACGGGCCACAACTTCTAAAACTGATTCATCTATTTTTAATTCAGGAGCAAAAGCTTTGGCAACTTCTTTTGGGTTCTTATCAGCCCATTCTCCCACCTGATCTGCTTCTTCTAAAAACACTCTTACCAATTCAGAATTTTTGGTGATAAACTCCTTTCTACCCAGATAAAATCCGCCGAGAGTATTAATCCCTGAAGCATTTCTGAGATTACGAATAGGGATGGTTTTTTCGACAAGAGCTAAAAAGGGATCACCACCTACCCAAACTTCAACTTTATTTTGAATAAAAGCATCGCGGGCTTCAGATGGAGTTAGTCCCACCACTTGAACATCACTAATACTTAAACCTACTTCTTTTAAAGCTTTTGCTAATAAATAGTGGGCATTTGATCCCCGTTGAAAAGCAACTTTCTTACCCTTAATATCTGCTAATTTCCTAATAGGAGAATTGGCTCTGACAATAATACCTTGTCCTAGTCCTCTACTGGGTACACGCCCAGCAATATAAATCACTTCTGTGATACCAGCCGCTTGGGAAAATATTGGGGGTGTTTCTCCCACTGTGCCGATATCAACTTTACCTGCATTCATGGCTTCTATTAGTTGTGGACCTGCTGGAAATGGTTCAACCCAATTCACAGTTACACCTAATTCTTTAAAACGTGGCTCAACAACTTTTTTAACTTTGACAATATCCCCAGAGGTTTGATAAGCCAAGTTGATAACTTTAGAGCTAAATCCAGGTTTTGTCTGGGCTTGGCTTGTTTGTAATAAACTACCTGTCAAGGGTGTGGATAGAGTAAACAATCCTAGTAGTGAATATTGAACAAATCGGTTGAAAACTATGCGCTGTTGTGGCAAAAATGGTATTTTCATGGCTGAAATATTTGGAGTTTAACAAAATTGATAATTTTTATTCTGTTGAAGCAAAACTCTCGTATTTCTATCGGAATTACGTATTTACATATTATTCTTACACAAAAAATCTGAAAATTAAGTATTTTCTAATACATTTATTATTTTTTTTCAAGATTTATTTGAAGCATTCAGGTAATATAGCAATCCTAAATTTTATGAACAACAAGATCCCCAACTTCTTAGAGAAGTCGGGGATCTGAATTTGAATGAAATAGGCTGTACGCAAAAAATCACCAAATTAGGGATAATTCATAAATTACCCCTACACACATAATAATTACGGCTTCGATAACATCATCTGTAAGTTCTATGCTGACTAAGAAATTAATCCCATTTCTTAATATATTGGGTTGACCACTTTTCTAATACTTGATAGTTGTTTAGCAAAAAAATAAGCTCCCAAAATACAACAAACACCACCAAATAATAAGGCATTAGCAACACCAATATAATTTGCTAATCCTCCGAAAAATAAATTACCAAAAGGGAGTATTCCCAAAAAAGTAGTCATAAAAATACTGGTTACTCGTCCTCTTTTGTCTTCTTCTACAAGAATTAGTTGCAAAAAATTACTAATTGAAGCTAGAGTCAGAGTGTTAGTTAATCCCACAATAAAGATTAATAACAGGCAAATTTCTAACTTTGTTGAGAGAGAAAATAATATTATAATAAGTTGCATCCCAAGAGCCTATTTGATTATAAGTTGTTTTGGCAGTTAACAACGGTTTTGGTGGTATCCCGTAGGTAGTAGGCACAGATAACAAAAAGATTCCTGTACTAATAGCTAGGGTTTTACAAAGAGTTTTAAAGTTGTTCATGTTTTTAGGATTTGATATTTTAAATAGGTTTTTATATTGAATTATACCCCTTCATTTTAGCAAGTGGAAGTCACTAATGATTACAATACTGTTCGGTTAAGAGTTTTTGTAGGTTGGGTTAAGCGACAGCGCAACCCAACAAAAGTCTGTAAGTGTTGGGTAACAAGAACGTCAAACGCCATTCGCCACAAGCCGGGAAACCCGTCCAAGGCGATGGCTCCCCAACCTACCTGATTTAATGTTTTTAGATTGTGACAAGTATAGGTTGTTTGAAAAATGGTTCTAATTGCATGATTAACTCCCTAATAATCAAAATGAATTAGATTGAGTGTTGGGTTAACCAAGCTTCTAAATCAGCAACACTAGAAAAGTCTAATAACGCCTCTCCTAAGTTTTCTAACTGTTCAATTGATAATTCTATAATTCGCTCGATTAATAACGAATCAATTTCCCCAATCCGACGATGTAGTAGACGCAGTATTAAGTTTTTTTCTCCTTCTTGCTTTCCTTCTTGCTTTCCTTCTTGTCTTCCTTCTTGTCTTCCTTCTTCTTTAGCTTGTTCTCTATTTCTTTGATAAAGTGGTTCTAGTCGCATAATTAACTCCCTATCATCTGTTTCTAGTTCTTGATTTACTCTCAAATTTTCGCGCAAGTTGTAAACTAATTCCAGGGTGGCTTTTTGGTATGGGTGATCTAATGGTAACGCTTGCAACTCGATAATTGCTTGTGATTGTACGCTTCCCCTACCCAAAAGCCTCAACCATAAAGTCTCCTGTGTTTGTGGTAGTTGGTGTATTGCCACAATTGCTGAACGCATGGCATCTGCTAAAAAATGTACTCCCGATAACCAATCTTCTTTTTGGACAGTTCCAAAGCTAGATAAACGAGTTTCAGATATGGTGGGGGTTAAAATCCACAATTTAGGAATTTCTGACTCCTGAAGTTTGATTTTATTGGCTTTGGCTTCTCGTCGCAATAAAGCCTTGACTTCTAATAACTTGAGAATACAGTCGCAGATTTCATCGCTAGAAGCTGGATTGCGGTATGGTTCTATTATTGCAGGATTTTCGGCAAGTCTTCCTAGTAAGCCCAGTATTTGTAATTTAGAAGTTTGTTGTTTAGCAGGTGTGAATAAAACGTCAATTTCTTTAATTTCTCCTGAAACTTTTTCTGATGCTTTGACTTCTCCGTAATCTTTTAATAATTCTTCTAGATAGTCTTTGGCGAATTTATCATGTATAAACCTAGTCATTAAATTTTAATTTTGAGTAAAATCTGGGAAATAATTTAGACTCCTATTATATAGCAGTTATGAATTTTCTGTAAGAGGATGTTTTAAAATTTTTGGTGTTGTATTCAATACTTTTAGATTCCCGACTTCTTTGAATGATCTTCATTATTTACAAAAAATTTAATTAAGAAGTCGGGGATATTTCTTACCTGGCTTAACTTATATTCATTATTTGTTAATTTTTCTGATTTCCTCCATAGCCTTTTGATAGTCTGTTTCCTTACCTTCTTTTTTATAGATATTTGCGGCTATTTGGATATCTTTAATTGCACCCTGCTTATCTCCTAATTCATTACGGACATATCCCCGGAGGTGGTAGGCATTTACATAATTGGGATTAATCTTGATAGCCTGAGTCCAATCCTCAATTGCACCCTGCTTATCTCCTAAAGCATAACGGACAAATCCTCGGTTGTTGTAGGCATCTACATAATTAGGATTAAACTTGATAGCTAGGTTGTAATCATCTATTGCTCCTGGCTTATTTCCTAAAGCATAACGGGCATCTCCCCGGTTGGTGTAGGCATCTACATAATTAGGATTAAACTTGATAGCCTGAGTGTAATCATCTATTGCTCCTGGCTTATCTCCTAAAGCATAACGGGCATTTCCTCTGCTGTTGTAGGCTAGAGCATAGTTAGGATCAATCTTGATAGCCTGAGTGTAATCCTCTATTGCACCCTGCTTATCTTCTAAATAATAACGGGCAAGACCCCTGTAAAAATAAGCATCTTCCTTATTTGGTTTCAGTTGCAATACTTGAGTATAATAAGTAATAGCACCTTGATAATCTTCTTTCTCAATACACTCATCACCCAAGCGCATATATTCATCAACTTTAGAAGATGTCAAACTTTTTAAATAGCTGCGTAAACCCCCAGAATAAAGCAATTCATCTATTCCCACCAAGGCTTTACCAGCAGACAAAGTAATCATATTTGTTGGTAAAAATCCCGCCAAAATGAGATTGTATTCAGCCTGAGCCTCGCTAACTTCCTCTTGAATTAAAATACAAACTAGAACAGCATTTTTTTCAATTTCTTCTTGGCTAATTGACCATTGAATTTTATCAAAGTTGCCATTACGGGCTTTAACCTGAATACCAATTGATGAGTCAGAAGTTAAGGTAAAATCAACTTTTCCATCACCACCAACACGCTTTTCATAGTCAACTTCTGTCACAAAATCAGCTAAACGGGATTTAACAACTTCCTCACCCAACTTCCCCTTCATATTGTTGATAAAGTAATTTTGGGGATCATTTGGTTTATACTTTCTGATCATCTCCCAGCAAAAATTCCGTAACGGCTTTGATCTCTCATCAGAAATGACAGTTAATTCACTATGCTGGCCTTTTTCGTCACAATGGAGTAATTTAGCAGATTTAAGTCTTTGAATAAAATCAGTCTGTTGTGCCTTGAGTGGTGTTGTCCAGTCCATATTGGTTTAAATTTACTCTAGCGATATTTTTAAATAGAATGTTAATGGGAAAATTTAAGCTTAACACCTCAAGAGATCGGACAGGTAATTGCTCAAATAGGGTAATTTTGTAAGGGCTAACATCTATCTACAATAGTAGTATAGCGATCGCTCTGCTTTAGTCTAAACTCCAGTAGGCTACAATAGCCAATCAAAAATATATCAGATATGATATAAATAATAGCATGGACGAAAATGATAAACCTTTAATTTGGTTGCATGGTGAAATTAAAACTCCACCCTTCAGCCAAGAAGCACGGATAGAAACAGGTATACTACTCAGACGGTTACAGCAGGGTGAAAGCTTGGGAATACCGCATTCAAAACCAATGTCTAGTATCGGAAAACACTGTTATGAACTACGGATTCGGGATGCGGACAAGAACTGGCGAATTATTTACCGAATTGATGATGATGCAATTTTGATTCTGGAAGTTTTCAACAAAACAACGAGAACAACACCAAGCACCGTTATTGACATCTGTAAAAAACGACTAAGCAAGTACGATCAAGATATACAAGATTAGTATTATGGATGAAGCTAAAAGAGAACGTCTAGAACAAAAGGGCTGGAAAGTTGGAAATGTTTCCGAGTTTTTAGAACTCACAAAAGAGGAAACTGCTCTGATTGAGATTAAATTAGTTCTTAGTCATAATCTCAAAGAACGACGACAGCAATTAATGACACAAACAGAATTAGCAGCAAAAATTCAATCCAGTCAGCCTCGAATTGCTAAAGCTGAAAATGGTGATGCTTCCGTTTCTATTGAACTCTTAATCCGGGCAATGCTGGCCACAGGTGCAACACCTCAAGAGATTGGACAGGTAATTTCTCAAGTAGGGTAAATTTGTAAGGGCTAAAATCTATCCACAATAATAGTATAGCGAAGAGAGGGAAAGCTGTTATTAGAGCAATCTCAGGAGAAAACTCGCGGGGAAATTGCGGAGATTCTGGAGGCTTTGACACCAGAGCAAGTATCACATATTGAATCAGGCTTGACTCTACTAAAAAATGTCTTCGAGCAAACAGAAACCAACTCACCATAACAGTAAGGCTGCACAACACGATCCTTTTGCAGCCATGAGATTTCGAGATTATCGGCTATTTACCATTGGGCGTGTAGTCCTCTTCACAGGGGGACAAATGCAGACGGTCGCGCTGGGCTGGGAGCTATATGAGCGAACAAATTCAGCGATGGCCTTAGGGGGAATCGGGTTGGCGCAGGTTCTCCCCATGATTGCCCTAACTTTGATTACGGGACACGTTGCTGATAAAAATGACCGCAAAAAGATTACTTTATATTCAATGCTGCTATTAATGTTTTGTTCTCTAACTTTAGCGGCTATTTCCTATTATCAAGGTGCAGTTTTTCTAATTTATGCTTGCTTATTATTAACAGGTGTAGCTAGGGCATTTCTCAAACCTGCGGGTGATGCGCTGATGTGGCAGTTAATACCGATGAGTGCTTTTACTAATGCAGCGACTTGGAATAGTAGTAGTTTTCAATTAGCGTCAGTAATTGGGCCAGCTTTGGGAGGATTTAGTATTGCTCTGTTCAAGAATGCGACGGGAGTATATATATTATCAGCGATCGCAGCACTATCATGTTTTTTCCTCACCGCAGCAATTAAACCACAAAAAACCAACTTTAAGAAAGAACCAATATCCCTGAAAACCCTAGCTGCTGGCGCTGAATTTGTGTGGAATAATCAATTAATTCTCGCAGCTATTACTTTAGATTTATTTGCAGTTTTACTGGGTGGTGCAGTGGCATTATTACCCGTTTTTGCTAAAGATATTTTGCACGTCGGGCCTGTGGAATTGGGTTATTTACAAGCAGCCCCATCCATAGGTGCATTAATTATGGCAGCATTGTTGGTATATTTGCCACCTATCCGTAAAGCCGGACCAGCCTTACTTTGGTCGGTTGTCGGGTTTGGGATTGTAACAATTATTTTTGGACTGTCTCGTTGGACACATTGGTGACAAGTTAAGGAAAAGGGAAAATTGTCAAGGGTGGTATTTGGAGTGGTCAAAAACATGGGAAACTCAGTCTAGACAAGTAATTGAGCGATTGAGTCCAACCATGACAACCAGTAAAAAAAACAACAGAGACCACGCAAAAAAGAAACAGCGACCAATGGTGGAAGATGAAGTAATAGCCAAGCAATTGGAAAGATTACTGACACCAGCGATTACAAATCAAGAAAATTACTACCGAAAACTAGGACTTAGAGAAAGGATACTGAATTTACCGTTGATGATGGCTGCGGTGTTAACCTTATTATGGCGAGACGTAGCCGGGGTCAGAGAAATGACAAGAATGTTAGCTAGAGACGGTTTCTTGTGGTGTAATCCTACGAAAGTTAGTCAACAAGCCGTATCACAGAGATTTTTGACATTTCCATCGGAATTATTTGAAAAAGTATTTAAAGATTTATTGCCTAGTTTGAGAACAGCTTGGCACAGTAGAAATAAACGTCCCTTGCCAGAAAGTATTCAATTTACCTTATCAAGATTTGACAAAATTTGGATAGTAGACGGATCAACATTGGAGGCATTGTTTAGGAAATTACAAAGTTTGGAAGAAGCTCATTATGGACAATTAGCAGGCAAGATGAGTACAGTCATTGATTTAATGACCAGATTACCTGTAGAGATTTGGTTTGCATCCAATCCCAAAGCTTCTGATACTAAACTTGAAGAAAATATTTTGAATTTAGTGACAGAGAGTACCCTATTGTTGTTAGATAGAGGGTTTTATCACTTTTATTTTTGGTTACAATTAATTGATAAAAAAGTTGACTTTATTACGAGAATAAAAAAAGGAGCAGCAATCAAGGTAGAACAAATATTTACAGATAGTTATGGATTGCGAGACCGAAAGATATGTCTGGCTTGAAGGCACTAAAAAGACTCCATTTATCACTTTACGTTTGATTGAAGTGCGGTCAGAAAAAACATGGCATTCCTATTTAACCAGCGTGTTAGATCCTAATGTTTTACCTCCTTATGTGGTAGCGGATTTATATCGGCAACGTTGGCGGATTGAAGATGCTTTTAATATAGTAAAAAGACTCTTGGGGTTAAGTTATTTATGGACGGGTTCAATTAATGGAATTAAATTGCAGATTTGGGCAACTTGGATATTTTATGCGGTTTTAGTCGATTTAGGTGATGCTGTAGCTGACGAACTTTCTCTCCCCTTTGATGATATTTCATTAGAAATGATTTATCGTGGTCTTTATCATTTTACAATGGCTCATCAAAAAGGTAAGGCAACCGAAGAAAGTTAAGTATTTTGCTGACCCTCAAAATCGAGATTTAGGTATTATCAAACAGAAACGAAAACCAAATGTTAAGTTAATTGTCGCGCCTTTTCCTGATCTCCAGCGGGGGTCTGACGAGTTTTTTTTCAATAATTATCCAAAAACCGCTTGACAAAAGACTTATAGCCTTAACTTGTCACCAATGGAATTAGGTACACCAGCCAGGGGAGGATTACCTGCAACGATCGCTAAACGGACATCTGATGGTTGGTCAATAACAGGTCATAAACAATACACTACTGGTAGCCCAATTTTGCGTTACTTCGTAGTTTGGGCGCGGACAGATGATGAAGAAGCGCAAGTAGGGAGTTTTTTAGTACCCCGTGACATTCCAGGGGTGAAGATTGTGGAAACTTGGGATCATTTGGGAATGAGAGCTACAGGCAGTCACGACCTGATTTTAGAGAATGTCTGCATTCCCACAGAGTATGACTTAGATGTGCATCCTGTCAAGGCTGAGTCAAAACCTGATCCCTTAATGCTGGCAGGTGGGAGTTTATTTTTAAGTGCTTTGTATCAAGGGGTAGCAACAGCAGCACGAAATTGGTTAGTTAAATATTTGAATGAGCGATTACCTAGCAATTTAGGTACAAGTTTAGCAAGTTTACCTCATTTTCAAACATCTGTTGGTGAAATTGAAGCCTTACTATATGCAAATCAGGAAAGTACACAGTACAGGTGATAACGGCTATTTAGAATTATCAAAGATTGGTCAAATCCAAATGCGTGGTAAGGCTAGACTTTGGGGGCATCCTAAAGCTTTAGATATCGTTAACCGCAATGGTAAATGGTATGCTTCCATCATCTTAGAAATTGATGATACTTTGTTAAAGAATAGCCGCAAAACTGATAATGGTGTTATGGCAATTGATTTAGGTTGTAATGATGCAATTGCTTGGACAAATGGTGAAGAAAATGGTTTAGTGGCTGCACCTCGGTTTTTCCGAAAAGCAGAACAAAAAAATCAAGAGTTGGGTAAATCAAAACGTCGAAAACGTTCTCCCAATTTCAACAGTTCGGCTTCGCTCACTGTTGACCCTGAGCGAAGCTCAAGGGTCAAAAAGAAAGTTAAGGCTTCTAGAAGGTGGAAGAAAACGCAAAAGTTAGTTAGTAAACTTTCGAGAAAAGTTGCTAACCAACGTCAGAACTTTGTTCACCAAGAAACTACACTAATAATCAGCGGTAATAGCACGGTAGTTACTGAAAAATTACAAGTCAAAAACATGAGTGCCAAAGCTTTGAATATGGTTGCTTTATTTACGCCGTGATGTACTAGTACAATACGGCGTAAGTTAAGCAACCATTAAAAATCCCTGAAAAGCTTATACCATCTGCTTTTTAATTTTTAATTTTTAATTTTTAATTCCGCCCTGCGGTACTAGCCTCTTAGACGTGGATGATTCTAGCTCTACTTCAAACACCAGCAAACGCAAGAATGCTGGAAGTATGAAGCAACTAGGTCGTGCGAAGCGTCAAAAATCTCAGGCTCCGCTAGGGGATGTAGAAACCCCTGGCTCAAACGAAGTTAGCCAGGGGTAGTTCATTTTAAGATTCACACAAAATAGGAAAATTGTTGGAGGTGATTTTATGTTTGATCAAATAGAAAGAGAATTACTAAATGGAGAGCCTTGGTTAATTGGGCATCATTCTCAACTACTACTTCCTTGCCAATTATTAGATGAAAAAGAACAGGAAATAGTTGATATATGGGAATTACAGCCACAAGAATTACCTCATCGTGAGGGGGTTATAAAACGGAATTTTAACCTGTTTGGGTTTTTGGGCAAACTAAATTTCTTTTCTGTAAAAGCTATCGCTAACAAAACTAAGAAAAGATTGATTTGACTTTACTGCCTACCTAATGTAGAATATTTCTGGATACCTGAACCTCTTTCCACCTCTTTATCTCCAAAAAAATGCGCGAACCGGGAGTAACCGCTTTTTCAAATAAAATTTTTTAGATCGCTCCGTTCCACTACGCTTTGAAGGGTAAAGAAAATAAGAGCAAAGAGCAAAAGTGCAAGAGTGCAAAGGGCTACTAAGTCCTCGCCGCACCACTACAAACAACCCGAAAACCAATATTGTTGTGGAAGCTGTCGAGGTTGAGGTCGTTGCGATAAGCAGAACGGCAATCCTCAGGATCGTAGTCCCACGAACCACCGCGCAGCATCTTAATATTACCGCTTTGACTTGTCCAAACACTGTCATCTTTAGGCGCATCTATATAATTATTATGCCAATCGTCTTGACACCATTCCCAAATATTCCCGTGCATATCGTATAAACCAAAAGCATTAGGAGGAAAACTACCTACATCTGTAAATATCAAGAACCGTGGGACACACGGTCTTAAAGCTCAATCAATGTCCGGATTAGGAGTCGTTGAGAAGCCCACACTCACCTGTTCGCGCAAGCGTGCCGCAAGGCATAAGTGAGTATGTGGAATATGTCACCATAAGTCATGATATTTACACTGTTTGTAGTTGTTTGTGAAATAGTTCTTTAACTTTGAGCCAAGCATCAGCAGCAGCTTCGGCGTTGTAACTAGCTCGATGGTTGCAGAAAAATCCGTGTTCAGCAGGATAGCGAAAAACTTGGTGAGGAATGTTGTGTTTTTGTAACTCTGCTTCAACTTGTTCTGTTTGTTCTGGAGGAATGCCTTGATATTCAGTCCCAAAAAAGGCGTAAAGAGTCCCTTTGATATCTGGGGTATGAGTAATTGTCGGTTCACCACCACCGGGAGTAGAGTTAGGAATACCGCCACCGTAGAAAGAGGCTGTAGCTTTAATTTCTGGGAGAGTGGCTGCTAAATAAACAATGTGTCCACCAAAGCAAAAACCAATAGATGCGATAGCTTCGCTCGCCGCAGGCATCGCATCAGCATTAACGTTAGGGAGGGTTTTTAGATAAGCAATTGTGGACTGAATATCGCTTAATATTTCCTCGGCTTTGGTCTGTTCTTTGTATTGTCTGCCTAATTGAATATCTTCAGGGGTGTATTTAGCCTCAAAACCGGGCGCTTGGCGTTGGAAGATAGCAGGAGCGATCGCAACATATCCTTCTTGTGCTAATCTCTCTGTTACTTCCCGAATATGAATATTCACCCCGAAAATTTCCTGTACCACAATCACAGCCGGAAATTTCCCTGCATTTACTGGTTCAGCCAGATAAGCGTCTATTTGCAAATCTTGATTAGGAATTTTGACGCTAGAGGTACGAATCTCTGTTTGGGTTAATGTACTCATTTTGGTAATAATCTGTGATCTTCCAATCTTATACTACTATAAGTCTATCGAATTATAGTATTTTAATTTCCCTGACTTCTTCAAGAAGTCGGGGATCTCTGTAGATGCAGACTAGGAGTGGACAGGATCAAGTGCAGCCACCTGAACATCTGCTAAATCCCTAAATAAGACGGTGCTGAGATAACGTTCACCAAAGCTAGGTTGTACCAGCACGATTAATTTCCCGGCATTCTCTGGACGTTTACCCACCTGAATCGCTGCCCACAAGGCTGCTCCAGAAGAAATGCCCGATAGTAATCCTTCTTCTGTAGCTAAACAGCGACTGAAGGCGATCGCATCTTCATCGGTAACAGAAATCACTTCATCAATCAGTTCCAAGCGCAGCACTTTGGGAATAAACCCAGCGCCTATCCCTTGAATTTGATGCCCCCCTGGCGAACCACCGGTCAAGACATGACTAGCGGACGGTTCGACAGCAATAGCTTGAAAACTGGGTTTACGGGGCTTGATGACTTCTGCTATCCCGGTAATTGTGCCTCCAGTACCAACACCAGACACCACAATGTCAATTTCTCCATCGGTATCTGCCCAAAGTTCCTCGGCTGTTGTCTCTCGGTGAATTTTCGGATTGGCAGGATTAACGAATTGTTGGGGGATAAAGGCATGGGGGAGGGAGGCAACAATTTCTTCTGCCCGTCGGATAGCTCCTATCATCCCTTCAATACCCGGAGTTAGTTCCAACTGTGCGCCGTAGGCTTTGAGCATCGCTCGCCGTTCTAAGCTCATAGTATCTGGCATGGTGAGAATTAGAGAACTCCACAGAATGATTGATCCTATAATGAGAGAAGATAATTTCAGTGTGCAGCTAACCTAATGCGTCCAAAATCTATCATTGAACTAACGGAGAACCTAAAATATCTGTACATAAAAACAGCCAAAAAACTCAAGGGAAGCGATCGAAGACAATTCATGGCAGAAGTAGTTAGAGAACTCCACAGAATGATTGATCCTATAATGAGAGAAGATAATTTCAGTGTGCAGCTAACCTAATGCGTCCAAAATCTATCATTGAACTAACAGAGAACCTAAAATATCTGTACATAAAAACAGCCAAAAAACTCAAGGGAAGCGATCGAAGACAATTCATGGCAGAAGTAGTTAAAGGATTGGGAATAGGTGGACAGACTTTAGTAGAACGAGAGTTAGGATGGAATAGACGTACCATCAGGAAAGGGATGCAGGAATTGGAGAGTGGTCAGCCGATATGGCAGTCAAGGTGGGAGAATTTGACCGTGGTGGTACAACTCGGATGCCAACAGTCTCATTAGACTACGACTTCCCCACTGAGACAACTCTAATTCCCTATGGTATTTTTATCCCTGAGTACAATGAGTTATTTTTATTTTTCGTTACTTCCAAATTAACTGCTGATTGTATTGTTGACTTACTCGAAAGCTGGTGGCAAACTGTCCAACACCGTTTTACTCACATTCAAAAACTGGTAATTAATCAAGATAATGGACCGGAAAACCATTCTCGTCGGAGTCAGTTTATGAAGCGGATTGTCGATTTTTCCAGATCATCTCAACTGAATTTACAACTCGCCTATTATCCGCCTGATCACAGCAAGTACAACCCAATAGAACGCTGCTTTGGTTGGTTAGAACAACATTGGAATGGTAGTTTACTTGATACTGTTGAAACCGTACTGAATTTTGCTCAAACTCTCACATTTAAGGGTAAAAATCCTGTTGTCAATTTGGTAGACAAGCTTTACTCCTTACTGAGTTAAACTCACAACTTTAGCGATGGCAGAACTTGAAACACAGATTCACCGCCTCCCTAATCTCAAAAAATGGTTTGTGGAAATTTTTACTAAACCAGTATAGTTATTGGATCATCTTTTTTGTGGAGGCCTCTTAGCATCTTTGTTTGATGGTGTTTATGGTAGTGAATTAGATGGTAATAGAAGTGTGAAAGGTGATTTAATTTCTTACATTATAGAGAGGGAAAGTCTTTCAGCTTCTACTGTTGTTATGGTAGGCGATAGCGAAGCGCTGCTGCAAGCAGATCGCTTATATGATATCGTTGGAGCTAAGAAAAATAATATTGCTGCAATTGGTGTGACTTATGGCTATGGAAGTAGGGAGGAATTGGAAACTCACAAAGCTGATTTAATTGCTGATTGTCCAGATGAGATTGCCACATTATTGCAAACGCCCAGACTGATTATAGCCGAATTAATGCCTGATGCTTTGCTGCCTTTAATTTGTTATCTTAATAGTCGAAAAGGTCAATGTAGTGGCATCTCTTTTATTGACAGCATGGGTATTCCTATTTGTCATAATAAAAGAGCAAAAAGAAATAAAGTTTTCCGTGGCTTATCGGGCTGGGGCAAGAGTTCTGTGGATTGGTACTTTGGATTTAAACTTCATTTAATTATTAATGAACAAGGCGAATTATTAGCTTTTCAAGTTACTCCCGGAAATGTTGATGACCGGAAACCAGTTCCTACTTTGGCACAAAATTTATGGGGAAGACTTTTTGGAGATAAAGGATATATTTCTAAAAGTTTATTTCAGAAACTATTGGAAAATGATGTGAAATTAATTACTCCTTTTAAGAAGAATATGAAGAACAAATTAGTTGAATTGTGGGAAAAATTTATGTTAAGAAAAAGAGCTTTAATCGAAACTGTCAACGACCAACTATGGCTACGCCACGCAGGCTATCAAAATATTTCCCAAGTTGTTCATTCTCGTCATCGCAGTATTTCTAATTTTATGGTTAATATTATTGCGGTTCGGCTTCGCTCACCGACCACTGGTTTAATTGCTTATACTTGGCAAGATAAAAAACCTTCTTTAAAATTAGATAAACATGAAGTAACTTCTCTACCAGCTTTATTAATTTAATTATTTTCATGCAATTAAATTATGAGTCCAAAATATTCAATTTTGGATTGTTTTCTCTTGTTTATTTATTGTCAACAATCATTGCTAATTGAGAAAAGCCTGATATAATTAGTTCTCAGGATGATTATTTATATCGAACTCAGGTTGTATCGCACCTATCCTCCCCTGGCTGCATTTGTGGGGATTTGGGCAGTTTTGTTCATCAGTATTTCTTTCTGGTTAGCAACTCGATGTCGAATTTATGCCCGCAAAGCCGCCGCAGCTAGAAGTGAAACCACTGGCATTATTGTAGATTCGGTGACAAGTCTCACCAGTAGCAGACTTTTTGCTCGTTTGGGTTTTGAACGCCGCTATTTGAACGACCAATTAAAGAGTGAACTCAAAGAGGTAAGAAAGTCTAACTGGTATTCTGAACGAATCCGCTGGTTTCAGTTTATCTCAGCAGCCGTTCTGAAAATCGGTACTCTATATTACTCACTTTCTCTTTGGAGTCAAGGAAAAATTGCTACGGCTGACTTTGTTGTTGCTACCAGTTTGTCACTGTTAATCATTAGTGAAGCCCGCAATTTAAGCAAACGGTTTCTGGAATTGTTTGAACATATTGGTAATATCGCCAATGGTGTGAATACTATCATTCAACCCCATGAAATTATTGATCGGGATAATGCTATAGATCATGCGATCACTAAAGGTAGCATTGAGTTTCGACAGGTGCATTTTGGCTACTCATTAGAAAAGACCGTATTTAATAATCTTTCTGTCACTATTCAACCAGGTGAAAGAGTCGGATTGGTAGGTTTTTCTGGTTCTGGGAAATCTAGTTTTGTCAATCTGATTTTGCGTTTATTTGACCCCCAATCGGGACAAATATTAATTGATGGGGTAGATATCAAAGATATGTCTCAGGAAGCCTTACATTCGCAAATTAGTTTGATTCCTCAAGATCCCTCTCTGTTTCACCGCAGTTTGCTGGAAAATATTCTCTATGGACGTTTAGAAGCTTCAGAAGCAGAATTGATAGAAGCATCACGAAAAGCTTATGCTGACGATTTTATTACCCAGATAAAGGAGGGTTATGATTCTCTGGTGGGGGAACGTGGTGTTAAACTTTCTGGGGGACAAAGACAACGAATTGCGATTCCTACGGAGCGCTTCGCTATCGCTCGCGTTATCCTCAAAAATGCACCTATCTTAATCTTAGATGAAGCAACTTCTAGCCTTGATTCCATTACCGAAAAAGCGATTCAAGATACTCTAGACACAGCAATGAATGGAAAAACTGTCATTGTAGTAGCTCATCGTTTATCTACTATCGCTCATTTAGACCGGATTTTGGTGTTTGATCAAGGTCGCATCATTGAAGATGGTACACACTCTAAACTATTGGCTAAGGGTGGAGCTTATCACAGATTATGGCAAATGCAAGCCGGTGGATTTTTGCCAGTAGCAGCTATAGCAAGTGACAGTTGACAGAGCTGAATAAGTTGTCTGTGAAGGCAGGGAACTCTTAACTGGGAACAGTTTTAGCTATATGGATATCCTCAATTTTCCAAATCCGATAAGGAAAAATGCACCTATTTTGGCTGATGGTGTCCCAAAATAGGTGCATTTTTTTTGAGATAAAAATCTGTAAAACCTTTATTAATAAACGGTTTTAGCTTTATTCAGCAAGCCCTACATATACATTTTCGGTATCGGCTCAATAAATAGGGGTAACAGAGGAAAATAAGTGCAACGAGGTACACACAGTGTCATAGAATAGGAGAGATGACGCAAAAAATTATTGAAAGTGACAAATTAATATCAAATTTACTGCAAACCATCGAGCCAAAAGGGATTGCAGACGAATCAATGCGTCATCCAGTAGAGATATTACTAAATTTAATAGAGCAGTTACAATCAGAAGTCAAAGAATTAAGGGCAGAAAATCAGCGCCTACGGGATCATTCGTCAATTCTGCGCTAAGTGCAAAGTCATCGTCAACAATATGGGACAAAGATAGTCTACTTTACAGGGCGATAGTGAAGCGCTGCTGCAAGCAGTTCCGCCTATTCATTACCGAGAACTGCAATTTGATACTCTCGTCTTACCTGTCCACTATCTAAAGTTTGATTTTTAAGTAATATGACATATTTAGCTAAAATCCTGCGAAATTATGTGATGCTTAACTAAGATTATTGTTTTACATAACTTCACTTATTATGCCTAAATCTGACCCTGCCAAAATCAAAAAAAAAAGTATCATTCAGTCTTCCTTTTAGTATTGGTTCTGTGGAATGGGAAGCCGATCCAACAGAACGCAAAGCCGCCTGGTCACTTTCTGTTGAACTTGTTACCCGCATTGCAGTACAGCCTTTAGAAACTGACCAAGGACTTTTACGGGAAGCTTTGACATCTTTATACAACCTGTTTCCTGTAACCAGACAAGTTTTAAAGGAAGCAGGTCCTGATGTGGGAGCATCAATTGATTCAGTGGGAGGAATTGCGATCGCAGTCTTAAATAACGGTTTGCGTCCTTTCCTTGCTAAGTGGCATCCTCTCTTACAAACATGGGAAGCACAGCGTCCTCCTCATCTGAGTGCGAAAGAACATGAGCGCAATTGGTCTGAAGAAACAAAATTGCGGGCTGAGTTAGAATTACTGAGGAAAGACTTGGAAAAATATGCCAACGCATTAGCGGAAATTGCTGGAGTCAAGGAAAAACAAAAGGAAGTGAACAATGGCTGAATTTGATGTTTTTTTAGCTCACAATAGTATAGATAAGCCTGTAGTTAAAGTTATTTATGAAGCACTTGAAAAGCGTGGTATAACCTCGTGGTTAGATGGAGAAGAAATTCGTCCAGGAAGTTTATTTCAAGATGCAATACAAAAAGGAATTCCATTAAGTAAATCAGCCGCTATATTTATTGGAAAAAGTGGATTAGGAATGTGGCAAGGACTGGAATTAAAAGTAATTTTGTCAATGTGTTTAAAACAGAATATACCAGTAATTCCTGTGTTATTGCCAGGAGTGTCCGACTTGCCACAGGATATGCTTTTTTTGAAAGAATTCAATTATATAAATATTTATGACGGTGAGATAGTCAATAAAATTGTCAATAAACGTGTTTTAGATTTATTACAATGGGGCATAAAAGGCCAGAAACCAGAAGATTATTCAGCAGAACAGATAAAGATAAAGCCAGGAAAAATACCGAATAAGGAAAAGTTAGTAGACTTAGTAATTCAAGATATTTATGATAGAAAGGATAATCCCTACGCAGACGCTACAATATGGTTTGATGCTATTGAAAAAATTATTGATGATTTAGTTGATGATTTAGTTGATGCTATTGCAGAAAATAATGATAAAAACAAAAATAAAATATTGCCTCGATTGGGTAAAATTCCTATTTTTACTGCATATAGAAATTCTCAAGAATTACTGATAAATAAATACATTATGAATCAAATTAAAAATAAGCTAGAAAAAAAAGGAAAAAGTAAAAACGAAATTGTTAATATAATCCAACAACTATTGTTAAATTAATAAGACACTATGGAAAAACATAAATTTCTGAAAAACAACTATACAGCAGGAAATATTCTCAACTTATTGTTGCAATTATACTCGGAAAAAGATTTTCAATACTGGGATCTATCAGAAATAGATATTTGGGGTGTTGACTTCCGAGACGCTATCTTAACAGGAGTGGATTTTAATGACTCTGACCTGAAGAACTGTATTTTTACTCAACCTTTAGGATGTATTCACTCCATTGCTTTTAATGCTGATGGTAATTATTTTGCTACAGGCGATGCTCATGGATTAATTCGAGTACATAATACAGAAAACTTGGCTCTGTGTTTTTTTGAAAAGGGAGCAGGAAATCAGATTTGGTCAGTGGCTTTTAGTTCAGGGACAAATTCTCAACGATTTGCATTAGCAGCAGAAGATGGTAGCGTTAAGTTGTTCGAGATTGAAAACCTTGCTTCAGGCAAACTCAATTTTAAGGAAACCAACTCATGGCGTGAAACAGGACGTGTATTATCAGTAGCCTTTAGCCTTGATCCTGAAAGCAATATTCTGGCATTTGGAGGAGATGGAAATGCAATAACTTTCTACAAAATTAAAGAGAAAGATACAATACGTTTGCCCATCAGTAATGTGTATTGTATGACTTTTATTGATGACAGAACTCTTTATAGTTGTAGCCAAGAGGGAGATTTTATTGGTTGGGATTTAAGTACACGTAACCCTCAAATATTCTACCAAGAACGTAAGAGGCATGAAAAATTAATACGTTGTATTGCGTTTAATGCAACAAAACAAATTATAGCCACTGGATCTGAAGATGGAAAATTGAAAATTTTCGATACTAACAATAAACAAGACTTACAATTCCAGCTAGTCTATATTGAAAACGGATCTGAAAAAGACTATGAATATACAAAATATATTAGCGAAATACGTACACTAGCATTTAGTTGCGATGGGAGTATTCTTGCAATTGGATGTATTTGTAAGAATCAACCTAATAATAGTGAGCATAAAATTCTACTGTTTGATTTAACTGGAGACAAATGGAAACTGATTAGCACATTGGATAATTCTCTTTCAGAAAACCAAGACCAAAATGGTCATACACATTTGATCAGAAGCATTGCATTTAGTCCTAACACTGCTAAACCTCGATTTTTTATAAGCGGTGGTGATGGACGCATTGTCAAACTCTGGGATTGGGATCAAGACAAAAAAAAATGGAAATGTCAAGATAATTTGAGAGGATACGCTAATCGCCTCTGGTCAGTGGCATTTAGTAACAATGAAAATCAATCAATTTTTGCTTGTGGATGTGAAGATAATAATATTCATATTTGGAATTACAATGATCGCACACATATCCCTAGTTACACCCTTTCCAAACATAAGGATTGGGTTTGGTTAGTAGCTTTCAACCATGATGGAACACTTTTAGCTAGTGCTAGTGAAGATAAGACTATTGGTCTTTGGCAGTTTAAAGATAACAACTGGAATCTTATAAATCCTGAAGCAGAAAATACATCACAAATAAACCACCTACTAAACACAAAACATACTAAACGTGTTAGATCTGTTGCTTTTCATCCTACAGAAAATATTTTAGCTAGTGCAGGGAATGATAATATAGTTATTCTATGGGATCTAGGAAATCTGAATAATATAAAAGTATTATCCGAATTTATGAATCACACCGACCGAGTGTTATCCCTAGCTTTTAGTCCAGATGGTCGTTATTTAGCTAGTAGCAGTCGTGATAAAACTATTCGTATGATAAAAATTGTAGACAATAATCAGCAGTCTTCCGTTTTGGGAGAAAAGGAGAGTTGTCATCAAGATCAAGTTCATAGTATTGCTTTTATTACAAACACTCAAAGTTCATTGTCTTCAGAAAAACAAGAATCACAAAATAGATACCTTTTGGTTAGCGGTGGTTTTGATAGACAACTCATACTATGGGAGGTTAATTCTGATAATGAGAATACCCAGGTGAATAAACTATGCTATGTGAATGAAGGTCAAAGAATACTTTCTGTTGCGTGTAACCCCACAAAACCAATTGTTGCTAGTGCTGGACATAATCGCATTATTACACTATGGGAAATAAAAGGAAGTCAGCAAGAAGATAAGTATGAATTCAAATACATCAAGACCTTCAAAGGACATAAAAGTGCTGTAGAATCTATAGTATTTACTCCTGATGGACAAAGACTTATTAGTTGTGGACAAGATCAGACTATTAAGTTTTGGGATGTAGAGGGCAAAGTTAATACAAGTATTCACACCATAGAACTTGATAAACCGTACCAGGGTATGAATATTTCTGGAGTTAAAAATTTAGATGATGCCCAAATATATGCTTTAAAAGAATTAGGAGCTTCAATGGATGAAGAAATAAGCTGGTTGAATCAAAAAAAACGGAACTATTAAGTTTTATTCTCCCAAAAATCCAAAATGCCTTAAACCTTCTTCAATTCCTGCCGCAAACTCAGCTTTTGCTAAGTAACGATTTTCGTTTGGGTTTTCGTTGTGCCAATCTAGTAATTCTTGTTTAGCATTTGCAACAATAATACCTTTTTCTTTTCTATTGGCAAAGAGGGCAATATCATTACCAGAGTCCCCACACGCAACGGTTTTGGCTGGTTCTATTCCTAAATATTCGCGTACAAAGGTCATGGACATACCTTTGTTTGCTTTACGTGGTAGGATGTCTAGGTCTTTGTTATCACTATAAATAACTTGGATATCTAAACTTTGTTGGAGTAAGGCTTTTTCTAAGTCTGATACTATTTGTAGAGCAGTTTTTTCTTGGAGAAAATAGCTAACTTTAAAAGGTCTTTGCTCACTTTCCGGCTGTGGTTTTAATTGAGTAAAATTGGCAGCTGTTTTTACAACTAATTCTCTATCCCAATCTTCAGATAGATTCTCTGACCACTGATTATTAACAATCAATTTACCTTGATGATTATAAGAGTAAATTTCTGTACCTACGGCGCAAATGAGTATATTTGGCTGTAAAAGTGCTATTTGTTTGTGATTTTGTTGTTGTTCTAGTTGCTGATACAGATATAGCGATCGCCCAGTGGAGTAAACAATTTTTGTATTGTGTTGCTGACGATATAGTTCTAATTTGCGATTCAGTCCTTCCATTGCTTGATCATCACCCACGAGGGTGTGATCAAGATCGGTAATGAGAAGAAATTGAGTCACAGACAGTATGCTCCTTATATATAGTCGTTTTCAAACCAAATACACCTGACTGTACCACAACTTGAGGCCGAGTTGCAAAAAACTCAACTAAATATAAAGTTAATCTATAGTAGTGAAATTGACCTTGACATTTTACCCCATACCAGCGATAAAGGTCAAGCAATGCAGTTTTTACGACAGAAGTGGAAATTTGCAGCCGAGCAGACTGTTGTTTGTGGCGATTCGGGTAATGATATAGCTTTATTCGCTGTCGGTCAGGAACGGGGAATCATTGTCGGGAATGCTCGTCCAGAGTTACTCCAATGGTATCATCAGCATCCTGCGGACTACCGTTACCTCGCCCAAAACCGTTGTGCTGCTGGGATTATGGAAGGTTTAAAATATTTTGGTTTCCTAGAATGATTAGCTATCTTAAAGGTATCGTTGCTGGTGTCCAAGCCATTACTCCTAATCGCGTCATCTTGACCTTAGAAGTCAATGGCACAGGTTACGATTTACAAATTCCCCAGCGTTTGTCCAACCAGTTAACATCTACTGGGGATGTGATCCAAATCTTTACCCATTACCAGATTCGGGAAGAAGTACCCATGCTTTACGGTTTTTCTTCTCCTTCCGAACGGGATTTATTTCGCCATTTGCTCAGTGTTAGCGGTATTGGTGCGGCATTAGCGATCGCTCTCTTGGATACAATGGAATTACCAGAGTTAGTCCAAGCCATTGTCGCTGCTAACATCCAAATGCTCATTCAAGCCCCTGGAGTGGGCAAGAAGACCGCTGAACGCATCTGTTTAGAACTAAAGAGTAAACTCATCGAATGGCGCAAATCAGCGGGCTTCTTTGTGGCTACAGGGGGACCCGCACCAGGAATTTTAGAAGAAGTGCAAATGACTCTTTTCGCTTTGGGATATACTGCCCATGAAGTCAGTCACGCTTTGCACACAGTTAGCGAAAATATTGGTTTACCCAAAAATGCCTATGTGGAAGATTGGATTAGACAAGCGATCGCTTATCTTAGCAGTAGTGAAGTAGAGTGTTCCTAATTCATGATCAATAATAATCCCTATGCTTGGATAAATGAATCTCTCGCCACTATTCATCGGGCTGACTGGTATCGTTGCGTGCAAACTATTCACAGCCGACCCGGTGCAACTGTGGTCTTATCTGGGCAAGAGGTTATTAATTTTGCCAGTAATGATTACTTAGGATTAGCAGGAGATGAACGCTTACAAATAGCCGCCATTACTGCTATTCAACAATTCGGCACTGGTAGTACAGGTTCTAGATTACTCAGTGGACATCGAGAAATACATAAAGAATTAGAACAGGCAATAGCATCTACTAAACAAACCCAAGACGCATTAGTATTTAGTTCTGGTTATTTAGCTAATTTAGGGACAATTGCGGCCATAGTCGGCAAAAGAGACTTAATTTTATCTGATGAATATAATCATTCCAGCTTAAAAAAGGGAGCAATTCTCAGCGGTGCAACTGTCATGGAATATCCGCACGGTGGTACTGCAGTACTGCAAGAAAAGTTACGGGAACACAGGAAAAATTTTCGCCGCTGTTTGATCATCACTGATAGCGTCTTTAGCATGGATGGTGATTTATGTCCATTACCCCAACTGCTAGATTTAGCTGAAGAATTTAGGAGTATGCTACTACTTGATGAAGCTCATGCTACGGGAGTCATGGGAAAAACTGGCGCTGGCTGTGTAGAACATTTTGGGTGTACAGGGAGGGAATTAATTCAAATTGGCACATTAAGTAAAGCTTTGGGAAGTTTAGGCGGATATGTAGCCGGAAGTAGCTCCCTGATTGACTTTTTACGCAATCGTGCCCCCAGTTGGATTTATACCACCGCCCTTTCTCCCGCAGACACAGCAGCAGCTTTAGCCGCTATGAAGATAGTGCGAGAAGAACCGGAAAGGCGATCGCAACTTTGGCAAAATGTCAATTATTTAAAACAATTAATTACAGAGAATTTACCTAACTTAAAGTTATTCCCCACAGAATCGCCGATATTATGTTTTCAATTATCTAGTGCAGCAGCCGCATTAACAGCCGGACAGCATTTGCGAGAATCAGGAATTTTTGCCCCAGCCATTCGTCCCCCCACAGTTAGCACCAGTCGGATTAGAATATCTGTCATGGCTACCCATGAGTTAGGACATCTTGAGAAATTGGTAGAAGTGATCAAAAGTATAGAAGAATTAGACCATAAGGTTTAAAATTTAGGTAATAAATCAGCTTGTTTACAAATTGCATTGGCAGTAATGCGATCAATTGCACGATGTCTTTTGACGGGAATGGTTTTTACATCATTAGTATAAATAGAATGATTGCCACCTTCCCGCAATAAATAAAATCCATTTTCTTCCAAATACTTAATTAAATCTTTTCGTTTTACGGACATGATTATACTTCTACAGGAATTTGTTCAAGTAAAGAGTTTCCTGTGGGAATTTCTTTATTTTGCTGATGATAGGCAAGAATCATTTCTTTGAGTGCATCTTGTAACATAGCTCTACAGATTTCTAGTGTTTCTCCTTCGGTAATGATTTCTTGCCATTCAATCAGTTGTCCCATATATCCACTATTTATTTTGGTATATTTTGCGGTGTATGTAGTTAGCATAAGATATTAATCAAGAGTATTTTCTAAATTATAACTTTTTTTGAGCGATAGCGAAGCGCGACCTAGATATGATAAGCGCAAAGGAATATAAGAAACTAAGCTAGTTTCCCCTAAAGAATTCGATTTTTCAATAAATTGCCAGCGTTTTTTTAATGTCATTTAGTTGTTTTTGGTTGTAAATGTTGCTGTAACATATCAGTTAAAGTTTTCTCCGCTGCAAAAGCATCATAAGGCGACCAAACTTCATAAGTTTTAGCATTTTCAAGCAAATCTGGATTTTGTTCATTTCTAGCTAATTCTGTGGCTAAAAATTGAATAGCTTTGATTTTTTCTTGATGAGATAATTTTTGCAGTGATGGTAAAATTTCCGTTAATGTCATAGAAATATAGGGTAAAAGTTATTTACATTATACTGCGATCGCTCTCTTAATCTTTTACCTCAATGTTAATCCTTTAATCGGTGGATATCCTGATCCAGACAATTATTTCGCGCAATCTCTCTTAGAGATCCCGTAGGGTAGTCGCAAAGGAGCAAAGACGCAAAGAAGAAAAGAAGAAAAGAAGAAAAGAAGAAAAGAAGAAAAGAAGAAAAGAAGAAAAGAAGAAAAGAAAGAGATTTTCTTTTTAAACCAGTGTAGGGGTTTAGCAAAAAATCAAATCATGTAAATCCTTAAATCATAAAAATCATAGTTCAGACATTTTCGATTAAAAATATTTGGAAGGGTAAATAACTAAAGAGTCCCTGCACCCGAAACTACCAACCGAAAACCGTTGTCTTTGTTCCTGCGGTCTCCATTATTGTAGCTGCGACTAGCAGAACGGCAATAAGAAGGATTTAGATACCACTGACCACCACGCAGCATACGTTTATTGTCACTTTGACTAATCCAAGGAATATTGTTATTAGGCCAAGTAGGTGCGTTAATATAATTTTCGTGCCAGCCATCTTCACACCACTCCCATACATTTCCGTGCATATCATATAAACCAAAAGCATTAGGGGGAAACTTCCCTACGTCTGTGGTTTGTCCATACTTATTATTATGATTGACTAAATCGGTGGTAATAGTGTCACCAAAGTAGTAGAGAGTTGTAGTATTAGCTCTACAAGCATATTCCCATTCAGCTTCACTGGGCAAGCGATATATTTTACCTGTAGCCTTACTTAGTCTAGTACAAAATTCCTGTGCATCATGCCATGATACTCTTTCAACTGGAAGATTTCCGCCTTTGAGCTTTGAGGGTTGAGAGTTTAAATCTATATTCACTTTCGCTAAAGCTGCTACCCTTTCCCATTGTGCTTGGGTAACAGGGTATTTTCCCATGTAAAATGGTTGAATGGTAACTTGATGTTGCGGTTTCTCATTATCCTTTCCTTCTCTTTGCGGTGAACCCATGAGGAATTTTCCTCCAGGTATTGCTACCATTTCTAAAATTACTCCATTTCCTAAATTTTCATTTTGGTCAGGATAAACTGGTGGTTTTAGTGGTGGAGAAATAAATTGTAAAACTTGCTGAAAGGGATTAGGAAAAACAGGTGGTTGTGGGACGATAATATTAGCTGGAACTTCCTGTATTTGTAATGCTAAGAAAACCTCTGTTGCAGACTGAAACCGATTAACTGGAATGTCTTGCAACATCTTATCTAAAACTATTTCTAACTCCTGACTCACAGAAACATATTGTTTCCATATCCACTGCATTCTCATAGAATCAAATATTAAATCATCACCATCATCTTTTTGAAAATATCCCGTTAATAAACGAATACAAGTTACAGCTAAACTATAAAGATCACTATTCGGAAAAACCTTCCCGCGCATTTGTTCCGGTGGTGCATATCCCAGCGTTCCCGTAATTGTCCCCACTCTACTCAAAACACTTCCCCCAACTTCCTTAGAAACTCCAAAATCAATTAGGAATAAAGCACCAGTTTGAGAACTTCTAATAATATTTTCTGGTTTAATATCTCTATGAATGACTTTATTATCATGGACAAATTGTAAAATAGGTAATAATTCAATTAATATCTGTTTAACTTCCGATTCGCTGAATTTTCCTTTTTGTTGTAATTCATCTAAGAGATTTTTACCTTCGATAAATTCCTGAATTAAATATAATCTTCCTTCTTGGGGAAAGAATGCGAGTAAATCTGGAATATGTGAATGTTTCCCTAAATCTCGCAGTCGAAAAGCTTCTTGTTTAAATAACTCCGTCGCTTTTTCTAAAGCCGCACTTCCCGACTGTTGGGGTAAAAATTGCTTAATCACACAGGGAGTATCTAATCTTTGTTCGTCTACTGCTAAAAACGTTCTCCCAAAGCCACCTTCACCAATAACCCGCACACCGCGATACCGTTCTTGCAATACCAGTTTACTCCCACAACGTTGACAGAATATCGTCTTAGGTGGATTTTGCTGTAGACAGTCGGGGTTAAGACACTGACTCATAGATACAGGTGAGTAATTACATTGATAATTATAATCACATTTTGACTATCCTTATCCATCCAATTTTTGATGAGGGATACAGTTATTCGTAGGTTGGGTTGAGGTAACGAAACCCAACATTACCAATGATTTCGTTCCACAACCTAACCTACCATATAATGACTTTTTGAGGCTTAACCGAGCAGTATTGGGAGGCGATGCCTACGGCGAGCGAAGCTATCGCCCTCTTTCAGCAGTCTTTACAACTCAATGAAAGCATTAGGGATGTCCAAGGTAACCTTATCTTCATCGCTATTATTATTTTCTTCCATTTTTCTTCGATAGATAATTCCACTCAAACTTATAAAAGAGACGTTTCATGAAACGTCTCTACATTGTTTTTCAAAACATCTAATCAACTTTAAACCTAGCTAACAATTCCTCACGGGAAAGATTAGATAAATTAAGTAATAACTGGGTTCTTTCCGTTAAAGAAAGTTCCATCATCGGAATCACAATAGTAGATAACTCCTCATCTAAATTACCAAAACGCACCGCTAACAAACTCTCGACCATCAAACGCTGTCCGTCTTGTTGTCCTTCCTGTCTTCCTTCCTGTCTTCCTTCTTCTATTCCCTCTTGTTTCCATTCTTCACACTGTTTAAGATATGCTGGTGATAAACTCATAATTAACTCCCTTACTTCTTCATCATTAACATCACTATTCAATTCTAAATTTTTCTGCCAAGATGCGAAAATTGCTACCAGTTTATTCAATTTATCATTCTCTCGTGAAAGTTCAACAACTTTGCTGATAGCTTCAGTTTGAGTTTTGCCTTTTCCCATTGCCCTTAACCATAGTGTATCCTCTATTATGGGTAATTGGTTAATAGCAACAATAGCCGCTTTCTGGTATTTTGGCAGAAAATAAACTCCTTTTTCCCATCCCTCCTTTGTTTTTGCTCCAAACCCTTCCAAGATTCTTTCAGAACAAGTGGGTGTTAAAATCCATAGAAAGGGTAATTCTTCTTCAGAGATAGAACGTTTTTCTCTTTTCGCTTGTCTTAACAATTCACCCTGAACACTATACAATTTTAACAAACAACTCCTAATTTCTATCTCACTAGGTGCATTACGGTAAGGTTCAAAAAGACAGCTTGTAACTGCCATTTTTCCTAATAATCCTAATTCTGAATTTATAACTGTTGTTGTCGGAACAAACCAAACATCTATTTCCTGAACTTCGCTTTTTACATCTTTACTGGTTTTGACCTCTCCTAAAGGTGCTAATAATTCTTCTAGATATTCTTTAGCAAGTTGGTCGTGCGGTTGTCTTGTCATAAATTAGTATTTTCTTATATCAGTATATAGAGTTTTATTATCCCGATTCTCAAAGCGTGAGGGAAATTATCAATGATCTGCACAAATCAAGGCATTAGACCTTTATGATACAATAATACTAACTTAATTAATAATTCTCCCCTAATTTTTTTCATTTTCCAATCATCAATCCATGAACAAAAGGTGATAAAAAAGTCGGGGATCTCGGTTATTTGTATCACCTATCACCTACTGCTATGACCTTTGACTTTCCTAATACCGCCCTTTCCGTAGCTGGTTTAACCGACTATCTAAAATTACTCTTAGAACAAGATGAAATTCTCAGACAAGTGTGGGTAACTGGAGAAGTTTCCAGCACAAATCATCACCAGAGTGGGTTATTTTTTACATTAAGAGATACTGATAGTACAGCCGCGATTAAGTGCGTGGCTTGGAAAAGTCAAGTAGCAAAATTAGCACAAATGCCAGTTTCTGGTGAACAGTTAATTATTTTAGGCAGTATTCGTATTTACCCGCAACGGGGAGAGTATCAATTAACAGTGTGGCAAGCCTTACCTGCGGGTGTAGGTTTACAGGCATTACGCTATCAACAACTGAAAAATCGCTTACAGGCTGAGGGACTATTTGATACAGAGAGAAAAAGATACTTTCCCTCACATCCGCAAATTATCGCCGTTATTACGTCCCCAACAGCAGCCGCTTGGGGTGATATTCAAAAAACCCTTAAACATAGATATCCCGGCTTACACATCTTATTTTCTCCCGCAACAGTACAAGGTGAACAAGCACCAGCATCCATTGTAAAAGCCATTGAAAGAGTCAAAAAAGATGGACGTGCAGAAGTATTAATTTTATCAAGAGGTGGTGGTGCTGTTGAGGAATTAGCTTGTTTTAATGATGAAAGAGTGGTTATGGCTGTTGCTAATTGTCCAATTCCCGTTATTACTGGTATCGGACATGAAAGGGATGAATCCTTAACTGATTTGGTGGCCGATTTATGCGTACATACACCAACAGCCGCAGCGGAAACCGTAGTACCTGCATTGGCTGATTTGCAAATTCAACACCAACAGCGAATTACAGGCTTGTGTATAGCCGTAAATTCATCATTAGCAGCTAGGGAAAAGCAACTTCAAGGATTAAAACATCGGTTGCGTCAATTGCGGTTAGATAGACAAGTAGAACAGGAAAGAGACAAGTTATCTTGGAAACATCGGCAATTATTACAGGTAACAACGGGAAAATTACAACAGGCCGGCCAACACTTAGAAATGTTACGACAAAAATTGGCCAGTATTGATCCAAAGTCCGTTTTACAGCGTGGCTATGCAGTGGTGATAACAGAAAATGGTGTAATTCCTCGTTCTGTATCAGAATTAACTATAGGAGAAAATTTAGTGATTCAGTTGGCACAAGGTAAGGTAACAGTTAAAGTTATAGAAGTTACTGAAGGTTGAGTTCTGGAAAATATATTTTCAGACTTGAGGCTTCATACTCAGGATGCTCTACTGTACGCTGTAAGCTATGTCCTATCATGATTCTGCCTTATTACAAAAAATCTCTGTCGAGATTTGTCAATCAATTATTGCTATTCAAAAACAGCAACCAGAATTCTTGATTGCAAAATATCGAACTATTAACTGGCAAATATCTACAAATAAATCGGCTTTAAGTACAAAATTCACAGCCATACTCAGTCAAACTCAAAGCTGGGATGAATTATTACAAAAACTGCAATCATCACTTAAAGCGGTGCTTGTTCCCGCAGCTTTTGATTCACAAATACTATCGGATTTAATATCTGCTGTTGAGCAGCTAAATCCAGAAAATATTGATGTAAATACTAACCATTTACTCCAACGACAATCTGCTAGTATAACTATTTTGCTTTTAGATGCAGAAAACCTGCAACTAAACACGAATACAGAAAAGTTTTTAACTACAATTTGTCATTGTCCTGTACAAGTTAAAATTGCTTTTGCCAATTGGTCAAATCGCGGAAAGTTGGATGTAGAATTACATGAACGTGGCTATGATTTAATTCATGTTCCTGCTGGTAGAGATAATGCTGATGGTAAAATGATTGCGGTGGGTTCTTCTATTCATGAACGCTATCCTCATGTGAAGGAGGTGTTTGTTTGTTCGTCAGATAAGGTAATGACAAACTTATGTAATACATTACAACAAAATGGGATATTAGTTTATCAAGTTACTCAGCATGGAGAAAATATTAAAGTATTCAATAGTTTAACAAGTGAAACTATTAATTATTCTCTTAAACCTTTGCCAGAGATACCATCTATAGAGCAGTTTCTTTTGCAAATGAAGGGTCTGATTAAATTACAACAAAAACAAACTAAAAGTTATTGGATTAAGCTTTCGATTCTGTCTAAATTATTTAAAAGCAAACATCAATTAACCATTAGCCAAATTATTGCTCATCACTTTCCCGGTAAGCAAGCCAAAGACGTATTTATTCACTATCCATCTGAGATTGTAGTTCATCAAATTGATGAAAAATCTGAATTATATGTCACCCTTTTTGAACATCATCAATCGAAATCAGAAAATACTCAGGATAATTCACAACAGGAAATTCTGACATCAAAAGTATTATCTCCTATTAATTCTCCCGCAGATTTAGAGCAAGCAATCAAGAATATTTTGACTAATTTAAGCAAGGTAGATAATCATAAATCTCTTGATATTAGTATTTTGGCAAGTAAATTTTATCAGCAATATGGTAAACCAATAACTGAACAAATCAAACAATTAAAGATTGGGGGTAGTTTTGCTAAATTTCTCCATTCTTGTCATTCTTTGCAAATTCAGCAAGTCGGTAAAAAATGGGAAGTGGGTGTGAAAAAATCTGGACTATGATTTGTTTGATTTGGATAATTAATTTGATTTAGAGAATTAAACCCAGAATACCGAGATAGACTGTACTATAAATATAGTCTGTAAAGAAATGTAAATATTATGATGCTACAAGATAAAGTTATTGTCATTGTCGGTGCTACTGGTGGTATTGGTTCTACCTTAACTCGTCAGTTATCCTCCACTGGTGCGAGGTTGGTACTTGTAGCTAGAGACGGGGAAAGTTTAGCAGCATTAGCTAATGAGTTATCAGGAGAGGTGCTGACAGTTCCTACTGATATTACTCAATCTCAACAGGTAGACGCATTAATTCAAAGGACAATAGCTCAGTTTGGACAAATTGATGTTTTGGTAAATGCAGCCGGAGCGGGTATTCTCAAAGCCTACAACACCATTGAATCGGCAGATTTAGATGCAATGCTGGATTTGAATTTAAAAGGCTGTTTTTACACCACTCAAGCCGCAGCGAAGGAGATGCAAAAACGGAAATCTGGTCATATTTGTAATGTTGTCGGTATTCTTGGTAAACATTCAATGCCTATGGCTGCGGCTTATTCTGCGTCTAAGTTCGGTGTGGTGGGTTTTAGTAAATGTATAGCGGAAGAACTGAAACGCTTTGGGGTGAAAATTACGCTTTTTTACTTTGGGGGGATAGATTCTTCTTTTTGGGATAAGGTAAATTTAAAAGTAGATCGGAGTAAAATGCTGAGTTGTGAAACTGCGGCAAATGCTATTTTTTATGCTTTATCTGCCGAACCCCAGGCTATACCCATGGAAATTAATATTCAACCTGAGAGTCATTTATTTTTTTAGTATGTCATAGATAAAGGTGATAGTAAATACTGGATTTAAAATAAATTATGCTGCAAATTGATCACGTTCACTTTTATGTCGAAGATGCCCAAAGGTGGCGAGATTGGTTTGTTTATTGTCTTGGTTTTCAAACAGTAAATGATGGCTTTTTTCCAAGTCTTTCTCATCATCAAAAATCGTTACATACTCGGACAGAAGTGGTGAAAAGTGGATCTGTCTACTTTTTACTTTCTTCTGCGATTTTACCGACTAGCCCGGTGGCTGAGTTTTTGCGTCAACATCCTCCTGGTGTGGCTGATATAGCCTTTGTAGTTGATGATGTGGAAGCTTTGACAGCAAGGGCTATAAGTAATGGGGCTAGGATTCTCCAACCTGTTGAAGATGCTGGATTTTGTCAGTATGCCAAAATTGCTGCTTGGGGTGGTTTAAATCATACGTTAATTACTAAAAATACAGCAAGAATAGCAGATAACGAAAATATTTTACATGATTCTATTACGGCGATTGATCATCTAGTTTTGAATGTGGGAGTTGGTGAATTAGAAACTGCTGTTAATTGGTATCAAAAAATATTTGATTTCCAACCTCAACAAACTTTTAATATTAAAACTGATCGTTCTGGTTTGCATAGTCAGGTAATGATTTCACCTCATGGTAATATTCAATTACCAATTAATGAACCGGCTTCGCCTAGTTCGCAAATTCAGGAGTTTTTGGATGTAAATCGAGGGGCAGGTATTCAACATATTGCTTTATTAATACCTGATCTTGTGAATGCAATTTCTCGATTTCGGGCTGCTGGTTTATCTTTTCTTTCTGTTCCCCAAAGTTACTATTCCCAGCTACAACAACGATATAAATTTTCTCTGTCAACTGAAGAATTACAGGCTATATCTCATCAGGAAATTCTGGTAGACTGGCATGAAAATTCTCACCCAGGTCAGTTATTATTGCAAATTTTCAGTCAACCAATTTTTTCAAAACCAACTTTTTTCTTTGAGTTTATTGAACGTCGTTCTTTTGCCCAAGGTTTTGGAGAAGGTAATTTTCTGGCTTTATTTCAAGCTATTGAACGCGAACAAATTAAACGCGGTATTGATTTCCCTTCCAGCCAGGGAATAAATTCCCTGTCTAAAAGCTAAAGTCGGTTAAAACCGACTATTTTATCAGCATAAATAGGATAATTTTTAATCCTCACCTACTTACTGGGAACGTTGAATATTACCTGCTTTTACCCAACCTTCTTTATCGGTATCAGCAATGCGAATTTTTTGCCATTTTTTATCGGCGCTTTCTTCTAAAATAATTACTTTTTTATTACCACCAACTCCACCAGTTGTGGAAGAATTTGCATCTGGTTCAGACCGCATACTTAGTCCTTGCGCCCAAGTAACTGTTCCTTCGTAAGCATCTGGTGGCAATGCTTTGGGTGATTCTGTGGGTGTGGGTGTGGGAGTAGCTGTAGGGCTAGATGTGGGGTTGGGAGTAGCTGATTTTTGCGGTTGAGATTTGGGAATGGCTTTGGGCTTTTTAATTTGTTTAGAAGGATTATCGTTAGCATACAGTGGCTTGGGAGGAGTTACTGCGGTACGGTTAACAAAATATAGGGCAACTGTTAAGCCAGTACCTAATAAAACTGCGATCGCTAAAATAAAACCGAGTATAACTTTAAGTAAGTTTGTAAGCATATAGTAGGGAATTGGTAATTGGTAATTGGTAATTGGTAATTGGTAATTGGTAATTGGTTAGTTTTTTTCTTCTTCCTTCTTTCTTCTTCCTTCTTTCTTCTTTCTTTTCTTCCTCCTGACTCCTGACTCCTGACTCCTGACTCCTGACTCCTGACTCCTGACTCCTGACTCCTATAATTGACGTTGAATGCGATCGCTTAAAGGACTGTATTTTGAGGCTAGACGCGCCCTACCGGATGCTGCCCATTCTTGGAGTTTTTGAATCTGTTCGAGGGCAGTTCGTGCCAAGGGGATAATTTGACTAGCAGCCTCTAAAATATCATCAGTGGTGAAATCACGGTTTTGACTAAAGCCAATGTGCATGGCTTCAATTAACGTTTGTTCAATTTCTGCACCGGAAAAATCGGGAGTTTCGTAGGCTAATCTTTCGATTTCATAGCTGTTCAAATTATGGGGACGCAATCGGGATAAATGCACATTGAAAATGGCTTTTCTTTCTTCTTGGCTGGGTAAACCGACAAAGAAAATTTCATCAAATCGCCCTTTTCTTAACATTTCTGGTGGTAACGCCTGAATATCATTAGCAGTAGCCACAACAAATACAGGAGAAGTTTTTTCCGCTAACCAATTGATAAAAGTCCCAAATACCCGGCTGGTAGTTCCTGCATCACCTTTGCTACCCAAACCCGAAAAAGCTTTATCAATTTCATCAATCCAAAGTATACAGGGAGCGAGCGCTTCTGCGACTTGAATCATTTGCCGGGTGCGGGATTCTGACTCACCCACCAAACCACCAAATAACCGCCCTACGTCTAATCGTAACAGAGGTAAATGCCAATGGTGAGCGATCGCTTTGGCCGTTAAAGATTTACCAGTTCCTTGAATTCCCACCAACATTAACCCACGGGGATAAGGTAAACCATATTGTCGGGCTTTTTCGCTAAACGAACCCCCACGCCGAATTAACCAATCTTTCAAATTATCCAAACCGCCAATATCAGTAATTTCCTCAGTGGCGGGGTAAAAATCAAGAATTTGGGTTTGGCGGATAGTTTGCCGCTTTTCTGCCAAAACTAAATCTACATCTTCCGGTTCTAATTGTCCATGAGTGGCGATTCCTCGCGCCAATACCCGGCGGATTCTTTCCATAGACAACCCTTGACAAGAACGCACCAAATCATCCAAAAACTTGCCAACAGGCGGATTCCCGGTGGCTTGTAACAACCGTTCCACCTCCATTTTGATTTCCGAGGCGTTAGGTAGGGGAAACTCAACCACCGTCAGCACTTCCGTCAAATCGTCAGGAATAGCGACGCGAGGGGATAATAGGACAATATTTTTCGGTTGTGATTTCAGCAGTTTGGCTAAATTACGAAGTTTACGAGCGATCGCCACATCATCCAAAAATCTATGATAATCTCGTAAAATCAACACCGCAGGTGCAGCAGCCGTCAACTTTTCCACAAACTCCAAAGCCTGTAACGGGTTACGTTTACCAAACCCCACATCATTGGGACTTCCCTGATAACCGTCCACAAAATCCCAAGTATACACCGGACGATTACCTTGATTTATCGCCTCTTCCCGAATCGCCGCTTCTACCCGTTCTTCCTCATAAGTGGGAATATAAATCAACGGATAACGAGCGCGAAGTAACAATTTAAACTCATTACGAAAATTCATAAAAAACAAGTATGGCTAAAGCTGCGTTATCAAAATCAATAAGGTTTAGTATAATACCATATCCGATTGTACATCACCTGTTAATAATCAATGCAGACTTATTTTGGAGATATCTATTGGTAACATAAATTATGTTTCGCGCAAAGACACAAAGGGGCAAAGGCGCAAAGTTTGAGATTTTGAGTTTTTCAACACCAGTAGCATTAAAGTAAAAATAAACATCTACAGTTAATCGTCAAAAATCCATGCTTACCAAAAATAAAAAAGAAATCAACTGGAAACCTATTATCAAAAAATTTGTCGCTGTAGTTGGTGAAAAAGGCGTAGTTCAACGCAAAGAAGAACTTCTCACCTATGAATGTGACGGTTTAACCAGCTATAAACAACGTCCCCCAGTTGCAGTATTACCCCGAAGCACAGAACAAGTATCAGAAATTGTTAAAATTTGCAATCAATATTCTGTTCCCTTTATTGCCAGAGGTTCAGGAACGGGTTTATCTGGTGGGGCTTTACCAACAGAAAATTCCGTTTTGATTGTCACTTCTTTAATGCGACAAATCCTCAGTATTGATTTAGAAAATCAACGGGCTGTAGTGCAACCAGGAGTAATTAATAGTTGGGTGACTCAAGCTGTTAGTGGTGCTGGTTTTTATTTTGCACCTGACCCTTCTAGTCAAATTATTTGTTCCATTGGTGGCAATATTGCCGAAAATTCTGGGGGAGTCCATTGTTTAAAATATGGTGTGACAACAAATCATGTTTTGGGCTTAAAACTTGTGCTTCCTGACGGTGAAATAGTTGATGTTGGTGGACAAATTTCTGAAATGCCGGGTTATGATTTAACAGGTGTATTTGTGGGTTCAGAAGGAACATTAGGAATTGCCACAGAAATCACCCTGAAAATTCTCAAGAGTGCGGAATCTATTTGTGTCTTACTAGCAGATTTTACCAGCGTAGATGCTGCGGCTGCCACTGTTTCTGATATTATTAGCGCGGGGATTATTCCCGGTGGCATGGAAATGATGGATAATATTAGTATTAATGCTGTAGAAGATGTTGTTGCTACTAATTGTTATCCTCGTGATGCTACGGCTATTTTATTAGTAGAAATTGATGGTTTAGAAGTAGAAGTTTCTGCAAATAAACAGCGAGTTATAGAAATTTGCAAAAAGAATGGGGCGCGAGATGTTACTAGTGCTAGTGACCCAGAAACTAGATTAAAATTATGGAAAGGTAGAAAAGCAGCTTTTGCCGCAGCGGGACATATTAGCCCAGATTATTATGTGCAAGATGGGGTAATTCCTCGCACTCAATTACCTTATGTTCTCCAGGAAATTGAGAGATTAAGTCATGAATATGGTTATCCTATTGCTAATGTTTTTCATGCTGGAGATGGTAATTTACATCCATTAATTTTATTTGATAATTCTGTACATGGAGAATTGGAAAAAGTCGAAGAATTGGGAGGAGAAATTCTCAGGCTATGTGTAAGAGTAGGTGGAAGTATTTCCGGTGAACATGGTATTGGTGCTGATAAGAAATGCTATATGCCAGATATGTTTAGTGAAGCTGATTTAGAAACAATGCAATGGGTAAGACAGGTATTTAATCCCCAAGGTTTGGCAAATCCTGGCAAGATTTTTCCCACACCTCGCACTTGTGGAGAAGCAGCTAAAGCATCTATTCAACAATTCTCAGGTGTAGAAAGATTCTAAGAAAGGAGTCAGGAGTCAGAATGAAGAATAAATATTTTTCTGTTCCCTGTTTCCTGTTCCCTCTTCTCTGTTCCTTGTTTTATCAAAAAATATTCATATCTTTATCTAATCCCCACAATAAAATTGGATTTTGTAGTTATATAGATATTAGCAATCTAGACTTATTTAACTAATGAATTCTGTATTACGGCGGTTTTTTGTGTATTTTTTGTGTTTGGGATTTGTCATTAGTTTAACAATATTTCCCATTTCTGCAAATCCTAGTTATACTCAAAATTCAAATTCTCTACCTGTAACTACAGAAATTCGTGGTGTTTGGCTGACTAATGTTGCTAGTGGTGTATTTTATATTCCTTGGGGTATTGAAAGGGCTATAAATCAATTAGCCGCACTTAATTTTAATACCATTTATCCAGTAGTTTGGAATCGAGGTTACACCTTTTATAAAAGTCCTTTAGCAAAAAAAAATACAGGTTCAGATAGTCAACCTTTGCTGAATTTTATTCATGGTAAGAATGATTTTTTAGCCAAGTTAGTAAAATTAGCCAGAAGTAAAAATTTGACAATAATGCCTTGGTTTGAATATGGGTTAATGACTCCTCCTGATTCTGCTTTAGCTAAACTACATCCAGACTGGTTAACTATTGGACAAAAGGGTGTAGAATCTATATCTGAAAATTTAATAGAAGATATGATCAATGGAGTTTATAAGCAAGCTTGGTTAAATCCTTTACATCCAGAAGTCCAGAATTTTATCCGCGGTTTAATTTTAGAAGTTATCAAAAATTATAATGTAGATGGCATTCAAATTGATGATCATTTTGGAATGCCTGTACAGTTTGGTTATGATGCTTTTACTATACAACTTTATCAAAAAGAACATCAAGGAAAAACACCACCTATTAATCCTTTTGACCCCAAATGGATGCGTTGGAGGGCTAATAAAATTACTGCATTTATGGACAGTATTTTTAAGTCTGTAAAGGCAATTAAACCCTATGCCAAAATATCTCTTTCTCCGAATTCACAATATTTTGCTTATAAATACTATTTACAAGATTGGGAAAATTGGGTGAAAAAAGATCTGATAGATGAGTTGATTTTACAAGTATATCGCAGTGAAAAAAACTCTTTTATTCAAGAAATGTCTAAACCAGCAATAAAATCAGCCATGAAAAAAATTCCCGTGGCTATTGGGATATCAACAGGAAATTTATTAAGGCCTGTAGATATTGATCAAGTTAAGGAACAGGTGAAAATAGTCCGTAATCAAAAGTTTGCTGGGTTCTCTTTCTTCTATTGGGAAAGTTTATGGGGTTACATTATTCCCGAATCACCTTATCAGCGTCGTCAGGCTTTTTTGAAGATGTTTGATACTCAAGCCCTTAGACCATTAAAATTAAAGAAATTATAATGCAATTATCACCTGTTAAAACTAAATATCGAATTCTAAATTTTACATTAAAATGGATTTTTGCTACTTCATTGGGTTTTTTATTTAGTTTATTAATGATTGAGATTAATGAAAAACCAGATATGAGTCTCATGGAAGCTGCTATCGGGAGTTTAACAATTGCTATCCCCCAAAGTTATCTGCTCAGAAAAATAATTTCTCCTGTAAAGTGGGTATTATCTACCCTTTTTCCCTGGGTAATTATTGCCGCAATGGGGATTGGTGTTTTGGGTTGGACTGTGACTAATTCTCCGTTTCTACCCACGCGACTTTTTGCGGGAATTATTATTGGTGGTATTGGTGGTTTATTAATTGGTATATCACAATGGTGGTTAGCTATTCCTCCATCATTTTCTTCAGCATGGAAATGGATATTTGTGAATATGATGATTTGGATGATAGCTATCCCCATTGGTTCAACTGTAGGTTTATTTTTGCACAGAAGTACCAATTTATTTTTAGGGGAAGTTGCGGGATTAGCTATTACCTGGTTATTGGTGGCAATATTCACAGGAATCTCTGCTGTGAAAATAATCAAAGATTTGTAATAGAGGAGTCAGGAGTCAGGAGGGAAGAAAGAAGAAAGAATGGACTTGGAAAATTACTTATTCCCTTTCCCAATATAAATTTTGTTCCTCATTCAATTGCATACGGTTATATAATTAGCTTTGGTTTGTAATTTTAAATTGTCATGACTCTACCTAATTGGATTACTTTTTCTCGACTGCTAGGAATACCTTTTTTACTTTACGGTTTATACAATCCCACAAATCAAGCAAAGTGGATATGTTTGACAATATTTTTAATTGCAGCCTTAACTGATTGGTTAGATGGATATTTGGCCAGAAAACTTAACCAAATTAGCGAGTTAGGTAAGTTTCTTGATCCTTTAGTAGATAAATTATTGGTACTTGCACCATTATTAGTATTGGTAGAATTAGGAAAAATCCCAGCTTGGGCAGTGTTTATAATTTTAGCACGGGAATTAGCGATCGCAGGTTGGCGAGTTAATCAAACTACTATTACTGGTGCAAATATTTGGGGTAAACTGAAAACGGTTAGTCAAATCATCGCCATATCTCTACTAATTGCCCCCTTATCTCCAACTTGGCAAACTCCGGTTTTAATTGCCTTTTGGATATCTGTAATCTTAACAATTGTTTCCGGGATAATTTATCTCATTCCCCCAAAAATTAGTGAGGAAAAATAAATTTATTAAAATGAAACTCGAAATTAAAAAAGGTGGCGAAATCTGCTTTTTTAATTCATTAGTATTCAAATTCAGCAATAAAAAACCCTGGCGAAACTGACCAGGGTTAATTAGGAGAAAATTTGAATGACGATTAGATACAAATACCGAAGCGGGAAATTTTAGCTAACCCCCAAGGTAATTAGAACTATAGAAGTTAAAAATAATATTGCTACTACACCTTGAAAGGCATAGGTGCTTTGTTGCGCTTTTGTAGGAAATTCTGCGTAGTAAAGTTTGGGTTCTTTGGCGTAGTTGTTAAGAATGCCTTTTTCATCACTTGTGGTATACATAATGTTTTTTCTTGGGTTTGTTACTTTATGTAAATTAATATAACAAGATTGTTACAAAGTGTCAATAGAACTTGACAAAAAAATAATTGATGTTAAAGACAAGCCTTGCTTATCTGAAATTAGAGAAGCAGCCAGCCATGAAAAAACCCACCTGCGCGGGTTTCCAGTGGGAAGTTAGCGAAGGTGGGTTAAGATTAATCTAATTAAAAATTTAGCCAAAAAATGTTCTAGCAGTTTACAACTAGTTGTAAACTGCTATGCAAAGAGAATTTCGATTTTAAATGGGCAGTACCAGACTCGAACTGATGACATCCTGCTTGTAAGGCAGGCGCTCTACCAACTGAGCTAACCGCCCGTTTCTTTCACTCAATCAATATAGCATAGCCTTGCCAAATTTTGCAAGTCTTTTGATAAACTTTTTTTTAGAGCTGGGAAAGCTTGATTTAAACGGTATTGAGCTATACTGACTCAGGACTAAAATTTTTAATTTTTAATTTTGAACTTTTAATTTTCTAAGATGCCCTCTGGTCAAACGCATGATCGCATTACTATTTGGTCTATGCCTGTAGTGGCGAGTATAACGCTGGTTTCCACTCACAGCAGTAATATGACTTTGTTAGTGGCGGGTGGGTTTATGTTTGGGGGGCTGATGTTTGGTCCCGATTTGGATATTTACTCCCGTCAATTTCAGCGGTGGGGTTTTCTGCGGTGGATTTGGCTACCTTATCAAAAAAGTCTGCGACATCGCTCTTTTTTATCTCACGGTCCGATTATTGGCACAACTTTACGGGTGGTGTATCTGACGACTTTTTTGGCGTTGGTGGCGATTGTGGTTGTGATGATTTTCACCAAGTTGGGAAATGTGGCTTGGAATTGGGGAGAACTGTGGGGGACTGTGGGGAAGACCATCTATATGTATTATGGAGAATTTTTTGCCCTCTTTGTCGGCTGTGAACTCGGTGCAATGAGCCATTCTTGCAGTGATTGGACTGTTTCTGGTTATAAGCGCTTTCAAAAACAGGGTATTCAAGGTTTACTCCCTCGTGGCAAAATTAAGAAACGTAAAGTTAGCCCCAGTCGTCGCAGTGTCAAAAAGCGGTAAAAATATGGAAGTTAATCAGACTTTAGAGGCATTACAAGAGTTAATAAATGTAGTAGCAAAATTGAGATCACCTCAAGGTTGTCCTTGGGATTTGGCACAAACCCCGTCAAGCCTGACTCCTTACGTGATTGAGGAGGCTTATGAGGTGGTAGATGCAATTCAAACTGGGGATAAAAAGGCTATTTCTGAAGAATTAGGTGATTTATTATTACAAGTAGTATTACAGGCGCAAATTGCCAGTGAAGCGGGTGATTTTTCTCTGCAAGAAATTGCTGAGGGTATTGCTCAAAAGTTAATACGTCGTCATCCTCATGTATTTGCTGATGTGACTGTGGCAAGTATGGAAGAGGTACACAAAAATTGGGAAACAATTAAAGCAGCAGAAAAAGGAGAAACTGTAGAAGAGCAAAAACTCAGTGATAAATTGAATCGTTATCGTCGCAGTCTTCCGCCCTTAAATGCGGCGATGAAGATCTCTGAAAAAGCTGCTAAAGTTGGTTTTGAGTGGAATAATGTGGATGAAGTTTGGGGAAAATTTCATGAAGAGTTAGGGGAATTTCAACAGGCTTTAGCTGAAGAAACCAAAGAAAGACAAGAATCAGAATTAGGTGATTTACTATTTGCCATTATTCAAATTGCCAGATGGCATAAACTTGATCCTAGTGCGGGTTTACAAGGGACAAGTCAGCGATTTATTCAACGATTGCAAAAAATGGAAGATGTAATTGAACGTCCGTTGACAGATTATAGTTTAGAAGAATTAGATGCCCTGTGGCAACAGGCTAAAGCCCAACTTGGTCATTAGACATCAGGTGAATTTAAATATTCTTTATGACTTTTCAAGAGGTCTATGAATGGTTAAATAAAAATGGAGTTTTGAAAAAGTTTGTCTACTTAGATGAAGAAATTTTAATCGCTTTAGATGGGACAGAATATTTCTCATCTAAGAAAATTAGTTGCCCTCATTGTAATTTTCGTAATCATCGAAATGGAACTACAACTTATTTTCATGGCTGTGTCACACCCATTGTAGTTTCTCCTAATCAAAAACAAGTAATTAATTTAGAACCAGAATTTATTAAAAAACAAGATGGACATCAAAAACAAGATTGTGAAAATGCGGCTGTTAAAAGATGGTTAAATAAGAATCATCAAAATAAGTATGGTTATGCTGCAACCCTTTTAGGAGATGACTAAAATGCTAAAATAAAGCCAGATATAACAAAAGTAAAATTGTAATTTTTTATGAAAACACATTCAAATGGATAAAATTTTTATTCTTGTTGACATGAATCATCAATAGGTAAATAGGTTCGTGTGATAAAATCCAAATATATTGGGTTTTGTAAAATTGCTAAAACTCAACAAGAATAACGGATTGAATCAACCTTACATACCGTTACATGATTTGAATTTTTCCAGCCAACCTGCTGCTAACCAAAGTTGACGAGAATTTAGAATAAATCCATTATCTATGATTTTTGAAAAAGCCCAGTCATCAAGCATTCTTTATGAGTAACACAGAAGTAGTCGTAATTGGTAGCGGTATTGGCGGATTGAGTTGCGCTGCACTCTTAGCACGCTATGGAATTGATGTCACAGTAGTAGAAAGCCACTCCATTGCCGGTGGTGCGGCTCATGCTTTTGAACGCAACGGTTACAAATTTGAGTCTGGACCCTCTTTATATTCTGGTTTATCTTATACCCCTTCACCTAATCCCTTACGTCAAGTTTTAGATGCTATTGGCGAAGATTTACCCTGCGTCAATTACAATACCTGGGGTTGTTATTTACCAGAAGGCTACTTTGATGCTCAAGTTGGTGCTGACCAGTTCTGTGAAATATTACAACAACTGCGGGGAGATAAAGCTGTAGCAGAATGGCGCAAACTCCAGGAAATTATGACACCTTTGGGTAAGAGTGCGATCGCTCTCCCACCCTCTGCCTTGCGCTATGATTTAGGTGCGGTGTTAACTATGGGTAAATTTGCCCCAGCTTTACTGCAACAGGCCGCTAACGTCATCAAATTAACAGGGTCTTTTTCTAACATTATTGATGGTGTAATCACAGACCCTTTTATTCGCAACTGGTTAGATTTACTTTGCTTTTTGTTATCTGGATTACCCGCAGATGGGACAATAGCCGCAGAAGTGGCTTTCATGTTTGCAGATTGGTATCGTCCCAATGTCCAGTTAGATTATCCCCTTGGGGGAAGTGGTGCATTGGTTGATGCACTGGTACGGGGGTTGACTAAACATGGTGGTAAGTTGGTTTTAAATGCCCATGTGGAGCAAGTTTTAGTAGAAAATAACCGTGCTGTCGGGGTACGTCTGCGGAGTGGTCAAGAAATCCGAGCCAGTAAAGCTGTTGTTTCCAATGCTTCTGTTTGGGATACTCTCAAACTCATTCCTGAAGGTGCTGTCCCTAAACGGTATGTAGAAAAGCAACAAGCAACACCTGAATGTGATAGTTTTATGCACCTGCATTTAGGTATTGATGCAGTAGGATTACCTGACAATCTAGGTATTCACTACATTGTCGTTAACGATTGGGACAAAGGCGTAACTGCACCGCAAAATGTGGTAGTTGTATCTATTCCTTCAGTTCTTGACCCGTCTTTAGCGCCAGTGGGTAAGCACGTGATTCACGTTTATACTCCTGGTAATGAACTTTATGCTATTTGGCAAGGAAAGGAACGCAATAGCGAAGAATATGCGTTGTTAAAACAAGAACGTGCAGAGGTGATGTGGCAAGCTTTGGAAAGAATTATTCCTGATATTCGTTCCCGTTGTGAAGTTAGTTTGGTGGGTACTCCCCTCACTCATGGACGATTTTTGCGTCGTCATCATGGTAGTTATGGACCAGCTATAGCGGCAGGGAAGGGTTTATTTCCTGGTGGGAATACACCTTTATCGGGGTTGTTGTGTTGTGGAGATTCGACTTTTCCGGGGATTGGGTTGCCGGCTGTGGCTGCTAGTGGGATGATAGTTGCTAATACTATTGCGCCTGTGCAGCAACATTTACAATTACTCAGTGATATTTTTTAGTAGCGATCACCCTTCAATAACGAAAGCATATTCAACATTTCTGGCGATTATGATATCATCAAAGCATTAAATTCATGGTTCTTCGGTATTTATTATGCTAAATTCCCAATTGGGTAAGAGGGAACAGGGGGAAGAGATAAGATTATTCCATAATTTTTAACATTATGGTTTATTTCCTATACATAACCCAAGTTGCTAGTTATCTAGTTGAGGCTGGTGATAGGTGATAAAATTCCAGTTTTCATCCTGTACATCTTAAATCTTGGACATCCTGATTCTGACAATTTCTCTAACTAGCAACTTACGTTACAAAATAAGTTTACTGAGATATTTTGTCTAGATTTTGCATATTAGGTACTGAATAACCAAATTCATAAAGTATCAAGAGGAATCAAATATCAATGGCAACTAGATTAATTCAACTAGAAGATGGCACGCTTGTAGAAGTTGAAGTGCCAGAGGAGAAAGCACAGGAGATATCTGGGGGGTATGCTGATCGAGTTAATTCAACCTTTGAGCAAATTAAACCGTTGCTCACTAAAGTGTGTCGTCCGATTAAAGAGACGTGGGAGGAGATTAATAAAGAAATGACCATTGACCAAGTGGAAGTTGAAATCGGTCTGGCTTTTGAACTGGAGGGTAATCTTTATATTACAAAGTCGAAGGTAGAGTCAAATTTAACAGTTAAATTGGTTCTAAAATCTGCTACTCAGTCTAATGGCTTAACAAAATGACACTAGAATACGAGATACAAAAGTCAATTGTACTGATTACTGCTAGTAACCCTGACATAAAAAAATTCGGTACAGGATTCGTCATTCGTCAGACAAGCAGCGTAGCTCATATTCTAACTTGTGCTCATGTTATCGAGGATGTAGGTGGAGTCGAGCAGATTTTGGTTGATGGAAAAAACGCAACCGTGGTGTCTTATGGACAAGATATCGGGTTAGACCTGGCAATTTTGAGGGTTGAAGGTCTATGGAAGAAACCAGCACTTCAAACTCAGGGTTGCGGTGAGAAGGATAGGACTATAGTAATGGCTGGATTTCAAGCATACGCAAGAGGCCATCTGATTAGACCACTTCGAGGTACTTTAGGAAATCAAGGAGGATTACAAATTAATAGAGGTGAGCTTGTACCAGTTTGGGACGTGCAAATTGTAGACGACAATTATAATCTAGAACCTGGGTACAGTGGTTCTCCCATAGTGGATACAGCGACGGAAAAAGTTGTGGGTATTGTCAGCCATAGACAGGGCGGGAGAATAGGTTTAGCAATATCTATTGAAGCACTTGATAAAATATGGCAAGTTTTAGATGATGACCAGCTTTATCAAGTTTTACAGAAGTTGGGGTATCAGAAGCAAGTACGCACATTCCGTCGGCTAATAGAGAAACATTCTATTGCAGCTTTTCTGATTCATGGTTCTCCAGGATATGGACAGCGTTGGTTACTGAATAAATTAATAGGCTATGTGCCAGGGAATCTACAAGGTAAAACTATCCCTATTGGTTTAGATAGGGGTACTCGTAGCAGGGAAATTAATGCACTGTGGCGAGAATTGGCTGGTAGAGTTGGCTTAGTAGGCAGAAGGAACTTTGAGCCGGAAGAAATTGCTGAACGAGTCTACCAATGTTGGCGTACGCAAAATGTTTTTCTGGTTTTCCATGAAGTTGACTGTATGCCAGAAGATTATCTTCGTCAAATAATTCAGAATTTTTGGCAATCATTAGCGAAGAAAGCCCGAAATATAAATTCCACTAGAAATGATCCCAAACTTCTTATGTTCCTGGTGGATTACGAAGGTCGTGTAGGCAATCTCAAGAATATTTTTTCTGAAGAACCAGACCCCTCAAGCGTGCCTTCTGTTCCTGTTAAGCCTCCTAAAATCACGGAATTTTCTGATGAGGATTTAAGAGACTGGATTTATCAAGAGTCCAATCAACTACCAATTGAGTTTACTCATGAAGTTGATACTGTAGTACAAAAGATTCTCAATAATAGCGAAAACGGTATTCCAGAGTATGTGTTAGAAGAAATTTGTGCGCGATGTGACTATAACTGGTATGAGATAAAGGATCAATGGTTAAAGGCATGAGTAATATCCCATTGCGATACGAGGGTAAAAAATTAACATTGAAACCAGAGGAGGTGAGCGAAAATCGGCGGAAATTGTATCCGTATATACCTAATCCAGAAGTGATTGAAGCCGTTAATCTGGCAATTTACTTAGAACGTCCACTACTACTCAAAGGAGAACCAGGGTGTGGCAAGACACGTCTAGCACAGGCTGTAGCTCATGAGTTACAGTTACCTTATGAAGCTTGGTATGTCAAATCAAATAGCCGAGCAAGGGATGGACTATATATTTATGACGCAATCAGTCGCTTAAGAGATGCTCAATTGGTTAACTCTGGGCGAATTATGAAGCCGGAAGATGTTGAGCGTGTTCAAGATCCCGCTGCCTATGTAAAACTACAGCCTTTAGGTCGTGCTTTTACTAACGACCAAAAAACTGTTGTGTTAATTGATGAAATTGATAAAGCTGATATTGATTTTCCAAATGATTTGTTGCTAGAGCTTGACGATTTACGATTTGTTATTGAAGAAACTGGGGAAGAAGTTACAGCTAAGACTCCACCGATTGTTTTTATAACAAGTAATGATGAAAAGGAACTGCCTGATGCTTTCCTAAGAAGATGCTTATTTCAATATGTAGAGTTCCCTTCTGAGAAGCGACTGATAGAAATTATCAATGCTCATTTTAATAATCCGCCACAGAAATTAGTGAATGCAGCTATAAATCGCTTTATAGATTTACGTCGGGAGATGGATAAGTATAAACGAGATGCTGGAAAGAAAGCAAGTACCAGCGAGTTAATCGATTGGTTTCGTGTTTTAAATAGCTATCCTGAAGATGAAGTTTTAGCAAAACTGAAGGGACAACTTCCTTATCCTGGAGTATTGCTAAAAAGCTGGGATGACCATTTACGTTTCTTGAAGAAGAATGATAGCCGTGAATAAACCACCACTTTTAAATCTATTCATTAGGCTGCGTGAAGAAGCAGGATTGCCTCTGAAAATAGATGATTACTTATCGTTAATACGAGCATTGCAAGCAGGTTTTGGCATATCAAACTTGAATGGTCTTGCACAACTCTGTCGCTTATTGTGGATTCGTTCGGAGACTGAGGAAAGAATTTTTAATGCTTATTTTGAGCAAATGATTGATGCTGTAGACTTTACATCAAAAGACTCGTCTTTGCTTAAACAACTACTTCAAAAACTTATCTCTCCAGAAAAATATTTATATGAAGACAATCCTAATTTAACTCAAGACTCGTCTTTGCTTAAACAACTACTTCAAAAATTTATCTCTCCAGAAAAATATTTATATGAAGACGATCCTAATTTGACTCAAGATAATCTAGAGATTCTTACCTCTCGTGAACGCAATATTTTGAGGATGTTAAATGGGTTAGATGATGGGCGTAAGAAAACTCGGAGAGAAGTAGCAAGAAGATTCAATGTTACCGATAAACAAATTCGTGAAATTGAGTCTGAGGCGATGAAGAAACTTAATTCCCTCAGTTTATTAAGTACCAAGAATCAACAGTCAAGTGTCAGGCAGCCTGCATTAAGAATCGTTGATGATGTACAAATGAATAAATTAGTTCAGCATCCTTTTATTGCTGAAGATGAAGAAGTTCCATATAGTCAATTTTCAAAATCTATAGAATATTTTCCTGTTACTCGCAGACAGATGATTCAAACTTGGCGGTATCTTCGACGACCTGTCAGGCAAGGACTGTCTGCTGAGTTAGATATCAAAGCCACAATTAACCAGATTGGATTACAGGGATTTTTTTTAGAGCCAGTTCTAGTACCTTATCGTACTAACCGTGTTGAATTATTTTTATTAGTTGATCGTGACGGTTCTATGGTTCCCTTTCATGAACTATCACGTCGATTAGCTCAAACAGCTTCTCAAAGCGGACGGTTGGGAAAAATAAATATTTATTATTTTCGTAACTGTCCTTCTGATTTTATTTATCGAGATCCTTACCTTTTGGAAGCTGAAATACTCAAAAATGTTTTCTCGAATTTCCATGAGAATTCAACTGTACTAATTTTCAGTGATGCTGGTGCTGCTAGAGGTAACTATAAACAAGACCGCATCCAATTGACTAGACAGTTTCTTGATGAATTGAGGCAATATACTCAGAGTATTGTATGGCTGAATCCAATGCCTCGGTTTCGTTGGGGCGGTACATCTGCTTATCAGATTGCACGATTGGTATCTATGTTTGAGTTCAATCGTCGTGGGCTACAAAGTGCAGTTAGCTTTTTATCCAAAAGTTCTAAAACAGCAAAACCTATGTAGTATGAATAAAAAGAATTCATATCTATACTTAATGGTTTGAGATGGAACATCAAGAGGCTAATCAATATATTGAAGCTTTTGAAAAGCGGTTTGGAGAACCGCATCTTTATTTAGCCTATCATGCCGCTTTTCCAATAGAGCTAGTGCCGGATCTTACGTACTCTATCTGGTATCGCTTCCAATGTGATAATAATGGTCGGATGTTGGGAATTCCCTGGACTGCTGTGTCGGACTTGCTTTTATGTCTCTGTGATGAAGTTGGTCATGAATTATACAAAATGCCAGGAGTAGTTAGAAATCAATTACTCAACAAACTTCAATCAAATAATAAGTTTGGTAAAACACGGATTAGGGAACTGCATGATTTTTTGCTTCTCTACGTAAAAACCAATCTTGAGCATGAAAATACAGATATAAAAGATTTTGCTCAAGCTCAACGTTTAACAGCGTGGGCTTACGTTACTCCAGATAATGCAACTAGAGAAATTGCTGTAGCCTTTCAAACAGCATTTGGGCAAGATACATCAGAATTATTTCGCATTGCTTCAATTACGAGGACTTTAGCAGAACCTTTAAACAAAACTTCAGAATCTCAACCTTTGCTAACCTATGCCCGCAGCCTAGAAAAACTTGCTCATGACGATATTAAAGGAGCCGCAGATCAACTTCGTGGATGCATTGGACAGAATAATCGAGTAAGAGTTGCTGGAATCGAATTAAATATTCCTTTGAAAATTCTTGAATTTATCAATCAATCACCAGGTAATACACCACCTTTCGATAATCCATTGCCAGGAGAAAACTCATCAGATGATGAAAATGTCAATGATCCATTTCGTCCGCCGCAAGAACAACCAGGACATTTCAGTACACTACGTACCAAAATCACTGATGGTGAAATGCTTAAGACTGTTCTTCGTGATTTGGGTATAAGTGTCAAGATTTACGCTGATGTTCGAGGCCATAATGGTCAAAGACTTCGTTCAGATATCGTTGCTGTACTTGAAGGGGAATATGATTTAGGCTGGTCAATTAATTCAGATGGTAGCTATGACTTAATAGCCGATTTACGGGGTGTTTCAAAGAAGTATAACCAAACTGAACTAATAAATTTAATAAACCAAAAGTATGCAGTTGCTAAAACATTGGCAGAATTAACATCTCGAAATTTGCGATCTACTTCTCAATTCATGCAAAAAAGAAAATGCCCTCGATGTGGTTCCACCCAAACTGTTAAATACGGCTATCAACATGGAAAACAGAATTACAAGTGTAATAGCTGTGGTACTCAGTTCACAGAACCCTGATTTTCTAATGATTGTTTGTGTTCATACTACCAAGCCAATCACCCTTTTGCTACTTTACCAGATGTGAAACTTCAGGGTGCGGAATGTGGGAGCTATACCCAATCAAAAGTTTTACTAACCGCCTTCTTCCAAAGCCGATAACAACCTTCCCTCTCCACAGCATCCATCTTCGCTTCCCAAGTCTGATCTAAAAGCCAATTCTCAGACAACTCCTCCAAACTACTCCAAAAACCAGTCGCCAACCCAGCAGCATAAGCTGCCCCTAAAGCAGTAGTTTCTGCTACTTGGGGACGAATCACTGGCACACCTAACACATCGCTTTGAAACTGCATCAACAGGTTGTTATAAACCATCCCACCATCTACCTTCAAAGCCGTTAAATTTACCTGCGCGTCTTCTCTCATCGCATCTAAAACTTCACGAGTCTGCCATGCTGTAGCTTCCAACACGGCACGGGCAATATGACCTTTATTGGTGTAGCTAGTCATACCTACAATTACACCCCTAGCATCATTGCGCCAATAGGGTGCAAATAACCCAGAAAAAGCAGGGACAAAATAAACACCACCGTTATCTGTAACCGACATTCCGCACCCCCCAGTTTCACAATCGGTAATTTCGGATTTTTGAATACCTTTGATGATAATTTTGATACAAAATTGTTGGAATCTTAGGTGGCGATAGCGAAGCGCTGCTGCAAGCAGTTCGCCAATCTCAAATCCCCAAACGACCATTTTTCCTTGTGTGACAGTTTAGGGTGCGGAAGGTGGGTTGGTAACATCAGTGATATGCAAACCGCCTTCTGTACCACCTGTTAAATGCCAAATCAAAAAGGTGTCAATTGTGCTAAAAAGAGCATTACCATTCTCGGCTGCGGCTTTTAATCCTGTGGACGCAAATATTCCCGCTCTCGCTTTGACGCTACTTTTACAGGGGGATGAGGGTGAGAAATCATCTTTGCCGAAAAGGGAAGTTGGGGTGGTTGGGTAAGAATGGCTGAAAGCCTTATGATCTGTTTCTCTCTTCATTATACATTGCCTAAATTGACTCAAACTAAGCAATGTTTGAAAGGCATAAATACATGAATACTTTACAAAACTTTACGTCGTGCTAAATTTTGCGCGTATCTTGTCTTTACCCCATAATACCGGAAACTGCTGTAAAGCGATCGCTAAATCAACTCATAACAAATCAACTCATAACAATTCTATCCAGTTGTAGCGACGCTGAAAACAATTACCAGTAGTATGTATGGCCATTGCACGTACTTTTCTATGTTTTGTGACCCCTGGACAAATTCCTTGCAGCCAGGGGTAACAGTGAGAATCTAACTAAGCATGACGTTGACTGACTAAAACCTGATGAGAATATTCAAAATCATCATTAGTAATTCTGATATCAGCAGGATCTGTCTGTCCTTGCCCTCGGAAACGGCGAATAGCTTCCACAGCAGCTTGATTGCACAGCAATACTAAATCAGCGCCATTCCAGCCTTCTGTGACTTCAGACCAATATGTTAAATTCACATCTAATAATGGTCGTCCCTGAGTATAGACCTGCAAAATATCTAAACGACTGGCCAAATCAGGTAAATCTACTTTAAGTTGTAGATCTAACCTACCTGCCCGTAATAACGCTGGGTCAAGAGCATCAGGACGGTTTGTCGCCCCAATGACCAGAATACTTGCACCGACTTCTACACCATCTAACTCAGTTAATAATTGCCCTACTACCCGGTTACTCACGCCAGAATCACCACTGTAAGTTCCTCTTGCCGGAGCTAATGTATCAATTTCATCAATGAATATGACACAGGGTTCTGCTTGTCGCGCTTTAGCAAATAATTCCCGCACTGCTTGTTCACTAGCGCCCACCCAACGGGTCAGTAACTCTGGTCCGTTGACACCAATAAAATTAGCCCTGGCCTGGGAAGCCACAGCCTTGGCTAATAAAGTTTTACCAGTTCCCGGAGGACCCCATAGCAAAATCCCCTTGGGAGCAATAGCCTTAGTTTGTAGGTAAAGTTCTGGATAAAGTAGCGCCCCTTCTACGGATTCTCGCAGGGTTTGCTTAATATTCTCTAAACCACCAATATCATCCCAAGCAACTTGGGGAACTTCAACTTCCACACTGCGAAGTACAGCTGGTTTGATTTCCTTTAGTCCCTGCAAAAAATCAGTTTGAGTAACCGTCATGTTTTCTGGTGCTTGCACCTCTATAGAAGGAACTTGACGACGCAAAGCTGTGTAAGCCGCCTTTTGACAAACGGCCTTCAAATCAGCCCCCACAAATCCCACCGCCCGCTCGGCGATAAAATCGAGGTCAACGGTGTTATCCAAGGGCATGGAACGGGTGAGAATTTGCAGGATTTCTTTGCGGCCGTTGATATCAGGAATGCGAAACTGCACTTCTCGGTCAAATCTTCCCGGTCGTCGCAGGGCTGGGTCAAGGTGGTCAGGGCGGTTGGTAGCCGCGAGAACAATCACCCCTGGGCTATGGGAAAAACCATCCATCAAGCCTAATAATTGGGCAACCAGACGCTTTTCAACTTCCCCTTCTACTGCACTGCGGTCTGGGGCGAGGCTATCAATTTCATCAATAAAAATAATACAGGGAGCATTTTTGGCGGCTTTTTCAAAGATACCGCGCAGTCTTTGTTCCGCTTCACCGTAATATTTACTGATGACTTCTGGACCGACAATGGCAATGTAGTTAACGCCCAGTTCTTCAGCTAAAGCCCGGGCGGTGAGAGTTTTACCGGTGCCTGGAGGACCGACCAACAGTACGCCATGGGTGGGTTCTAGTCCCAATTTGGCGAGGAGGTCAGGGCGTTTTAAAGGAATAGCAATCAGTTCCTTGAGTTCTTTAAGAATTTCGCTCAGTCCACCGATATCTTTAAGAGCAATACCTGAAGTAGGATCGGGAGGAACAACTGGATCTGAGGGACCTGCACCAGAAGCTGGGGGGGATTGAGTGTTCATCCGACTTGTACCCACATCATTACCCATACTGCCCATATTAGCCCCCATATTACTGGTACGAGGGATATTTCCTGTTCTGGGAATACTGCTTAGGGGTCGGGAATTAAACTGGACATTGGTCTTGATTTCTCCGTTTTCTGCTTTTTCTTCCAGAGCTTTTACCAGTTCCACTAATTGCTCAAATCCCTTGAATAAATCACTCATCAGATTCCTCCAAAAATTGACTCTAAAAAAACCATTGTTTCTTGGCTACATTATCCACTTAAAATAAAAGATTGGCGGCACCTTGAATTCTGGCCATGGGTTCGACAGATCTGGGTAACTTAGGTAAGCGAATAATTGTTTGCTGTGAAAATAAGCTGCTCTCAATCTCTACATCTTGAGTGTAGCGATTTTGTACCACATAACGCTGTTGAATTCCTATGGTTTTTAGAGATTCTGTTAAGCGAATATGTTCAGCTATAATTGCCGCTTCTCCCTGAATTACACCCACAAATTGGGTATGCTTTGGGTTTTTTAATTTCTTCTGAGCTTTAACCACTTGTTGGCGCAGATTTCGCAACCGCCCAATGAAATCAACTCGACCCAAGACATTCTGATATTTCATCCATAACTTAAATATCCAAGATAACCAATCTCCTAATGCAGTTGGCATTTCCAAAAATTGCAGAAGATGACCTGTGGGTGCTGTATCTAGAATAATCAAATCTTGCTGGTTGCTGTCTAATAAATCCATGATGGTGATTAGGGATAGCATCTCATCAATACCTGGTAAAGCTTGAGACATAATCTGCCGCCAAGCCTCTGGAAGATAGGCAATATTTATTGTTGCGTCTGCTTCTGTTCCTTCACCACTAATCATATCCGCCAATTCCCAAAGATAATCGGCACGAAATTGATCTAATATTTTCTCAGCATTGATTTCTTGTCCACTTAAATTGGGAGCTAATAATTTTGGTTCATGTCCTAATTTTTCACCAAAAGCATCTCCCAAGGAATGAGCAGGATCTATGGAAATTACGCGAATGTTTTTATCAGGATAACGATTAGCAAAAGCCCAGGCCATGGCTGCTGACACTGTGGTTTTACCAACTCCTCCTTTGCCACCGACAACAATCAATTGACAGCCTTCAGCTACAAAATCAGTAAAGCTAGGTAGAATTTTAGTCGGCCATTGAATTGGTGGTGGAGAAGCGAGTTCCACTTGATCAATATTTTGAATTTGTCCTGCTAGATTATCTAATGCTAACCCACCTAAAGGTGGGAATTGCTGTTGTGGTACTATGAAAACGGGTTTATTTGGGGAAATTTTGAGGAATTTATTGATGAAGTTTTGCTGTTCTGCATAGCGGTCTAGCTCTGTATCTGAATTTGCCAAAATTCGATTGATTATTATTCCCGCATAGGGAACATCTAGGTTTTTTAAACTTTCTATGAATCGCTCGGTTTCGGCAAAACACATAGGTTCAGAAATGGCGACAACTATACAACCTGTAAATTGATTATCCTGTAGCAGTCGTCTCCCTTCTGCTAATTGAAATTTTAGATCAGCCAAAAAGTCATCAACTTCATCAAGAGTATAGTTTTTTCTGGTCAAAGTTTCTGTGATCACCTGATGCTTTTTCTGGAATAACTCTAATGAATTTAAAATCACATCTAAGAAATCTTTCAATCGCAATAGGTTTAAGGTATGACCAGAAGGAGCCATATCAACTACTATGCGATCTACTTTTTTTTCAGACAGTAGACGTTGGATTTCTAGTAACCCCATTAATTCATTTAAACCAGGCCAGTTCAAATCCCAAACTGGGGCTAAATCTTGTCCGTCTGCTAGACTTCCCCGCTCAACCAGTAGTTCTAAAAATTCGCTATATTTGGCCTTAAATTCTAATAGCAGTTTTTCAGCATCTAAAGCCTGAACACTCAAATTAGGCAAATCTGTTAATGGTGAAGCATAATCTTTCACTTCTACCAGTAATACATCTCCTAAAGAATGTGCCGGATCTGTAGAAAGTAACAAAATTGTTTCTTCTGGGAACTGTTTTGCCCAATAACGAGCAAAACTGCAAGAAGTGGTAGTTTTGCCAACTCCACCTTTGCCGCTAAACATGACCAAATTAAGTGAGTCGTACTGGTTCATAATAAAGTTAAAAAATTAACGAAAAGACTAAGTAGGTCGGCGGAAAAGTTTATAACTATGTAAGGAAAAGTTAAGAAGGAGTATGTTTGTTGAATTTAATACGTTTTGTACTTATCTTGCTCACGAGTTAAAAATACCCTTAAACGAGCGCCCATATTTTAATCACCTCAGCAGATTTATTTTCCGTATTTACTTATCTTTACATAGTTTGGTTTCTTTGCGCCGACTTACTTAATAAATAATCATTAAATAAAGTGGTAAGGAGGAAGACAATCTCCTAAAAGTAGATCCCACTTTGGACAAGCTTTCTGCCAGGTTAAAAACTGTTCTAAAAGTAAGGTCTTATCTTGACAACTAACTAAGAGGTAAATCTGTACTTGTTCCTCTTGTTCTTGAACAACAACGGGTAATTGATTAACTTTGGTGATTAAATCAATAAGATTTTGTTTTTCTGCTGCTTGAGCAATACTAAAGTTATTTTGGTTTTGATAGCGTTGCTTTTTAGCTAAGAAATAATCCTTACCTCCCCCTTCAGATGGTACTATTTCTTCTATCATTCGTGGGATCAATTTTAAAGTAAATTCGTTTTTACCATTGATCTTTTCTAGTTTATTCTGATATTCTTTTTCATGGGATTTTAAATGGTTTAGCAGATTATTTGTAGAAGTAAAATAAGTTCCAAACCGCAAGGGTAAAACTGTAATCTGTTGAAAAAGTTCACAAATTACTCGATCATGGGATAAAGCCATTTGGATAATTTTTTCATCATTATTTTGGAATGATTCTAAAAATATCCCCGGCTCGACAATAGCCGCAAGTTCAGTACCATTAATTAGCACTACTTGATTAGCAGCACCCTGTGGCAAAATCAAGGGAGAGCTAGGTATTTCCAAAAAAGCATAAGTGTAGAGATTTTCTAATTCCATATATTTCACCTAGATAAAAATATTTGCTGTTACGAAGTACCTAAAGTTCATATTCATGGAAATAAGAGATAAATTTTTTCCAGATAATTTGGGGATTTACAATTACAAAAACTTGGTTATAATGATAAAAAATATTCAGGTATTTTTCATGAAAACAATTAGTAATCGCAGTATTAGCAGAGCTAAAATTAGCACAATGCCTCGGCCTAAGTCTGATGCATCAAGTCAATTGGATCTTTATAAAATGGTGACAGAGAAACAACGTATTCAGCGAGATATGTATTCTATTAAAGAACGAATGGGTTTACTTCAACAACGCTTAGATATTCTCAATCAACAGATAGAAGCGACAGAAAAAACGATTCATAAATTGCGTCAACCTCACTCAAATACTGCTCAAAATATAGTGCGTTCAAATATTTTTGTTGAGTCGAATAATTACCAAACTTTTGAGGTTGAATATTAATATCTCAAATCTTGATAAATTTGGCAAAATATGAACACATTTTCCACATTTGACCCGCGAAAGCGGGTTTTTTATGATCAACTTAAACTTCATCTAAACATTGTACCAGTACAGCACGGCGTAAATAAACCAACCATTCTTAATCGCCAAAAAGTAGCCGAGACAGGCTTTTTAGGTATTTTTAATGGACGTTCGACTGCTCTCACATCTAAATCTCAGTCGAGCCGTTGGTTGACTAACGCTATTCTGTACTAGTTATATAACCATCCTATTTGAATTTTACTCAATATACTTAGATTGTAACACCGATCAGGAAAGGCTTGGACTTTCTCAATTTTTCAACAATCAAATAGGATTCCTATAGGATAATTCCCAATTACCGTTTTCTAAGGGTTTTGAAGATAAAAAGAGGTGGCTTACTTGCGCCCATCAATACTAAGGTAACAAGACGAGATGTTGATCCTTATTAACTTCTGCTGTGAATTGAGGTGGATATTCAAAGTCTTCCTGTTCAGCTTCTAATTCTAAGCGTGCTTCCTCTTGTTCAGCTTCTAGTTCCAAGCGTGCTTCCTCTTCTAAGGCTTGAATTTTTAAAAGAATCTCTTCTTCTTGAATCTCGAATTCTTCCTCACCAATTTCGCCAATATCAAAGGAAAGTTGCAAGCTTAATAATTGTTTATGCAAATTTTCTTGGGCATCAAATTCAGTGTTAGTCCGCTCTTGGATTTGCTCTGCAATCCAGACAACTCCATTCAGAGGACCCATGATGGGCAGTAGTAACAGTTTCGTCAGCATCGTAATAACTCCTATGAATCAAGCTGGGCAAATGTGTAGGGAGCAGTAAAATTGTTGTAGCGAATACGTAAGCGATCGCCAAATTTCTGATCAATCACTTCAACACGTTCGCTAAATTCAGATTCACTTTCCCAAGGAATCAAAAAGGCTGCATTGTAAATCATTTCTTCCGTCATAGGCTCACTGACTACAATCTCCTGAGCGAAAGGATTTAGCTCCTGAGAGAAAACTTCAATTACAGCTTGTTTGCGGGCTAGGAGATTAATTTCAATTAATTGTCCAATTTGGATGACTTCCTCCATACTCAACTTTTTGCCTTCCATGTTGTCGCGCTGCTGCTTCAAATCCTGATGAGACTCCATCATGGTTTGTAATTCCGCTTTAGCATCCCAGAAAATTTTAATGCTTACCTCTCTTTTGCCTGCCAATTTTTGAAACAATTGATTCAATTGATCTTTATGGGGATTAATCAATTGACTCATGATAGTTTCCCAATCTTTAACCACTAATCCAAACCGCAGGGGGAGAAGAACACGAAAACCCTCATGCATTGTTTGTTCTAAAACTTTTTCATGAGTTAACAAATTACGGCGAGAAGCCAAATATTTTTCTTGACGAGCCTCTGAATATAAGAAACAAAACTCATCAACCACTTGACTATGAACAGGTTGCTTATCCAATCCTTCAAGATCAAGAGTTTCAGGAATTGTATTTGGAAAAATGCCGTACAAATAAAGAGGAATACTCATAAGCTGTGAATAAATTAAACCTAAATTTATGATTGATAAATTGGGATTAAATTGGTTTTGATGTCAAAACTAAACGTAATTTAGCGTGAATAAGATCGATTTGAGCGATACCTAAATCTATCTCACCATCTACAACAATTCCAGTATTTAAAAGTCGATCTAATAGCTCTAATACAGAAGGACGACTACTGGGTTGACCTGGATAATAAGAACCGGAAGATGGTAAAAGAGTCCCAATCTCTCCCAAATTTATATTCAAATCTGCCGGGTCAACCTCAAACATCTCACACAAATGTAAGATTTGTTCTTCTAACTTTTGCAGACTGTCTGCTGCCCGTTCTAAGTCAGGTTCACTCAGTAAATCCTCTTCCATGCGCCGAATTACTTGAGCTTCCATCAACTGACGCACCAATTCCAATACAGTCAAAAGTAAAGGAGCTAAACCCGCTTCATTCTTGGGTTTAGAAGCAATGGTCAGTGAATTGTTGAAGTTTTCAGCGGGAGTGCAAACCATTTTTATGATGCAACCTAAAGTTTTAAATGTCTTTGATGCAATTTGATTATTAAAGTTTCAGGAGTTTCAGATACTTCAAGCCTAGATAGTTTAGGTTAGACATCAATCGCTGGATCTACGGATGATGAACTTTCTTCACTGGTTTGAGCCTGAAAATCGAGAATTTCCACGGTTGAACCTACAGGTGATGAACTTTCTTCACTGGTTTGAGCCTGAAAATCGAGAATTTCCACGGTTGAAACCACAGGTGATGAACTTTCTTCACTGGTTTGAGCCTGGAAATCGAGAATTTCCACGGTTGAACCTACAGGTGATGAACTTTCTTCACTGGTTTGAGCCTGGAAATCGAGAATTTCCATTGATGTATTTACATATGGTGGAGTTCCCCCACTGGATTGAGCCTGAAAATCTAGAACTTCAATTGGTGTATCTACAGGTGATGGAATTTTTGCACTGGTTTGATACAAATCATCTTTAACATCTGCTGCTAAGGGGATTTCCTCTTTCACACTAGAAGATGTCAGTGAATTTAGCTTTGCCTCTAGACTCTCTAGACGATGCTGAAGTTGTTGATTTTCTTCAACCAAACGTTGAGCCTTAGTGCTGAGATAAGGATCGCTTTCCCACCAATTGATGCCCATTTCCTTGGCTTTATCCACAGAGGAAATTAACAAGCGAATCCGAATATGTACAAGTTCGGTGGATGCGATAGATATAGAAATATCGCCAGCAATCACAATGCCCTTATCTAAAACCCTTTCGAGAATGTCCGCTAAAGTCGAACCTTGGGTAGATGTGTTAATAGTTCGACTTGAGTTAGTCTGAGGACGTGTTGGCAGTATTGGGGTAGAAGTCACAAATAATTCAACTCTTGAATGGTATAGGACTCATATCTGATTTTACAGACTAAAAATTCCTGCTCTAAAGAAAATAAAGCATTGATTATTAGTTGGCAAAAATTAACTTTTTTTGCATTTGCGCTAGTGGTCTGTCAGGCTAAAAATTGTGATTTTGAGGGAAAATAGAGAGCCTATAAACTATAAACCTCATCAACAAATAGAAATTTGACAGACCAATAGTAGTTTGTCAAGATAACAATGATGGGCTGTAGTGTGAGCGAAACCCTCACGCGGGCAAGATGCCCGCACTACCAAAAACCCGTCAAAGTAAGTGTGACAGACCAACAGTCTTGGACTTTTGGAAATAATTTTTAACCATTAGGCTTTGCCCAGGTTTAAAGCCGAGCAGAGTTGAGGCTTTAACTTTTTCGATAGGTTGCTTCTCAACATTTATTGAGTTACACCTATTTGCTTAATATTATATCAAATATTCGGCAGAAAAACTGACCAAGAAAGTGTTCATTCCGCAGCGACTAACACTGTTGATTGAGCGATGCTCAACTTCGCGAGTCGCTCAAGTAGTGACTCGCCCGCATTGATCGCATCACCTCCCGGTCGGGTAGGTGAGAGGCTTCTACTTTCTAAGCTAATTTGGTTGACCAGCTAATTGTTGGGATAAAAATTGGGAATTGTCAATCAGAAAATCATTGTCTCCTGTGACTCTATTATTTAATATTTCCAGTTCTTCGGCTGATAATTTCTCTAGTAACTCCAAGAAAATGTTTGTGGATTCGCTCATAGATAAATGAGAGCGGTTGAACAGAATATCTATAGCAATATCTGGAAAATCTAAACTTTCTGTTGTCACCGGAATATTATTATCAGCACAGACCTTAGCAATCATTAAACAAGACCGTAAGCCGGAAGTTTTCTCCGCGCCGGTAGCTAGACGAAATGACTTAACTAACCGCACGATGAAGTTAGCAGATTCTCGATCTATATTTGTTTTCTGAATTAATATCTCTGTTTGAGTGATTTCATCTGGTTCTGGCATACTAATAGTTACCAATCTATCCATCAAAGCATCTTGGGTTGAGTGAACTCCCGCATACTCTTCTGGATTCGATGTAAAAATCACCCGAAATTGAGGATTAACACTCAAGTATTCTGGCTGATTGCTGCTAGGAGGAAGACTGAGAATTTTTTCTTCTAATGCTGACAGCAGGACGTTATTAACTTCAGGTCGTGAACGGTTAAATTCATCATAAACTAAGGTGAAACCTTCACGACAAGCTAAGGTTAATCGGGAATCAACCCAATTCTGCTTAAATTCGTCCTCGAGTTTAACAACACTATGGATATAGTTGTCTAGTACCTTTTTGTGAGTGTAACCAGATTCACTACCAATCAAGTCCGAACTCTTAAACTGGTCGTCTCCAAACAGTAACATGACTGGTCTGTCCAGACAGTTAGCCAAGTGCATGGCTAGGGTTGTTTTCCCTGTGCCGGCTGGTCCGCGTAAGTGAACAGGAAACCCCGATTTGAGATAACGTAGCGCCCGAATTGCGACTCGCTCGATAGCAGGTGTGACGACAAACTGCCCTGGACGAAGACGAAGAACGGCTCTTTTATGATTAACCTTGGTAGTAGTCATAATTTAAAGATGGTAAAAAAGTTTATGTTTGTGCGGATATTATTGCCAAACTTGGGTTTGTATATGAAGCACGAAGCCTAGTTTAATAAGAGTATCAACGTTAATGCTAGACAGATTTTCTATGTTAACGAATACGGAGTATAAATATAGACAACCGAAACTTCACGCCAAGAGTCATTGTTGTTGAATTTTATTAATCGCCCCCTTGTCTTACCAGTCTTGCAACTGGAATATCAGGGGGTTTTATTATGTAGCCCCATTGTCCAACAAATGGACTACAGGTAATGAGAGTATTTATTAACCAAAGATACTCACAAACAAATCCTGACGGAATTTCAGGAGAGATTCCTTCTGTTCCTTAGCTTGAGCAGTTCTTGCGTCGGCTGTTGCTGATAAAAACTGCTGACTTGTTTCTTGAAGTTCTTTGTGGAATGCTAACAGTTCTTGAGCTTGTTTTTCAGCTTGAGCAATTCTTGCTTGGGCTGTTGCTGATAAAAACTGCTGACTTGTTTCCCGAACTTCTTGATAAAATGCTAACAGTTCTTGCGCTTGTTTTTCAGCTTGAGCAATTCTGGCTTGGGCTGTTTCTGATAAAAACTGCTGACTTGTTTCTTGAAGTTCTTTGTGGAATGCTAACAGTTCTTGCGCTTGTTTTTCAGCTTGAGCAATTCTTGCTTGGGCTGTTTCTGATAAAAACTGCTGACTTGTTTCCTGAAGATCCTTGTAGAATGCTTGCAGTTCTTGAGCTTGTTTTTCAGCTTGCTCTTGTCTTTTCGCTGTCGTGACGGACAAGAATTCTCTGGTCTCAAGAGATAGTTCAGCCACTTTCTCTGCTATTGACTGATGTTCTTGCCGGATTTTTGCCATTAAAGAAATCATGAAGTTCTCCAAAAAATAGTAAATTAGCCCAGACCTAACAGAAATTGCTTCTCCAGGTACTACATTATAAGGATTCGTACTTTTTTGTAATATCCTTTGAGAAGCGTTGATTTCCAAATATCTAGATAATTAAAAAAAGCAGAACCAATATCAGGATTAATTAATCCTGATATTATGGAGCTTAATTAAATTAAGCAGGTACTGCTGCTGATTGGGTTAAACCAACTGCTTCAGCATACTTCAAGTAGGTTTCAACGGAAGCGATAACGATCCGAGCTTCAATTGCTAGTAATTCGATACCAACTAAGGAAACACGAACCCAAGCGTCAATTACGATACCTTTGTCGAGGATTCTATCAATAACTTCTGCCAAGCTGGAGGAAGAATTGGTTTTTTCAACTGCCATTTTTTTAATTCCTTGTTGTTAGTTTTATGACTATCGGTTAAGTAATTGCTTAACCCTTAAACAAACTATCATCTAATTTTTATGATGTAAAGTAAAATTCCGTCAAGAAATGTAAAGTTTATGAGTCACAGAAAATGAGAGAAAAATGAAATTAAGTGAAAATATACATCATGCTAAATCATCAATACGTACAAAATCTGGATAGCATAATATTTTTCAAACTTAGAGACCGCTAAGAAAGTTACACAATAATGAATTTATAGAATAACGCTTGTTTATTGCATATGATTATTATTATTATTATTATTATTATTATTATTATTATTATTTAATATCCGTAAAATTATTACTGTGCAAGGGTTTCATGTATAACATTTAACGCCACTCTAGGATCTATTAGCAAATCCTAAGTGGTAAAATTATCCATTAAAAATTACCTTGAAATATCTAAAAAGCACATTATATATTTTGTCTATATGACTACTATTGTATTTTTTCTATGATTATCATTATATTTTCCATAGGATTACTATTGTATTTTCCATATGATTACTATTGTATTTTCCATATGATTACTATTGTATTTTTCATAGCATACGTGGCCATACAAAACTAAGTATTTTAGCGTGATCAGATGGAATCTTGAACGCATAAAATCTTTGATAATGGTGCTTTGGAATGTCGCTAACACACCCTACGTATCCTTTCCTTTTAAAGATCAAACTGGATCTTTATATATACAGCCTAAATTACGTAGGCTTTTACAAATTGTTTTAATAAAAAAAAGCTACACAAATAAGTATTAATACTCAATAATAGATGGGCAGGAAAAAACGCAGTATCTTATGTAACGAAAAGTAAACTAGTTCGTGATGGCTACTCCAATCAAATTCCTATAGATATAAGTAATGAGACAAAATTAATTACACAAATATTTGGACTGAAATCCTTAATGGACAAAGGATTGGTAAATAAATAATAGTAATTAATTCTATCCAGGTACTTACCTCATCCATCTTGAAACCTAAAGTGAAGTTTTTGTCAGTTTAAAACCCCTTCCCTCAATCCCCTCTCCTTAGGTAAGGGGAGGGTAGGTTTTGCTAAAGCAAAACCGGGGTGGGGTAATTCGATAAACTACAGGTTTCATCTTGAACGTGGTTTAAATTAAAATGGCCTGTGAATTTTATTTTTTTCAGAAATTATGTCTACAGAAGGGACTCCTGTTAATATTCCACAGACAGCTTTAGCCGCTTTGGTGGATGTTTTTGTGCAGCAAGGTCATCCACGTCAATATGCTGAAGCGATGGCGACTTCAATCATTTTTCAGACTGATTTAGATTTACGGAATGCTCAGATTGCCAATCTCTTAGGCTGGCTGAAACAGGAGCATAATGATATCTATCCCTCAGCCTTAGATGTAATTGGCAAAACTTCCGAAGAATTTGAACGTCGAGTTCAAGAAGGTTAAGTGTCTAGACTCGATTTGGTTAATTTCAAAAAATAGGGTCAAAAATTAGCTGTTTCAGCTAATTTTTTCCTCAAAGGTTTCCCACTTACCAGGTATTCTTATGACTAATTTCAAAATTATTTCTCCTCTATCTGCGATACCTACTACCAGCGAAGCTATCGCTCAACAAACCCGTCAAGCTGCTAGTAAGCTGGCAGTTCTCTCCTCTGAGGCCAAAAATCAAACTATTGAAGCGATCGCTCAAGCTTTAGAATTGGCAAAGGATGATATTCTGCAAGCAAACCTGGCTGATTGTCACGCAGCAACAGCGGCAGGAATCGCTAAACCCCTTTATAAACGGTTGCAGTTAGATGAACATAAATTAAGGGATGCGATCGCTGGTGTGCGAGATGTTGGTAAACTAGAAGATCCTATTGGTAAAGTCCAAATTCATCGAGAAATTGACACTGGTTTAATTCTCAAACGCATTACCTGTCCTTTAGGCGTTTTAGGCATCATTTTTGAAGCCCGTCCCGAAGCCGCAATTCAAATAGTTTCCTTAGCAATTAAATCCGGTAATGGTGTCATTCTCAAAGGTGGTAAAGAAGCTTTACATTCTTGTACAGCCATAGTTAAAGCCATTAAACAAGGATTATCTCACACAGCAGTTAATCCTGATGTGGTGCAATTGTTAACCACGAGAGAAGAAATATTAGAACTTTTGCAATTAGATAAATATGTAGATTTAATTATTCCCAGAGGTTCTAATGCCTTTGTGAAATTTGTCCAAGATAATACCCGCATTCCCGTATTAGGTCATGCTGATGGCATTTGTCATCTTTATGTAGATCAAGCCGCTGATATTGCCAAAGCTATTAGTATTACTGTAGATTCTAAAATTCAATATCCCGCTGCTTGTAATGCCATTGAAACTTTGCTAGTTCATAGTAGCATTGCTGCCGAATTTCTCCCCCAAGTTGCCACAGCTTTACAAGCACAAAATGTAGAATTAAAAGGTGATGAACGGACTATACAAATTTTATCTGATATTGCCACAGCCACAGAAATAGACTGGCAAACAGAATACAGCGATTTAATTTTAGCTATTAAAATTGTTGATTCTTTAAATGAAGCAATATCCCATATTGAAAATTATGGTTCTCGGCACACAGAAGCAATCATTACTGAAGATATTACAGCCGCAGAAACATTTCAAGGCTTAGTCAATGCAGCGGGAGTTTATCATAATTGTTCTACTCGTTTTGCTGATGGTTTCCGTTATGGATTTGGTGCTGAAGTGGGAATTAGTACCCAACAAATGCCACCTCGTGGACCAGTTGGGTTAGAAGGTTTAATCACATATAAATATCAAATGTCTGGGAATGGACATATTGTCAAAAGCTACACAGGTGCAAATGCAAAATCATTTAGTCACCGTGATTTGTAATCATATTATTAATCTCGTTCCCAGTCTCTGACTGGGAATGCTGAATTGCGGCTCTGCCGCTAGTGATAGAGGAGGCAGAGCCTCATAGCTGGCATTCCTAGCCGGAGGCTAGGAACGAGGTAAAGCAGGGGACTTTAACCCCCAAAGGTAAGTTAAACTAAGGCTTTTAATAAAGCTTGTAGTTTAAGTTGCACTTCGGCAAATTCCTTTTGAGGATCTGAACCAGCAACAATACCCGCACCTGCATACAGTCTGGCATAATTACCATCAATTAAAGCCGAACGAATCCCCACAATAAATTCACAATTTCCTTCTCCGTCTACCCAACCTAAAGGGGCTGCATATAAACCCCTTTCAAAACTTTCATAACGGCGAATTTCTGCACAAGCAATATCTCGTGCTGCCCCGGCAACTGCTGGAGTAGGATGCAGTTTAGCAACGATTTGTAAAGGGTGAATATTATTGGGAACTACTGCACTAATTGGTGTCCATAAATGTTGGATATTAGATAATTGTCGCAGTCTGGGGGCTAAAACTTGGGGGAATAAACCCAGTTGAGATAAATGTTGAGTAATAAAATCTAGAACCAGTTTATGTTCGTGTTTTTCTTTGGTACTATTCACTAAATTGTTAGCATTTGTAGCATCTTCTGTGGGTGTTTTTCCCCTCGGTGCAGAACCTGCCAAAGCATCAGTAATTAACTGCCGTTTGTGAATACTAATTAATCGTTCTGGACTAGCACCAATAAAGTTTTGTCCTTGACCATTACTGGTGGAAAATACATTACAATTAGGATGTATTTGGCGGAGATTATTTAAAGATTGTAATAAGTTAAAATCATGATTAGCACTGACATCTAAGATATCAGCTAAAACAATTTTTCTTAACTGGTTAGCATGAATTATTTCTAAAACTGAGGAAACAGAAGTTTTAAATTTTTCACCGTTATTAGTGATTTTTTTATATAAGTTTAAGGGAAATTTATCAATATTTAGAGAATGGGTATGCAAAGATCTAATAATTTCTAAATGGCGTTGTAAATTATCCAATATTCTGCTAATCTTAATCCTAGAATTGATAATTGTATTCATTACTAATGTGCAGCGATTATTTTTTAAAGCTATTTGCCAACAAGGTAGGAAAACCGTAGCAGAAGGAAATGGACAATCTACTTTTTTATGCTGATCAAAAAAACTGAAAGTACAAAAAAATCGAGGTAGGGAAAAAGTCTGATTTTTGTGAGAAATAGGAATTATATTTTTCAGACAATTTTTAATAAATTCTTCTGATTTTGTAAACCTATCTTTACCAGAAATTTCTATTTTATCTAAAGTATCAATTGCTGCTATTGCTTCACCATTACTTTTATTTTCAAAATAAAAGTTTATGGTATTTTTCTGATTAAATTGATCAAAAACCAGCAAAGGATCAACTAAGCCAATTTCTAGGGGAATACTCACAATTTTACTATAATTATGACGGCGGCAATTTTCCTGAATCTCTAATAGTAATTGATTAAGGTATTTGTAGTCTACAAAGGTGTGGCTGCGACATGGTGAAATTGTCATGGATGTATAAGTTAATTTTTATTAAGTTATCTTCCTAAAATGTAATAAATCATGGTGGTATTTTTATAGGTAACATAATTCAGTCACCATTAACCAGCATAAACTTAGCTTGATTATGGGGTTTATCCTGTTTTGGCGGCAAGATAGCAGGTTTCATGGCAGGATATTCGCCTATAATCATAAAACTAGCATTTTTTGGTAATTTACCAAAGTTAAACAATTTTAGATTGATTGTACCCATAAGTGATCAACAATCCTAAATCTAAAATAGCTAGTACCGCAGTGCGGAATTAAAAATTAAAAATTAAAAAAGCAGATTACACAAGCTTTTGTCAAATTTTTAATGGTTGATTAACTTACGCCGTTGTGTACTAGTCAAGTATCATGCAAAATTATAAAATTTAACTGATAACCAAAGTTCTGGTAATTTAATTAATCACAACTGATGACTTCAACTCAGATTTCACCACCTCAAGCTAAACTATGGATGGCGGCTATTAAACCGCCAATGTACAGTGTTGCTATTATGCCGATTTGGGTAGGTTCGGCGGTAGCATTTAGGGAAATAAAGATTTTTAATCCCATAATATTCTCCTTGTTTATTGCTGCGGCAATTTTGATTTTAGCTTGGGAAAATATTAGTAATGATGTCTTTGATGCCGAAACAGGAATTGATCAGAATAAACATCATTCATTGGTGAATTTAACTGGTAACAAAACCTTAATGTTTTGGATAGGAAACCTGTGTTTAGGTTTGGGTTTGTTGGGAATAATAGCGATCGCTATTTTGCAAAAAGACCCCACAGTTATTGCCATAATCCTCTTATGCTGCGGTTTGGGCTATATGTACCAAGGTCCCCCTTTCCGTCTAGGATACAAAGGTTTAGGGGAAATTCTCTGCTTTTTTGCCTTTGGTCCTTTGGGTATGAGTGCGGCTTATTATAGTCAAACTCAAACCTGGTCTATGACCAATTTAGCAGCTTCGGTAATTTTGGGACTTGTTACCAGTTTAGTGTTATTTTGTTCCCATTTTCATCAAGTTGTAGATGACATAGCCGCAGGAAAGAAATCTCCTATTGTGCGTCTAGGAACTCACACTGGTGCAAAGGTTTTAGTGGGTTTTACTGCGAGTATTTATCCTCTAATTTTGTTATTTGTGATTTTGAATATTTTCCCACTTTGGACATTACTTAGTTTTCTGAGTTTACCTTTTGCGGTGAAATTATGTCGTCATGTTTTAGAAAATCACAACCAACCAGATAAAGTCAGCAATTCTAAATTCATCGCTATCAGAGTTCAGTTTGTGAGTTGCTTATTTTTGGGTTTAGGATTTATTTTTGGTTAAGTTACATTAAGAATAAACTAACCACAGAGGCACAGAGGACACGGAGGAATGAGGGGTTGAGTTTTTTTTTGGAAGTCCCTAAGAGGATGTTTGAAAAGTTTTGAATGTATAGACTGACCCCTCTCCAAACCTCTCCCCTGCAAGGGGAGAGGCTTTAAAACCCCCATTCCCTTGCAGGGAAGGGGGGTAGGGGGGTTAAGTTTTTGGAGATTACGGGTTTGATATAATACTTCTCAAACAACCTCTAATGGGTTATCAATTTTCTTTTCGTTACTTTAGTCAGAAATTCACGAATCCCATTATTACTAATTATGGGGTTTGGGAAATCCGCGAAAGCATAATTATCCGCTTGATTGATGAAAAAGATGACGTTAGTTGGGGGGAAATTTCCCCCATTTCTTGGTTTGGTTCAGAAACTATCAAACAAGCTTTAGATTTTTGTGATCAACTTCCACAAACAATTACCAAAGAGATAATTTTCGCTATTCCCGATAAATTACCAGCTTGTCAATTTGCTTTTGAATCTTCAACCCACCCAGGTGGGTTTCGTCTGTGTAGCAGTGACTTACAGTCGCCTAATCTCACCTACAGCGGCTTATTACCAGCGGGTAAATCAGCTTTAAATCAATGGAGTAATTTATGGGAACAAGGATATAAAACATTTAAATGGAAAATTGCTGTTGATGATATAAATCAAGAATTAGAAATATTTGATTTATTAATTTCTAGTTTACCAATATCAGCAAAATTACGTTTAGATGCTAATGGGGGACTTACTTATCAAGAAGCTGAATTATGGTTACAAAAATGTGATCAATTCTTACCGAAAATTGAATTTATCGAACAACCTTTACCTGTAGATAAATTTAGAGAAATGCAAGAATTAAGTAATTCATATTTTACAACAATAGCCTTAGATGAATCTATCGCCAATCTTCACCAATTAGAATTATGTTTTCAACAAGGTTGGCGGGGAATTTTCGTGATTAAACCGGGGATATTCGGTTCACCATTTCGGTTAAAAGAGTTTTGTAAAAAACATCAAATTGATGTTGTATTTTCATCGGTATTTGAAACCGAAATTGGGAGACAAGCTGCATTACAATTAGCAGCAGAATTATCTGGTAATAACCGCGCTGTTGGTTTTGGAATTAACCACTTTTTTCAACTACAAGAATCAAACTGGCTAGAAAGTCTATGGATCTATGGATCTATGGAGGGAGCATCCCAATTATGCAGTAAGTATAAATGCTTAGAGACTTCAGAAAGAATAAAAGGCAAAATAGCCAAAAAGTGATGAAGAGAAAAAAAATGACCCCTGAAGAAACGCAGAAACTGAATGAACATATCAAAGGCATTTCAGAAATTCTCATCAATAATACAGCTATTGAAAATCTAAAAGACTTTGAAAGCATAGAATTGATTGTGCGAGAGCATATGCTAAACAACGTCAGTCCAGTGGTAGCCAGTTTTTTTTTGAAACAGCAACGGGAACAACTGTGGGAAGAACCAGGGTTGTAAATAGTATTATCGGAAAGGTAAAAATCACCTCTAAACAAGCCGGAGAACTGGGATTAGAGAAAAATAATCGGTTAAGTCCATATCTGGAGAAGTGCTGTTTAAGATTAGTAGCTAATGAATCTTTTGAACACGCTGAAGAAGATATAAAGATGACCACAGGGATGGAAGTCTCAGGGAGTAGTCAACATAGGTTGGTACAAAGATATGAATTTTCTGCTCCACAAGGAAAAGGAATCATAGAGGCATTGAGTGTAGACGGAGGAAATGTCAGGTTGAGAACACCGTTAGGGCAAGAAAGTATCTGGCAAAATTACAAAGCAGTCAGCTTGCATGGACAGATATGTGCTGCATTTTTTCGAGAAAATGACCAGTTATTATCTTGGACAAATTCCCAACCGTTAGGCAAGGTCATTACCTGCGTAGGGGATGGTCATGATGGGATCTGGAATTTGATAACGCAGATAGGGGATAGTTTTCAGCGAAGAGAAGTCCTTGATTGGTATCATTTGGTCGAAAATTTAAATAAAGTCGGGGGGTCAAACAAGCGCATCAGAAGAGTCGAAAGTTATTTATGGGATGGGGACATAGAAATGGCCTTAGCGGAGTTTAAAGGGTCTCAAAACAAGGCCGTGGTGAATTTCCAGAATTATGTCCAAAAGCATCGCCAGAGAATACCAGACTACGGTTTGTATCAAGATTTAGGAATTTGCATTGGTTCAGGGAGTGTGGAGTCGAAGATTAAGCAGATTGGAGCCAGGATAAAAATAACAGGAGCGCAATGGAAGGCAGAAAATGTTTCCCAGATTTTGAACTTGCGTTGTGCTTATCTCAATCAGGCTATTGCTTGAGTATTTATACTTATTACATTATTGGGATGCTCCCGTCTATGGAAAACCTTTTAGATAATATACAAAACCATGATTGGCTAATTTGTGATCATAGTCAAGAATTACCACAAATAGCCACAGAATTATATTTAAAATTAACTCAGTTATCAACCCCAAAAATTATTATTGCGGAAAGATCACCAGTGAGATTTTTAGCCAGTTTTATTGCAGCTTGTGCGGCTAAATGTCCGGTTTTTCTCTGTAACCCAGATTGGAGTCAAGCTGAATGGGAACAAGTCTTTAATTTAGTGCAACCAGATATAGTTTTAGGAATAGATCATAATTTTTCAAAATCACCAATTATCAATTATGAATTACCAATTACTAATACTATCATGATTCCTACAGGTGGTTCATCAGGAAAGATTAAATTTGCTATTCATACATGGGAAATATTAACGGCTTCTGTGCAAGGATTTACAGAATATTTTTCCATAAATGTAGTTAATTCATTTTGTATATTACCATTGTATCATGTGAGTGGATTAATGCAATTTATGCGTTCCTTCACAACAGGAGGTAAATTAGTAATTACCTCATCTAAAAAATTAGAAACTTCTCAACTACCAAATATTAACCCAGCCGATTTTTTTATATCTTTAGTCCCCACCCAATTACAAAAACTTCTCCAAAATCCCGAATTAACCCAATGGCTATCCAAATTTTCTACAGTTCTGTTAGGAGGTGCGCCACCTTGGGATGAATTATTAGAAAAAGCAAGATATCATCAGATTAGATTAGCACCTACCTATGGCATGACAGAAACCGCTTCTCAAATAGCAACTCTTAAACCTGATGAATTTTTACAAGGTAAATTTAATAGTGGAAAAATTCTTCCCCATGCTAAAATCATCATTGATAATCAACCAGGAAATATAAATATTCAAAGTCAATCTTTAGCATTAGGTTATTATCCCCAAATGTGGGAAAATAGAGATAACTTTGTAGTTGATGATATTGGTTTTTTAGACAATTACGGCTACTTACATATTATTGGCCGCAACAGTGACAAAATCATTACAGGTGGTGAAAACGTTTACCCAACAGAAATCGAATCAGCGATTAGAAAAACAAACATGGTCATAGATGTCTGTGTAATTGGTATAACTGATAAACATTGGGGACAAGCATTAACAGCCATTTATATTCCCAAAGATCAAAATATTTCTTACCTAGAAATTCAAACCCAACTAAAAAATCAATTGAGTAAATTCAAAATTCCCAAACATTGGATTTCCCTACCAAACTTACCCCGTAACGCCCAAGGTAAAATCAACCGTCAACAACTCCAACAAATCGCCGCAGAACTTATAAAAACCAACTAAGTAGGTTGGCGTTGAAAATTGTCGTCATAGCACTAGGCAAGAGGCAAGAGGCAAGAGTAAAGAAGTTTTCAGCGATTTTACATTTCTTTACACAGTTTGCTTTTATTGTGTTCACCTACTTAATGGAAAATTACATAACCTCCTCCCTCGACCTTCTTCTCTCTGCGCCCTCTGCGTCTCTGTGGTTCGTTTCTAACCAATGATTCATATAATCTGGTAATTCCTGCTTAATTTTACTACTGGCATCAATACAAACGTGCCTAGTAATTGCCTTAGCAACCATTACTTCATCTCCTGTCATTTCATAGGTAATTTCAAACTTATCCGAACCTATTTTTTCCGGTAACAAACTAATTACTAAATTGTCACCACAATACATAGGACGAAAAAAATCTACATTTGCATGAACAATAGGAAAAGCTACAGATGGATTAGTAAAAAATGATTTAAGATTAATACCAGAAGCTGCTAATGAAACCTCATAAGCTTCATGACAAATTCTGAAAATATTTGCGAAATAAACGACTCCAGCCGCATCAGTATCTTGAAATCGGACAGTGTAGTAATATGTAAAAGCCATGTTGAAAATTTCCTCAATTCAAATTTACTATCACACATCATTTTATGTCATATTAACTATTAATAATTAATAAAAACTAACCTATGGTTATTCGATATCTTTTGTAACAGCAAGTTTTTTATGCAATAATCACTAATGCAGTGTGATTTTGCACAATTGTTTTTTCAGCAACGTAACACAACAATAATTACGTGCTAGAAGGATTTTGTGATTATATTTGTGATAACTTAAATACTCCATTGGTTAATAACGTCCTTTATCGCGTTCCAAGTCAAAAATTGCTTTTTCGATATACCATCTGTCTGTGTGTCCTGGATGTTTCCCGCGCAATTGGGAAATTATCCTTTCAGCAGTTGAGGTATCGCCACTGAGTTTAAAGGCTGATAAATATCCTCAGAACTAGGATTAAGATAAGGATGCTGCATATCAACTAAATTTTGGGCAAAGTGTTGATTAATAACTTCTATCCGTTCCTCCAGGGCGTTTTTACCCTTTTGCCAAGATTCTAACAACGCATTGGCCACAATTTGACAACGATTCATCCCAAAACTTTCTTGAGGAGCAAATTTTTGATTTGGTTCTTCTGCTAACCCTAACCCCGGTGCTAAAAATTTAGTAAATAAGGGAATTTCTGGCTGAAAATAAGCTTGATGTTCTTGATAAATATCTTGAAGAATAGTCCGAATTGTCGGGTAATCTTGGCATTCAAAATGCAGCACTCCGGCATCATAACGCCCATAAGCTGCGGGATTATAAAGAACCTGAAAACTAAAGGCAATAGCCGCATTATTTAAGGCTTGGGTTAGGCTCTCCATAATAGCAATTGCCCCTGTTGACGTAAAATTAAAATAAATTTGTCCTCCTCCTAAATCAGCATTTTCTGCATCTTGGTTTTCTATTCCTATATTGCTAACTGCCACATAACAGCCATTTTGCAAGCGATTTTTAGGCATCCATATTGCTATTAATTCCCCCACTTTGGGCAACTTTTTCCGGGGTTGTAGATGACATTCTGGCTCAATATATAAGGTTAATCCGTCCTTACTCACAGCCATACTACCATCAGGTTCAATTCGCAAAATCTGCCAATTGGGTTCATAATGGCCTGTACCATGATTGCTATGATGTAGCTGTTCATAGAAATTTTCATCTACACCTAAACTATTATTTTCTAGGAAATTTACCTGAGATTGGCAATTATTATTATTTGCAGCTAAGACTGTTTGCAGTGAACCATTATAATAAATTCCATAGAGAAAATTTCTCAGCAGTATGTTCAAATACTTCTGTTTTAAAGAAGGTGGATTTTGTTGAAACCTATTTGCTATATTCGCGGGTAAAGCAAAAGGTTGATAATGGGGATGGTAAATACAAAAATTAGGTTCAATCTGGATATTACTGGCAATATCGAATAATGACTGGAAAATTTGATTGGGAGAATCATCAAACATTAACTTGTTTTGCACCTCAAATTTCAGGAAAATATATTTCTAAGTATCAGGAATAACATGACTAACAACCGCGCAGACGAGTTTTTTCGTAATAAAGACGGACTAATTGTTGTTCCTTTTGGGGTTGAGGAAGTTTTTGCAATGTGGGGACAGATTGGAAAATTTCTGCTGCGGAGATCCCAAAAATTGTCAATACTGATTGCTCGGGCATAGTCAACAGGCTTTTAGCAACTTCGAGCATACATAAGTTACTATTATCAAAGGATTTTTGGCATTCAATTCTATTTTGAATCTGTTGAATTAATGCTAAACCTGCAAACTTAATTACCCGCACAATGAAGTCTTGATGATATTCTAAAATCATGGGGAAAGCATCAAGATAAGCCCGGATTAAAGCCAGAATTGAAGGTTGTATTTCCTCTAGAGGAATCATGGCTAAACTTAAAGATTCTGCTAACTCTAATGTCGGATCTACTATTAAACTAGACAGCCAAATTCTTAAATAACTTGCTAATAGCGTTCCTAAATCAAAAGCTGGATCTCCCCAACTGCAAGCTTCCCAGTCAATCAATTTTATCAGGCAATTATCTAGCTGTTCCCATCGGGAATGAACTAAAATATTACTTAGATGTAAATCGTTGTGAGTTAAACAAGATGGTTTCCACTCATAAGCTAAATCAGCAATAGCGGATTCTAAACTTTCGTAACGCTGATAAAGCAGATGAAATTGTAGTGCTTCAGTGGGAATTGTCCCAAATGTGTCTGGATTTATTGATGGTATGCCTTGGGCGGGATTGTAAAAATTATAGCGAAACTGTCCTGCGGGAGCAGTGGACATAAAATCACGATACTCACGTTTATTAAACGTGGCTCGGTGTAATCCTGCTAACGTAGTACCAATCGCGCTGGCAATTTCTGTGGGAAAAATACTGCTGTGTTGATAAAATTTTCCTAACTCCACATATTCGCTTAAGTAGCTCCGCACCAGGATAGAATTTTCCGCATCAAAGTGGAGCAATGATGATGATATCGCGCCAATATTACCAATTACTGGAAATTGCTGTAATAACTGGTGAAATAGCGACTCATTAAAAAGTTCATGAGAACTTTGATCATTATTAATGTTCCGTTCTTGTTTAATCAGCAGTTGGCGATTATCTGCCAGTATGACCAGTAAATTTCGATTCTTTTTGGTATTTTCTGGCAATACAGATCTATATGCAGCGCCATCTTCCGCGCTACACAGTCCTGCATTGAGCAGATACTGGATAACATTTTGAGAAGATAGTGATGATAACATGAATTATTTCCTAATGATTTTAATGGCTAAAGAATTACCGCAGTCAATATTGAGGTGGCTGTAGCAGTTCTTAGTTAATGGTAAAAAATTTACGAAACATTGCTACTATCTACTAATATCCCATTTGTGTCAGAAAGACCTGCCAAAATGGCAATATTAGCTATTTTTTTACTTTCAAATCTACGGAAGAAACTATAAGATCTTGACAATATCTGTAGTATAGCCTTGCACCTTGAATAAAACATTACTGTTTCCAAATTAATTGGTAGTAGATATCCAGCGACAACAACGGTTACTTACAATCGTCAGTGATCCATATTCTCTGTATATATGTTAGTAATTTATCCTGATTATAATCAGTATTGATTTACTTTTATCCCCGATCCTCTCTACTTTAATATATAAATGGCTACACTTGTATTCCTGTAGGTATAAGTTTTGTGTAACTTTTCACGGGTGTCATAATTTACTCTTGCTTCATCCGATCCGCCAAGATAAAAATGCCATAGTCAAAAGTCACTATTATACTTAAACTCATGGTGAGAGATAATTTACTGAGTTGATGGATCATCTAGCAATGCTTACGGCAAATACTACATCTTATTCGGCAGTTCAATTTCTACAACGCCAAGCCGCGTCCCTTTTACTGTACCAATCTGTCCTAGAAAGCGACGTAGGCAGAGCGTTTCTGAATTTATTACAAACCATCCGTTACACTGATGGAGATGGGCGGGATTGCCTCCTGGCTTACGGTAGTTATTTCCAAGCTTTAGCCAGTAGTCATCAAACCTGGGAAGAATATCTGATTCAGCAAATTCTCACTGCGGATAATCCTTTGAGCAAATTGGCACAACAGCAGGAATTTAGGCAATTACCCTCAGCTTTAGTAGTCGCTGGACAACATGACTTGCAAATACTACAAAGTTTATATGAATGTAACAGTGCAGTTTTAAGCGAATGGGTACAAATGGCAACTCATTTACCTATTTCCCCTGTGGTTTGGTATCGAGAACCGGAAGCAGTGGGGACAGAAATGGGTTTAATCGCATCTATTCCTCAGTTAGACAATTGGGGTGATGCTGTGGCAGATTTAGCCGCTTATTATCGGCAACATGGAACTGGTTTATTTGCTAAATATGCGGCTTTTCGTTGGCAAAATGGGCAGTTAGTGGGTATTGCTGATGCTGATTCGGTGAAACTGTCTACATTGGTGGGTTATGAGTGGCAAAAAGATGCTTTAGTGAAAAACACAGAGTTTTTATTATCAGGAGAAACTGCGTTGCACGTATTACTTTATGGTAGTCGTGGTTCGGGTAAGTCTTCTTTAGTTAAAGCTTTATTAAATGAATATAGTCATAGAAACCTGCGCTTAATAGAAGTTTCTAAGTCAGAATTGCCAGATTTACCGAAAATTGTCGAATTGTTGCGAGGTGTTCCCCAGAAATTTATTATTTTTGTTGATGATCTTTCCTTTGAAGAAGATGATGATAGTTTTAAAGCAATGAAAGTAGTTTTGGAAGGAAATTTAACTGCTAGACCAAAAAACGTAGTTGTATATGCTACTTCTAACCGTCGCCATTTAATCCGGGAATATTTTACTGATAGACCTGCTCCCAAGGATAACAATGAAGTTCATGGTTGGGATACAATGCAAGAAAAGTTATCTTTTAGCGATCGCTTTGGTTTAACATTAACTTTTACAGCCGCAGATCAAAAAACCTATTTACAAATTGTCCAGCATTTAGCCGCAAACATCAATATTTCTGCCGAAGATTTAGAATTTGAGGCTTTACAATGGGCAACTCGGCATAATGGCCGTTCTGGCAGAACCGCAAGGCAGTTTATTGACTTTTTAAACTCAGATTTAGCTGTGTTTGGTGAAACTAAAAATCTTCCTATAGACTCATGACAAAAGTCACTTATCATGTAATATGAACCTAATTATAACTGTATATTTACCAATAAAAATGTGAGGAATAATGACGTTAATTACTAATAATACTAACAACTTGAGTACAATAAAACCTCGTAAAGTCCAATCAACAATATTTAATTATCAAGTTGTCTTAGGCATAGCCGCTTTTAGTATCAGTTTTGGTTTAAGCCTCGTCCCCAGTTGGGATTTCCCTAAAGCCTTTCTCACTGGGATAATTACAGTTTTGGCTACCTATGCAGCCGCATTTCTTGTTGATAAACGACGCAGAAATGATGAACTGAGGATGATTGGTTCTCTTCAGAGACGCATTCGGGATATAGAAGGATTGAAATCCCGTATTGTTAGAGAAATACAGCAATTAGAAGAATATAGAAATTTATTGTATACAGAAACTCAGCAACTAGAAAACCAAATTGGAGATTGTCGAAGTCAAAGGGATAGTTTACATCGAGACATAGGGACATTTGCTGCTCAGAAAAAGCAAATTGAAGCCGAAGTATGTAATCTTAAAAATGAATTTGTCCATTTAGAAAATAGTAATATAGAACTGAATAATAGCTGCAATAATCTGATCACAGAAAAGCGGAGATTAGAAATAAATTGTCATGCTTCTCATGCCGAACTTAACCAAATTCAACCTCAAATTGATATATTAAAACAGGAAAAACAAGAACTAGGAAATGATGTAATTTTGCTGGAAAGACTCAAGCCACAACTAGAAGAAAAGCTTTATGAACTAAGAATAGAAGTTCAAACTCAAGAACTGAAAATTGCTAAACAAGATGATTTAATAGTACAGACAAGTACAACTAAATATCATCTTGAAACTATTCTCAATTCTTTACAAAATAAGACATTAGAACAAAAATCTGAAGTTAATCAACTGCAAAATCAAATTTCTGTCTTACAAGACGAACGGGATTTATTGCAAAATCAAGTTTGGGAATTACTGCAACAAGTGGAAACTATTAATTCCCAAACATTTCCCGATAATGAAGAAGATAATTTAGAGTTATTTCCTTTTGATGAATTATTAGAACCATTAGATTCCATAAATGGCAAACATGATCACACAGGAAATTTACCAACGGAATGGGATACTTTTTTAAACCATCTCCCCGCTTATGAAATTCAAGTTTTGAAAGCTATCCTTGAGCAAGATAACCCCAGAGATACTATTAAACAAATTGCTGAAGCTAATATTACTATGCCCAATCTCTTGATTGATGCTATTAATGAAATTGCGAGTAATACGATTGGTGAGTTAATTATTGAAACCAATACCGAAGTTCCCGAAATTGTTGAAGAACATTTATTAAATGTGAAAACAATGATTACTAAATATTCAGAAATTAGTTAATTTTTAGCAAGAAAATTTTAGGGGTTTAGCATTGTGCTTTACCCCTATAGATGAGTTATGGCATCTTAGTCCCTGGGCGTAGGATCTGTCAACCTAGCTACTTATACATCAATCAAAATGTTGCCTGCTTCCACTTTCAGAGGATAGGTTGGTAAGGTTTTTTCTGAGGAAACCATTGACAGTAATTTACCAACTACGGGTGGGAAGGGACACCAAGTTTTGACTTCACCATTACCCAAATCAAATGCACTGCGGTGGAAGGGACAAACTATCGCCCCATCTTCGATTTTTCCTTTTTTCAAAGACATTTTTAAGTGAGGGCAAGTATCATCTACAGCATAAAGCTGATTTTCGTGGTTTAAGAGTAGGATTTTGCGATCGCCCACTTTGACTACTTCACGCGCACCGGCAGCTAGGGCGTTAGCAGCTAAAACTTGAGTCCAAGCCATGAGATTCTCCTAATTTTCAATAAAGCTGTTCTTAGTTTCTCGCAATTGTGTCCTATGCGATCGCTAATCATAAGTTACCAGTTTGCAGATGTTCCACCATTGAGTCTGATATTATCTTTTTGTATTATTCATCCAAAATTGATTATGGAAGCAAGCTTATTGACTAAAGTTATGTTACCAATAGCTTTGGCTATCATTATGCTGGGAATGGGTTTATCTCTTGCACCCGAAGATTTCCAACGGGTAAGGAAATATCCGAAAGCCGTCTCAATTGGCTTAATCAGTCAGTTAATTTTTTTACCTATTATTGGTTTTGTCATTACTAAAGTTGTCCCCATGCAACCGACAATGGCAATGGGGTTAATGATAGTGGCACTTTGCCCAGGTGGAGCATCCTCAAATATATTTACATTCCTCGCTCAAGGTGATGTTGCACTTTCAGTCACACTGACTGCTTTTAGTAGTGTGATTACAGTATTTACAATTCCGATGTTAGGAAACCTTGCATACCAGCACTACATTGGCGAAACTGCGGCGATTACCCTACCGATTGGGGCAACAATAGGACAAATTTTTCTGATGACGCTTTTGCCTATCGGATTGGGAATGGGAATGGGGCAGCTATTTCCCGAAATTGCCCGTCGTTTGGAAAAACTGACTAACCGCCTCGCAGTTGGTTTGCTGGCGCTAATTATACTCATGCTCATCATTCGTGAGTGGAACAGTATCCCCGAATTTATTCTCCAAGTTGGAGTTGCGGTTGTGCTGTTAAATGTGATCTCAATCTTGGCGGGATTTTATATTAGCAAGGTGTTTAAACTCAATCCTCCTCAACAAATCTGCATTGCCATCGAGGTTGGTATTCAGAATGGCACATTAGCGATCGCAATTACGGCTGGACTACTCAACAATCCTGATATGGCAGTACCGGCTGCGGTTTACAGTTTGTTTATGTATGTAACCGGCTTTATTGCTATTAGTTACGGTAAAAAATTGGCTACAACCAACTCTATTCATTGAACATTTTCAAAATTACTAAACCAATCAATTTTGTAGGGGCAAATCCCCTGTGGTTGCCCCAAATACCGGGATAGGCACGGAGGCGCTACCCCTACATTAAATCCAAATATTTTATAACCAAAGCCATTAGGGGCGCAGGACCTACGCCCAAAATAGGGTTATCCCTTAGATTTAGGCAAACTCAATCGTACGCACAAAATCTAAAATAGCTTTTTTCATTTTTTTCGCTTCTGCTTTCATAGAACCAGGTACTTCACCATTTAAAAAGCTGCGTTGACTACTAACTATATACAAACATTCATTATTGACAAAGGACAATAATCCTCTATAGGCATCTAATCTCATCCCATTGCCATTAGTTTCATGCTTGGATATAGTTGAACCTTGAGGCATATTTACTAATACATAGTAATAACTTTCTAAAGTATCTTGCCAATATTCTTTATGTTTCACTTCCGCCGTAGGAACATGAGAAATAATTGCTTGAGGCACATATTTATCTACCAAAACTTCATGCAGATATACTTCATTTTCTTGGGATTCTAGATCACCAATTTGTTCTAGAGAGAGAGGATAATAATCAATTCTGAGTAAAGTACCAGTATCGTCCGAAAAACTTACCATTCCTTCCTCTGTTTGCAGTTTTCCTCCCTGTTCAACATTTAAAGGAATAGGAACTATAAAGTTACCCAAAGGTGATTGATAAAATTGTTCACCAGCTTCATTAAAAATGACTGCTTCATATTCTTCTTCGAGATATTCTTCCTCATCCCCAGCTTCTATTGAGTCAATTATCTCTTTAATAATTTCTTCTGCTTCTTCATCATCCAGTTCTAAAGCTATTTGTAGTTGTTTCAGAAAAACTTTTTTATTTGCTGGAATAATTAAATTTTCCGCATCTAAAAGCATAATCACTCCAGCCGCAAAACCATCTAAAACTGCCTCATCAGAAATTCCCGCACTGGCAGCATTAAATAAAGAACCTAATCCAGCCTCTCCGGCAATTTCTATGAGTCTGTCCACCGTTTCTAGCATTTCTTCTTCTGAGTATTCATCAAATATCTCAAACTCCCAGAGAATATCAGCTAAACTTTCTGCATCTATGTCTTCACTGCCAGAATCAACTATGGTGGTAATCACCGCAATTGCCGCTACGGCTTCTTGTTCATTCAATGATTCTTTGATCGGCTCTTTCGATTTGAAAATATAATCATACTTTGTCATAACTTCTATCTCCTCAATTAATTTGTTGTTTGCACTTAATTACTAGGTTGAGAAATCCGGGTTTCAATATCTTCTAGTGTCCGTAATAATAGACGATTTGCCTGTAATTGCCAACCCCATTTTTGAATTCTAAAAGCCGCTACAGTCCCCCCGATAGCTGCTAATAAGCCCATGGGTTGATTTAGGGAAATCCCCAATAATAAACCCAAACCAGCAATTCCCCAAAATGGCAAGGCCACCGTCTGTCTTTGCTCCTCCACAACTTCTGCAATTTTACCAGATGGTATTGTAGCTAATAATGTCGCTTTTAGTTGCCTCTGTTCCGCTAATGGTACTGATAAACTAATCTTGCGGCGGAGTTTTTCCATTTTGCGGGCATCAGTGCTATACTCCGTAAGTTCATCTTCTGCCATTTTTAGCAGTCGTTCTAATTGTGACATAGTAGATTAAGTTTTTTGACTGTATTAGAGCTATTATTCTATATTTGTGGACAACAAGATCCCCGATTTCTTAGAGAAGTCGGGGACCTAACTCGAAAAACACCTCAAGAACATCATGAAAAAAACTTGGTTTCGATTAGGCATAATAGGCATATTTCTACTTTCCTTGAGTTTACGTTTTTGGGGAATCAGCCGATTTAATACTTTAGTATTTGATGAAGTTTATTTTGCCAAATTTGGTAACAACTATCTTACTCATACACCATTTTTTAATGCTCATCCACCATTAAGCCAATATTTGATCGGGTTGGGGATTTGGATTAGTAAATACATTCCCCTTGGTCGAGATCCTGTAAATAGTCTCACAGATTCTTTATTATCTCCTTGGAATTATCGGTGGGTAAATGCGCTAACTGGTTCATTAATTCCCGTAGTCATAACTTTATTAACTTATCAATTTAGTCATCGTCATCGGTTTGCTTTATTGGCAGGATTTTTTACAGCTTGTGATGGCTTATTTTTAGTAGAATCTCGTTATGCTTTAAGTAATGTCTATATAGTTATCTTTGGTTTACTCGGACAATGGTTATTATTATTAGCATTAGAAAAGCGAAAACGGTGGTTTTGGTTAATTCTCTCTGGAATCAGTTTTGGTGCTTGTATTGGCACAAAATGGAATGGTTTATGGTTTTTAACTGGTGCTTATGGTGTATGGATAGCAGCTTGGATAATTCGCTGGTTGCAATCATTTGATCATACATCTCGCGTGCCATTATTTTCTTATTTACACTTTTTTAATCACCCTAATAATTCCCCAACTGATACCATAAAATCACCCTTGCAAAATCTGACAAAAATAAATATTTGGCAGATGTTTTCCTATTTAGGAATTATTCCGGCAGTTATTTATAGTCTGATTTGGATTCCTCATCTCCAACTTGATAAAAGATATGGATTTATTGAAGTTCATAAACAAATTTTACACTTTCATCTCCAATTAGGTGGAAATAGTCCTAGCGTTCATCCTTATTGCGCTGCATGGTATAAATGGCCATTGTTAACTCGACCAATGGCTTATTATTATCAAACTGCTCAAAGTACCAAGAATTCCTTACCTGTCTTTGGACCGCCCTTACCTAATGGTGCTGGTAAAGTAATTTATGATGTTCATGCTATGGGGAATCCTTTTTTATGGTGGTTTGGTTTAGCGGCGATGATCTTTGTAATTGGTATGGTAATCATCACAATTACGATGCCGATAATTGAAAAAAAGCGGTTATTTATCCCGAAAAATCTTACCGCTGATACTTGGATTGGCTTATTTTTAGTCATAAATTATGGGGCTAATCTCCTCCCTTGGGTGGAGGTAACAAGGTGTACTTTCATCTATCATTATATGTCTGCGGTTGTATTTACATTCATAGCGATCGCTTGGTTTGTTGATCAATGTCTACTTAGTTATTATCGGCAAATTCGGGCAGTAGGTGTGACTATAACTTTTATCATTGTCGCTGCCTTTATTTTCTGGATGCCTATTTATCTAGGTTTACCCATGTCTCCTGATGGTTATAGAATGCGGATGTGGTTTAGTTCCTGGATTTAGTTAAAAGTAGGAATAGTGAAAGATTGAACGCAGATAAACGCAGATAAACGCAGATAAATTAATAGACATCTCCGAAAAAGATCGTAGAGACGTTCCATGGAACGTCTCTACAAGGGTTTCAAGTCACGTACATTTAATTCTCGGAGATGTCTAATGAATTAATGGCATTGCTGACTTGAAGTATGAAATTAGAGCGAAACACAATTCATACCTTCATTATGCAAAGACGAATTAATTTCATGATTTTGTGCAGCCACACATAAAATTGAAATTTCTTAATTCTTAATATATATACACAAATGCTGTAGCTTGAATCATATTACTTTTTACATTTCTTATCTATATATTTGGGAACAGTTAGTTCTTCTGTGTAAGAATAGCAGGTAAGAGCAACTATAAATATAGACTTTGCCATTATCAAAGCTACTAAACTCAAGAGAATTTTTAGAGGTGTGAGGAATTGAGATGAAATCTACATATTTTATTCTCCAAAATTATCGGGGAAGGGTTTTATGGATATCAATATCAAGCAGCAACATATTAATATCACTAGCTTAAAAGAAGCAGCGATACATCTAACTAGTGAAATTCAATCGCATGGAATTTTGTTAGTCTTACAAGAGCCAGATTTACAAATATTACAAATTAGTCAAAATACTTTTAATACTTTTGGCATATCTCCAGAAGATATGGTGCAACAGAAATTAGAATATCTACTAGATCCTTACCAAATTCAAAAAATTAAATTTTGGTTATCAGAAAAAAATCTAGATTTTATTAATCCTAGCAAAATCTGGATTAAGAAACAAGGAGATGAATATACAGTATTTGATGCAGTTTTTTATCGTAATTCCGAAGGATTTTTAATCTTAGAATTAGAACCTACTGCATCTGGAGAAAATATTCCCTTTTTAAGTTTTTATCATTTAGCTACATCCTCAGCTAATCGTTTAGAAAAAAGTAAAAGTCTCCGCGATTCTAGTCAAATCATTGTGCAAGAAATCCGCAAAATGACCGGATTTGACAGAGTGATGTTATATAAATTTAGTGATGATGGACATGGTTCTGTGATTGCTGAAGAAAAAACAGATGCTTTAGAGTCTTATTTAGGATTACATTATCCAGAATCAGATATTCCTCAGCCAGCACGACAATTATTTTTAGAAAACTCGATTAGAATTATCCCCGATACAAACGTTCAATTATCAGCCGAACTTTTTCCTAAAATTAACCCAGTTAGCGGTAAACCAATTGATTTAACTAATTCAATTCTCAGAAGTCCTGCACCCTGTCATCTAGAATATTTACATAATATGGGCGTGGCTGCATCTTTGACAATTTCCTTAATTAAAGATCACAAACTTTGGGGTTTAATTGCTTGTCATCATCAATCACCTAAATACGTTTCCTATGAATTACGGAAAGCTTGTGAATTTTTAGGAAGAATCATATTTTCAGAAATTTCTGGAAAGGAAGAAACAGAAGACTACGACTATCAAATAAGTTTAAAACAAGTTCAATCACTATTGGTTGAATATATGTCTCAAGCAGAGAACTTTACTGATGGTTTAGTCAGAAATCAAATAAATCTGCTCAATTTAACTAATGCTGAAGGTGCAGCAATCTATTTTGCTGGAAAGTATACTCTGATTGGGAATACTCCTCAAGAGGAAGAACTGAATTTTTTAGGAGAATGGCTGAGAAATAATGTCAAAGATGAGGTATTTTCCACAAATTCCTTACCTAGTATTTATCCAGACGCGATCAGCTTTAAAAATGTCGCTAGTGGTTTATTAGCTATTCCCATTTCCAAGCAAAATTATGTATTATGGTTTCGACCAGAAGTCATTCAAACTGTAAATTGGGGTGGAAATCCCCATCACGCTTTTTCAGTTGATCAATCTGAAGGAAATATCCGGTTATGTCCCCGTAAATCATTTGACTTATGGAAAGAAATAGTGCAGTTAACATCTTTACCTTGGCAAAATGTAGAAATCAAAGCTGCATTAGAATTGCGAAAATCAATCATCAATATTGTCTTACGTCAAGCTGATGAATTAGCCCAATTAGCTGAAGATCTACAACGTTCTAATGCAGAATTGAAAAAATTTGCCTATGTCGCTTCCCATGATTTGCAAGAACCACTCAATCAAGTAGGTAATTATGTACAACTTTTAGAAATGCGCTATGAATCAGAACTAGACGCAGATGCAAAAGAGTTTATTGGTTATGTTGTCGAAGGTGTAAGTTTGATGCAGAACTTAATTGATGATGTACTCGCATATTCCAAAGTAGATACATTAGGAATTGCTTTTCAAGTTACCGAAGTAGAAACAGCTTTAAATCGGACTTTGAAGAATTTACGTCAACGCATTGGGGAAACCGGCGCAATTATTACCCATGATCCTTTACCCACAGTTATGGCTGATGAAACACAATTAATTCAGCTATTTTTGAACCTCATTGGTAACGCTATCAAATTCCGCAGCAGTCAACTACCAAAGATTCATATTAGTGCGAAAAGATTGGAGGATGAATGGTTATTTTCAGTTCAAGATAATGGAATTGGTTTAGATCCACAATTTAGCGATCGCATTTTTATTATCTTCCAACGTTTACACACTAGAGACGAATATCCAGGTACAGGAATGGGTTTGGCTATTTGTAAAAAAATCATCGAATGTCATCGGGGACGAATCTGGGTAGAGTCCCAACTCGGTCAGGGTACAACTTTCTACTTTACCATTCCCGTCAGAGGTTGTGATCATGAGCATCGAAATGATAGGAACACACAAAATAATCTTTTTAGTGGAGGATAATAAAGCTGATATTCGTCTCATTCAAGAAGCATTAAAAACCAGTTCATTACCTCATCAATTAGTCACAGTTACAGATGGTATAAAGGCTATGACTTACCTCCGTCAAGAAGGAGAATATGCTAACGTACGACACCCTGATTTAATTTTATTAGATTTGAATTTACCCAGAAAAGATGGAAGAGAGGTATTAGCAGAAATTAAATCTGATCCTCGACTAAAACGCATTCCCGTCGTCATTTTGACAACTTCAAAAAATCAAGATGACATTTTCCATAGTTACGACTTACACGCTAACTGCTACATTACAAAACCTCGTAATCTGAGTCAGCTATTCCAAATCATCCAGAGTATTGAAGACTTTTGGTTTTCTACCGCGACCTTACCATGATAATAACAAGAAAACTACTCAATGTCTAACTTGATAACTAACCTAAAAAAAGTCTACCATACTGAAAACTCGCAAGAGGTAAAACCAGGAAATGATTACCGCAACTTCCACATTAAAAATCCTATTAATTGAAGATAACTTAGCAGAAGCCAGGTTATTACAAGAGTTTATTAAACTCACAAAATCTCAAAATTTTAGTTTAGTTCACGTCCAAAAACTCCAAGACGGAATCAACCAATTAAACAGCGAAAAATACGATGTAATTTTGTTAGATCTAACCCTTCCTGACAGTCAAGGATTAGCTTCCATACCCCAGTTACTCAAGCAAAATCCTAGCAACCCCATCATAGTTCTGACTAACACAAATGATGAAGAACTAGCCATTGAAGCAGTGAGACAAGGAGCGCAAGATTATCTAGTCAAAAGACACGTAAATCCAGATACATTGGTGCGTTCTGTGCGATATGCTATAGAACGTAAACAATTTTTAGAACAATTAAATCAAATTAATCAAACATTAGAAACTCAAGTGGAAGAAAAAACTGCGGAACTTTTGAAATCCCAAGAAATTAATCAGCTTAAATCTGAATTTGTTTCCATACTTTCCCATGATATTCGTAACCCTTTAAATACCATTATTCTCGCAGCGGGATTACTACAAAGGCATAATCAAGGACAGAAAAATGATGGAGAAATCAATCATTTACAACTGATTCGCTCTGCTATCAAAAATGTATCAAATCTATTAGATGAAGCTTCATTAATTGGTAAATCTGATTCAGGTAAATTATTCTACGAACCACATATACTCGACTTAGAAAAATTATGCTATGAATTAGTACAACAATCTCAATTATTTGCCCAAGAAAAACAGTTGAATTTAATTTTTACCAGTTCCGAAAACTGTTTGAAATATCTGGGAGATGAAACCCTATTAAGGCATATTGTCAGTAATTTACTCAATAATGCCATTAAATATTCACCTCCCGATAGTACAGTCCTATTTGAATTAATCAAACAAGAAAAAACCGTAATTTTGAGATTTCAAGATCAGGGAATTGGGATGACAGAAACCGATCAAAAACAACTATTTCAACCATTTCACAGAGGAGAAAATGTGGGAATCATTCCTGGTAGTGGTTTAGGATTAACAATCGTCAAACAGTGCATTATAGCCCACAGAGGAGAAATTACAGTTAATAGTCAAGTGGGAGTAGGTTCAACATTTACCGTGACTTTGCCGATCACAAAATAGATCCCCGACTTCTCAAAGAAGTCGGGGATCTGGGTATTATTAAACTACAGCTTCTGCTTTTTCCTTAACAGGTACATAAGGTGTTTCTGCACCTTGGGCTAAATATTCAGCTAATTGACTTTCGATTTCATCACGGACAATTTGCCGATATTCCATAAAATGCTCAATGTGAGCGCAGGTAGAAACGTATTGTTCAATTACCTTGGGGTTATGCTTGAGAATACTAAAGAAGTGATGCCAGAATTTCCAACGAGTTTGTCGTTTAAATCCTTGTCGCCAAATTACAATTAATAAGGCTCTGACAACTACCCATTCTGGTGTTTTTGCTGGTGCTGTCCATTTGGGAGAACCCAACATCATAAAACAACGATAGGTGCGATCTAAATAAGCAGCAGGGTCATACAAAGCACAGAAAGCTTCCACATATTCTCTAGCCAATTCTTCTAGAGGACGGGTAGGAATGAAATTCATCAATGTAGTTTGATTGATGTTTCCATCTTGGTTTTCCCGCAATCTGCCTTCTTTGGTCAACCGATGCCATAAAGCCGTATTAGGTAACGCTTGCAACATGGCAAAGGTAGTAGAAGGAATAGCTGCAAGTTCAGCAAAACGGACAATGCGATCGCCTGCACCCGCTTTTTCACCATCAAAACCAATAATAAACCCAGCCATTGGCCGCAGTCCAGTTCTAATAATGGTTTCTACAGACTCAGTTAAAGAACTGCGAGTATTTTGGAACTTCTTAGTTAGTTGTAAACTATCTTCGTCTGGGGTTTCAATCCCCAAAAATACCGCTTTAAATCCACAGTCAACCATCAACTCCATCATTTCTTGATCTTGTGCTAAATCAATGGAAGCTTCTGTGTCAAAATTGAAGGGATATTGATGATCTGCCATCCAAACTTTTAACTCTTTCAGCAACAATTTCACATTGCGCTTATTGCCAATAAAGTTATCATCCACCATAAACACACCCCGTCGCCAACCTAAATCATAGAGATAATCTAACTCGGCTAAAAGTTGTGCAGGAGTTTTCGTTCTAGGTTTGCGACCATATAAAACAATGATGTCGCAAAATTCGCACTGGAAGGGACAACCCCGCGAAAACTGCACCGACATCATATCATAGGCATTAAACTCTAATAAATCAAAACGGGGAATGGGTGTACCAGTGACATCAGGTTTTTCAGCAGCCCGGAAAACTCCCGATTTTTCTCCCCGTTGCACAGCTTCCACAAACATGGGTAAAGTCAGTTCCCCTTCATCGAGAATCAGGTAATCTGCCCCTGCTGCTTCCACTTCATGGGGTGTGGAGGTAGGATAAGGACCGCCCAAAGCCACCAATTTACCGCGTCTTTTCGCTTCCCGAATTTGCTCCAGTAAGTCTTGTTTTTGGACAATCATGGCGGAGAAAATCACCATATCTGCCCATGCCCATTCTGCTTCTGTGGCGGCGCGAATGTTACGATCTACAAGCTTAAATTCCCATTCTTGGGGCAAAATTGCCGCTACCGTCACCAAACCCAAAGGTGGTAACAACACCTTTCTGTCAACTAGCGCCAGAATTTTCTCATAAGACCAAAATGTGCTTGGAAATATTGGATAAACTAGCAAAACACGCATAGTATCACCCCTCACGATTTATTTGTGATCTAACTGTAACTAAAAATTCAGACTAATTGACTTTTTTATCAAGCCTGTTGTATGGGAGGATGTCTGAATCAGGATGACCAGGATTTAAGGATTTACAGGATGAAGACTGGGATTTTCTCACTAATTACGTATCATCACTTGTACAAACCTCGACTTGATACTTCCTTCCCATTCCAAAATTACTCATGTTTTTTCTCTGTGTTCTCTGTGCCTCTGTGGTTCGTTATTAAAAATTTAGGTAATTTAATAGTAGGATAAGAGTAACTAGCAACTTGGGTGAAGATAATTTTTTATGGATAGTACAAGTTCGGAAAATATTAAATCTAAATATAAGCTAGGTCAGTTTGTTCTGGGAAAAGTAGAATTTCATACACCCTTTGGCGTTTTTGTCAATATTGATGATTCTTCAGTTAAGGGGTTGATCAAAATCCCTGACTTTTTAGATGAAGGGGGGATGAGTCCAGAAATGTATCCAGAAATTGGTACAACTATAGGCGCGGTTGTGGTTGGATACAATGAGAGTAATTGCCGGGAAGTATATTTAAGTGCAAAACCTAGTGTACTGCATAAAGCTCTTGTACCTTTAAAGATTCCTGCTTTAGCTAGTTAAAGCTAATTGACTTTTTTATCAATTTGCCTGTTGTATGTGAAAATAGAGAAAGAATTTTTATATTTCAGGAGTCCCACAGTGCTGGCTCAATTAGATCGCATTACTATTAATCCTAATGTTTGCCTTGGACAACCAACAATTCGAGGTATGCGGATTACTGTGGGCTTTGTGTTGAAATTACTGGCTAGTAACCTTTCGGTTCAGGAAGTTTTAGCAGCTTATCCAGAATTAGAAGATGAAGATATTCGACAGGCGCTTAACTACGCGGCTTGGACTGTTTCAGATAAAATTGTAGGTATTCCTTCGGCATGAATAACCTTCGCTTTCTTGCTGATGTACATATTTCCCCTCTAACAGTAGCAGCATTAAAATTGCAGGGCTATGACATTTTGCGGAGTACAGATTTGCTCCCTGCAACTGCGGCTGATATAGATATTTTGGAACTTGCAAGAGTTGAAGGTCGAATTATTATCACCCAAGATTTAGATTTTTCGATGTTGATAGCTGTTGGCAAGTATAACCAACCAAGTTTGGTGACATTGCGGTTATCTTCTGCAAAACCTGATGCGATCGCACAAAGATTGTTGGAAGTCTTACCTCAGTTAGAGGAAGAACTTACTCAAGGTTCAGCCCTGACAATTGATGATAACTCTGTACGTATTCGTAAGCTGCCAATTCGTTGACAATTTAAAACTAATGCCTGTAATATCATGTATGTTATAACGGTCATATCTTTACTTTGCTAAATACTATGAGTGACATAAAAAGAATAGATACAAATACTTATGTTACAGTACAGGGAGATTATGCTGTAGTTAATGAAGGTTCTAGCTATGGAATCATTAATATCCATACAAAGCAGGTAATTGCTCGCAATATCATATCTTTTCTGGATTGTGTTAAAACATTAGAATATATCCTTGGTAATGCTGAATCTCAAAATTCAGAACCTTTGCGAACCTCCGCGTTTATTTCTGAACCAGAAGTTCCTCCTAAGTCAAGTCAGCAAGATATTAATACTGAAACTAAAAAACTAGATGAGCTAGATTTAGCCCTGGTAAGAAGTCTAGCGTCCTATTTTGAAGAAATGGATGGTAAGATCCACAAATATCATCGAGATCATCATGCATCGCGGGAAGAAGCAGATGTGATAGCAAGCTATTACTTAAAGACTGCTCATGTCCTTAGAGATGTTAAAACTATACAAGATGTCCAACACCTGATCAAATCTATAGAAACTCTCAAAGAAAAGGTTAGTCGCTACAAACACGATGGCGAAAAATACCGTTGGTCCACAGGTTTAGAAAAAGAAGTGCTAGTGAAGTTAAGGAAAATAATATAAACCTATTTCCAGAATCAACTAATCGCTCTCATTGTAAAGTTACATGATTAGAAATTACGCAAAATACCTTTAAAACTCTCTTCCCTTCGCTTCCTTCGTTCCTTCGTGGTTCATTCTTTCATGACTTCTGCCTTTTTTATTTGCATGGAAGCGATACCTTCAGCGAGTCAAGCGATTGCATGAGATAAACTAGAGGAGAGCGTTAGCGTAGCTTACCTAAGGTATCGCTCTCATACCTATGAATATTAACCTAAAAACTATTCTCACTCGCCTGAAACAAGAACTCACTGACCTGTATGGCGAACTGACAAGTCAGCGCTTACGCTATCGCTTACAACACCTCACCCTTTTTGGCTCTCAAGCCCGTGGTGATGCAGAACCTGGATCAGATATAGATGTGTTAGTGGTGCTGAAGCCTCCTGTTAACCCCGGTGAAGAAATCAAACGCACAGGTAAAGCGATCGCTGATCTTTCCCTAGAATATGATGTTGTCATTAGCTGTCTTTTCATGGACGAAACCCACTATCAAACCCGCAATGGATCTTTGCTGCGTAATATCCGTAAAGAAGGCGTTCTTCTATGACCGACGAACAACGGGAACTCCTCCTCAAAGCCCAACAGAGTTTAGAAGCTGCAAAACTCCTAACTTATATGTCAGTCCTAAACTTAAAAAAATATCATAAATTAATCCCTATTTTCATCCTGTTAATCCTTTAATCCTGGACATCCTGATTCAGACAATAATTAATTAATATCTAGCAAATAAATCATGCAGCTTCTTCTCTTTAGACCTGCGATAATTTTCAACAGCTCTATCTAAAACTGATTGAATTGTCTCACCAGAGTCCTCTACCATTGTTAGCAGGGTTTTGTGTGTGGTTTCACTGATAGTAACTTTTAGCTCAGGCATGACTTGTTCTCATAGCTCACTAACATCATTATAGTAGTTGCAAGGGCTAATGTCTGAAATAGCTTAATTCCCAGCTTTCACGCCGCTAATTTTCAAAACATCACTCATCGTTGCACAGTAATTTGGTAAATTGAAACTGCTAGGATTAATAGCATTAGCATAGCTAAAATGACGATAATTCATACAGAATCGATCCCAAGCCGCCATTTGAATGCGGAATAAAACAATAATCACATTGGCTAAACCTAAAGATAGAGGAATGCGGAAATAAATCTTTTTATTTAAATAAGCACAAACTTCTTCAATGGCTTGATTAGCAGTTAATGCTGATTGTCCTAAAACAAATCGGCGTGGATCTCCCTGTTGTGGGGGATAATCAATTAAATATTGGATAACTGTGGCAATATCTTTACCATGAATAAAGTGAAAACTACTATCTGCTTGTAAAAAACGAATGAGATTAATATAGTTAGTAACTTCAGGAATACCAGATGTGAGATGAGAATAAGGTTTTTTATCATCACCACCTAATACTAAGGTAGGAAAAACTGTGGTAATTTGGGGAAAAATTGCTAATTTTTCAATTTGATGTAAACAATCATATTTAGAACGGATATAATCTGTCCCAATTTCCCCCGCTTCTTTAAGTGGTTTATTATCGTTGTTCAAAACACTCGCAGTGGAAAAATAAATTACCTGTTCACATTTTTGAGGATTTAACAAACTCATTAATTCTAGAGTTTTGAAGACATTAATATCAAAAATGCCCTCACCACCCCAAGAAGTGGCTGTTAATACGGCAATATCAATAGTTTTAAGTAAATCAGAGAATTTACCAATCTCTTTCATATCACCTTGGAGAATAGTAATACCGGGACGGGCTGTAGTATCAACTTGGAGTTTATTGGGGTTTCTAACTAGGAGATACAATTCGTGATTGGTGTTTTCAATTAAGGCTTCACTGATATAGTGACCAATACAGCCACTTGCACCTGTAACTAAAATGCGTTTTTTGGTCATGAAATTGGATGTTGGGGTTTTTGGGGATAGTTGAGGTCAGTGCGTAATTGTAGCATGATTTGAGAAGATAGATCCCCGATTTCTTAAAGAAATCGGGGATCTGGGTGTTAGTTAAGTTATATATTTTTTTAAATGAACCCTTCCAGACGCAGAGAAATGAGGTTTTGAGAGATTTTGCGTAAATCTTGATTAATTAGGGTAAAATTACAGTAAAGCCTTGGTGGTGAGTCTATGCGTCAAGGACTGTAAAATCTAAAGATTACAGAAAAATATTTAATTAGGTGAACGGAAAAAAACCGTAGACGCGGAGCGGCTTCTCGAAGAGTAATATGTAACGAAAAGTAAAATCGCCTCTTGCCTCTTGCCTTGCCATAACGACGATTTTCAATGCTAACCTACTTAGTCAGAATCAGGATGTCCAGGATTTAAGGATGTACAGGATGTTACTGTTAACCTATTCAAAAATAACAGAAATTTCTCTCTGTGTCCTCTGTGCCTCTGTGGTTCGTTATTTCCTCATTTCCATTTAATAAAAATCAGGTGGGCAAAAAACCCACCCAAAAAACTACACCAAAGCGTTGAGGTTTTTCGCGGTTTCAAAGAAGAAAGCCACGTTTTCCTCTGGTGTTTCTGGTAATACACCATGACCGAGATTGAGGATATGTCCCCAGTTGCCGGCTTTGCGAACGGTGTCCAAAACACGCTCGCGGATAAACTCCTTAGAACCAAATAACACACCTGGATCAAGATTACCCTGTACCTTCATCTGCTTCCCTAATCTGGCTCTAGCATCCGCCATATCTACTGTCCAATCTACAGTAATAATATCAGCACCAGAGGTAGCCATTCTTTCTAAAAGTCCGGCGCTACCTGTCACCAACAAAATTAATGGTGTGTCAGGATGAGTGGCTTTAACTTTCTCAAACACCATTTTTTGATAAGGTAGCGCAAAGGTATCATAATCTTGAGGGCTTAATTGTCCTGCCCAAGAATCGAACATTTGTACTACTTGAGCGCCACAATCAATTTGATAGCGGACATAATCAGCGATAGAATCTGCTAATTTAGTGAGTAGCTGATGGAGAATTGTCGGATCTGAGAAGGCCATGTTTTTGATGATGGAATAGGTTTTAGAACCCTTACCTTCCACCGCATAAGCTGCTAAAGTCCAAGGTGCGCCAACAAAGCCTAACACCGTTGATTGATCGCCTACTTCCTGCCGTAATGCTTGCAAAATCGTTCTGATAAACGGCAGTGCTGCTTCTGGTTCTAGAGGACGCAGTTGTTCAATTTGTTCTTGAGTGCGTATGGGCGAATAAATAATCGGTCCCTTCCCTTCCGCAATATCCATCTCAATCCCCATTCCTGGTAAGGGGGTGACAATATCGGAAAACAAAATTACTCCGTCGGGTTGGAAAGCTCTCCAGGGTTGGAGGGAAACTTCGATTGCTACTTCGGGAATTTCCGAGCGATCGCGGAATGAAGGATATTTGTCCCGCAAATCCCGGTATGCTTGCATATAGCGTCCCGCTTGTCGCATCATCCATACAGGGGGACGATCTACTTGTTCACCACGAGCGGCCCTAAGGAGGAGAGGAGCCGTTAAGGAAACACCCATTTAACACTTCGTCCTAAGTCACTTTTATATTTCACCATATAGCTTACCATCCTCCGATTCCCCTTGATCTGCCTATCTATACAGGTCTTAAGGTTGCTTGACTTAACTTAACAAAACGTTACGATTTTCTTTTCAAATCTGGAATCTGGAATTGTAGATTTGAAAATTTTTACAACCAGGGAACTGGATTATGATTCTAACACACAAGCGTTGGTTATTATCTTATTGGTTGGGTATCTTAGCTGCTCTTTTATTCAATTCATAAATGAGATAAACATAAAATGCACAATTTTTTAAATTTCAAAAAAGAAAAATTACTGCGTCAATAACTCCCCCACCGTTCTGATGTTATTGATGATTATTGATTTCAAACAAAGATGTAAAATTATTCTTAGCGTCTTTACGCGAAATTAAATCAGCATATATCAAGTTATTAGTAAACGAAGTGCTAAAAAATGCTAATGACTCTGCAAAAATTAGCCTTGTTAACAAACACTAGTAGTTTGTCAAGATAAAAATGATGGACTGTAGTGTGAGCGTCTCGCTCACGCGGGCTTTTCGGCCCGCACTACCAAAAACCCGTCAAAATAAATTTGACAGACTACTAGCTAATGATAAGCTTAACAGTAACAACCAATAAGTATGATGAACACAGTAGCAGAGGGATAAAACCAGAAGTTAATTTTTCCTAAACTTTGGTAAATAGCCATTAAACATAGTTTAACAATGAATTATGGCTAAATTCTGACTTCTAAATTTTTGCTAAGTTGAAGTAGTTTAAATCATTAAATATTAGAGAAAATAGGGGAAATCAGTAATTAAGCTGCTCACTACAAGCATATCCTCAATATTCTTAAACTTGACTTTATCTAAACCTAGTGTAATAGTATTACTATATTTTTAGTGGGTAGCCTAATCCAAATTCATGAAAGCTGAATTTGAAGCGGAGGAACCAAGTATTTGGGGCTAATCTTATGAGAGACACCTTCCAGTCTTAGCCCGTCAGCTAACTCCGTCGGCAATGGAAGGAACCTCCAAAACTTTGGCTGTAACACCAGTTATGATTGGGGCTTCCTTAATCAATTGCGGATTTTGGATTTAAGATAAATCTAATATCTAAAATTGTTATCCCTGCTTCTCGTTGGTTAATCGTTTCAAGGGAGAGAAGTTAAAACTGTGAAAATCAAAACAATGTTGGCACGTTTGCAAAGTGCGATAGGTCGTGATGACTTAATTGAACAAATGGTGCTATTACCAGAGACTCAAAAATCATTTGCTAAAAGAGGTTCCCAGACAAAATCAGCTAACTTAATTGTCGGCTATAATGGTTCACCTCAAAGTCATACAGCCCTAGATATTGCCTGTTGGATTGCCTACCAAACGAGTTTAGCAACTAACTCGCAAGTTACAGTTCAAGCTGTTTATGTAGTAGAAGAAAACTGCAATTATCAGTATGTTGATATATTCAATGTTGCTGATAATAAAGCTCAATTAGAATGCCAATTAAGTAATATATCAAAGCCAGTCACGTTGCGATTAAATCAACCCAAAAGAACAGCAATTTTACCGCAGTTAGGAAGAGAATCGAGAACTTATCTCCAGGAAGCAGATAGAATTCTTTGGCAAGCAAAAACTTTAGCCGAAGAATGGCAGGGTTCATTTAAATCTCATTTACGGTTTGGTAACATTGTTAAAGAACTTAATCAGGTTGTAGAATTAGAAACTGCTGATATTCTATTTTTAGGCTGCAAATCTATCAATCATCCGCTGATTGAAACACTAGGTCATAATTTTCCTTGTGCAGTTTTAGGTATTCCTAATTGTATTGATGAATAATCTCGGTTTTCAATTACAGTAATTTGAAATTCCATTCTTACAGAGGAAACAAAGAACTGGCAAGAGGGTGGGGTCTAAATCTTCACCCAAAACTTGCTACTTACAGCACTTTCCGGCGCACAAATATTTGTACTGAGTTTTTTCATAATTAAAAATACTTAAAAAGCCTGTATCGTCTCCTTTTTAATTATTAATTTTTAATTCTGCCCTGCGGTACTAGCCAATTTTTAAGCGACAATAGGAACATAAGAGAATGGAGTTAATAAACAATACCTTCACCAAATTGGAAAAAGCCTTGATTCGTAACAAAAATGCCAAAGGTATTGAGGAAAATACTCCTTGTGTTAAATAATAACTAGTTAAGCACTAGTAGGTAGAGGTGGAATATGACAACCCAAAATTTGCTGATCCCTCATGCTTATACGTATCTGCTTGTGAAAATTGGTGTTTTAGTTCTAGCATTGTTGCTGTGGTTTATATTTACAGCAGCCCCTGTTATTTAATTGCATTCACCACTTAGAGATGTTTAATCAAGCGTCTCTATTTTATCGAATTTAGCGATGAATATCTTTTTGAAAATTAACAGAATTAGTCAACCAACCCCGTCGCCAAAAAAAGTATAGTAAACTGATTGCCACTAACGCCATTACTCCTAAACATAGCGGGTAGCCCCAATACCAATTTAATTCCGGCATATTGTGGGGTGATTTTTCGGTATTGAAATTCATCCCATATACCCCAGCAATAAAAGTCAAAGGAATAAAAATAGAAGAAACCACCGTCAGCAGTTTCATGATTTCATTCATTTTATTGCTAATTGCTGATAAATAAACATCCATTAAACCAGCTACTAATTCTCGATAAGTTTCCACTATATCCATGACTTGAACTGCGTGATCATAACAGTCTCGCAGATATATTCTCACATCATCACTAATTAGTTCACTCCCATCTCTAATTAAAGAATTAATTGCATCTCTTTGTGGCCAAATTGCGCGACGTAGTTGTAATAATTCCCGCCGAATTTGATATATTTTTTGCAATGTTTGTTGACTAGGATTAACGATTACTTCCTCCTCTAAATCATCAATTCTTTCCCCATACAGTTCTAAAACTGGGAAAAATCCATCAATAATTGCGTCTAATAAAGAATAAGCCAAGTAATCACTATTTTGTCTGCGGATAATACCTTTATTCTTATTAATTCTCATTCTCACCCCATCAAAACAATCATGTTCTGGTTCTTCTTGCACTGTCAAAACATAATATTTACCTAAAACTAAACTCACTTGTTCACTATAAAAACCGCCATTATTATGATTAGGTACAACCATGTGGGCAATAATCACTAATTGCTCTTCATAATCCTCGATTTTTGGTCGTTCTACCATGTTGACAATATCTTCTAAAATTAGAGTATGTAAATCAAAAGTTTGACCTAAACGATGCAAAATATCTGTACTACCTAAACCTTGAACATCTACCCAAGAAACGGATTCTGTATCCAAATAATTAAGACATTCTTCTGGATAACTTATTTGTTTCTGAATCAGTTGAGTTTGGTTATAGTCAATCAGAAAAATAATTGGTTGTTCAGCATTTTCATCAACAATGATTGTTCCTGGTGGAGTTCCTGCTTGGTGAAAAAATTCTTTATCGCGTGACTTGTGGATAACTTTGGAAACTCGGCGAATTTTCTTAACCATAAATTTTAAGTCTCTAGATATTACTGATTTAAATCTTAACGCATATCATATAATACTTCTAATTTATCCAGATATAAAAAGCAGAAAAATATGCTTATGCAACCAAATCAGCAAACATTTTGGTTAATTGAACCTGAAGCAAAACCATTGCAGCAGATTATAGGTGGTGGTTTTATTTTACCAGATGGACAAGTAGCGATGGCTAGAATTTTACCACATTCCAGTTATGCCACCTTTCCATCTCTACCATCTTTTCAACAACTGCAAAATCAAAGAGGGAGAAAATTAGTATTTGGAGAAAACTCACGAAATAACTATCATCTCCAAGGTTTTAAACTAGTAAGGGATCAAGATGTAACAGGTATCAGCGGCACTGGTATAGTTGCCATAGGATGTTATTTTCAACTTTTCCATCAAGATATTAGTCAACATTCTGCTAATATTGCAGTTATGCAATGGTTGAAAGCACCTAAATCCACAGCCTGGTATACTCAAGGATGGGAACAAATTGCCTTAATTCATGGACATAAAGGTAAAACCAAAATTATTGTAGATTAAATATACCCTATTCCAGAGATCTTCCATTTATGAATACTAGTGAAAATCTGATCTTAGTTGTTGGTTCTACCGGTGGAGTCGGACAACTTGTAGTTAGTAAACTATTAGAAAAAGGCTTACCAGTTCGCATTCTCACCAGGAATGCCGAAAAAGCCGCAAAAATGTTTAATAACAAAGTAGAAATTGCAATTGGTGATATCTGTAAACCCAGCACATTGACAGCAGCAATGGCAAATATTACCGCCATTATTTGTTGTACAGGAACTACCGCTTTTCCTTCTTCTAGATGGGAATTTAATCAAACCCCCAATATGATCGAATTGGTAATAACTGCATTTAATCCCCAATTTCTAGAAGACAAAGCGAAAAATACCCCGACTAAAGTTGATACTCAAGGTGTAATTAATCTGATCTCCGCAGCACCAAAAAACTTAAACCGCTTCGTGTTTGTTTCTTCCTGCGGAATTCTCCGTAAACATCAATTTCCTTTTAATATTTTGAATCTTTTTGGTGTACTTGATGCTAAAGAAAAAGGAGAACAAGCCATTATTAATTCGGGAATCACTTATACTATCATTCGTCCCGGACGTTTAACCGATGGACCTTATACATCCTATGATCTCAATACCCTACTCAAAGCCACAAGTGAAGGTAAATTAAACATCATTTTTGGAAAAGGAGATACAATTTCCGGTGATACTAGCCGAATTGATGTAGCTGCAACTTGTGTAGAAAGTTTATTTTATCAAGATTCTATTAACAAAGTTTTTGAAATAGTCAATCAAGGAGATAGACCGACTATAATTGATTGGCAAAATCTTTTTTCACAATTATAAAAAAGAGAGCAAAAAAACATGAATTATGAAACTCTTGTAGTGCGGGCATTTTGCCCGCTGGATATGTACCTCATAACACCGGAAAGTGCTGTATATCCCAATGCCAAAATTTCCCAAGAATTAAGTTCCCTTGCCATAACAACAATTTTTCCCGTCTACCTACTTACTTAAAAAAACTTCAAAGAATCTAATCTTCCCAGAATAGTCATATCTTCAGCATCTAATTCTACGGGAATACCACTGCGAATTAGTTCCGAAAAATCCTCATTGGGAACCATAATGGTTAAGGCATAAAGACGGTTTTCACCAGTATTTTTAATCAAATGTGTACCTGTTGGTGGTACTAATAAACTATCTCCAGCTTTGATATTTACCGTTTTCCCGTCACAAATTGCAATGCCTTCTCCTTTGAGAATAAAAAACATTTCTACAGCCCATTGATGCCGATTTGGTGGTGTTTGTCCACCGACATCAAAGATTTCTATACAACAAGTTAAAGAAGTATTTGCATTTGCAGAATCAAAGATAATTGCTAATCGGTTAGAGTCATGGGGACTAATCCGATATGCTTGATAATCTTTGGGAGATTTAATAATGGGAATTACACAACGAGTATCGTACATATTGGTAATGGGTAATTAGTAATTTGTAATTGGTGTTTTTACTCCAATTAAATTAATGATGAATTGCGGTTACAATTGCAGAAGAATCTGTTACAAAACCGAAACATTGTTGGACATTATATAAAGTTGCTAACCAACAATATTCCGGTGAAGTTGTCGCGGTACAATCTTTGACTAAAATACAGTCATATCCTAAAAAATTGGCATCACCCAAAGTTGATAAAACACATTGATCAGCATTTACACCAGCAAAGAATAGTGTAGTTAAACCTAAATTTCGTAAAATACTGTCTAACGGTGTATCCCAAAATCCACTCATGCGATACTTATCAACCTGGATGTCTTCTGGTAGCTGTTCTAGTTCTTCCACCACAGCAGCAGCCCAATTGCCCTGCATTAGTACCTGAGAACCGTTGCTGGGAAGGGGATCACCTAATCCGACTCCTGCCCCCGTGGGGTTGTATACGTGCAATAAACCGGCGCTGATATTTAGTAAATCTGGACGATTTCCCCAATTTAGCCAAATTATAGGTATATCAGCAGCCCGCAGTTGTGGTAACAATTGTTGCAGGGGGGCAATCGGTTGACGGGCAGGGTTAACATCTACACCAATGTGTGCTAACCAACCATCAGGATGACAAAAATCGTTTTGCATATCAATGACAATGATAGCAGCTTTGGATAAGTCGCAACGCAGAGTTTTAGTTTCTGTGGCTAAAATGGCTGGTCGTGGAGTCTTTTGAGGACGAGTAATATCTGCAAATGTCTGATTTACTTGCCAGTTATTGGGTGCAAATCCTAATTTCTGAGTGGGTAGATTCATAAATGCCAATTCTCGATATCGTTTTTTACGTTGTAGCTTAAACTTAGGTTAATGGATCAATTACTTAATTAAGGTTAAAATCATGAACTTTACAATTAAGAATACTTTAATTAGCGTTGCCGATAGTTACGTAACTACAGACGTACAGGTTATAAATGGTAAAATCACCGCTATTACTCCTAATTTAGAAATAATTGGTACAGAAATTAATGGAGAGAACAAACTGCTGCTTCCTGGTTTTTTTAATGCCCATACCCATTCTTCGGAAATGTGGCAACGAGGAGTAATTCCCCCCTTACCTCTTGAATTATGGTTAGCACATTTATATGATTTTACTCCTTTAAATACAGAACAAGTTTATCTTAGTGCTTTGGGAACGGCAGTAGAAACTTTACTTTCTGGAGGAACAAGTGTAGTAGATCATTTAGTATTAATTCCTGGAGAAGAATTAGAAACTATTGCTACAGCAGTTCGCGCTTATCAAGAGGTAGGTATCCGGGCTTTTATTGCCCCTCTAATTCAAGATGAATCTTTGAGTATGGGCATACCCAATGGAGAATCACAAGCAAATCATGAACCTTATTTTCGTTCTTCTGGGGAAACTTTAGCAATTATGGAAACAGCGGTAAAACAATTTCATCAACCAGAGGTAGGAATTAATATTTTAGTTGCCCCGACGGGGATTCAATTATGCAGCGATGATTTATTTACAGGATGTATTTCATTAAGTAATAAGTATGATCTTTGCCGTCATACCCATTTATTAGAAACCAAAGCCCAGGAAACCCTGGCTAAAGAAAAGTATGGTTGTACTGCGGTTGCCCATTTACAACGACTTGGTTTTTTGAACAGTTGCACAACTTTAGCACATTGTGTATGGTTGAAGGAATCTGATATTAATATTCTTGCCCAAACACAATCTACAGTCGTCCATAATCCTTTAAGTAACCTCCGTTTAGGCAGTGGTATTGCCCCAATTATCAAATATATTCAAGCGGGGGTTAATGTGACCTTTGGCTGTGATGGTGCTTCTAGTAATGACTCCCAAGACTTGTTAGAAGCTATTAAAATTGGTTCGATTCTACATAATCTTACAGAACCAGATTATCAATACTGGATTACACCCAGGCAAGCTGTAAAAATGGCATCTTTAGGGGGTGCAAAAGGTTTAAATGTAGAAGAGGAACTTGGTTCTCTTACTGTTGGTAAAAAAGCTGATTTAGTTTTATATGATCTCAATAATTTATCATTACTTCCCCGCACAGATCCTATTGGTTTATTAGTTTTAGGTCGTCCTGTCAATGTTGTTAATAGTGCTTGGGTAAATGGTAAGCAAATTATTAGTAATGGGAAAATTACTACAATTAATATTGATGAACTGCGACAAGAATTATTTAACCGAAGCCACTGGGGAACACAGCCTAAATCAGCTAATGTAGATAAATTAACACCTCGTTATCGGCAAGTTATGGGATTAGATTAATGTTAAGCAATATACGGCACTTCCTTAGAGGATGTTTTAAAAGTGGTATCCCGTAATTTTCATCATATTGTTACCCCCCTTTCCCCTTGTAAAGGGGAGAAACAATAAAAATCCAGTTCCCTCCCCTTTATAAGGGGAGGGTTAGGGAGGGGTAAAATATTTAATACAGCAATCATGACTTTTAAAACACCCTCTTGTGTTATGAGGTACACATAGCTACCAAGACTTGTACTGAGCTTGTCGATAGCGCAGCGTGGCGTTAGCCATAGTATGCCCGCACCACAAGAGTCATTAAGGGCGAGGAAACCCCGCCCCTACAGATTTTACGATTTGCTGAATGTATCTCATTCAAGTGCATACCGCTATAGCAATCTCATAGCCTAACTTGCGGGTAAGTGAGAGTGGTATAAAATAAAGCAGCCAGTACATCATGGCGTAAATAAAGCAACCATTTTTAAGCCTTGTAATCAATAGACATCTCCAGAAATTAAAGATACGTGACCTGAAACCCTTGTAGAGACGTTACATGGGTAGGGATTCTCGGCTCTACAATCTTTTTTGGAGATGTCTAATCAAATTTTCAGAGCTTTTAATAGTCGTGTTATTTACGCCAAGCTGTACTAGGGTTTTTTCTCGGTCTTTACACTAGCTTCTAACTTAACACTTTTCACGCCAGGTATTGCTTTAATGAAAGTTTCAGCCTGTGTGATTTCTTTTTGAGAAGTTGCTGTTCCTTTGAGGATAATTTCACCGTCTTTGTTAGTTATTTCTAACTTGTTTCCGGGTAGAATTATTTTCAGTTTTTTGCTAATTTCAGTTTTTAAGTCGGTTGTGGATTTAGAAGTTGTAGTGGGAGTTGTAGTGGGAGTTGTAGTGGGAGTTGTAGTGGGAGTTGCGGTCGAATTATCTATAATTCTTGTGGTATCAGAAGCAGGTTTGGCTGGTACAGTGGGAGTTTCATTGGTAGTACCAGTAGTTTCTGAACCTGTTTTTGGTGCTTCTTGACAACCAACCATACCAGCTAATAAAACGCTACTAACGAGAAAAGGAATGAGCTTTTTCATGTTGATTTCCAAAATTGAATACTTGAAGTGATGGATTTTACTGTGAGTGATGCCCAGGAGCAAATCTTAAAAAAGAATTAAATTGCTACACCCAAAAGTCATAAACCAAATACCTGAATAACTGACAATATGACAACTTTCCAATAACTAAATTAAAACGCTTTTATTGAAAAGAGCCAATTTAATTGTACTCATGGCTATAGAATATTGACGGTTTGATGCTCACCGATAGCCACTATCTCTATATTCTCTATCATAGAGACTCAGCCGCATCTTTTTTGGGATTGATAATTGGGGATTGATAATTGGGGACTGGGGACTAGGTAATTTTCTACTGACAACCGACAACCGACAACTGACAACCGACAAAGAGAGGATATTGCACCTGAATTGTTCGGTTATACCACTTTCTATCTTCACACTAATGACGATAATCTCGTAGATATAGTTTGCAAATGTCTAAATATAACCACCATTAGCTGCTGAAGCAATCAAGAGGTGAAAACCTGTGTACGAATGGATTTTGCCAAGTCTCAAGGAAGTTTTATCTGAAAATCAATCTCATCTTGCTGAGTGTTCCTCGGCTAAAGCAGAACAGCAATGGCGTGTCAGTCTCGCAGCCACGGAAAACTTGCTGTTGAAAACTTTAGCTGCAACTTCACCTGATACTACTCCAGGTTTGGTATTAGCCGCACCTGCACCTTTATTTAGTCACCCCCAACTAACACAACGGTTACAAACGGTAACTTTTACAGCCAGACCTTTTAACCCTTTGGCGTTGATGCCATTCATTATGCCATCAGAAATGGCGCGGAATATAAATAATATAGAAACAAATACTTCCGATAATACTACTTTTCAAGAATCTATCTTACCTTTATTACCGGCTGATCCTTTGGGTGCGGAACAGTTTTGTTTGGTGTTTACAGATAAATTTAGATTAGTTTTGGTTTTGGGGGAACATCAAAATGGTAAAAAAGAGTTTTTGTTTTCCTTTGAACCGGAAATAGTCAAAAAAGCTTGGCAATCTTTAGGTGCTAGGGTAGTTTTAACTAATCCAGAATTGTTTGCTGATTTAGATATTCAGGTGCAAAACTATCCTTTGGTTGCACCAGATTATCACACTATAATTCAATTTAGTCAGTTATTACTTCAAGAATTAACAATTACAGGAAATAATCCAGTTACACATACTTCATCACATTTTCATTCACCAACTCCACCGCCAAAATCTCCATCTCGTTCTGACATAGAATTACTCCAAGCCTTTGCCCATGAAGTTCGTACTCCATTGACAACTATTCGGATGATGACACGGTTACTATTAAAACGGCAGGATTTGCCGGGGAATGTGATCAGTCGTTTAGAAGTTATTGATCATGAATGTACTGAGCAAATTGACCGGATGGAGTTATTATTTAAAGCAGCAGAATTAGAGAATTTATCACAACCTTTAAAATTGGCTAATTCACACTTGACCCCAATGTGTTTAGAGGATATTTTACTGCAAAGTATTCCCCGTTGGCAACAAGCAGCAAATCGGCGTAATTTAACTTTAAATGTGGTTTTACCGAAGCAATTCCCCACGGTGGTTAGTAATCCGGCGATGTTAGACCGGGTACTTACTGGTTTAATAGAGAATTTTACTCGCAGTTTACCTGCTGGTAGTTGTATTCAGGTGCAAGTAATGACTGCTGGTGATCAGCTAAAATTGCAATTATCTCCTCAGTTTGATTGTCAAGATAAAGGCTATACAACAACACCACCAATTCGTAGATCTTTAGGTCAATTATTAATGTTTCAGCCGGAAACAGGGGCAATTAGTTTAAATATGGCAGCAACTAAGCATTTATTTCAAGCAATTGGTGGAAAGTTGATTGTGCGTCAACGTCCTCAAAATGGGGAAGTATTAACAATTTTCTTACCTTTGGAAGTCGGTCATCAAGTTTGACACTCTCAGGTCTAAAGACACTGAGATTCTTTAATCAATGAGCCAACTTACAATTGCTGGATTACTCCAACAAAAACAGAGGTCGATTCTCCTAAAGCGTTAATGACCGTATCCCTACCGTACTCGATTTTTGTATTTCATTTTTCACCAAATTTAGCTTTCCTAAACTGCAATACTGTTAGGTATGACTACGCACTCAACCAAATTAGTTAAGTTTTTACGTTGTTTAGTTATACTTAAATTATGGAACTTTTGAAAGTATATCACACCTACTGTTACTAGTCAACGAGTTAGGCTAAATATTTTCGCCCGTGTCGCTTATATCTCAGCACGCTTTGTGACTGAGCTTTACGCTTACCGAGTAATCTTGTAAAATAGATTTTTTGCAACTTGGTGCGAAACAAGGGCGGGGAAACCCCACCCCTTGAAGATGGGTTAATTAATTTTGGCTATTTATTCTTTGCTGTAAAGCTTCCCGTGCTTGTTCTCTGTCGTCAAAATGAATTTTTTCAGTACCCAGAATTTGATAGTCTTCGTGACCCTTACCGGCTAATAATACACCGTCTCCAGGTTGAGCTTGCAAAATAGCCGTCCGAATTGCGGTAGCGCGATCGCTCACAACCATTGGTTGTACTATATCAGGAATACCTGCTAATACGTCCTGTAATATCTTTTCTGGGTTTTCCGTGCGGGGGTTGTCTGATGTCACTACTGCTAAATCTGCGAGTTCAGCCGCTATTTTACCCATTTTTGGACGTTTAGTGCGATCGCGGTCTCCTCCACAACCAAACACACAAATCATTTTACCAGGAATAAACGGCCGGGCAGCTTTCAGTAAATTCTCCAAACTGTCGGGAGTATGGGCATAATCTACAATCACGCTAATATCTTGCTGTGGATGAATTTGCACCCGTTCCATGCGGCCAGGAACGCCGGGAAACCCAGGAATGGCATTTGCTACCAATTGCAAATCTAAACCCACATGGACAACCGCACCCACAGCAGCTAAAAGATTTTCTAAGTTATATTGACCAACTAAAGGACAACTAAAATCTACATTTCCTTGGGGAGTATGTAAAATTCCGCTCACACCATTTGGTTGATAATTTAAATCACTCATCCAAAAATCAGCGGTACTATCATTAACGCTATAACTCCAAACCTGTTCTGGACTCAAGGACGCAATTATCCGTTTACCATAAGCATCATCAGCGTTGATAATTGCCCGTCCCTGGAGATAATTGGGACTAAATAACAACGCTTTCGCGGCAAAATAGTCCTCCATATCCTTGTGATAGTCCAAATGGTCTTGGGTAAGGTTGGTAAATACCCCCACTTCAAAAGCACAATTCAAAACCCTACCCTGGTGCAAAGCATGAGAACTAACTTCCATTACCCCAGTTTCACAACCAGCATTCATGGACTTTGCTAATTGTTGCTGCAAATCTACTGCAAAAGGAGTAGTATTCACAGCGGTTTCCTCAAAACCAGGCCAGCGGGTGTAAAGTGTGCCTATTAACGCCGTCGGTAAATTAGCGTCAGTTAGGAAATATTCAATCAGGTGAGTGGTGGTAGTTTTACCATTTGTCCCCGTCACACCCACCATTTTCAGTTTTTGTCCAGGATAACCATAAAAAGCTGCGGCTATTTGAGCGCAAGCTTTAGTCATATTATCGGCACTAATGACTACAGAGTTAGCTGTGGGGGGATTTTTCTGCATTGCTTCTGAAGAAATAATCGCCGCTACAGCACCAGCAGCTAAAGCACCTGGCCAAAACTCTCCACCGTCTACTCTAGTTCCTGGCATTCCGATAAACAAATCTCCCACCGTGCAAGCATGGGAATTAGTTTTAAGTCCCTGAATATCAATATCTGGTATATTTACAGAATTAATCCCATCTACAGTCGCTAATAATTCCCGTAATTTCATCTGGTGAACCTCGCCACAAGCTTGTCTTGCGCTTATTCTGCATCATTTTGTCATCTATTGGGAGACATATTGACCTAACATTTTTTCTAAACGTTCGACACTGAGACGAGGAGAAGGACGAGGTATCAGTTTTTCTGTGCCGTCCCTGGTGACTAAATGCAGTACCGGGATTTCGTATTGATATGCTGCAAACCAATCTTCACGGGTGGTAATATCTCGAATTTCTAGCTGGAAACTGAGATTTTTGATTTGTGCTAGTTTTTCCTGTAAGCCTTCACAAAGATGACAACCGGGTTTGCTGTAGAGAATTAATTGCATGGGTGGAGATTTAAACGATGAAAATGTATTTTATGATTATTTTAACTGAATATATAAAAAATGTCAGAATTAGGATACTCACCGATTAAAGGATTAACAGGATAAGAAAGTAGATAATAGTTAATAAAATTTTGTAGATATTAAAATTATATAGATGATAATTTTAACTATTTTTAAGTGTTATTTCTCAAAAATCCATGGCCAAGTAGATTTATTCTGTCTGATTAATGTTTGCTAACTTTCACAGAAAATCTACAAACTGCAATCCTGTACATCCTTAAATCCTGGATATCCTGATTCTGACAAGGAAGCCAGGGAATTAATTCCCTGTCTAAAAGCTAAAGTCGGTTTAAACCGACTATTGGGAATAATTGAATCTTACATTTATTTTCATCAGGTAAAAAGTCAATCAAATCCTGTAAATCCTAAAATCCTGGATATGCTGATTCTGACAATTAAATATTGAGGCGCGGGCAAGATGCCCACCCCACAAGATGATAGAATTATCTAAACTACAACCCACATTCCGCACCCCAAAATGTTACTTTTTGGAAATTACGGAGATGAAAATCAAAGGGAGCATCAAAACAAACAGATAAAGTGAAAAAAGGCATTTGAGAAACAGTAAATCACCAAAAATGTCATCAAAATCTATTCTCAATAAGAAGCAATAAGAATGCACACCACCTGGAGAGGTCAATGAATAAGTGAAAGGAGATATTCAAGAAATAATTATAAGTTAGACTAATCAATTAAAGTAAAAAACGAAATTATAGACATAGTAAAATGGAGCTATAAATCAAAGAGATTAGCTCATCTTTACTCATAGAAATTAAATTGATAGAGATGATAATTAGCTGACTAATTGATAGTAACGTAAACAATCATCTGGTAAAAGACTCAAGATAAAATCTCTGTCCTTATTCCAATTAGAAATATGTTTCTCCTGATTGAGTGTAACCAAATGAATACACTGAAAGCATTGAAAAATCCAGCGTAAAGTAGGACGATTAGTTGCTTTGCCTAATTGATTTTTAATCCCACATTCCGCACCCCCCGGTGTCACAATCGGTAATTTCGGACTTTTTAATATATTAAAGGATGATTTTTATACAAAAAGGTCGAAATTTTATGTGGCTATCGCTAATCCCAAATCCCCCAACGACCATTTTTCGTTGTGTGACAGTTTAGGGTGCGGAAGATGGGTTAAAAGAAGATAATATTCCTATTCCAGAGTCTTCACCTACAAGTAATCTCATCAATGAACTTCGTAAAACTCCATCATCTGACCTTTTAGAAAGCTGTATATTTTGTCGTCCTGAAAAACATCAATGATTTATTTAAATCTACTCACCTGGCTTTAATTGCTTCTAAAGCATACCTTTAGTTTTTGAGTAGCCGCAGTATTTTAATTATACATGATAAGCAGTGATTACCTTTTTCTGATCAGGAGTATAAATAGATTCTACTCTTGGGTATTGTTCATGAACCCACCAAACTTTAATTCTGTTACCTTGCGCTGGAGCAGTTCCTGATATAGAATAACCAGCATCAATCATTAATTTTTCAAATTGATTTGCATCTAAAATTGTACATTTAAACTTTGGTAGTCCCTGTATTTGATGCTTATTGAGGGTCATAACTACCCTGATAAGTTGTGAATATCTTATAACCTGGTAATACTAAAGCCATACCCACATTACTATGTATCGTACCTGGATATCTGTAAGGTTGATCATCAGGAATAGCACCACCAAACCGAATATGTATTCCTGGTAGCCATAAGTAAAATCCAGGAATTAATAAATCCATACTGTAAGCTATTTCTCTCATTGCTTCATGAGTGAAGTTATTGCTTGTCAGTGTAAAATTGGTGTTTGTAATGTTCAACATAAGTTTTCAATCTCCAATTAGGAATTGTGACAAGAGGAATTAGTTTCAATTAATGTTCTATTTTATCCCCAAAATTGACAATTGACAATTATAAATTATCAATTATCAATTTAATTACTTCTTGGATATTCCCGATTTCCTAAACTACAACCTTTTCCAAAATCAACTTAGAACGCTTCATTTTTTCAGGAATAGCAACAGGATAATCACCAGTAAAACAAGCCGAACAAAAACTATTAGTATCTTCTCTGGTGGTTTCTAACATTCCTTCCCAACTCAAATAAGCTAAACTATCAACTTGTAATTGCTTGGCTATTTCCTCCACTGATTTTGTCGCCGCAATTAATTGATCTTGGGTATCAGTATCAATACCATAGAAACAAGGATGAGTTACAGGAGGAGAAGAAATTCTCATGTGGACTTCTGCTACACCAGCATCACGCAAGGCTTGCACAAGTTTGCGGCTAGTAGTTCCCCGGACAATGGAATCATCAATAATTACAACTCGCTTACCGAATAAGACATCTTTAAGGGGATTAAGTTTCATTTTAATCCCTGATTCCCGCATGGCTTGGGTAGGTTGAATAAAGGTGCGACCGACGTAGCGATTTTTAATCAGTCCTTCACCATAAGCTATACCAGAAGCTTGAGAAAAACCAATGGCCGCAGGAATACCAGAATCAGGAACACCAAACACTAAATCAGCTTCTACAGGGGCTTCAGCCGCCATTTTCCGTCCTAACCGCATTCGATAACTATATAAAGTTTCGTTGTGCATGAGGCTATCAGGACGGGCAAAATAGATCATTTCAAAGATGCAAAGTTTGCGTTCTGATTGTTGATGCCATTGAAATGATTCTAAACCAGTTTCAGTGATCCAAACCAATTCTCCAGGGGCAACATCACGCAGATATTCCGCACCGATAATATCTAAACCGCAGGTTTCGGAAGCGAGAACATAACGGACTGGGTTACTATCTAAAGTACCAATGACTAAGGGACGAATGCCGTTGGGGTCACGGACTCCCATTATACCATCAGGTGTGGCAATAGTCAGACTAAATGCACCCTCGCAACGATGAAAGGCACTCATAGCCCCTGTTACCCAATCTGCACCAGCGTTGACTTCTTGAGCGATCGCATAAGCAATCATTTCCGAGTCCGTGGTCGTGATTAAGTTAAACTTATCTTTGAGTAACTCTTCTCGCAATTTTACGGTATTGACTAAATTACCATTATGTGCTAGAGCTAATAAACCCAACCGAGTTTCGACTACAGCGGGTTGGGCGTTAACTTTGCGACTAGAACCGGTAGTGGAATAGCGATTATGACCAACTGCCAAATTTCCGGGTAATTGATCTAAAATGATTTCATTAAAGACTTGAGACACCAAACCCATATCTTTGTGCTGGTGGACACGCGTACCCTCAAAGGTAGCAATTCCAGCAGATTCTTGACCCCGATGCTGAAGAGCATACAATCCAAAGTAGGTCAATTTAGCAACGTCTTGTTCTGGGGCATAAATGCCAAACACACCACAAGCTTCTTCTGGCTTGTCACAGGCGTTTTCATCCGAGGTAACGGAATTAAGGGGAATCATGCTGGTATTGCTCCTGGTGGGGTGTCGATTCAGTGGGAACTAGGAATTGGTGATTGGTGATTGGTGATTGGGAATTGGGAATTGGGAATTGGGAATTGGGAATAATTAATTTTTATCCTGACTCCTGACTCCTGACTCCTGACTCCTGACTCCTTCTTCTTAACAAATCTTTAACCATCCATTAAAACAGTACCGTAAATTGGTTAAGAATCAAGTGCGAATTGTGAATTTTCGTATTCAAACCTTGATTTTTGCTGTTGATTAGGTATTGGTGTAGATAGCGAGACGTTTAGAGATTGCCTGAGAATAGCGATCGCTCATATCTTCGAGACTAACCTGGAGTAACTTATGGTTATCTGCGGTTAAAATCTCTAAATTACCGGAATTAGTTACTGTTCCCAGTTTTTGCCAATTCTCTGGAAGAGTTCGGTGTAAATAGGATTCCCATTTTTCTTGGTTTTCTCCACTCACAGAAACTAAAATTCTCGCCCCACCTTCACCAAAAAGAACTTCATCAAAACGGGAATCGTGATTTGCACTAATTGGGAAATTAATTTCCGCCCCCAAATTCCCAGAAAGACAAGATTCCGCTATAGCAACAGCCACACCACCCTCAGCCGAATCATGGGCAGAATTTACCCAACCAGCGCGAATACCCTCACGACAAGCTTTTTGTACCAGTCGTTCTAAATCAAAATCAATTCTAGGGGGCTTACCAGCGATCGTATTATGAATAGTTGCCAAATATTCAGAAGCACCCAATTCTATTTTATATTTTGGATTTTCGATTTTGGATTGAATTGATAAACCTAGAAGATAAATTATATCATCTGCATTTTGCCAACCTTGTCCGCAAATTTTGGTTAAATCAGGAATCAATCCCACCATACCCACAACCGGAGTCGGATAAATTGGTTGGGGATTACCTTCCGCGTCAAAAGTTTCATTGTAGAGAGAGACATTCCCCCCAGTTACCGGCGTTCCCAACTCCCGACAACCCTCACTCAAACCCCGACAAGCGGACGCTAATTGCCAATAACCAATGGGTTTTTCTGGACTACCAAAATTGAGGTTATCCGTCACAGCGATGGGTTCAGCACCCACACAGCTAAGATTGCGGGCAGCTTCCGCGACTACTGCCTTTGCCCCCTCATAAGGATCAAGATAAACATAACGAGAATTACAATCTACCGTAGCTGCAACGCCGGATTTGAGATTTTGGATTTTGGATTTTGGATTTTGGGGTGCTTCTAAGGGACGGATACGAATCACAGCCGCATCAGCACCACCGGGTAACAATACGGTGTTATTCTGAACTTGATGATCATATTGACGATAAACCCAGCTTTTAGAAGCAATGCTAGGAGTATCTAGCAAAGTCAATAGAATCTGATTCCAACTTTGCAGACTTCCTGCAATTTCAATACCCGCAGCATTGCAAACAGGTAAACTATCACTTGTCCATTGCCATGCTTTTTGGGCATATTCCGGGGCTTCTGTTAATAATTCTCTTTCATACAAAGGCGTATTTTCCGCCAAAGCATCAGCCGGGATTTCGGCAGCTATTTTCCCCTCAAACCAAATTCTGACAATGGGTTCTGCAATTACAGTCCCCGCAACCACCGCTTGCAGTCCCCAACGGTGGAAAATATCAATTAATTCCTGTTCTCGTCCTTTTTCGGCCACAAACAACATTCGTTCTTGAGATTCCGAAAGCAGGTATTCATAAGGAATCATTCCCGATTCCCGCACCGGAATTTTATCTAAATCGAAGTCAATCCCCACACCACCTTTTGCAGCCATTTCCGAAGTGGAACAGGTGATACCCGCAGCCCCCATATCCTGTGCCGCAACTACAGCCCCGGTTTTAAATGCCTCTAAACAAGCTTCAATCAAAGACTTTTCGACAAATGGATCTCCTACTTGCACAGCGGGACGGTTATCCATTGATTCCTCAGTCAATTCCGCACTGGCAAAACTTGCGCCGCCCATGCCATCCCGTCCGGTGGTTGAACCCACATACAGCACGGGATTTCCTAAGCCTGAAGCCCCTGATTTAACAATTTCCGCCGTTTCCATCAAACCCAGTGCCATGACGTTGACCAGGGGATTGACCGAGTAAGCGGGGTCAAAATAGACTTCACCACCTACAGTCGGCACTCCAACGCAGTTACCATAATGGCTTATGCCCGCCACTACGCCTGCAAACAATCTTTGGGTTTTGGGATCATTCAAATCTCCAAAGCGCAAAGAATTTAATAAGGCTATGGGACGCGCCCCCATGGTAAAGATATCTCTTAATATCCCCCCTACTCCGGTAGCTGCACCTTGAAATGGTTCAACGGCGGAAGGGTGGTTATGGGATTCTATTTTAAACGCTAATTGTAGTCCGTCGCCGATATCCACAACTCCGGCATTTTCACCGGGTCCGACAAGAATGCGGGGTCCGGTGGTGGGAAACTGTTTGAGTAATGGACGGGAATTTTTATAACAGCAATGTTCTGACCACATCACCCCAAACATTCCTAGTTCGGCTTTGTTGGGGTGACGGCCTAAGCGGCGGACGATTTCGGTATATTCTTCTGGTTTTATGCCTTCTGAGGCTATTTCTTGGGGGGAAAAGGGATTTTCACCAAATGTGGTCATGGAAGTTATGCACCAAGAGGACAGAGAAATATTCTATCTGAGATTCCCAACTTCTTTTTTTTTAATCTTGTCATTGACAAAAATTTCTGGTAAATGGGCTGGAATCGTATCAAGTTTGTGTTTGACACTCCCCGGTCTAAAGACGCGGGGATTCTTAAGATTTTACAATCCTAATATCCTGTTCACACAGGTTCCCAGACTCAGTACGTTTGCACAAAAGTGCGTGCTGATACCGCCAGTTGCTCTACTTGGGGAAACCCCAAGACCGCACTGGCTCATCTTCTGGGCGTTTAGCTGTTAAACAGCAAGTTTCGCGGAGTCCCCGGGTACTATTTCCAAAGCTCTATCTCTAATCGTTTTAGCAGCACCAATATCAGCGTGTTCGTGATATCCACATTCAGTACAAATGAATTTCTCACCATCACGATTTGACTTATCAGTATGCCCACAATTCCTACATTCTTGACTGGAGTATTTAGGATTAATCTTAATTACAACTTTTCCTTGCTTTACAGCGAGATACTCAATTTTTAAAATTAAATCACTCCAACTTGCATCAGAAATAGAACGGTTTAATCCTTTTTTTCTAGATTGCCCATTCTTTAAAAATCTTCCAGTTTTTTCATCGGTCTTAACTTGGCAACGCCTCAACATACCGGAGACATTTAAATCTTCTAAAGCAATAGCATCAACCTTTCTAGAAACTATTGTATTAGCAACACTCCATTGATAAGCAGTCCTTTTATCTGTAATCTTTTTGTGAAACCGTCCTACCTTATTAGCTGCTTTTTTACGATTCTTACTACCCTTGACTTTACGATTAATCCGTCGCTGTCTAATTTTTAAAGTGCGTCTAGCTTTTTTGTTGGTTGAGAATCTAGGATTATCAATTTGATGTCTGTCGGAGAAATGGACAAGTTTAGTTATTCCTAAGTCACAACCAAGAATAGAATTAACCCTTCGACTTCGCTCAGGGTTAAAGCCGAGCGGAGTCGAGGCTTTAACTTCGTTTAGCGGTTTTTTTACATAGTCTGGTATGGTTTTATCTTCAATTCTAATTGAGACATACCAACCATCTTGACGCTTTCTTAATGTGGCAGCTTTGATAGTAAAGCCTGTTGGTATTGAGCGAGAATTGAAAAACCGCAGCCATCCCAACTTAGGAAGATAGATTTTATTCCCTTGAGCTTTTACGCCCATCTGGTAAGTAAAAGAGGTAAAATTACTCCGGTTTTTAAACTTAGGAAACCCTCTCCCTTCAAAAAAGTTTTTATAGGCAGTGTCAAGGCGTTTGACGTTTTGCTGTAGGACTGTAGAATCAATCTCAGCAAACCAAGGTCTAGCTTTTTTTAGATATGGTAATGCCGTTATTTGAATATCACCAGCACTGCGTCGAGGGTTTTTGATGTTGCCATTTTTATCGGTTTTAACATCCTTCCACGGCTCTCCACTTGCTCCATTTTTACTGACAAAACAAGTTAATGGACAAGCTTCTGCTTTAGTCCTAATATCACAATAGTCACCTTGAATAAATTGCTGGTTGTATTGAGCTATTCTGTCAGCCAAACTCCAATTGTAAGTAGACCGGAGCATATCTAGCCAACCGTCCATTTTATCGGATTGACTAATATTAGGACGTAGCTTATATACATAGTTTGTTAGCAAATATAAGTCCCTCCCATTGTTGTTTCCTTTATTTGATTAAACAATAGCCATATACAAATAGCAAGTAAATATTTTAAGGTTATGGCTAAGTTTTCTCCAGACGAGTACAGGCACGAAAGCAACGCAGTCTCACTGCTGAATTGTCTATTGCGTAAAATTTGATTAATTTCTTTTCCTACTAATGCCCAAAATGGATTATCCAATAATTGAAGCATAAATTTCATAAAATGTCTTTACCTTGATCTTGTAGTTTCCCTTTCTTTTTTTGTTACTCTAACTCACATAAGGCGTTAACTTACTTAAATTAATAAGATCATCATTATTAGGCTTTTTTGCGGTTAAGTTTTAGCGTGAGTCTGATTTTATACTTGTTAATCCTAAGCATTCAGCTAATTGTGCAATTTTGAGTTCTGCTTGTTCAGCCCTGATTCTTGAGAATTGGGCTTTTTCTTGACCATAAACCTAATTCTACTCCTCAAGGTAAAATAGAATAATGTCGACATTCATTACTATGGGATGAACAATGAAACAAATAGTCGGTTCTGATACGGCATTTCTATTGCTATCAAGAGATAATAATTAAATCTTCAATCAATCTTGATTACCATCTGACACAAAATTAATAATTAGTGTCATAACTAACTGACTAATAACTGATGATTGATCACTAATTAGGTCTTGTTCTGATGTCAAATATTTATAATACCCAAGAGTTAATTCAGATATTGGCAACCGAACGCCAAGCTTGCTTAAAAGGTGAACGTTTAAAGTTAGATGTAACTGTTTCTGGTAATCCATTTATAGATCAGTTTGTCAGAACCGACGGACTGCAAAGATTCACGGCCTACCAAGATTTTAAAACCTCTATTCATGAATATCAACGAGAAAATCAAGTTTCTGGAATTATCTGGAAAGATATGACTGTTAAAGGTAAAAATCTGCATTATCCAGAAATTGATACTGAATTAATCGCTTTAGAAAGTGATTTAGAAATATTGAAACCTGCCAAAGATACAATTTTAGAATTTTGGTATTTCGTGACAGAAGAAATGGATTTATATTTAAGTTTTAGTAATGGTAAACAACATCAAAAAATTGTAAAAGTAGATGTAGAAAGAATTGTCCAAAGAACAGAATGGGCAACTTTATTAAAATGGGAAAATCCGAACTTTCTAGAAATCATTTTACAATTAGGTTGGGGACAACCTCAAGAAGCAGCTTATAAACGGGGAAGACCACTAGCGGGGAGTGAATTTATTCATGCAGTTAATCCGGGATGTTATCCTATCGGTTAATATGAGGATTTTCATCAAGGTGTGGGGGTTGGTTGTGGTGTTATTTCGGAAGTAGGAACACCCATATAAAAAAGTAGAAATACTAAAATAAATGCTGCAAATGCTCCTGTGGCTTTAACCTGGGTTTTTGTCCTCATAAAAGGTATTGAAGATTTTAAACCAAGATCACCAGAAACTAAATAACCGGCAATACCAGCAAATGCAGATGCTAAAAATCTTACAATAGCTAAAGCACTACCATTCATACTTCTAGGGTTGAGAATCAGGACGATAAAAGTTATTAATACTGCTAAAGCCATAGCCAAAGCAATACCCCGTTCAGCAGAAGAAATAGTTGGTTTTTCAGGTTTTTGTGGCACAGTCGGTTCGGGTGGTTTTTGTGATCCTATTATCCCACGATTTTGGCGTTTTCGTCTTTCTGCTTCTGATTCAATCCCATTTAGCAGTTCTAGCGCATTAAATGTTTCTGTTAGTCCTTCGGGAATGTAAGGTGAATTTCTCTCTGCATAAACCAGTAAATTTTTATAATCTGCAAATATACCAGAATATCCGGGAATTGGTACTTTTTCTTTCGCTTCTAAACCTTTAATAGTTTGATGAATACTATCGAACTGAGAACGAATTATTGCGAGTAACTCTCTGCGGGTGGAACTATTACCACTAATAAAAATAAAGATTTTGCGGTCTTCTTGATCACTTTTTAATAATGCTCGATTGTTGCCAGATTTTAATACAATACCACTTCGCCACCAAGTTTTTTTATCTGCTTGATGGTGCATTCTTACAATAAAACGGGAAATAATGCTGCTAGGTAAAATATTATAATGATATTCAAAAGCCAGAACATTCTCCCATTCCCCAGTTGCAGGTTCTTCTTTTGGTAACAAGTCAGGAATGAGATATTTATCTCTATTATCCAAAGGAAAACAGAGTTCAAACTTCTCCATCATTTTGATAATAAATTCTGGCTTATCGTCGGGATATTTAACAGGATCTAAAATTCTTTTTAGTTCTTGAAATGTCAATATACCCCGAAATTGAGTCATTAATAAATTGTCATTGAGAATTTTATAAACACCATTTGTTACCCATTCTGGATTAAGCACCGGAACACCTTTTAAGCCGAAATCATCTCTAAAATTGAGAACAATACCCAGTTGATGCAGCAATTCAATTAAAGTAGATTGTTTAAGTTTTTCATTAATTTCTTGATCCTGGCAAATACTTTGATATTCGTGGTAAAGAATATAGTCCTTTTTCATCTTTTCTAAATGGGTTTTTACCTGAAACCAACTTTTAGGTAAAGGTTCGTTAATGCCTTCTAAATTAGCAAGTTCGCGTTTAATAATTAATAATAAATTTTCTATACCTGCTCCAGTTTTACAAGAAATAGGAACTATATCTTTAATATTTTCGTATTTTTTGCGTAAGCCAGTTTGATCAAGATCCAAAGGATGATCATCAATTTTATTGCCAACTAAAATAATCGGGGAATCACCGCCAAAACTCTGAATAATTTTTAGCCAATATTCCAATCTATTTTGTTGTTCATTTTCACGGGCATTAATTACCAGCAAATAAAGGCTCCGTTTAGTGAGAAAAAATTGGTGGGTAGCGTGCATGATTTCCTGTCCACCAAAATCCCATATATTTAAGTAAGTAGACGAAAATAAATCAAAGTAGATTAAGTAATGTAAAAAATCTGGAGATGATTTCGTAGTAAGGGCTTCAGCCCTCAAATGAGGAATAAATTCCTCACTACAAACTTTGAATTATTCAAGCCGTTCTACTTAGTCGAATGTTTTGCCCATTAACTTCTAAATCCCACTTTTCAATATTGATGCCTTGGGTTTTGCTTTCGTTGGCATCAAATGTGTTATTAATCAGTCGTTTAACTAGGGAAGTTTTACCCACAGTTCCTTGACCAACTAGCAATACCTTAGCTTCATTGAGAGGTTGTTTCTCCTCGGTTTCCAGAGAGAAATAGTAGGTGAGAATCTGTGACGGTTTACCTAAGCTATCCCAACTGCTCCCTAAAATTTCCGCGGGAATATTTAGCTGATTCCCACGTAAATCGAGTTTTTCGAGTTGAGATAATTGTTTAATGGCTTCTGGCAATCTTGTCAGTTGATTGTTACTGAGGTCTAATGTAGTTTCTTTGTTTCTAGCAGCTTTTTCAATGATTTGCAGCAGTTCTTGATCAGTCATGGCTAGACACCAACAGAGAAGAAAAAAGATTAGTATAAATCATATAGCATTTCCTAGTCTAAGAGGTTGTTTGAAAAGTATTATATGAAACCCATAATCTCCAAAAACCTAACCCCCCTACCCCCCTTCCCTACAAGGGAATGGGGGTTTTAAAGCCTCTCCCCTTGCAGGGGAGAGGTTTGGAGAGGGGTCAGTTTATACATTAAAAACTTTTCAAACATCCTCTAATTAACTACAAAATTATCTGCGTCCATCTGCGTCCATCTGCGTTTAATTATTTCCGCTTCTAACCCGATAGAATGGGAATTATTATATTGTTAAAAAAATAAGCAATATTTCGGTTTAATAGATAAGTAAGTAAACGGAAAAAAACCATAACAAAAAGTCAAATTACCCAAAACCTCTTCCCTGTTATCTTGTCATAAAGACAATTTTCAACCCCAACCTACTTAGTAATTAAACGACTCTTACGATCATCTCATCAACTAACCGACTCTTGCGCTTCCCGATACAATCTTTTAGCTATCCGAAATAACTCTTGTCCCGTGTGCAAATAGCGATGATCATAGCTTAATGGGAAGTACGCTAATTCCTCTATTCCATCTCCCACTTGACTCATACAATAGTAAATATGGGCTGCTGCTGCTGCAAAACTAGCAGGATTTGGCAAAGAACGAAACTTAATTTGTGCGTCCTTCAAATCTTCCCGACAGGATGCTAAATAATCTTGAAATTCGTCTAAAAGATCATCATCAAAAGGATCTGCTGCTAATTCCTCAATTTGTGATTCTAAAGAATTAAGAATTGTACAAAGTATCCGATTTACTGGTTTATAAACTAAACGTATCCATTCCTCAATATTTTCATCAATATCTTTTCTAGTTTTCCTCGCTGCTTTGTAATCTTGTTGGGCAGATTCTGCTCGTTTTTGGCGAACATGATGAAATTGTTGCTGACTGTGACGAAGTTTTTCATCATAATCAAGACGACTTTTACTATCACTTAAAACCTCATAGGCAGCATTAACACGAATAATTTGCTCATTATCTGTAATGTCTTGATTACTATCAGGATGAAAAATTTTCACCAAGCGGCGATAAGCTTGTTTGATCTCCGCTTGACTGGCATGATTACTAACTTTGAGGGTATCGTAGTGGTTAAAATCGGACATGAATCCAATAGATTGTTAATTGGTACTAGTTGCGGTTTTCGCTTCTAGGTCTTGGAATAAAGGTGTACTTAAATATCTCTCACCGAAACTAGGCTGAATCATCACAATTAAGCGTCCCTGATTTTCTGGACGTTGGGCGACCCGAACCGCCGCACAAAGGGCTGCACCAGTGGAGATTCCAGACAATAATCCTTCCTCCCTGGCTAATTTGCGACCAAAGGCGATCGCATCCTCATCAGTAACCGTAATTACCTCATCAATCAATTCTAACTTTAACACTTGGGGAATAAAACCCGCCCCAATGCCCTGAATTTTATGGGGACCCGGTTTACCTCCCGATAATATCGGGCTATTAGCTGGTTCTACAGCGATCGCCTGAAAACTTGGTTTCCGGGCTTTCAAAACTTCCGCGACCCCAGTAATCGTCCCTCCAGTCCCCACACCCGCCACAATCATATCCACCAATCCATCCGTATCCTCCCAAATTTCCTCCGCTGTAGTTTCCCGATGAATTTGGGCATTAGCCGGATTGCGGAACTGTTGCAACATATAAGAGTATGGTGTTCTATCCACAATCTCCTGCGCCCGCCGAATCGCCCCACTCATCCCCGCAATTCCCGGCGTGAGTTCCAATTGGGCCCCATAAGCCCTTAACATCGCCCGCCGTTCCGCACTCATCGTTTCCGGCATTGTTAAAATTAATTGATACCCCTTGGCCGCCGCTGCCATTGCCAAAGCAATGCCCGTATTTCCCGATGTTGGTTCCACCAGAATCGTCTTCCCAGGGGCAATTAATCCTTCCTTCTCAGCCGCAGTAATCATACTTACCCCAATGCGGTCTTTCACCGATGACGAAGGGTTCATACTTTCCAATTTCACGAGAATTGTAGCCACACAAGCTAATTCTTGAGGAATCCGGTTTAGCTTAACTAGAGGTGTCCGCCCCACCAACTCCGTAATATTTTCAACAATCCGCATGATAAATTTTTATGCCTTCAAATGTAGTACATGATATCCAACTGCTTCCGGGAATCCCGTTTTTCACAAAGATCCTGAAGCGAATAATTTTGTAACACTGAATTTGCCGCCTGACGTGCTTCTTGCCAAATTTCTGACACCACAGAATTATCTAACCTTGTGGGATTAGTATTTTGTTCACCAGTCTGCACATCTAAACCTTCCAAACATTCTAAAATCTCAAAGATACTAATTTTCCGAGGTTCTCGCGCCAATAAATAGCCGCCTTTTGAACCCCGTTGACTTTTAACTATACCCCCCCGCCGCAAAGTTGCTAACAGTTGTTCCAAATAGCGATCAGGTATCTTTTGTTGCAGAGCGATTTGCCGAATTTGCATCGGTTCACCGTTTTCGTAATGAGTAGCCATCTCTAATAACGCCAAAATTGCGTATTCAGATTTACATGATAGTTCCACAAGTAATAATCCAAGATGAAAGTTGAAGCATGAAGTTGAGCAAAACCTTACAGTTAATCTCTTTTCCAGTATACTCCGGTTCTTAACTGGGGTTTTTCTCTCCACAAAAAAACCCCGCCATGAGGCAGGGTCAAATCACGTTGAAACTTATCAACAAACTTTTAACTATTTAGAAGCTAAAAGTTGTTCTGAGTGTACCAACAAAGGCATCATTACTGGTATTATTTTGTCCAGGAGATGTCATCCAAATAACTCCAGGAGTTACGGATACATTTTCAGAAACGCGATACTTATAGAAGCCTTCTACTTGGTATGGAGTCTCTCTACCAGTCGCACCTAGTGAGTAAGGTTGAGCGCCACCGAAGATACCCAAGACGTTACCTTTCTTACCAAAATCAGGTAAAGCTAAACCTGCACCATAGCTCCAAGCTTCTTTATCATCATTAGCTCCAAAGCCTGTAACATCATGGTAGGAAACGAAACCACTCAAAGAGAGTTTATCGCTAGGCTTGATAGCTGCGGAAATACCGTAGGAGTTGCTGGAAGAGGCACTAGCAGCACCTGTTGCCGAATTAACGCCTAAAGTATTCGCTTGTGCAGTGCCTACTAAAGCACCACCATCAAATCCTGAATCAAATAAGGTGCTACCTGCTTTTTGATAACCATGCACATAGGTTGCAGCCAAAGCAACGCGATTACCAACATTAAAGTTCAACTGACCTAAAGCCGCATAGTTACCGTCGAACAAGCCATTACTTGGGGCAGGACTAGCAGCATTTGAGACCGAGTTATTTGAAGCCAAGTAACCTAATGTGATCGAACTTGGTTTCAAGAAACTACTACCAGGTTTACCAAACGGGACATTCAAGGCAATACCAGAACCACCACCAATCCGGTAGATGGGGTTTTCAGAAGCAAAGGTACTTAAAGCCCCCTTACCACCATCTGTTTTATCAAAGAAGTAAGGATTGTTAACAGCCGCATAATCACTATGTTGCCCACCACTAGCTGAAAGATAAACTCTTGCAGGTCCTAGAGGAGCTTCATAAGTTAATTTGTCAATTTTAACGCTGTTAGCTCCAGTGCTACCGACTTCAAAGGTTTGTGTACCGACTCCGTTGCCAGGTACTTGAGAACCAGCAATAGAATTACCATTCTTGTCTTTTAAATCAAAGCCTGTGGCATTACCAGCAGCTAGACGGGTTGTCAACACATCTCTACCCGTAAAGCTGGTTTCCAAGCCTAAACGGACTCTGTCTTGGAATACTGCCCGGTTAGCTTTGCCTGTTTCACTGCCAAAAGTATCAGTGACAGCAAAAATAGCTTCACCTTTTAATTTAGTGGTAGTGGAGAATTGATTCGCTTCTAATTCAGCAGTCCGTCCTTCTAAAGCATCTACCCGTCCGCGTAAGGTTGCCAATTCCGCAGAAAACTCTTCTTGCAAACGCTGTAATGTTGCTAGATCCTGTTTTGTCACCATATCAGCCGTTGCGGTGGCAATCAATTCATTCACACGATCTAAACAAGCATTCAAACCAGCCGCAAATTCGTAACGGCTTAAAGCCCGATTACCACGAAATGTGCCATTGGGATAACCCGCAATACAGCCGTAGCGTTCAACCAAGGACTGCAAAGCTTGGAATGCCCAATCTGTAGGTTGCACATCAGAGAATTGGGAAACTGATGTTACCTGATTTAAGGAAGTATTGTTTTCGTTGCTGTAGCGGTTGACCTGAGCTAAAACTTGAGCTTCTTTGGTTTCTGTCGCCAATACTGCTGGCTGTTGGGAAACTTCTGCTGTAGAGGAAGTTTCAATTGATGATGCTCCCTTGGTGGTACTTGGTGCGGCTATCGCTGTTGAAGATACTAACAACGCTGCTCCCAAAATTGCTGGGCTAACCACCAGGGATTTCCACAAAATATTAGACATTTTTCCTTTTCTCCTCACACCTTATATGGATAACTTGAGTTCGCTATAGCTAACTGTTTACAAACGCGAAGTCTTGTTGAAACCTGTGTAATAGGCATGGCTGACACCAATGCCACAATCATAGCTTTCACAAGGCTAACAATTGATTAATTAATCGTTAAACTTCCATGCAATTAACTTATGCAAAAACTTTTTGACCATATCCTGCCATTATATTATAGTTTTTTCTAATAATCAACATAAGATTTCTTGATTAAGTAGATGTCAATTTTTCTAGTAGTATATTATCAGTTACACCAAGTAGATTTGACTTCTTTAAACTCATATCGAGCTTTTCTTACACTGAAGATTAGCGAATAAGCTTCGGCATTGAAGAATTTAGACAGGTTTTGAAATATACTTTCAATCAAAACCTTTCCACATTAATTATCATTTGTTCGCAATAGCTGTTTTGTTTTCACTCCAAAAACCTGACAAATATAAATGATAGGCGATCGCTAACAAATGTTCCACAACAATAATTTACAGTATTACGTTGCAAATTGTTGTCAGCAAATATCTAAATATTGCCTTATGCTACTGGTTAAAAATTACTACTTAGTACCATAAAACAAAATCAAAAAATTAGATCAAACAAGCTTTTTCGGCTTTTTAAATAGTTAATTCACTGACTCGGTTGTGTACTTGTTTCAACCAAAAACCACCCTTAAAAACTATCCGCCCTGACTTAGATCAGATAATCTAAGTCAGGGCGGTCTAGCGGGTCTTCAAGTTGCAACCAGACTGCCGGAAGGAACTCCGATGTTAAGCCTAGTTAGTTGAGCTAACTTAGTATCTCAAGAGAACTAAAGCTAACTTTTAGAGAACAGCCCCGGCACACAGCCGGCTAACTGCAACTTGACGACCCATGGGTATACTACTTTCTATCATGGGCATCACCTCCTTATTGCCTAAACGGTCTTAATTTCAAAAGGGGCAAAGCAAAATGCTTTGGTCTTGTAACCTGAGACTACTATAACACAACTGCGAAAATTTGCAATACCCTGATTTCAATTTCTGCCATAAAAAACCCCCACCATTGAGGTGAGGGCTAACTAACAAAGATAAATTCAGGTAAATTCCAGAGTTAGAGAGCGTTACCGCGTGGTAATACTTCTTCTGGGAATACGAACTGTTCGTGGGGTTGATCTTGAGGAGCCATCCAAGCGCGGATACCCTCGTTTAGTAAAATGTTTTTGGTATAGAAAGTTTCAAACTCTGGGTCTTCGGCTGCCCGTAATTCTTGGGAAACGAAGTCATAAGCCCGGAGGTTTAATGCTAAACCAACGATACCAATGGAACTCATCCACAAGCCTGTCACAGGGACAAACAACATGAAGAAGTGTAACCAACGTTTGTTGGAGAAAGCAACTCCGAAAATCTGTGACCAGAAACGGTTTGCTGTCACCATGGAGTAGGTTTCTTCAGCTTGGGTGGGGTTGAAGGCGCGGAAAGTGTTTGATCCTTCACCATCTTCAAATAGGGTGTTTTCTACTGTCGCACCATGAATGGCACAAAGTAAAGCTCCACCTAAGATTCCCGCTACACCCATCATGTGGAAGGGGTTGAGTGTCCAGTTGTGGAAACCTTGTAGGAATAGGAGGAAACGGAAAATTGCGGCTACTCCAAAGCTAGGTGCAAAGAACCAGCTAGATTGTCCTAAAGGATACATCAGGAACACGCTGACGAATACGGCGATAGGACCGGAGAAAGCAAGAGCGTTATAAGGACGCAGACCGACGAGACGGGCTACTTCAAATTGGCGTAGCATGAAGCCAATCAAACCGAATGCGCCATGTAGGGCGACGAAAGGCCACAAACCACCGAGTTGAATCCAACGGGTGAAGTCACCTTGAGCTTCAGGACCCCACAGGAACAACAGGGAATGCCCCATGCTGTTGGCTGGTGTGGATACTGCTACTGTTAGAAAGTTAGCTCCTTCTAAGTAAGAAGATGCTAGTCCGTGGGTGTACCAGGAAGTGACGAATGTTGTACCGGTCAGCCAACCGCCTAATGCGAGGAAGGCACAGGGGAATAATAATATTCCTGACCAACCTACGAATACGAAGCGATCGCGCTTTAGCCAGTCGTCTAATACGTCAAACCACCCTCTACTGGGGGCGCGTCCAACTGCGATGGTCATGAGAGCAAATCTCCAAAATGTTTTATAATTACGGATTTTATGCGTTTATAGATGGCGAATATGAGCCGCCTACACAAAATTAACCAGATTGTCAATCTAGTTTACAATTTTTTACGCTTTCTATCATAATAGGTGAAAATCTCTAATTTTGCCAGTGGACGAGAAAAAAAATTTTATTTGAGAATTGGAAGGTAGGAAAGTAGGGAAAAATTTCTTAGCAACTGACAACTGACTAATGACGCTAGAATGGGTTTTAAAGTGAAAATTCATTAATTCTAAATGTTTACCATTGACTTAAGCATCAGAAATACTGCTTTCCCTATATCAGTACAACGCAAGTCTACTGAAGATGCCGAAGCTGTTTATCAGCTAATTTTGGCAGCCATGCGCTCTGGCAATCCTGATCTTGTGGAACTCAATTGCGAAGGCAAAACAGAGAAAAAAATTGCTGTTCGTGCTAGTGAAATTTCGGGAGTCCAGATTATCCAAAAAGATAGTGCAGCTACTAGCAGTGGTAAACCACCTGGCTTTGCTGCTTTTACTGCTGAGTAACCCAAGGTGTAAACATGACAGCAGTGGGCATTGAAGTTAATAATTTAAACTTCTTTTGGCCTAATGGGGAGCAAGTGATCAAATCTTGCTCTCTTCAAGTACCTAAAGGTGAGTTTTGGATGCTTCTGGGGACAAATGGCAGTGGTAAATCTACGCTTCTGAGATTAATAGCAGGTTTGTTAGCTCCTCAATCTGGGGAAGTTATGGTTTCACCTCCTGTTGGTTTTGTGTTCCAAAATCCTGATCATCAATTGGTCATGCCAACGGTTGGTGCAGATGTGGCTTTTGGTTTGGTGGCGGAAAAGTTACAACCTGCTATGGTGAAGGCTAGGGTTGAGGAAGCTTTAGGGGCAGTAAATTTATTGTCTCTACAGCGACGACCTATTTACGCCCTTTCTGGGGGACAAAAACAACGGGTGGCTATTGCTGGAGCGATCGCTCGTCACTGTGATGTTTTATTATTAGATGAACCCACTGCTTTACTAGATCCAGATAGTCAACTCGATTTAGTAGCTAGTGTGCGTAATTTAGTTAAAAGTCGCGGGATTACGGCTTTGTGGGTAACTCATCGGTTAGAAGAGTTAAATTACTGTGATGGTGCTTTTTTATTGGAAAAAGGTGGTTTAGTTGATTCCGGTGCGGCAGAACGGCTCAAACAGCGATTAATTCAAGTACACCATTAGGTTTAGTAGGAGTCACCGAGTCAGGAGTCACCGAGTCAGAAAAAAGAAGAAGAAAGAAGGAAGAAGAAAAAAGAAGAAGAAGTAAAAGCCCTAATTTTGAGAAATTTTTGACCAGATGCCAGAATACAGGATGCTGTATAGGTATCTGGTTTTTTACTATAGCGAAATTTGACACTCCCCGGTCTAAAGACGCGGGGATTCTATAGAGAGTTTCAGTCTATATCTCTCAGTTATCCCAGCTTCAGGCATTGCCTTAAACATTTGGGTTCTTGCCCTGATCCTGTTTGCCATTACTGGCAGAATCATCTCTGCTTGCGGTGAGCGAAGCCGAACTGACAAGCGTAACTTTCCGAGAGTCCCCCGGTAGGTTTTTAATGTCTTTGCTGACAATTTAATTGTCTCACGAATATGGATTAAAAGAATGCAGAATTTAGAATTTAGAATTTAGAATTACGTTTTGCAACGGGGATTTTACCCCGACGCAAAACCCGCTGCTTGTAGAAGCAGGGGACTTTAACCCCCAAAGGTAAGTTAAAATTTGAAATTATTTCAAATTTTTCAATTAATGTCAATGCAGGATAAAGGAAAGCCTCTAGCCTTCATCCCTTGTCTAAAGCACAGATGTAGCTGACTAAGTCAGCTACATCTTCAAGGGTTTTCGGCATTTCCCTTATAAAATTTTGCAGATTGGGAAAAAATATTTTTTTAGAGAAAACAACTTCAGGAAGCCTGATTTTTAGGGGTGTTTTCGGAATTATGGCTTCTATCTTAGGGTCTATTTTTGATTGAAAGAAGCATTTTTTATTTTTTGTAACATGGGGTTACAAGCAATGCTTCATTTAATATAAGTCTTATGAATGATTTTTGTTAACTCTAGATAATTGTGATTAAAAACCATGTCTCGTTCCATAGTCCCGGCCGTTCTCTTAGTAGACGGTTACAATATTATAGGCGCTTGGCCTTGCTTGATAAAAACCCGTGATTATGCCGGACTTGAGGCTGCACGGGGTGAGTTGGTGGAAGCAATGACTAATTATAGTGCTTTCCAAGGTTATGACACTCAGGTGGTGTTTGATGCTCAATATCAAAACACTCCTAGCAACAGAGAAACTATTACAGATTTTTTAACAGTACATTATACGGATTTTGGCCAGACCGCAGACACATATATCGAAAAAACCTGTGCGTCTCTCCGTCACCAAATAGCCCAATCTTTACTTTCTCGCATGATTGTCGCTACATCAGATCGGGCGCAGCAGTTAACAGTTCAAGGGTATGGTGCGGAATGGTTGTCAGCGCATCAGCTATGCGGTGAAGTGGAAACTACTGTTTGTCGGATGCGCCATAGGTATCAGTCACAGAAACAACCTAAAAGTAGATTTCTGATGAATGGAATTGATGCTAAAGCCAGACAAAGACTAACGGAATTACGCATGGGATTATAAATTTCAAAATTGATAAATCTCTGAATGTCGCTGCTGGAAAGGGTTTGGGGTATTAAAAGTGAGAGGTTTCAGCAGCAACCAAAAAAAATTTAAAAAATTTTGCCAAAACCACTTGCATTAATTTGGATTTCGGTTTATTATAGCTAAAGTTAAGAGCGTTCCTCAGTAGCTCAGTGGTAGAGCGATCGACTGTTAATCGATTGGTCGCTGGTTCGAATCCGGCCTGGGGAGTTTAAATAAATAAAGCATGAGGCAGAAAATAATCAGCTTCATGCTTTGTTTTTTGTCTGCAAACAAATATGACAGCTTGTCTTTTGACATTGTTGCTATTAATACGAGAAAATCATAATCAGTAATTGTTGTTACCGGGTGTGAGTTCAGAAATATGAATAAGAGTTGTTTTTTTCTGCCAGTTTCTTTACTAAGTTTACTGGTAGTTGTTCCTGTCGTGGCTGCTGATAATCAAAATAATGAAAATGCAGTAAATTCAGATATTCCTAGTTTAAATGAAATCGAATTACCCACCACAAATGCTGAATTATTAACTCAACAACCAGCAGTAAATGAAGTTAAACAAGAACCTACACCAGAACCAGATTTAAATCCTACAAATGATCCGGATATATCTATAGAAACCATTGGCGAAAAAGATATTCTTCCCGAATCTACTCCTACTTATGTAATTGAAAAAGCAGAACTTCAAAAACAGGGTGCAACTAGCGTTGCTGATGTTTTAAAAAAAATGCCCGGTTTTGCTATCAATGATGTTGGACATGGTGCAGATATTCACACAGGTACATACTATCGAGGAGCTTCAATTAATCAGTCTGTATTTCTGATTAATGGCAGACCAATTAATAGTAATATCAATACATATCATGGTGGAACAGATTTAAATAGTATTCCTGTAGAGGCTATTGAAAGAGTTGAATTATATAGCGGTACCGCTGCTTCCTTATATGGTTCTTCAGCCTTTGGCGGAGTTGTCAATATCATTACTAAAGAAGGTTATGGTAAACCTAAATTAACTGGTAGTGCAGAATTTGGCTCATTAAATTTAAATAATCAACAGGTAACTTATGGGGGTTCAACGAATAAAGTTAAATACAACTTTAGCTTTGAAAGATTTTTTATAGATAACCGTTATCTTGTTCCTGTTGGTGCAGCAAATCGTGATACCCAGGGATATTTATTTAATGCTGATACAGCTACAAGCACTTATTTTGGTAGTGTCGGAATAGATTTAGATCCTAAAAACTCTTTGAATTTAGATGTAACTACACTCAGTAGTCGTCGGGGGTTAATTTATTTCGGTTTCCCTTTACAAAAAGACCGATTAGATCATGATGGTTTAAATCTTGGCTTATCTTGGAAAACTCGACTTGGTAAGGAAGAAAATTCTAATTTAACAACTACATTGGGTTATAACCGAGACTATTTTAGCACTTATGGACCAACTGGGGCAACATTTTACAGAACCGGAATTTTAGATACTCAACAATTCAAAACTCGGATAGATCATGAATGGAAAATTACTCCAAATAATCAATTACGATGGGGGTTGGATTTAAAAAATACTGATTTAATTGGTGATGTTATTAGTACAAATCCTGCCCTAATTTCTAAAAACGAAAAAGAAGATAGAAGTGTTTTAAATACGGCTTTATTTGCTGTGAATACTTGGAAAATTAGCGATACTTTCCAAACTGATTTAGGAGTAAGACAAAACTTTGATAGCCAATTTGGGAATTATTTTCATCCTAGTTTTGGTTTAAGTTATGCTGTTAATCCAGCTATTGCATTGCGTGGAAGTTGGGCAGGGGCGCAACGCAATCCTGGGTTGGATCAATTATATGTTTTTGATACGGTTCATAATTGGAATCCTAACCCAGATTTAAAACCAGAAATTGGTTCTACTTGGACTGCGGGAATAGATATGAGATTGTCGGAAAAATTGTTAGGAAAATTTACTTATTTTGGGAATAGTTTAGATAATCGTTTGGGCGTAATTAATGGTAAATGGCAAAATATTGGTTTAGTTGATACTAATGGTTTAGAAGCTGCATTGCAATTAAAAATTGCCCGTGAGTGGTCAACTTTTCTCAACTACACTTATACAGATGCTCAAATCAAAACTGGCACTGAAAAAGGATTACAGTTAGGGTTAATTCCCTACTCTTTGCTGCAAACTGGAATTGGTTATCAAAACAATGGGTGGCAAGGCAATTTATATGCTACTTATAATAGTGGTTCTCGTCGTTCTATTTTTAGTAGAAATCTACCGGGAGAAAGAAGTACAGATTTTGCACCGTCTTTCTTTAATTTAGATTTTAGTGGCCGGATTCCTGTCAGTAAAAATTTGGGACTAACTTTTTACCTAGAAAATATTCTGGGTGAACAATATGAACGAGTTAATCGGATTTATAGCCCTGGTTTTACTTTCCGTGTGGGTTTAAATTCTAGTTTATAATTAGTATGTTTGGGTTGAAAATTAGCCACTGAGTTTTTCGCTTACCAAGTGTTCCTATAAAAACAAAAACCCCAGAAGTAAAACTTCTGAGGTATAAAGAGTTTTAGGAACGATTGAGAACAATAGCAATCTTGTGATCAGTTGGAGTAGGCAATCTTTAGACTGATCACAAGCTGGCTTTGTCAGCATCTCAAACTAAGAACCTAAAAGCCCACAGGTCAACTACTTAAATACTCTAGCAGGGGTCTTTTTATCACAGTAGCCAAGTTGGCGTTTTTTTAAATAATTTATTTCATGCTTCATGTGGTATTAACGATTACCTAATTTAAATTTCTATTACTAATAATTAAATAACATCTATCAAAAGGTAGATATTACAAAAGGGGTATGACTAACCTGACGTTATCAGAAGAATTCCGCACTTCTGAAAATACTTGTTTAAGGGTTGAAGGAGCGACAATAGACACTACCACATTTATAGAAACTAAAATTTCGGTAGCTATCAAAGTTAGGAAAAAAGAGTGAATCCAGAAATACAGATTTTTTTATTTGAGAGTAATATTGTTAATTGCAATGGGATAAAGGTCATTTTCAATACTGTTCATCTAAGAACATTTTTGCTTTATTAAATCTAAATTAACCATTGTATTAAATGGAAAACCATCATAAATATCGACAAAAAACTGCGCTGATTACAGGATCAGCACATGGAATTGGCTACCAATTAGCTTATGTTTTTGCTAGTCATAGTTACAATCTGGTTTTAGTAGATAAAGATCAAGAAAAACTTGCGGTAATTGCTGAGGTGACAAAATCGCTAGATTTTTTAGAGGCATTAATAGATAATAGGAAAATTACTTTATCCAGTATTGTTAAAAATGTGAATTCTCTGGTGATCGCTTTAATTAGTTCCCATCAAATACGACAAAAAAGTTCAAATAATCCTGATATTTTACAAGGTTCTACAGCCCAAGCTTTTTGGTAAATATTAAGATTATTCTTGGATTAGGTAGGGAGCATCCACTTTTTGTAGATCGCCTTTTTCAACAGTGGATACTCCCAGTAAATAGGGGAATAGAGCTTTTAAAGCTGTAAGCTTTTTGAATTTCTCCTATTTTAGTCAAAGATAGCTTGATAATTTACCCATTTCCTGAAGTTGTCACTCATGATCAGAGGTATTTTGATATCAGTAGCTACTTTGGGAGTTTTTAGAATCTGCTTGACCAATTTACTAATAATTAAATAACATCTCTCTTTTCCCGGATGTTAACTAATTCGTAGAGCTTGTTTTCAAACTTTTGTGTACAAGCTGACCAATCAAATTCCAGAATTGAAGGACGAGCTTGTGCAGTCAATTGATTTTTGAGGTCAGGATTTTCCAAAATTGTGATGACTTTTTGAGCAAAGTCTTGAGGGCTATTAGGTGCAGCTAGAAAACCATTCACTCCAGAAATTACCTGTTCAGCGGTTGAAGGGGCAACAACAGCCACTACGGGAGTTCCAGAAGCTAAGGCTTCGTTGGTTGTGGTACAGAAATTTTCGGTGACAGAAGGGTTGACAAATATATCTGCTTTTGCAAACCAACCTAAAAGTTCTTTACCATGAGATTCACCCCAAATTGTGACACCATTGGGGAATTTTTCAGCCCGACGGCGAATTTCTGCATCCAAGGGACCACTACCCACAATTACTAAATGCACATTAGGAATTTTGTCAGCAATGAGCGGATAAATGTCTAAAAGTTGATTAACATTTTTTTCTGCGGTAATACGTCCTACAAATAAAATAGTTGGGCGTTTATCATCAGGAATTGGATCATAAGAAATATTGCGGGGGTGAAATTTCTCGCAATCAATTCCTTGATAGGGGAGATATTCACTCCGTTGAGCTTTTAGTTTTTGGTATTTAGTTAATTGCTCACGGGATGAAAATAAACTCAAATCGTAAGTTTCACTAAATTGTTTAACTAGAATTGGTAGGAGAGGACGCACCAAATTAAAGAACATATTACCGAAGTAATATTGGATATAGGCAATGATATCTGTGTGAAAAATGGAAATAATAGGTGTGTTTGTTTTTTTGGCATATTTCACTCCCACAGAACGTCCATAACCTTGTAAGAAACCAGAATATAAACCTCTCATTTGTGGGGCTTCTTCCACAACAATAATATCAGGTTGGAAGTGATTAAGTAATTTTGTATCACTCCAATGACGATAGCTTAATGGTTGAGGTAAGGATTTATAAAATATCAGTGGTTCTGTGGGAAATGAGTAAGAAGAAAAATTGATAAAAGATTCTAGTTCCTCTATTCCCGACATGGGACGATTACCAACTTGTTTAGGGTATTTATCATTAATTTCTGGGTGAATTAGAAAAACTTCATGCCCTTGTTTTAAAAGCCAGTGAACTCGTTGATGTACAGCAACAGAAACTCCTGTTAAAAATGGAGCATATAATCCTGTAAATAAGGCAATGCGAAGAGGTTTATTGTGCATAATGATGACCTAATATTGGTGATACTCTAGTTTCCAATGATTCTTGAAATGAGGACTTTTAGATATTGAAGCGAAAATAAAATATCTAAAAATTTCCCGATTTCCCTATAGAGAAGCTGTTAAAATAATGGGAGGTTATCAACCATTCATGAGGAGGTTTTTTGACCAAAAGAACATTCTCATACCTGAACAGAAACTCCTATTAAAAATGGAGCGTATAATCCTGTAAATAAGGCGATACGAAGAGATTTCTTGTTCATGACAATGACCTAATATTGGTAATACTCTAGTTTCCAATGATTCTTGAAATGAGGACTTTTAGATATTGAAGCGAAAATAAAATATCTAAAAATTTCCCTCATTTCCGAAAGAGAAGCTGTTGAAGCTGTAGGAACTTCTTTAGTCTTGATCAGGAGGGTATTTAAACAAAGAAACATTTTCACACCTGAACATAAACTCCTATTAAGAATGGAGCGTATAATCCTGTAAATAAGGCGATACGAAGAGGGTTATTGTGCATAATGATGACCTAATATTGGTGATACTCTAGTTTCCAATGATTCTTGAAATGAGGACTTTTAGATATTGAAGCGAAAATAAAATATCTAAAAATTTCCCCCATTTCCGAAAGAGAAGCTGTTGAAGCTGTAGGAACTTCTTTAGTCTTAACCAGGAGGGTATTTAAACAAAGAAACATTTTTACACCTGAACATAAACTCCTATTAAGAATGGAGCGTATAATCCTGTAAATACATCACTTCCCGGTGTTATGAGGTACATATCTAGCGGGCAAGATGCCCGCACTACAAGAGTTTCATGATTCAACTTTGTACCTCATAAAAGCGGAAACCGCTGTAAGGCGATACGAAGAGGTTTATTGTGCATAATGATGACCTGATATTGGTGATACTCTAGTTTTCAGTAATTCTTGAATTGGGGAATTTTTAGATATTGAAGCGAAAATAAAATATCTAAAAATTTCCCCCATTCCCTAAAGAGAAGCTTTTGGATCAATTGGTTGATCTAGCCATTGGTAAGGACGGTATTCAATTAACCGAATATTTTCACGTCCTTTAATGCGATAAGTAATTCCCCGCCAGGTAATACTTGATGTCCACAAAGAAGATAGCATAATTAACCCATAAATCCACTGTGTTAAGGGAATTACTATCAACATTTTCAGGATAATTAAAGGCGATAGTTTAGGTATTTTTTCACCTTGATTGTGCAAGATTTGATGTATTCCTAATTCCATCAATAGCATTAGTAAGACTAAGCCAATGGTATAGGAAATATAGGTGGAGAATAGTAAAGCCGCAGCGTCCCATTGAGCCTCAAATAATAGCCGAAAAATAACGATAATGACTACATTGGGGACAATAATACTAGAATATGCTTCACTGACTATAGCTAACCACCGGGGGTGATAAAGTTTAGAACCAATTATTAAACGTTTTAATGATTCTTGTAAGTTATGTAAACTACTTTCTTCCCGATTTAGCATCAATAAAGAAGGAACAAATTTAATTTGTAACTTCTGTTGTTTGATAAGTTTATGAAGAAGCATATCATCTGTTAATACTTCTCCCCACTTATCTAAAAGTTTGATGCGGTTTAACACTTCTGTTTTGATAGCTAATGTTCCACCCCAAGGAATCTGAAAGAGAAACATTTGCACAACAGTAGAAACATTACCGGAGTAGCGAACTAATGAACCCCAATAATTACCTGTGGGAACATACCAACGGTTTCCGGTTGTTAGTCCAACTTGATCATCAATGAGGGGGGTAACTAATTCTCGTAACCAATTAGGATGAGCTACGGTATCAGCATCTATAAAAGCTATAATTGGATAAGCATTATCCAAATCAGAAACAGCTTGTATTAGAGAACTACATTTAAGACTACAATTATGACGAACTGCTCTTAATGTGCTAATTTCGATGTTAGTTGCACCCAGTTGATTAATTGTTTCAGTGGCAATTTTAAAGGCTGGATCTTCTTTACTATCAATGATCAACTTTAAATCATATTCTGGGTAATTTTGTTGTAAGAGCGATCGCAAACAATTAGGTAAAAAAGGATCAGCACCCCGTAAACAGAGAATTACTGCCGTTTTTGGTAACTGTTCATCTGGTAATGACTTGGGTTTGTGTGAACGTAAATACCATAAAAATACTAACGTTAAACAAGTTTGAATTACCAGCCAACCGAACAAAGACTTAGATAGAAATATCATAAAATCTGGCATTATTTCTATAGTCTTAGAAAGGAGTCGGGAGAAAGGAGTCAGAAGAAGAAAGAAGGAATTAAGTATACAGCACTTTCCGGTGTTATGAGGTACTTATGTAGCGGGCAAGACTTGTACTGAGCTTGCGATGCCCTGAGCCTGTCGAAGGGTCGAAGTATGCCCGGACTACAAGAGTTTCATAATTCAAGTTTGTACCTCATTAGAGCGAAATATGCTGTAAATCCTAATTCCTAATTGCAAATTCTCAATTAAGGATCAAGAGAATACTTTAAAAAGATATTAATGCTAGTATTCTTGTCAACTTTAAAACTGGCATTATTGAACTTAGGTGTTCCCGTGCTGATAGAAACAGGAGGATTTTTAGAAATCCCAAAACCCTCTTGAGGAATGCCAAAAAAGTCTTTATTGAGTTTGTGATCACCATTTTGATCATCAACTACAGCTACAGCATAAGTACCAGGTTTTAATCCAGAAAATACCTGCTTTACGGAATTGCCTGTAATTTTAGTACAACCGCTTTTAACTTCACTTTTAGCATTATCGGGAAATCCTTTTTCAGAGTTATAAACTCTCATACAAATTTCCCCTGTTTTATTACGAATGCCATTAACAACAACAGTTAAAGATGTTGTTGATTCAGCATAAGCTATGTCGGCGAAGCTGATAGTTAGTAAAGTAGCAAGCAAGAAATTACTAACTTGGAATATTTTCAACATAGATCAATATTTTCCTGACAATAAGTTTAATGTAATTACAAATCCCTCAAATCTAATCGTTATTTCATCAGTTTTTGAATGTCAGTTTTTTGCAACCATTCATTGGTGCGACGCATTCCTTCTGCTAAATCAATTTTTGCTTGATAATTCAAAATATTTTGCGCCTTTGCAATAGAATAGGCATAAGGACGACTCATAAAATCAACTGATTCTGGGAGAATATCAGCTTTTTTACGAAATAGTTTTTGCCCCTGAAGACGCACTTTCAAAAATAATTTCATTTCCTCTTTAGGTAAAGACATTGGTGCTGGTAAATTTTCCAATGAAGCGAGATGAATAAAATACTCTTTCCAGGAAGTTTCTTTACCGTCAGTAATGTTAAAAACCTCTCCATAAGCTGATTTTTCTATGGCTAAAAAGATGGCATCAATTAGGTTATCTACATATAGATGATTCATCACACCCTTGCCTTCATTAGCATAGGCAAATAATTTTTGTCGCATCATCTGAATTGGCCGCACAATCCAAGGAAGACTTCCTGGCCCATAAACATCTCCAGCCCGAATAACAATTACTCCAAATTCTGGAGCATTATTAAGTTTTAAAACTTCGATTTCCGCTTCAATTTTTGTTTGACAATAAGCATTGTTTTCACCAGAAAGCGTACCTGATTCTGTGACTTTCTCAGGGTAGTCAAACCCATATACTAAAGCAGTAGAAAGATGGACAAATGTTTTTACACCAGCTTGTTTAGCAGCCTTAGCGATATTAATAGTAGCGCTAACATTTATTTCCCGAAAATGCTTAATGTCCCCGGCTTCTTCAGCAATTTGAGCATTGTGTAAAACTATATCTACTCCCTGACAAGCTTTCGAGCAAATTCCAGGATCAGTGATATTACCAACTAGAATTTCCACACCTAAATTTTGCGCTGTTTGATCCTTGACTTGGGAACTTTGTATACCTCGGACTTTCATCCCTTGAGCGATCGCTAATTCGGCTGCACGTAAGCCAATAAATTCATCAATTCCAGTAATCAGCAGAGTTTTGTTTTGGAAGTTCATGGGGATATAGATAGGTGTTTTGTGATCGTGTGGCGTTAGCCATACGGTTGAGAAAGTTATACAATCTAAGTTTAAGAATTGCGATTAAATGCAACTATGAACTGTTGTACTTGCCAGAGAATTCTACTGTTGTTAATAACATTAAACTTCTATCTTTAGTTGGTTTTAGTCTAGAGAATATTTGGCAGAATTTGATAAATTGAAATGCAACAAATTCCTAGAAACTATCAGCCGGATCAGCAGAACGGAGTTTATTAATAGCTAACGCTCCAGATGTAATGCAAATTAGAACTGTAGATACTAAAACAAGTGAGGCATTATTACTTGTCATCATGATCGGTAATTTAGTTACTTTCATGGCAAAATCATATAAACCAATCGAAACAATAAAGCCAGGAATATAACCTAACAATGCTAAGATTAATGCTTGTTGAAAAACCACATTTAATAAATATCCATTAGCATAACCAATAGCTTTTAAAGTGGCATAGGCAATAAATTGAGTGGCGATATTGCTATACAAAATTTGGTAAACAATTACCACACCCACAACAGAAGCCATAATTAGCATCAAGTTCAGAATAAAACCAATGGGGGTTCTTACTGACCAATATTGTTTTTCAAAATCAATAAATTCTTGACGAGTAAATATTTGAACATCCTTTGGTAGATTGGCTTTTAAATTGGCTAAAACCTGTTTTATATCAGCACCATCTTTGACTTTAATCAACCCCATATCTATTTTTTCAACTGGACGGTTGTTAGGATTTATTCTTAGAAAAGTTGAGTCGCTAACAATTAAATTACCATCCACACCAAAGGAAGGGCCTAAACTAAATAAACCACCAACTCTCACTCGATAACCCTTAATAGCATCAAAGGGAAAGATTTCAATTGGCTGTTTAATATTTCCCTGATTAAATAATTCGGCTATGGGTCCAAATTCTGGACGGGCATCTCTATCAAATAGCATGACATCAGGAATTTTTATTTTGTCTAAATTTTGCTCAACTTCGGCAATATCTAATACAGATTTTCCTGGGTCAAAACCAATGACATAAATTGAATATTTCTCTCCGCTGACAGGATTTTTTAATTTTGCAAATTGCAAATAAATTGAACTAACTGAATCAACACCATCAAACCCTAAAGTTTGGTATAATCGAGTGCGAGAAAAACTTTGAATTGCTGTCAAAGATTTGTATTGAGAACTAACTAAAAACAAATCACCATGCAATCGTTGATGTAGTGCTGTAGCGCTAGAATATAGTGCATCTTGGAAACCAAGTTGGATAAACATTAACAGCACAATAAAGCCAATTCCGGCTACAGCTATCACAAAACGAAGTTTCTGTTGGACAAGCTGTAGCCATCCTAAAGGAATTTTGAAATTCATATTAATTGTTAGTTGTTAGTTGTTAGTTGTCAGTTGTCAGTTGTCAGTTGTCAGTTGTCAGTTGTAGAAAATAACCAATAACCAATAACTAATCACTAATAACCAATCACTAAATCTGGATTGCAACATCAACTTGCAAGTTAGTTAATCTCGATATCTTTTGACTATCGGTGGGATTATCAATAGATATTTTGACTTCAATTACTCTGCGGTCTGCATCAGAATTGGGATTAATACTAAAGATGCCTTGTTTATTAACTTGCCAACCAACTTCTCGGACAGTTCCTTGTAATTTGCCGGCAAATGTGGTGCTGGTAATGATAGCTTTTTGTCCAACTCGAACATTTTGAATATCAGTTTGATACACTTCTGCTAGAACTTGCATTTTTGATGTATTGCCAATTTCTGCAAAACCGGAAGTACCAATTACTTCGCCATTTCTGGCATTAATTCGCAAAACTGTACCATTTATAGTAGCAGCAATGTAAGTTAAATCATGGTCAGCTTTGGCTTGTTGCACTGCCGTTTCCGCGCTTTTGATTTCACTTTTTGCTAACTCTACATCTACGGTTCTAACTTCTTTAATACTATTAAGTTTGGATTTTCCTTCTTTGATTTGATCTTGGAAAGTATCTTGTGTCCGTTTGAGAGTAGCTTCAGCTTCTTTTAACTGCTGTTGTGTAGTTTTGAGAACTAAATTTTTACTATCAAAAACAGAAGCAGAAACAGCACCGTCTTTTGATAATTGCCGATAGCGATTACTCTCTTTTTGAGCATTTTCAACTTCAGCCCGAATGCGGTTAATTGTTGCTGCTTGAGCCGCAATGTCTCCTTTAAATTGAGAATTTAACCTGGTAATTGTGGCTTTTTGAGCATTGATATCTCCAGTTTTTGCTCCAGCTTGTACCTGTGCAAGTTTAGTTCTGGCAATTAACAATTTATCAAATGCCTGTTGGATAGCTGCTTGAGAACGAGCATAGTTTTCTAGATAAGCTAATACTTGTCCTTTTTTAACATCATCTCCTTCCTTGACCAACAGTTTTTCTACTCGTACACCATTGATAGAATTAGGAGCAGATAAATAAGTAATTTTATCTTGTGGTTGCAATCTTCCTAAAGCAGTTACGGCAACTTTAACGGGAATGGGTTGAGATTTAATAATGGGAGCAATAGCAGAAGATTGAGTCTGGGAATTTATCTTTAATTGATGAAAAATGTATAAAGATACTAAACCCGTAGAGAAAGTTAGAGAAGTTGCCAGAATTATTCTCCACTTTAACGCAGTTAGGTTGAATAATTGGCGTTCTTTATTTACTGCCATATTTTTATTCCAATGGTGTTATGTCGGAAAATACTCGTAATGGTTATAGACGGATTCTCTGTTACTTTTATAAAAGAGATATGTCTAATTATTTATGTATGAATTGTTGTCAGCATTTTTAGCTGTTATAAATACCTAAATTAGCGGTGTTTTTACTTCTAATCATCCATGAGGAACGCCACGCTACGCTATCAGTTTTATCTTGAATTGGCATTTAATTAAGTAGCCTAAAATACGATAGCTCTAGGGAGAAATAAAAATCTTCAATTCCCAAGTGGTGATGATGCTAATAACTTGGGGAATGAATAAACTTATCTGCAATTATCCCAAATAACTTTGATATTGTCAACTAAATTTAGTTGCTTTAATTAATAAAATCCTTGACTAGATACTATATTTAATTACTCATAAATTAATCTAAAAATCTGTATTTTTTTTAGCAAATTCTCGTAAATAAATACAAATTGTCCATATTTCATCACAATTGATATGTTTACAGGTTAGTGTTCAACATCCAACAAATTAATGTTTGGTTTATAAATAACCAATTGTCTAGAAAAGGTGAGTTATCTTATAAATTCATCAAAAACCAAGACTTGATTATGATAGTTTGCTCAAAAAACACCCAATTATGTGCAAATATTTCTATTGTATATTTATTGATTAGTTACTTATGAGACAATTTAGATAAAATCCCTGAATTATCAGGAAAAGATTGATGTTAAATCCGTAATTACCCAAGATATGTTATTCACAAATTCAGTTCTAGATTATACTCAGATAATTATGTTTTATTTAAAAGGAGATCAATTAACAAATATTTTCCTCCAAAAATTAGCAAAAATGAACTATTCCATTTTCATAAGCTGTGCTAGTCTTTTTATTAATTCAACATTTATGAATGAAAAATAAATTGTTGAGTTTATTTCTATAAACAGAAGAAATACTAAAATCCACTCAGCTTTGTACAGCAGAATTGCCTAAAGAAACAAAACCTATTCTTTGATAAACCGGGGTTTTGCATCTCACTAAGTTACAAACTGCTAGACTATTGAAAAGCTGTTTAAGTATTTTTTCACTATTCACAGAATTTGCCACAGAGTGCTGATTATTTTGTAACGATTTTGGCAGCTTTTATCAGTCTAATCATCTAAAATAGGTTATCCTGGACTTTAAAAACTGGCAACTGCTATATCAACATACAGAACATTATTCTTCCATAGGTAAAACATTCAATGATTAAGAGATAAAACCGTTTCTGTATTCATACATATCCTTCAGATTAAGTATGTTCTATTGCCAGTTCGCTTGGTGTTAAGGAAATGTAGGTTAGTAACACCCAAGCAAAATTATGAAATGTTGGGTTGCGTTCCTTAACCCAACCTACTTGCGGTGATTGGGTGAATGTAGATAGTTATTCTATCTGCTAATAGCTTAATTTACTGCACAATTTACGGTACTCAAAATTAGTCTATGTCCTATGTCTTCCCCCCTTCAAAAGATAGACACGATAAATAGTTCTTTGACGGAATTAGAAGCCCAAATTAATAGTTTTGAACAGGCTGTGCTGAAGTTTATAGAGGAAGGAAAAATGAATTCAGGAAACCTAAAAAATTCGATAAATTCCATGTCAACTAAGGAAATTAATAGAAAACTACACACAACTCCCATAGCTATTATTGGCATGGCTTCCTTAATGCCTCAATCGAGAACATTAAGGGATTACTGGCAAAATATTGTTAATAAAATTGACTGTATCACTGATGTTCCTTCTACTCATTGGAGCGTAGAAGATTACTATGATCCTAATCCGAGAACAGCAGAAGATAAAACCTATTGTAAACGTGGTGGTTTTATTCCTGAAGTTGATTTTAACCCCATGGAATTTGGTATTCCCCCCAGCATTTTAGAAGTTACAGATGTTTCTCAACTATTAAGTTTAGTAGTTGCTAAAGAAACAATGGAAGATGCTGGTTATAGCGACTCCCGTGAATTTAGCCGCGAAAATATCGGCGTGATTTTGGGTGTAGCTATGGGCAAACAATTGGGAATGCCATTAACTGCCAGATTGGAATATCCGGTTTGGGAAAAAGTTCTCAAAAGCAGTGGTTTATCTGACGAAGATACTAAAAAGATTGTTGATAAAATCAAATCTGCTTATGTGAAATGGGATGAAAATGCTTTCCCTGGAATGTTAGCAAATGTGGTGGCTGGGAGAATTGCTAACCGCCTCAATTTTGGCGGTACAAACTGTGTAGTTGATGCGGCTTGTGCTAGTTCCTTTGGGGCATTAAAAATGGCCATTAGTGAATTAGTTGAACATCGTAGCAATATGATGTTAACCGGTGGAGTAGACACCGATAACACGATCATGGCTTACATCTCATTTAGCAAAACTCCAGCAGTTACTCCTAGCGAGAATGTGAAACCATTTGATGCTAAATCTGATGGGATGATGTTAGGTGAAGGGATTGGGATGATTCTCCTCAAACGCTTAGAAGATGCCCAAAAAGATGGGGATAAAATCTATGCGGTAATCAAGGGAATTGGTACTTCTAGTGATGGGCGTTATAAGAGTATTTATGCCCCTAGAAAAGAAGGACAAGTTAAAGCCTTAGAACGGGCTTATGATGATGCTGGATTTTCTCCGGCAACTGTGGGTTTAATGGAAGCACACGGTACAGGAACAATGGCAGGAGATCCCATAGAATTCAGTTCTTTAAGAGATTTCTTTGGTAAACATGACACCCAAAAACAACATATTGCTTTGGGAAGTGTAAAATCACAAATTGGACATACAAAAGCCGCCGCAGGTGCAGCCAGCCTTATTAAAACTGCCCTAGCATTGCATCATAAAGTATTGCCAGCAACCATCAATATTACCGAACCAAATCCCAAATTAGATATTGAAAATTCCTCCTTTTATCTAAACACTGAAACTAGACCTTGGATCAAGGCAGAAGGTGAAACTCCCCGACGTGCGGGGGTGAGTGCCTTTGGTTTTGGTGGCACAAATTATCACGTTGTTTTGGAAGAATACGAACCAGAACAACAAAGTTCTTATCGTTTACATGGTGCAGCCGGTGAAGTGCTATTATTTGGTGCTACTCATGCGGAATTAATTAGCAAGTTAGAAGCAACTTTAAATAATTTGCAAGCTAACGACGGCGAAAGATTCTATTCTCAATTATTGTTAGATTGTCAATCTTTAGCTATTCCTACAACTGCCCTAAGAATTGGTTTTGTATCTGAGAATTTACAAGAAGCTTGTAAGTTACTGCAAGTTAGTCTTGGTTTACTCAAAAGTAAGCCTGATGCAATTTCTTGGGAACATCCTCAAGGTATTTATTACCGTTCTTCGGGAATGGATTTAGGTGGAAAAGTTGTCGCTTTATTCTCTGGACAAGGTTCTCAATACTTGGAAATGGGCAGAGAAGCGGTGATGAATTTCCCCAGCTTGCGACAGTTATATGGCAAGATGGATCATCTGTTCAAGCAAAGCAATTTACAACCAGTTTCTGAAGTTGTTTTCCCTCATTCTACCTTTGATGAAGTTGAGAAAAAAGCCCAAGTTGCAACTTTGCAAAGAACGGAATATGCACAGCCGGCAATTGGGGTATTTAGTGCTGGGTTGTATGGAATTTTGCAACAAGCTGGGTTTAAGGCAGATTTCACCGCAGGACATAGTTTTGGTGAATTAACCGCTTTGTGGGCTGCGGGAGTATTGAGTGAGGCTGATTATTTGTTCCTAGTGAAAGCTAGAGGACAGGCAATGGCTGCACCCAAAGACCCAGATCATGATGCTGGTAGTATGTTAGCGGTGAAGGAAGATATCAGCAAAATTGAACCAGTGCTGAAGCAGTTTCCAAAAGTAAGTATTGCTAACTTTAATTCTCCTACCCAAATTGTTTTAGCCGGTCCAAAGTTAGAAATTCAAAAAGTTCAAGATGCTTGCGAAAAGTTAGGATATAGTGCAGTTTTATTGCCTGTGTCTGCGGCTTTCCATACTCCATTAATAGCATTCGCGCAAAAATCCTTTGCCATTGCTACTAAATCGGTAACTTTCCACAATCCCCAAATTCCGGTTTTTAGTAATGTCACTGGTAAACATTATCCCCAAAATGCAGCGGCAATTCAAAAGAACGTAGAAAGCCATTTGGCTAGTTCTGTATTGTTCAAACAAGAGATTGAAAATATCTATGGGGCTGGTGGTTATTGCTTCGTAGAATTTGGACCAAAACGGGTGTTAAGTAACTTGGTAAAAGATACATTAGGCGATCGCCCCCATCTTACCATATCTCTAAATCCCAGCGCCTCCAAAAACAGCGATCGCTCTTTGCGAGAAGCCGCAGTTCAGTTGCGAGTTATCGGCATGAATTTGGGCAATCTTGACCCCTACAAACTCCCTGCCGTATTGCATCCCATTTCCAGCAAAAAGACCCTCAGCGTCAAACTAACTGGCATTAACTACATTTCTGATAAAACCAAAAATGCCTTTACAGAAGCATTAGCGGACGGACATAAAATTTCCGAAATTCAGGAGTTAAAGAGTGCCTCCGCTGGAGGAGCTTCGCTAACAGAAGTTCAGGAGTTCAAGAGTTTAGAAATAGAGACTCCCGTAACTGCCAAAATTTCCCCAACCAACGGACATAACGGCAACGGTAACGGACATAAAAAACAACCCCTCATTGAAACTGAGTTACAGCCACAGATGACTACTACTGCAACCATCATAAAAGAACCTCAAAAAGAACCCAGATCAGAATTGTTCACGCAGCAACTCGAAGGGAAGATGCAAACACCAGATAAACTGATAAATTGCCAACAAATTCTCACCAGCTTAGGAACACTTTTGAGCCAGTTCCAGCACAACCAAAGCGAGAATTTAGAAGTTCACGGCACATATCTTAATAATCAGATAGAATACACGAAAACCTTCTTTCAATTAATGCAGCAGCAAAACACCTTATTTGCTAATGCTAAATCTTCCGCTGAAGCTGCTCAAATTAAGCAAGTGATCATGGAAAGCTTAGAGCGGAGTATGATGCAGTTTCATTCCCAACAAGGTGAAACTCTCCGCATTCATGAACAATATCTGCGGGAACAGATAGAATATACCAAACACTTTTTCCAACTCATTCAAGAAGAATATTCTCAACTCATTTCTGATACCCAAGCAGCAGCACCAGAAAATATATATGCTGCTCCAGAAGAAGCACCTGTAGCTCCTACTGTCACCATAATTCCCCCTCAAGCATTACCAGTAATTGAGCCAAAAGTTCAATTAGCAGCACCTATTCCCCCAGTAATTGAAGTTGCAAAACCTGTAATTGCTGCACCAGTAATTGAACCTGAACCAATTATTATTCCCCAGTCCCCAGTTGCATTCATACCAGAACCCGCAACTAGCAGCCTAAATCTTGATGATCTAGCTAACAATCTATTAAGTATCACCAGCGAAAAAACTGGTTATCCTATCGAAATGCTAGAACTCGATATGGACATGGAAGCCGACTTAGGTATTGACTCCATTAAACGGGTAGAAATTCTGGGAGGATTGCAAGAATTATACCCCAACTTACCTAAACCAAACCTGGAAGAACTGGCAGAAAAACGCACCATTGGTCAAGTTGTCGAATATCTGCAAGGACAACAACAGGTAACAGCAGAAATCACACCAGAACAAATTATCATTCCTCAAGTGCAAACCCAGGTAATAGAGGAAGTAATACCAGAATCAATTTCCATTCCCCAGTCCCCAGTCCCCAATCCCCAGTACCAAGATTTAGGACAAACCCTGTTAAACATCACCAGTGAAAAAACTGGTTATCCAGTGGAAATGCTGGAACTGGACATGGACATGGAAGCCGATTTAGGCATAGATTCCATCAAACGGGTAGAAATACTGGGAGCAATGCAGGAAGCGTATCCTGACTTACCCAAACCCAATATTGAAGAATTAGGCGACTTACGGACAATCGGGCAAATCGTTAACTACCTCCAATCACTGGTGGGAGGTGAAAAAAAAAAGCCGCAGTTTGATGTTAACCAGATAACCCCCCTTAATCCTCCCTTGTTAAGGGGGGAAACCACAGAGGTGGTTGATTTAACCCCACCTCCTATCGTAGACATCAATCTTCCCCGTCGTCCAGTTAAGCTAAGAACCTTACCCAGAGCAGATTTTTTGGAAGCGCAGTTACCCCAAGGACACATTGGTTTAATCACTGATGATGGTTCTTTAACTACCACCAAACTAGCCTACGCACTGATAGAACAAGGTTGGAAAGTTGTAGTTTTGAGTTTCCCCCAATCATTAGTTGCATCGCAATTGCCATTACCCGCAGGTGTTACCCGCGTCACATTGGCAAACATGAGTGAACAACATCTGCAATTATTATTGCAAAGTGTGACTACTAAACATGGAGCGATTGGGGCATTCATTCACTTACATCCTCAATTTACTCCTGAAAAACCTGGACATATTTCCTATCCAGAAGCAGAAAAGGCAATTATTAAACAAGTGTTTTTAATGGCAAAACATCTGAAAACAACTTTGAATAATGCGGCATCTTTAGCAGGAAGAACAAGCTTTTGCACGGTTGCCCATCTGGACGGTGAATTTGGCTTAGGACATCAAGGTAATTTTAGTCCAATTAGTGCTGGTTTGTTTGGTTTAACGAAGAGTTTGCGCTGGGAATGGCCACAGGTATTCTTCCGAGCAATTGACCTGAATCCCACTTTAGATCCTCATGAATCTGCTGAATATATCGTTGCTGAATTGCACGATTCTAATCGCTATATTGGCGAAGTTGGTTATGGTAATCAAGGAAGAGTAACGCTGGTGGCAAAAAGTGAGTAATGTCTAAAATGTGATTTGTTTGATTAGTTTGATTTTTTTGATTGAATTATTTGCTGAGTTTACTGGATTCATTTCTTGTTTATTTTCTCATCAATCAATAAATCATCCCCATCAAACAAATCACATAAATCATAGTTTAGACGAATTAATCATCCAAATCAAATAAATCCCATAAATCATAGTTATGACTGCAACTGTTCAAGTTAGCCCATCTTCTGTCTTTGTTGTCAGTGGTGGCGCAAAGGGAATCACTGCTCAATGTACTATTAAATTAGCTCAACATCAACCTTGTAAGTTTATTCTTTTAGGTCGTTCGGAAATTACCACAGAACCAGAATATGCTCATAATTGTTTAGATGATTCGGCTTTGAAAAAGCGCATTATGGAAAATTTGATTTCTCAAGGTGAGAAACCAACACCCATGATGGTACAAAAGATATTTAATCAGATTAATTCTAGTCGGGAAATTAAGAAGACTTTAGCAGCTATTGAAGCTACAGGAGGAAAGGCTGAATATATTAGTGTTGATGTCACTGATACTGTAAAATTACAAGCTAAACTTCAAGAAATTTCTGATAAAGTTGGTCAAATTACCGGCATTATTCACGGTGCTGGTAACTTAGCAGATAAGTTAATTGAAAAAAAGACAGAAGATGATTTTGAGAAAGTTTACACTGCTAAAGTTCAGGGTTTAGAAAATCTCCTATCTTGTGTTAATCCCCAGCAATTACAACATTTAGTATTGTTTTCTTCCGTGACTGGATTTTATGGTAATATCGGTCAAAGTGATTATGCGATCGCTAATGAAATTCTCAGTAAATCAGCCCATTTGATGAAACAATATAACCCTAATTGTCATGTAGTGGCAATTAACTGGGGTGGTTGGGATAGTGGCATGGTGACACCACAATTAAAAAAAGCATTTGCAGAAAGAGGAATTAGTATTATTCCCGTAGAAGTTGGGACACAAATGTTAGTTAATGAACTACATCCAGCCTATCAAGATCATCCACAAGTTGTGATTGGTAGTCCCATGAAACTACCACCTGCTCCTTTAGGTTTAGAACTTCGTAGCTATCGCATTCGCAGAAGAATGACATTAGCAGAAAATCCATTTTTGCATGATCATACAATTGCAGGTTCACCAGTTTTACCAGCAACCTGTGCTAAATCATGGATGGTAAATGGCTGTGAAGAAATTTATCCAGGTTACACATATTTCAGTTGCCAAGACTTCAAAGTTTTAAAAGGAATCACCTTTAATTCTACCTTGGCTAAAGAACATATTCTAGAAATCCAAGAAGTTGCCAAAGTTGATGGTGATTTTGTCGAATTTCAGACCAAAATATTGAGCAAAACCCCCGAAGGTAGAACTCATTATCACTTTAGTTCTCTGATAAAACTGGTAAAAAATATGCCAGAAGCGCCCATTTATGAAGCAATGGATCTCAGAGAAGATAATATCGTCACTGATACAGCCAAAGACTTCTATCAAAATGGTGATTTATCCCTATTTCATGGACCAGCTTTCCAGAAAATTACCAAAGTTTTAAATATCAGTCCAGAAAAACTCACAGCCGAATGTTGTTGGCAAGAAATTACAGCCAAAGAACAAGGACAATTTCCCGTAAAATGGCACAACCCTTACATCATTGACTTGAGTACCCAAACATTATGGTTATGGTTAAATTATATCCATAAAGAAGTTTGTTTACCAGGACAATTAACATACTGTGAACAATATCTAGCAGTACCATTCAACGTCCCATTTTATGTTTCCTGTGAAATTATAGGCAAAACCAACACAGGTGCAACAGTCAACTTCATTATCCATAATCGTCAAGGAAAAATCTACTCCAAAATCTTAGGAGCAAAAGCCGTAATCTGGCCAATGAAAATGTTAGATAAAAAGTAAAATAATATGAAACTCTAATTCTTTGCGCCTTTGCTCCTTTGTGCCTTTGCGCGAAACAAATTCATATTATTAATCCTTGCCGATTGGGGGAATAGCGTAAATCCTTTTCAGTCACGTCTTATGCCCCAACGAGGATTTTCAAAAGTGGAAAAAATAGCAATCATCGGGTTATCTTGCCTATTTCCCGATGCTAATAATCCTGAAGAATTTTGGCAGAATCTCACCGCAGAAAAAGATTCCACATCATCTATAACTGTAGCGGATTTGGGAATAGATCCCGCTATATTCTACGATGAAACCAAAGGTAAACCGGAAAAATTCTACTTTCAAAAAGGTGGATTTATCCGCGACTTTAAATTTGATGCCAACGAGTATAACTTACCTGCGGCATTTGTTGAAAGCTTAGATAATACCTTTAAATGGTCATTGTACGCTGCCAAACAAGCCATTATTCAAAGTGGCTATCTGGGAAATCAAACTGCACTTGCAAAATGTGGCGTAGTCTTAGGAACTTTAGGATTTCCTACCAAAGCTTCCAATAGTCTATTTGCTCCTATTTATCAGCAAAATATTCAACCTGCCATTGGTGAACTATTACAGGAAAAAGACTTTCGTTTAGGTGGTTCATCAACCTCCAAAAAAGTCTCTCCATACAATGCTATGGTTTCCGGCTTACCCGCTGCTATAGTTTCCAAAGCCTTTTCTTTATCTGCAACTCATTTCTGTATAGATGCTGCTTGTTCGTCATCATTTTACGCCATTAAATTAGCATCCCATTATTTACAATCTGGCAAAGCAGATTTGATGTTAGCTGGTGCAATTAGTTGTGCAGATCCATTATTTGTCAGAATGTTATTTTCTGGTATTCAAGGATATCCAGATAATGGCATTAGTCGTCCTCTCGATAAGTCATCACGCGGGTTAATTACCTCCGAAGGAATTGGCATGGTAATGCTCAAAAGATACAGTGATGCTGTGAGAGATGGTGACAAAATCCTGGCAACAATTTGCGGCAATGGTTTATCTAATGATGGTAAAGGTAAACATCTTCTCAGTCCTAATCCTCAAGGGCAAACTCTGGCATATCAAAGAGCTTATTCAGAGGCTAAACTTAACCCCCAAACTATTGATTATTTAGAGTGTCATGCTACCGGCACTCTATTGGGAGATACCACAGAATGTAACTCAATTGAAGGCTTTTTTAGTCCATATAAAGCAGCACCATTAGTAGGTTCAACCAAAACAAATGTTGGTCATTTACTTGTGGCTGCGGGCATGGTGGGGATAACCAAGACAATTTTAAGTATGTCTCATGGGGTTATTCCTCCAACTATTCATGTGACTCAACCCATAGGTTCTGAAAACAATGTTGTCTCTCCAAAAAACATTGTTAGAACGCCTACAGAATGGCCGAGTCAAGAAACTAAAAGAGTAGCTTTAAGTGCGTTTGGTTTTGGTGGAACAAACTCTCATATCATTCTAGAACAGGGGAAGTAAGCAAATGAATATTCAGCAACATAAGACCGCAAAAATGGCAATTGTGGGCATGGATGCCTTTTTTGGTGAATGTCAAGAATTAGATGCCTTTGAGAGCAGCATTTATGATGTAAAACAGCATTTTGTCGCCTTACCAGAATCAAGATGGCATGGTATTAATGAACAAGAAAATTTACTGCGCGAGTATGGTTTAGAAGCAGGAAAAGTCCCCCAAGGAGCATATATTGATAATTTTGAAGTTGATACTTTAGCTTACAAAATTCCTCCTAATGAAGTTGAAAAAATCAACTCTCAACAACTTTTATTATTAAGAGTTGCTGACCGCGCCCTCAAAGATGCCGAACTTTCACCTAATAGTAATGTAGCGGTAATTATCGCCGCAGATACAGAATTATCTGTACATCAACTCCAACAAAGATGGAATTCATCTTGGCAAATAAAAGATGGTTTGAATGGGGCAGAAATTGCCTTATCACCAGAAAAAATCAATCAACTAGAAGGCATTGTTCAAGATAGTATTCACAATCAAGTTGAATTGAGTGAATATCTGAGTTACGTTACCAATATTATGGCTAGTCGGATTTCCTCTTTATGGAATTTCTCTGGTCCATCTTTTACCATTAGTGCCGTCGAAACAGCCGCTTTTAAAGCCTTAGAATTAGCGCAAATGCTCCTAGATACTAATGAAGTAGATGCTGTAGTTGTGGGTGCTGTTGACTTAGCAGGAGGGGTAGAAAATGTCTTATTGCGAAGTCAATTTGGCACAATTAATACAGGAGTCAATACTTTAAGTTTTGACGAAAAAGCCAATGGTTGGAATGTGGGAGAAGGTGCAGGTGCAGTTGTTCTTAAACGTCATGATACGGCGTTAGCAAATAATCAACGTATCTATGCAGTAATTGATGGTATTAGCATTGGTCAATCTTCCTCAATGGCTATAGATAGCCATACCATTAGCCAAGTATGTCAACAAGCTTTTCAACAAGCCGGCATTGAACCCACAAAAGTCAATTATTTGGAAGTCTGCGCTAGTGGTATTCCCGCAGAAGACGAAGCCGAAATTAACGGTATCCTTCAAGCTTATCCTGCCGTTGGTGATGGTTTACACTGCGCTATAGGTAGCGTTAAAGCTAATATTGGTCATACCTTCGTTGCGTCCGGAATTGCCAGTTTAATTAAAACTGCACTGAGTATTTATCACAGATATATTCCCGGAACTCCCAATTGGTCTGGTGTCAAAACACCGCAAGTATGGGAAGGAAGTCCTTTTTACGTTGCTACGGAATCCAGACCTTGGTTTTTGCAAAAAGAGGTCAAATCTCGAATTTCCGCGATTAATAGTATTGGTTGTGACGGTTCTTTTGCCCATATCATCTTATCAGAAGAAACCGCACAACCAGAACGTACCAGCACATATTTAGAATCAAGACCTTTGCATTTATTCCCCATTGCAGCAGATGATCAATCTAGCTTATTAGCAGCGTTGGATCATTTGCAAGCAACAATTGAAAATGCTGATTCTCTCAAAAATATTGCGAGTCAAACCTTTGTTAAATTTCAACAAAATTCTGACAGCAAATATACACTTTCCCTAACTGGACGCAACCAAAAAGAATTAATTAAAGAAATTAATTCAGCTAAAAAAGGTGTAACTAATGCCTTTGCAAATGGCAAAGATTGGCAGACTCCCATAGGTAGTTATTTCACACCCAAACCCCTGGGTAAAAATGGAGAAATTGCCTTTGTTTATCCCGCTGCTGTTAATACTTATTTAGGAATTGGTCGGAGTCTTTTCCGTTTATTTCCTAAAGTCTTAGATGATGTCATTATCAAAAGTCTTGACGAACGAGCAGCAGATGTGGAAAAATTGGTATTTCCGAGAAGTTTGAGTAAATTATCAACTCGACAATTAGAAACACTAGAAAAGAAATTGCTGGATGATTCCTTAGCAATGTTTGAAGCAGAAGTGCTTTTTACCAGATTAATCTCCACAATTATCACCGAGGATTTTAACATTAAACCTAAATATGTCTTAGGATATAGTTTAGGTGAAACTAGCATGATGGTTGCTCAAGGAGTATGGAGCAATTTTTATGAAGTTAGTCATACCTTTAATTCATCAGCTTTATTTGGAGATAGATTATCTGGTTCCAAAAACGCTGTCCGTGAGTATTGGGGACTACCAAAAACTGACACAAATCCAGAGAATAAGTTATGGGCTAACTACGTTCTTATGGCTACTCCAGCTCAAGTTAGAGAATGTTTAAAAAATGAAACCCGTGTTTACCTAACACAGATTAATACCCCAGAAGAAGTATTAATTGCTGGAGAACCAGCAGCTTGTGAGCGAGTAATTAAAACCCTGGGTTGTAATTCTTTTCCTGCTCCTTTTGATCATGTGATTCATTGTCAAGCAATGCAATCAGAATCTCAAGAATTAGAAACCTTATACACATTACCAGCACAAAAAATCCCCGGAATCAAGTTTTACTCCGCTGCTGAATATCAATCAATTGAAATTGAAAGCAACCAAATTGCCCACAATATTGCCACAGGATTATGTCAACAACTCGACTTTCCCCGCTTAGTTAATCGTGTCTATGGTGACGGAGCAAAAATCTTTATTGAAGCCGGTGCAGGTGGTATTTGTTCACGCTGGATAGATAAAAATCTGGGTAATCAAGAACATCTTACCGTATCCCTAAACCGACGCGGCACAGATGATCATAGTTCCCTAATTAAAGCATTAGCAAAACTATTGAGTCATCAAGTAAACTTAAATCTCGCTCCTTTATATAACTTATCCTCAGAAAACACCCAACAGAAAAAAGCTGCACTGAGGAAAGTTACATTAGGTGGTAATTCCATGACTTCTGCAATTTTGAATGCAGAAAATCGCCAAATATTTGCTAATAACCAAAAGCAAACAATTTCTCCTCATCAAGAGTATAAAATCATCAATTCCCTACAGACATCGGAGAAAATAGTACCCACAGAAATTTACCCCAAACCCCAACCCAAACCACAGAAAAATACCATGAAAACGATCATGGAGAACGGTTTGGAATTGTCAAAGAAACTAAAATTCTTTGAGTCAACAAAAATCATTAAGCAAAACATAAATCAAGAATCTAGTGGAAAAATTAGCATGAATGATTTAAAAATTGCTCAGTATCAAAACCTGAGTAACAACACCGCCAAATTAACTAAAACACACACAAGTTTCTTAGCAGCTAGACAAGATTTTAGTCAACAAATGAGCGAAATCATTCAATTGCAATTAGCTTGCGCTCAAAACCTACTCAACGAAGAGAAATAATCAAAAATCGGCGTTGCTAAATTGACGTATGAAATTGAAAAATCTCAAACTTTGCGCCTTAGCTCCTTTGCGTCTTTGCGCGAAACATATTCATATATTTGATCAGCAACGCCAATTTTTTTACTTCATTTCAAATACCCTGCTTATAAATTGAGGAATAACTACCGTGACAACAATCGAGACGGTACTAAATAAACATGATAATGGACTGGGTTTTTTCACCTGTAATCATCAAAACCAAATTTGGAAAGGTTCATTAGATTGTGTTAGCTTTAAAAAAAGTGCCATCAAAGATAAACTATTAACATCAGATAAACCCTGCTATATTATTAAAATATCCGGGAAAATTGGTGCTACTAATGATGGCTATTTAGCACCTAATGATAATGTTTCATCTGGACAAGCAGAACTTTTAATCTCACTCCCTCCCCTCCGATTACAACAACTTGGCGACCCTAGTTTTCTCGCTGCTTATGGTGTAAAATACGCCTATATGACCGGAGCAATGGCTGGGGGTATTGCTTCCGAAGAAATGGTAATTGCTCTGGGAAAAGAGAAAATTTTAAGTTCCTTTGGTGCAGGTGGTTTACTTCCAGAACGGTTAGAAAGTGCGATTAATACTATTCAACAAGCATTACCTCATGGACCCTACGCTTTCAATTTAATTCACAGTCCTAACGAACCAGGTATTGAACGCCGGGCTGTAGATTTATATTTGAAATATGGTGTCAGAACTGTAGAAGCATCAGCATTTTTAGACTTAACTCCTAACATCGTTTATTATCGAGTTGCTGGGTTAAGATTAAATGCAGCTAATCAAATTGATATCAGAAATAAGGTCATTGCTAAAGTTTCCCGTCGGGAAGTTGCGACTAAATTTTTGCAACCAGCACCAGAAAGAATCCTCAAAGAATTACTTGAGAAAGGACTAATTACAGAATTGCAAGCTAAGTTGGCAAGACAAGTGCCAATGGCTGATGATATTACCGTGGAGGCTGATTCTGGTGGTCATACAGATAATCGTCCTTTAGTATGTTTATTACCTTCAATTATTGCCCTCAGAGATGAAATTCAAGCCCAATATAATTACTCAGTTCCTATTAGAATTGGCGTGGCTGGAGGCATTGGTACACCAGAAGCAGCTTTAGCTGGTTTTATGATGGGTGCTGCTTATATAATGACGGGTTCAATTAATCAATCTTGTGTGGAATCTGGTGCTTGTGAACATACTAAAAAATTATTAGCACAAGCCGAAATGGCAGATATGATCATGGCTCCCGCAGCCGATATGTTTGAAATGGGAGTCAAATTGCAAGTTCTCAAACGCGGGACAATGTTCCCCATGCGAGCGCAAAAATTGTATGAATTATATCGCACTTACGACTCTATTGAACAGATTCCCGCAGCCGAAAAAGATAAGCTAGAAAAACAAATTTTCCGTAAAAGTCTTGCGGAAGTTTGGGAAGGTGCAGCGGCTTATTTATCCCAAAAGAATCCTGAAAAATTGGGTAAAGCTGTTAATAATCCTAAATTGAAAATGGCTGTAATCTTTCGCTGGTATTTAGGGTTATCTTCCCGCTGGTCTAGCACTGGTGAAAAAGGTCGGGAAGTTGATTATCAAATATGGTGTGGACCAGCTATGGGTGGCTTCAATGACTGGGTGCGTGGCTCTTATTTGTCAGAACCTAATCAGCGTCATGTTGTTGATGTTGCTGACCAAATTATGAAGGGGACAGCATTTTTATATCGTAGTCACAGTTTAAAAATGCAGGGTTTACAAATGCCTGCTTATTACAGTCAATATCAACCAATTCCTTCTACATTGGAGAAGTAAAAAATGAATTTAAAACAGTCTTATAATGCTGAAAGTATTCAAGCATTTCTAGTTTCTCATCTTGCGGAAGTTGTCGGAGTCGAAACCGCAGAAATTGATGTTGACGAAAACTTAGAAAATTATGGTTTGGATTCTGCTCAAGCCATGATGATCATTAGTAAATTAGAAGAATTACTAGGATTTAAACCTTCTCCTATTTTACTTTGGCATTATCCTAACATTGCTGCCCTTTCTCAGCGATTAGCAGACGAATCAAGTGATGATTCTCAAGTAAAAGATGCAGGGTCTGGGACAAATTCTCCTGTTAGTTTTGCTCCTCCTCTGCTAGATTTGGGTGTGGAAGCTGTCCTAGACCCCACTATTCAACCCGTAGGTACTGCTGTTTCTGTTACTAACCCTAAAAATATCTTTTTAACTGGGGGAACAGGTTATTTAGGCGCTTTCATTATCAAGGAATTACTAGAAGTATCGAACGCAACTCTTTATTGCTTAGTCCGTGCTAGTAGTTTGGAAGAAGGTAAAAGCAAATTAGAAAATAATTTGCAACAATATGGCATTTGGCAAGATCATTATAGTGGCAGAATTATTCCCATTATTGGTGATTTAGCACAGCCACATTTGGGGATTAGTGCAGAACAATTTGAAAATCTAGCTGCTAACATTGATACTATTTATCATAGTGCCGCTTTGCTGAATTATGTTTATCCTTACTCAGCACTAAAAACAGCGAATGTTTTGGGTACACAGGAAGTTTTGCGGTTAGCTTGTCAAACTAAAGTTAAGCCATTGCATTATGTTTCTAGTGTGGCTGTTTTTGAATCAACGGCTTATGCTGGTAAGTTAGTTAAAGAAGATGATGATTTTCATGACTGGGAAGGTATTTTCCTCGGTTATTCCCAAACTAAATGGGTAGCAGAAAAATTAGTGAAAATTGCTGGTAGTCGAGGATTACCTATTACTATTCATAGACCTCCTTTAATTTCTGGAGATAGTCAAACTGGAATTTGTAATACCCATGATTTCATCAATTTGATGATTAAAGGTTGTCTGCAAATGGGGTCTTTCCCTGATGTAGATTATATGTTGGATATGTCTCCTGTTGATTATGTCAGCAAATCAGTTGTTTATCTTTCTCGACAAGAAACATCTGTAGGTAAGGCTTTCCATTTACAACATCCTCAACCTGCTTCCTTAAAATCTTTAGTTGATTGGGTGCGTTCTTTCGGATTCTCACTGAAGATGATTCCCTACGAAGAATGGCAAGCAGAATTAATTAATAATGTCACATCTCAAGACAATCCTTTATATACTTTGCGGCCATTTTTACTAGAACGTTGGTCAGATGAACAAATCACTATTCCTGATTTGTATTTACAAGCGAGAAGACCAATTATTAGTTGTGAAGAAACCCTAGAAGCACTAAAAGGCAGTTCTATTGTTTGTCCACCTATTGATTCTCAATTGTTGATGACTTACACATCTTATTTAGTACAGACTGGTTTCCTAAGTCTTGCCTAATATCAATTTTCCATGAGGCTGCATATAATTATGAAATCCATTATTTTATCCGTATTTATCCGCGTTCATCTGCGTTTATCTGCGGTCAATTATTCTGGAAATCTTAATTATAAGCAGCTTAATTTTTATTTAGTATAATGGTGTTGGTAATATCTATCCGTGCCAATTCCAGCTAATTCACTTTTTTGTAAAATGAACATAAAATGCCAGGGAACAGTTTTGATTACGGGTTCAGCTAATGGTATTGGTTATCAGTTAGCCCGGATTTTTGCTCATAATAATTATAATCTTGTATTAGTAGATAGAGTAGGAGAAAAACTCACAAAAATAGCTGTTGATTTTGTAGAAGAATTTGGAATTTCTGTTAAACCTATTATCAAAGATTTATCTATATCTACATCTCCTGAAGAAATTTTCTCGGAATTACAAGAAGCTGGTATTAAAGTTGATATCCTGGTAAATAATGCCGGATTTGGTACTTATGGGTTATTTAATGAAACTAATCTTAATACTGAACTAGAAATGCTGCAGGTAAATTTAGTTTGTCTGACCCATTTAACAAAATTATTTCTCAAAGACATGGTTAAACAAGGTTATGGGAAAATATTAAATGTTTCTTCTGCCGCTGCTTTTCAACCAGGTCCATTAATGGCAGTTTATTTTGCCACCAAAGCCTATATTTTATCATTCTCCGAAGCGATCGCTAATGAATTAGAAGGTACAGGTGTCACCGTCACAGTTCTTTGTCCAGGTTCAACAGCATCTGCTTTTCATGAAAGAACCGGCATGGCAGATTCTAAAATGCTCAAGGGTAAAAATATGATGGATGCGGAAACTGTAGCTCAGATGGGATATGATGCTTTAATGAAGGGGAAAATCATTATTATTCCTGGTTTTATCAACAAACTGATGTCAAAATGTGTGCGGTTTATTCCTAGGAAAATGGTGACGAAAATTGTGAGAAGTATGCAGGAAGAAAAGTAATTTAGTTTTCAATGCTAACCTAATTAACTTTGACATTGAGAACAAAAATGACTAGAACGCCCACCTAACTTAATTCGCTGGATCACGTTACCACAAACCTTACAAGGTTCGCCAGTGCGATTATAAACCCACGCTTCACCGCCATAATTACCGTTAACGCCTTTAACACTCAAGAAATTACTAAAAGTTGTCCCACCTACCGCAATACTCGCTGATAAAACTTGAATAATTGCAGTTCGCAAAAGTTCGATTTTTGGAAGTTGCAATTCTGTACAAAGAGTTGTTGGTAAAATCCCACTTTTAAACAAAGCTTCATCTGCATAAATATTACCTAATCCTGCCACCATTGACTGATCTAATAATCCAGTTTTAATGGGACGACGGGATTTTTTTAATTTATCGGCTAAATACTCTAAAGTGAACTCTGGGGAAAAGGGGTCAACTGCCAGTTTTGCCAAACCTGTCATAATACTTTCTACAGCCGTAGAACCAGGAACATACCACATTTGCCCGAAGGTGCGCTGGTCAACAAAGCGTAATTCTTGCCTTTCCCCAAAAAATAACCTGACTCTGGTGTGTTTGTGTAAAGGTTCATCTTGGGTTAACCAAAGTAACTGACCGGTCATGCGGAGGTGAACTCCTAAATAACTGGGGGAAGGGGAGGAAAGTTCAGCGAGGAGATATTTACCACGACGATGCCAGGTAGCAATGGTATTGCCTTTAATTTTGTTAATAAATTCATCAACAGAAACCGGGTAGGCGATGGTGCGTTGTAGCAATACATCTCCTCCCGTGATTTCTTGACTCAGGGTTAATTGATTTAAACCCCGACGGACTGTTTCAACTTCAGGCAGTTCAGGCATTCAAGCAAATAATATTTTTAGGGGCAGGTATGGTCAAAGAGAGGAAATGGGCAAGATTTTCACCTTGACATCTCCTCCTATTATCCCATTAAACAATCCCCTTGATGCTTGGCTGTTTATTTTGCTGCGGCTTTGGGTTTAGGTGCTTCGACCTCAATTAACTCATCTACAGCAAAGTTGTTGGTATTGAGATCAGAATAGTTAACTTTCTCAAAGCGAACAATTACAGGGTATTTGATGGCGGTTTTGTCAACAGAAACCACTGTACCAAGATCCTGAAACCAGTAGGACTCAGGGCGGAGAACACGTACTTTAGAACCACGTTGAACCATGATGGATCTTCCCTTTTGAAGTATGAATTGCCGTTAAAGTAGGGCTGATTGTTCTCACTCTACATCCTGAAGGTGTTGGCTTGTGGTTTTGTTAAGTTATTTGTCAAATTGGTGAATTTTCATGGGGAATAAGTTGTTAATCTTCTTAATTTACCCCTTGACAAAGTACCTATAATAGATTAACCTCATTCCCAAATACCCCTTGCAAAATGTCTTATGTCTTACTTAATACAAAAACACTACCTTCGTTCCCCCTGCCAATCCGGAGATCATCATCTATATAAGTAATATCTAACCAACCTTGTTGTTCACTTTGAATGGGAAAATCAAAAGCTGTAAATTTTTGCCCCGATTCAATTTGTTGGATGAAGTTTCCTGGTGTTGTATAGCCAATTAGGCTTTGTAACCCGATGATAGAACGTTGGAATTTTACTTGTACACGCCGTTCTGAGACTGGTTCAAATTTAGCAACAACGCTAACTAATCCTGCAAATAAAGGAATGCCATAAATCTCAGCTATATTATAAATACTGTTGGTTTCTCCGCGAATACATTGGTAAATTTGACCAAGTTTACATAAGGGTAAACGATCTATGTTTAATAGAGCTTTGCTTGTGGTGTATAGTAGTCGCCAGTTGCCTTCTAGTAAATTACTAGCTGCTAATGGCCGTGGTGTAGGATTAAAATCTTCTAAGTTAGCGATCGCTGCTAAAATAGCTTGTTGTTGTTGCTGATTTGCTAATAAACCGCGATTTGTGCCAACAATTATATCTATGAGAGTTGATTTGCCTATCATTAACCTGTACCTCAAGAGTTTGCATGATGAAACAGCATTAATAAAATATTAATGTTCTTTGTCTATAACCAGACAACTCGTAAATAATGCCTTTTTGGCTACCGTTCCCTAATTAAATGAAAATTTTCTTTAATTCGGATTCAGCAATTAAAGAGTTGTATGAAGGAATAAATTAACTCGTATCAAATGATAGACTCTTAGAGGGTGTTTGAAAAGTTATGGTTGATGTATCAAATATTTTTTACCCCACCCTAACCCTCCCCTTGTAAAGGGGAGGGAACTGGATTTTTATTGTTTCCCCCCTTTACAAGGGGGGACTAAGGGGGGTAGCAATGTGATGAAAATTACGGAATACCACTTTTCAAACATCCTCTTAGTGTCTAGTTATATAAACCCTTGTGTGTGATTGTTAATATGTTAGATTCTCCCCTCCGCGAAGCTCCCCGAAACCAACGAGCATCAGTTATTCCCTTAAAACAAGAGTCCTCCATGTTGGACTGGTTGCGGCTGAGTGGCAGATTGATAGCCCGTGATATCCACGAAACCGACTCGCGGGAAGATGTAGAAGTAATATCCGATTTTCTGGGCGTGGACGACGGAATTGGTGATACTGACTATGATGATGACGATGATGTAATTGCTGACGAGGACTAGTACCGCAGGATCTTGTGAACTAGTAACCAAAACCGGTTTGGATTATTTTGTTGAGGTTTTTTTAAAGTGTGGAGTGAAGGGAATTTTTTTTGTGGACGCTAAATTATCTCCTAATCAAAGTTTGAATTTTTCGGGAATTGGGTTAGCCTCCTTGCTGGCCTTGCTACTCAGTACGACAGCCTTGATTTCAGATTGGATGGGAAATAGAACCCCATGGGCTACTACTTCCCTCACCCTACCTCTTTTATTATCTGCTGTGGGTGTGGCGATTTTGGGACAGTGGGTAATCCCTCTGCTACAAACGCTCAAAACCGGGCAAATCATCCGGGAGGATGGACCCCAGGCACATCTCAAAAAGGCGGGAACACCAACTATGGGGGGTATATTTTTTATCCCTGTAGCGGTGATAATTGCTTGTATATTATCCGATTTTTCAGAAAATGTGCTGGCGGTTTCGGCTTTAACACTCAGCTACGGCTTAATTGGCTGGATAGACGACTGGCAAATTTTGCGTCGGAAGTCTAACAAAGGAATTTCTCCAAAGATGAAGTTGGCTTTGCAAGTTATCTTTGGGGCGGTATTTTGTGCGTGGTTGGTATTTAAGGGTGATTTTAGTATAACTAATATCCATGTACCTTGGGTGGGTTTATCCTTACCTTTAGGACTGTTGTTCTGGCCTGTAGCCGGATTTGTCCTGGTTGCCCAGAGCAATGCTACTAATTTAACAGATGGGATTGATGGTTTGGCGGCGGGAACAGTGGCGATCGCTATTTTCGCATTAGGTGTGATCATTGCCCCAACTTCTCCCGACTTAATGGTTTTCTGTGCTGCTGTCAGCGGTAGCTGCTTGGGCTTTTTAGCCTACAATCGCAACCCGGCTAGTGTTTTCATGGGTGACACCGGTTCTTTAGCCCTGGGTGGCGCTTTAGCTGCGGTTGCACTGTTAACTAATACTTTAGTAGCGCTATTTATCCTGAGTGGTATCTTCTTTGTCGAAACTCTCTCTGTGATGGCACAAGTTGGTTATTATAAAGCTACAAAAGGACCAGATGGCAAAGGTAAGCGATTATTTAAAATGGCTCCTTTACATCATCATTTAGAATTAACTGGTTGGTCAGAATTGCAAGTAGTGGCTGTGTTTTATATGATCGCCGCTTTTCTAGCTTCCGTTTGTATTATGTCCATAAAATAATCAGTTTTGTTTTAATCATCAGATTTTTCACAAATAAAAATTCACAACCTCCAAATTTGGGGGTTGTTTTTGTTTTGAGATTGGGGGTTCTGTCCAGAACGTAAATTACCCCAATTCCCAATACTCAAATTGTCATTTACATCCTTGAAGAGTTGAGCAAATTCAGGGGATTATTGGGATATTTTGCCAGATAGAAACAAAATATTTGCTACTTAAGTAAGTCGGCCCAATAAAATCGATATATGTTTAGTTTTGTAAAAACCGTGAAACACCCTATTTATAAGGTATTCGTTAATTTATATTTCGTTACATAGATTGATTTTTTAACGCCGACCTACTTACGTCTAATTACTAAGCTGCTGTAACAAGCAATGTTACGCTTGAAGTTTACACGGCAGTAGGTTGGGTGTAAAGTTACCAGGGAATCTAAACCAACATGAAGCATCTATCGTACCGATATGGTATTTTGACGCTTTTTTCTATATGTACCCTCATGGGTATGACTAGCGTTAAAACTGTATTAGCATCACCAGCAGAAGAAGCAAATCGAGTTTGCATGAAAGGAGGCGCTGCCGTTGTCACTGTTAAAGGTAATGGACATGGTAGCGGTTTCCTTGTCAGTCAAGATGGTTTAATTATTACCAACGCTCATGTAGTTAATCGTGGTCCTAGCGTTGTCACTGTGGTATTTCGGGATGGTAGGCAAGTACCCGCCGATGTAATCGGTTTTGCTAGGGGTGGAGTTGATTTAGCAGCCTTAAAAATCCAAAATCGTAAAAATTTACCACATCTGAGTTTAGCTGCTAGTACAGCCAAAGTAGGTTATCCAGTGTTTGCTATTGGTAGTCCCTTGGCTGCTGATAACCGCGATACCTGTACTCAAGGAAATATTAGCCGCATTCGTCCCGACGGAACTATTCAACATACTGCAACTCTGAATCCTGGAAACTCTGGCGGACCTTTATTAAATACTAAAGGGGAAGTTATTGGTGTTAATACCAGTGTAGCTGTATCTCCAGTTCTTGATGATGCTGGTAATCAGGTTGCGGTTGTACCAGGAGGAACTGGAATTAACTTTTCTCAACCAGGAGCAAAAGTCAAATCTTTTTTAGCAGATATCAAACAAAAAAAAGTTTCTCCTATCTCCACTCTCCCTGCCGAAGAACCATCTGTAGAAACTATTTCCCTTGATGGTCAAGTAATTAATGGTAGTTTAAATGGCAGTCCTAATGGTTATATATTTTCAGGTAAAGCAGGTCAAACAGTTGTGATTGAAATGGATAGTCAGAAGATTAATCCATTCTTAACCTTATCTCAAGTTATTGAATCTGACGCTGGGAAAAAGATTGAAAAAATTGCTGAAAATGATGACAAAGGAGCAGGTGATTTTAATGCTAGAATTGTCGCCACTTTACCAGCAGATGGAATTTATTTAATAATTGCCAATTCTTCCGAAAGGGGGGAAACTGGTAATTATAGTTTACGGGCTATTTCTAAATATGAGTAGGTTGGGTTGAAGAATGAAACCCAACATTCTTCAACAACAAGGTTCTAACTGTGTTGGGTTTCGCTGTTGCTCTACCCAACCTACATTTTTGCAATCAACATCAATTTTTTAACTAAGGACTCAAAAATCATGAAATTACAATCACTTTCCATCTTTTTAGGATTAACAACATTGACCTTAACCATGGGCATAAATCCTGGTTTAAGTCAAGATAATGCTTCTGCTCAACCAAATCAAGTCACATTTTTCTGTCAAGAAATATTTGATCCAGCCAGTGGTGAAAAAGTTCCCGCTACCATTGCTTGGGTTCCTGAACGTCAAGGTCACATACGGTTTATTGGTTGGAAATCCGAGTATTTTGCCAAAGGTGGTTGGACTCCCCAAAAACGTTGCCAACAAGTATCTAGAAAGTTCCAGAATTTTTATGAAGCAGGTCGTTTAAATCGCTTGACAACGGGTAAAAATCAAGGTAATCCTGTGGTTTGTGCTGTGGCAAGTGATGAACAAACTTGTAATGCTAACAATCAATTATTTACCCTAAAAAATAATAGTAACCCAGGATTAGTTTTAGAGCAACTTGTGAATATAGCCCAGGGTAAAAGTTCAGAACTACTTTGGCAAAGTTCAGGAAATAGTAAGTATTTGAATGTGGGTAAGTATTTGCAAAATGCCCCACTTGTCAATATTAAAAAATAGCCATTCTCCACACAAATAAAACGGACTTTCCCTCGTTCCCTGGCTCTGCCGGGGAATGCCCACAGGAGGCTCTGCCTCCATTATATTCACTGTATTTGAGGCAGAGCCTCAAACTCCCATTCCCAGCCGGAGTCTGGGAACGAGTTCAGGATTGACAGGATGTGATTTTTCCCGCGTTCCCTGGCTCTGCTGGGGAATGCTCACGGGAGGCTCTGCATGACAACAATAATATTTTGTCAGAATCAGGTGGTTATCGAGCGAAGTCGAGATAATGTCCAGGATTTAAGGATTAACAGGATGTTTGATAATGGTTGGGTTGATGAGTTTTTGGGAATGTTTGATATCTGTTTTTCTATGATCTTGTTAATAACCTGACTATATATGGCGACACAGATTCCCACTATAATTTAATGATAGGCTAAATTCAGAAATTTGTCAAGGGGTAGTTAAGGATAATCTTGACAATATTGAGATAATGAAAATCCTGTACATCCTTACATCCTGATTCAGACAATTAATATGTTGAAACAACAGTAAATACCCATCCTGTACATCCTTAAATCCTGGATATCCTGATTCAGACAATTAATATGTTAAAATAACAGTAAATACCCATCCTGTACATCCTTACATCCTGGACATCCTGATTCAGACAATTAATATGTTAAAATAACAGTAAATACCCATCCTGTACATCCTTAAATCCTGGATATCCTGATTCGTTTAATTCTGCAAATTTAATTGTTTTACCAAATGCACCAATTCCGGTAAAATCAACTTTTCCATCCCCAATCGCACAGCATTACTAGAACCAGGAAGAGAAAAAATGATTTTGCTTTGATAAACGCCAGCGACAGCGCGGGAAGCCATAGCGCGAGAACCAATTTCTTGATAACTTAAAAACCGAAATAATTCCCCAAATCCCGGTAAAGTCTTTTCTAATAGCTTTTCTAAAGCATCATAAGTAGTATCCCTGGGAGCAATTCCCGTTCCTCCATTAAAAATCACGGCATTGATACGAGTATCTTCGCCCAAGGCTGTCATTTGGGATTGAATTTCTTTAGGTTCATCTTTGATAATCTGATACAATGCCACAGTGTGATCATCTGCTAAAAGTAGTTCTTTAATTAATTGACCACTTTTATCTGTTTCAGCGGAACGGGTATCACTGACGGTAATCACCGCACAACTTACAGAAACTTGCTGTGTATTGGGGTGTGGTTGAAATTCCATGATAGATGTTATGTATTTTAGCCAATGACCACTGTACGGGCGAAGCATTTGGAGAACTATTTTTGGCAATGACTGATAATTTATCTTCCAAATGCTTCGCCCCTACTGACCACTGTACGGGCGAAGCATTTGGAGAACTATTTTTGGCAATGACCGATAATTTATCTTCCAAATGCTTCGCCCCTACTAACAACTGTACGGGCGAAGCATTTGGAGAACTATTTTTGGCAATGACCGATAATTTATTTTCCAAATGCTTCGCCCCTACTAACAACTGTACGGGCGAAGCATTTGGAGAACTATTTTTTGCAACGACCGACAATTTATCTTCCAAATGCTTCGCCCCTACTGACCACTGACTAATTAAGACTTACTCAATCCTAGTCCATTGTCCTCAGCATAACGATTCATGAAGCGCATAAAACGATCCCACTCATCATTAGAATTCATCACATAAATTGCTTCTAGAGATTCTGGTTTACCGTTGACAAATTTACCCTGAACGTTACGAATAACGATTTCCCCTTCTTCGTCAATCAAATATAAACCAGTAACTTCATCTGTGCCATCTTGCGCCAATATATCAGGATTGGTGAAGATAAATGTTGCCGTACCGCTTTCACCTTGTTTTGCTCTTGTCAACCGAACATCTGGAACTACTGTTTCTTCAATACCTTTAGCAAACTGAATTTTCGCCATGATGAGTCAATTTAAAGTTTTGTGATCATTTTGTAATATTCTCTCATCATAGAGCAATTTCCTAGCAGGCATTTTACCAATGGTAATTAAATCTAGTTCACAATTCCGATTTAAACGCCGTTTATTTACTACAGTGTTGATCATTGTAGTTGGTATATTCATCACTCTGACTAACCATTCTAGCCCCGCTACACCTGTCACTAAAACCAAAAACGTCATTCTGATGATTGGGGACGGTATGGGCTGGGAAATGGCTCGCGCTGGGGCTATGGCTAAAGGATATAATTATACTTCTGGTAAGGGGGAAGGACTGAGTTTTCAAACTCTGGATAATTACGCCCTTGCTACCACCTATGGTACTACCATTGCTCCTGGTAATGGGGTTTTCAGCACGGGTAACTCTGCGTTATCAAACTCTAATCCGATTACAGGTGCTAGTCCGATTCTACCAGGGTTTAAATTCCAACCTCAATTTAATCCTGGCGATAAACCATCTGGAGGGGGGAAAAATCTTAATCCTAATGCAGTGGGTAATTTAGTGGGTTATGATCCTCAACGTGGGGGAATAAATCCTTGGACTCCTGGTAATGATCCTGAGTATATTAAGTATAGTTATCCTGATTCTGCCAATACAGCGACTACTTTGTACACAGGAGTCAAAAGCTATAACAATGCTATTTCCGTTGATATATTTGAAAAACCTTTAGAAACCATTCTCAAAACTGCGGCTGATCATGGTAAATCTACGGGGATTGTGACTTCTGTTCCTGTAGATCATGCTACACCGGGAGCAGCAGCAGCAAACGTGAATCGTCGCAATAAATATGATGGTGATTATCCAACCTTGGATAATATTCTCCAGCAGGAACTTCGCATATATCAACCAACGGTAATTTTAGGTGGTGGTCATCCTCTCACAGGTGCGAGTAGTCAACCTCTGCCTACGGGTGTAGAACCGCCAACTAAGTTTGAATATATCACTAAAACGACCTATGCAGAATTGAGTAAAAACCCCAATCAAAACCGCTATAACTACACATTTTTAGAACGGGGAAAAGATGCGGCTGATAAGTTAGGGACTACTGCGGCTAAATTAGATCCAAATATGGGCGATCGCTTGTTAGGATTATATGGAGCTAGGGGACAAGAGGGAAATCTCCCTGTAAGTACCGCTAATGGTGATTACAGTAATACAGGTTTGAGTATCTTTTCCCTGTTTGGTTCTCAAGGAAAAAACCCCGATACAGTTCGGCCTCTACTTGCTGGAGAAACCGATAAATCTTTTATTGCGAAAGAAATTAATGAAAATCCCACACTCAATGATTTAACCAAAGCAGCTTTAGCAGTTTTATCTAAAGACAAAGATGGATTTTGGTTAATGGTAGAAGGTGGTGATATTGATTGGGCTGCCCATGATGATAATATAGATAATATGATTGGGACAGTATTGGATTTTGATAAAGCTGTAAAAACGACAATTGACTGGATTAAAAATAATGGTGGTTGGGAAAATAATCTGTTGATTGTTACTGCTGATCATGATCATTATCTGACTTTAAATCCCAACTTTTCTGAACTACTCAAAGAAAAAAGTGCAGAAGCTTTAACTGCTGAATCTGATTCCATGAAAGCGGGTCATTTTTGGGGTTCTAATCCTCAGATTAAATATGGTTGGGGAAATCATGGTAATCGTCCAGTTCCTGTTTATTATCAAGGTAAAGGTGCAGAAGTTTTAACTAATTCTGTCGGTAAAGGTTTTCAACTTTATGGTGATGATATTCCTGGTATTGGGGGTTTAGTAGACCAAATTCACATTTATCAGACTCAACGGAAAGCAATAGGCAATAGGGAGTTGGGGGAGTTGGGGGAGTTGGGGGAGTTGGGGGAGTTGGGGGAGTTGGGGGAGTTGGGGGAGTTGGGGGAGTTGGGGGAGTTGGGGGAGTTGGGGGAGTTGGGGAAGTAGGGGGAGTTGGGGAAGTAGGGGAAGTAGGGGAAGTAGGGGAAGTAGGGGAAGTAGGGGGGGAGAAAGAATTTTCCCAATGACCAATGACCAATGACCAATGACCAATCACCAATCAACCATCAGTTATCCTGTTCTAAGTCATTAGTAGATTAAATCAGGGGATCGCTTGCATAATTGTTCACAATTTGTTACAAAAATATAAAGAACTTCTAGAGACTAAAACCTAATGTTCGCCGGACTTACTGGTTTAACAGATACCAAAAGCACCGATTGGGGAGAGCGAATGCTCAATACAGTCGCCAGCCAAACGATTCGCCACCTGTTTACCCAAAGCGAGTCGGTAGAAGTCTTTGTGCGCTGCTATCCCTCCAGCAAACTGTTGCAAGGCAGCATTGATAGCTTTAAAATGAACGGTCGCGGCTTAGTAATTCGCAAAGATTTCGCAGTTGAGGAAATGTCCTTTGAAACCGACGCTGTAGCCATTGACTTCGGCTCGGTTTTAAGTGGCAAACTTACTCTCAAACAACCCACCCAAGCAGTAGCCCAGGTGATTTTATCAGAAGAAGGCATTAATCGAGCTTTTGAGTCGGAATTGGTGAAAAAGCGGCTGCTGAACCTTTCTGAACCCACTTTGATTGCCATATCTGGTGGTGAACCAGTTTCTTTTACCGAAGTTGAAGTCAAGTTATTACCTGAAAATCGCTTGCATTTGGTAGCTAAAGCCGATTTAAACAACGGTGAACTCATACCCCTAAGTATGACCATTGGTGTCGGAATTGAAAGAAGAAGGCGGGTTTCTTTCAAAGAACCTAAGATTGAACTTGAGGGAGTTCCAGAAGCACAAAGAGAAATTTCCCAGACTTTAAGTCTGGCATTGGTAGAAATTTTGGATAATATGGTTGATTTAGATCGCTTTGATTTAGATGGGGTAAAAATGCGACTAAATCGTTTAGAAACAGAAGGTCAAAGATTGATTTTTAGTGGTTATGCGGAAATAGAAAGAATTCCTCACAGTTCTTAACAATTCTGAAAATTGAGAAAAAATTAACGCCGCCTAGTTGACACTGGGCGGCATTTTAATTTTTATAGAAGTCAGGAGTATGGCTAACGCCACGCTTCGCTATCAGGAGTTCAGGACGAAGAAGAAAGAAGAAAATTTCTCCCCTACCTCCCCAGCACACCGTTCTGATTCTTCTAAATCAACATAATTTTTTGCCCAGCCATGAAATTTTTCCACCAGTTTATTGAAGTCTACCCCCATGACTACACGTCGGATTGTTGAATACGATGGTACTGCTTCAATTGTTCAATTAGACCAGCACTCATGATTTTTCTCCCCATCTACCCTGGCAATTCTACCTATTTTAGGGAATGAAACAGCCCTGCTCCTAACTCGGTGACTCTCTAAACAACCTGAAAACTAAAGTTCAAACTTGCCCAATTATTCACATCCAAAACATAGGCATCATTGATGTCAGTTGTAACGTTACTAGCGTTATGTAAATCTTGTAATATGGCTTGGGCAACTTCTAAAGGGTTGACAATGGGACTAATAGCCTGTTGATCTGTGGTAGGATATTTAGCGATCGCTAATGCCGTGAGAGTTTCCTTAAATGGTGCTGTACTCAGAATAATTTGGTGTTCACAAAAAGTATAACGAGTAGGCAGTAACCAGCCAGCTATCGGGTGATTCTCTGGAATTTTGACAGTTTTACCCGGAGGAATCAGAACTTCTATTAATTGGGGTTTGGTGGGGGGAATATCTGTCTGCAGGAAAACTTCCCAAGGATAAAAAGCAAAGGCATCTTGATAATTATTTAAACCCACTAAAATTAAGTATATCGGGCGATCGCTCAAATTTTCAATTTTATATTGCCAGCGACTACCCACAGGAATTGTCGGCATAGCTATTTCTTCATAGCCAGGTGTTTGCAAAGTGTTATCAATACTTGCAGTCCCCAAAGTATCCCTCACCATAAAAACACGGGGTAAAACGTTGTTAACAATCTCTAAAGTTGCCCTCACAGGTAACCGCGAAGAACCTTTATTTTCTGTCAACTGCCACAACTTTGATGCTAACAGAGTAGAAAATTTTGGTTTTAATTGCTGTACTGCCACCTTCACCGCTTCTCCAACTTCCCCTATCGTATTAATAATCAATTCACCACCCAGGCAAAAAAGACCATAACGGCTGGGGACTTGGGCAACTTTACCAAACACATAATCAGCAGTTTCTTCTACAGTAGCAATATTAGCAATCCGGTTAATTCCTGAAAAAACACTAGTAGCATCTACCCGTTCAATTCTTTCCAAACCCTGATCTAAAGCCACATTAACATGAATATTCCGAGGTAATACCCGAATAACTTCTTGGACTATTTGCCCAACTTGAGGTAAAGTAGTAATTTCTTTATTTGTAAATTGGGCTTTAGCTATTAACCCACTTCGTGATTTAACCACTAACTCTTCTCCCGTATCCAGAGTTAACCGAGAATTTACGCCATAATTTGTGAGAACTTGATTAGGTAATCCTCCTAACCATAATTTGACTGTTTTGCCATCATCATCTATGGCTTGAACTACACCAATACTTCTCAATTTATCAATCGGAAAATAATCAACAATTAAAGCATTTTGAGATTTTTTTGGCTCATTTACTAGACTTGGTTGTTGTTTTCCACCTAACTGATACATGGAAGTAGCAACACCAGAAAGAAAAACTGGGATTGTTTTGGCTGGGATAGTTTCCCACAAATATTGAGTTAAAGCATAAGTTAATAATCCCGCGGTCCAATTAGAGAAAAGAAATTCTCCGGCTTGCTGATTTAGTTCTGAAGTCGCATTGATCATCAGAGGATTATTATTAGCTGATTTATGATTTTTCAGTTGTGATAGAAATTCTAATTCTTCTATTTGTAAAGTTGCTGTTGATAATTCTGGACGGGTACGCATTCGTAAACCACTGGGTTTTAATTCACTAGAATGATAGTAGCTAGTATCTAATATTGCTGTAACTTGATTTGTTGGGAGCGATCGCAATAATAATAACAGAGTTTCTGCCAATAAATAGTTTCTCGAATTTGTCCCCAATAAATTATTCTCATCAACAGGAACTATGGCATTATAGATCCCCGACTTCTTGAAGAAGTCGGGGATCTGCTCATTTCCCAAATTAACACGAGTCCCATAACCAGAAAAATGGAAAATCACCACATCTCCAGGTTTGGCTTGCTTACCCAAGTGATCTAAAAAAGCATTTTCAATAAATTTTCTGCTGGCTTGTTCATCAGTTAAAGTCAGAATATCTGACGCGGCAAAGCCACAACGATTAATTAACAATTCTGTTTGCAATTCCACATCAGTTACACAACCACCAAGGGCAGGACTTTGTGGATATTGATTAATCCCTATCAATAATGCCAACTTCCGCTGGTTAGATTGTGCTAAAGCTTGGTAATAGGGATTTCCCAAACTCAACCACTCAGTTTCAGCTAACCCCAATGCCGCTAATAAGCCGCTAATTTGTTGTAAAAACCTACGCCGTTTCATAATTAACAGTCAGACTCCAGCCCAATAGCTAATAGCTTAAAGGCTAAAGTCCGTAGAGTAAAGTTTCTAATCTTAACCTAAACTAATACAGGGGCAATCCGCATAGCCCGGGTTAACTCAGCCGCAACTTCTGGACGAGAAAATTCCGGTGGTGGTAACTCACCCCGACGTAACATTTCCCGTACCTTTGTTCCCGACAGATGAACCCGTTCCTCTGGTTTGCTAGGACTGGTTTTCGTTGTGGCCATTTGTTTGGTGCGCTTGCAATAGAAAGCGTGTTCAAACTTCATTGGTACAATTCCCAACTCTTCAGGGGCGAATTCATCAAAGATATATTGAGCGTCATAAGTGCCGTAGTAGTCACCCACACCAGCATGATCACGTCCGACAATAAAATGTGTACAGCCGTAATTTTTCCGCACTAAAGCATGGAAAATGGCTTCTCTAGGCCCAGCATAACGCATGGCTGCCGGGTTAATTGCCAAAATTACTCTATCTACAGGGTAATAATGTTCTAGTAAAATTTCATAACAACGCATCCGCACATCAGCAGCGATGTCATCTTCTTTAGTTGCCCCTACCAATGGGTGCAAAAATAGACCATCAACAGTTTCTAAGGCGCACTTTTGAATATATTCATGGGCGCGGTGGATAGGATTGCGAGTTTGGAAACCGACAATTGTTTTCCAGCCTTTTTCTCGAAACATTTCCCGTGACGCAGCCGGATCAATTTGGTAGCTGGGAAAATGGGGATGAGAGTCCCGTTGTAATAACCAGATATCACCAGCTAGGTTGATAGAACCTTGGTTATATACTACCTGCACCCCAGGATGTTTAGCATCATCAGTGCGATAAACATTGATGGCTTCTAGTTGTTTGTCGTAGGTATACTTCTCGGTCAGTTCCAATACCCCAATAAACTCGCCTCTGGGGTTATCCAGACGCACCAAACCGCCTGCTTGTAGAGGGGCTGCTACTTCTTCGGTTACGGACAGTGTAATAGGAATTGACCAGACAATACCGTTAGCTAACCGCATTTGGGTGACGACTCGGTTATAGTCTGCTTGGTTCATGAAACCAGTCAAAGGACTAAAACCACCAATGGCAATCATTTCTAAATCAGAAACTGCTCGTTCATCAAGTTCCACACGCGGTAAAAAGTCAGCCTTAGAGAGAAATACTTCTCTTTGTGCTGAGGAAGCAACCCGGTTAATTAACTCTCCACCGTGGGCGGCAATGGCATCTGGATGGTAACTCAACGTAATTTTTCCCTAATTGTTGCAGACTATGTACTAAGTTACCAAATTATTGGTACACATTGTTAAATTTCTGTGAATTTTTTTCCTTTGCCGGTCGGAAAGGGTGAGATTAGGAAAAGATGGTGTATTTTACAAGATTACTCGGTAAGCGTAAAGCTCAGTCCTTCGACAAGCTCAGGAACCATCACTTTAGTGCTGAGATATAAGCGACACGGGCGAATTTATTCGCTCAAGCTCTTGACTAGTAACAGTAGGTGTGATATACTTTTAAAATTTCCATAATTTAAGTATAACTAAACAACGTAAAAACTTAACTAATTTGGTTGAGTGCGTAGTCATACCTAACAGTATTGCAGTTTAGGAAAGCTAAATTTGGTGAAAAATGAAATACAAAAATCGAGTACGGTAGGGATACGGTCATTAACGCTTTAGGAGAATCGACCTCTGTTTTTGTTGGAGTAATCCAGCAATTGTAAGTTGGCTCATTGATTAAAGAATCTCAGTGTCTAAAGACACTGAGAGTGTCAAAACTGCTAATACTAGTAGTTCGTCAAGATAAAAATGATGGACTGTAGTGTGAGCGTCTCGCTCACGCGGGCAAGACTTGTACTGAGCTTGTCGATAGCGCAGCGTGGCGTTAGCCATAGTATGCCCGCACTGCCAAAAACCCGTCAGGGAATAAATTCCCTGTCTCATAGCTCAAGTCCGTTAAAACGGACTAATGAATTTTCCTAGTATTTAGTCATCTTTTAGATGACTTTCGCTATTAGCAAGGAACTTGAGTTCCTTGCGGGATCAAGATTTTGCGTTAAGTTGACACCAATAAAGCTCTTGCTTTACCCCTACCTCCTAAATGCTTATTACGCAAAAACAAACTGTTTAGGATCTGTCAAACTCAAACTACTGGCTTGAATTCCAGTCAGAGTAGCTAGAGTTTGATTATTGAAGACAATCGCAGTATCTGCACCAACTTGATTTAACTTGAGTGTGGATGTGGTAATACCTAAACTGACAGCACCACTAATCCCAATCACATCAGTCCCCAGTTGGAAGTCAAGCACGGTATTAGCCGAAGAGGGTAATTCAGCATTGACAATCCAGAATTGGTCAGCGCCAGCACCACCGGAAATTAAGTTACCACCACCAAGACCAACTCTGAAGATATCTTTACCATCACCACCCAAAGCCCGGTCATTGCTACCTAAGTAGAAGGTATCATCACCCACACCACCAGATATGCGGTTGCCACCTTGACCATCTCTCGCATCAAAGGTATCATTACCATCGCTACCAAAAGCGCGATCGCCTTTATTCACAAAAATTGTATCTTCACCGCTACCCAGATCAACGATATTGTTACCTGAGTTGGGAAAAGCAGATACAGTGGAAAGGTCTACCTCGTCTTTACCTGCACCTGTAAATACAATATTGTTCTGACCATCGAATTGACTACCAGGAGTGGCAATTAATTTATCACCTCCTGGAGTTCCTACAGTTGTAGATTGGTTGACTGCGATAGTAAAGATATCATTGACAGTTGCCCCGGCTTTATCTGTCGCAATTACCTTGACATCTAATTTACCGACATTTCCTGTGTTGGGAGTACCACTAAAGGTGCGAGTTGTAGAGTTGAAATTCAGCCAATCTGGTAAATTACTACCATCAGCTAACGTGGCAGAATATTTAATTAAATCAGGAATTACTGCATCATTAAGCAGTGTATTTTCAAATGTATCTGTTACTAACTGATGCAGTCTGGTTGTGGGATGAACATCGTCCCAAAAAGCATATTGATCAGGGTTAACTGGCGTAGTGACTGTAATTAGCGGCTGAGTAATATTCGTGAATTTGTAATTAGCAGGATTAGTCTGAAATGCTGTACTCAAACTAAAGATGTCTACTAAAGATAAATCAACATTGAGGGCTGGTTCTAAGTTAGTTAAAGCTTGATTTAAAGCTGCATTAAAACCAATAGAAATTGCTCTGGCATTAGCTACATTGTTATTAGCAATACTCAAAGGAGTAGCACCCAAGTCTGATAAATTGCCAACAACAATTTCTTTAGCACCTAATCCGGCTAAGGTTGTAATTGCACTACTAATATTAGTAACTGCATTAGTCACAGCCTGAGTAGGATCTGTGGCAAGATTCAGAAAATCATTAGCACCAGCCCAAATTACATACAGTCCATCTTTACCGATGGAATTGGTATTTACAGTTTTAAATTGCTGAATTTGTGTTAATAATCCAGGTACGGTTATTTGCCCAAAAGTATTACTTACTCCTGTATTTGCGCCCAAAAAGGCGTAATTTTGAATTGATGGGTTTGTAAATTGTAAATCAGGGGCAAAGTAATCAACCCAAATTAAGCCATTAGAAAGACGACCTTGATAATTAGGTGATGGTGGAAAGGTATTACCGGATGCTTTGTAGGCATTACCTGTATCTGAGAGGCTATCACCAAAGATGACGAGGTTTTTATAGGGATTAACTGCGTCTGGATCGGAGAAGGTATCTTTGGGTAGTGTAAATGTAAAGGTAGAATTGACCTTAACTGTTTGATCTAAAAGTGGATTTTTGAGGATGGGTGCGGTATTCACGTTTTGTACCTTAATAGTGAACGTATCATTAACAGATGCTCCTGTTTTATCTGTAGCTGCTACTTTAACATTCAGATTCCCTACATTATCATTAGTGGGAGTACCGCTAAAAGTCCGAGTTGTAGAATTGAAGGTTAACCAATTTGGTAAAGCATTACCATTTTCTAATGTTGCTGAATAGGTGAGAATATCACCCGCATCAATATCTGTGAAGGTGTTGGTGGGAATTTGGAAATTGAAAACAGTTCCTTGTTTCGCGTTTTGATCTGCGATCGCATTACTCAAAACCGGCGCATCGTTGACATTTTCAACGGTAATCGTAAAGATATCACTGACTGTTGCGCCGGCTTTATCTGTTGCGATCGCCTTAACATTCAGATTCCCTACATTATCATTAGTTGGAGTGCCGCTAAAGGTCTGAGTTGTGGAATTAAAGGTTAACCAACTTGGTAAAGCATTACCATTTTCTAAGGTTGCTGAATATGTGAGAATATCACCAGCGTCAATATCTGTGAAGGTATTGATGGGAAGTTGGAAGTTGAAAGCAGTTCCTTGTTTGGCGTTTTGATCTGCAATTGTATTTGCTAATGTTGGTGCATCGTTGACATTTTCAATTGTAATCGTAAAGATATCACTAACAGTTGCCCCGGCTTTATCTGTAGCGATCGCCTTAACATTCAAACTACCTAAGTAAGTCGGCCCAATAAAATCGATATATGTTTAGTTTTGTAAAAACCGTGAAACACCCTATTTATAAGGTATTCGTTAATTTATATTTCGTTACATAGATTGATTTTTTAACGCCGACCTACTTACATTATCATTAGTTGGAGTACCGCTAAAGGTGCGAGTTGTGGGATTAAAGGTTAACCAACTTGGTAAAGCAGTACCATTTTCTAATGTTGCAGAATAACCAAGAACATCACCAGCGTCAATATCTGTGAAGGTATTAGTGGGAATTTGGAAGTTGAAAGCGTTACCTTGTTTAGCATTTTGATCTGCGATCGCATTTGCTAATGTTGGTGCATCGTTGACATTTTCAACTGTAATAGTAAAGATATCGCTAACATTTTCCCCGACTTTATCTGTAGCGATCGCCTTAATATTCAAATTCCCTACATTATCATTAGTGGGAGTACCAGAGAAGGTGCGAGTTGTGGAATTAAAGGTTAACCAACTTGGTAAAGCATCACCATTGTCTAAGGTTGCAGAATAGCTAAGAACATCACCAGCGTCAATATCGGTGAAGGTGTTGCTGGGAACTTGGAAATTGAAAGCAGTTCCTTGTTTGGCGTTTTGATCTGCGATCGCATTACTGACAATCGGAGCATCATTAAGATTTTCGACTGCGACAGTAAAGATATCACTAACTGTTGCCCCGGCTTTATCTGTAGCGATCGCTTTAACGTTTAAACTACCAACGTTGTCATTCGTGGGAGTACCAGAGAAGGTGCGAGTTGTGGCATTAAAGCTTAACCAACTTGGTAAGGCATTGCCACTTTCTAAGGTTGCAGAATAGGTAAGAACATCACCAGCGTCAATATCGTTGAAGGTGTTAGTTGGAATCGTAAAACTAAAGACAGAATTTTCTGGGGCAGTTTGTTTTAGAATTTTGTTCTGTAATGTTGGAGGATGGTTAAATGGTGTACTTGTTAGCGTGATTCCATTAAGTGAATAGGCAGAGGTAGGAATACGGTTATTATCGGAAACTAAGGCATAAATATAGTAATTACCAAGATTTACACCCTGTGTATTCCATGTATATTTTCCGAGTCCTTCGGACTGAGGATTTACGACTCCAATCAGATTGCCGTTAAATCCATTATTATCAACATCGTAATAAAAACTGATTTGGGCATTGGCATCAATATTGTTGATGTCGTAATTAATAACAACGTTAGAGCTATTTATCTCTTGTTGTAAACTACCAATTGTTATCGTCGGAGCTTCAAGCCCCCCTAGAGAAGAAAATCCAACCTTGCCTAGGTTAGTAGTATCAGGAAGCTTAATTTTCCAAATTCCAGCGTCTGGATTGTCAATCCTAAGAACCTTACGAGTTGAACTACTTAGCTCATTAACTATAGAAATTGTTTGACTACCAATCAAGTCGGCTTCAGTGTAAATTTTGCCATCTGGGGCTTGTATTTCAAATGGGACATTACTAGTTCCATTTTCCCAATTGATAGCCAATAAAAACCAAGGGGTATTGGAGGCAATTGAGAAAGAATCTTGTTGAGAAGAATTGAGATTAAGCTGGGTATTTATACCATCTAGAGTAATAGTTAATGTATCATCTTCCGCCTTAAGTTGTGCAAATTGCTGATTACTCAAAGTTTGATGGCGCAACAGGTTGGATAATATGGCTCCTTCGTCTCCGAGTGTATCAATAGAGTTGACTTGAGCATCTACCCAGTGACCGATTTCTTCCAATAGAACATCAGTAAGACTATCTAAATTTGAGGAGTGATATGCAAGATATTCTTTGGCAATGTAAATAGTGTTAGTCGAGTCAGCAAAAGCGGCATTAGCACCGCCAATGTTAGCCGCAGAAATCATCTTAATAATGGGGATATTATCAAAGTTTCCTACAGCCCAAGTTTGAGCTATTTGATAACCTACTGTTTTGTTCCAATTACTATCAAATGCCAGATTCATTGTAGTAACGAACTCTGATGATGTAGCAAACTGTTGGAGATAGCTATAAGCATTTGGCAATGCTGATTCTAAAATTTGATAAAGGGTGGAGTCATCGGGTAAATTGCCTTGATTGTTATTGGCAGTTATGTCAAGGGGGATAGATCCTTCTGCTGGAACCGTTGTGGGCTTATATGATTCAATCTCTTTGGCTCCAATAATGTCGGTTTTTCCATCCAAGAAAACTCTAAAGCCTACTTTTTTGTCTAAAAACCCTGCGCTACCCCACCCAGCTACACTGTCATCAGAAAAAATATCATTGTTGATATACTTTACGCCAATACCTGCGGATAAAATTTCTTTCCCATCTAATCCAAATAATTTAAAGAATGTAGTACTAGGAAGTGTTACTTGCCCTTCACCAAACGCAGTGAAATTGAAATTGGAATCAGCGGAAAGACCACCGTTTAAACTTACAAGACCATTGAGAATACTTGCATCAACTTTAGAAGTTAAAGAAAGTTTATTCCAATCAATGTCTAAATCTGTGACTTTTACCTGGGCAAGTAATCCAGCAAGAATATCGGCTGTGCCATTCATTTTAAGGCTATTTTCATCAATCTTGCTACCACCAGTAAATGTAGCAACCGAATTGACAGTAAATTGCTTGCCAACCCAATCAGGTAAAACAGTTGTTAATTTGGCTGAAGGTTTAACATCTAATGTAGCATTCCCCTCAAAAATAATGGGGGATGTAGCATTCTCACTTAGATTGCTAACTTTACCACCGAGTTTTGTGAGGGATACTACTGGCAAAATTGGAAGAGGAAAATCACCAGATATATCTATTGCTGCTGAATCTAATTCCCATGTAGCTTGACTTTTCTGAAAACCAAGTGTTCCTTTTAACCCACTAATCAATCCCCAAGGGAGTTTGACATCAGCAGTTCCTGTGATATTACCATCAACAGTATTGATAAAAACTGATGCTTGATTTATCCCCCATTTTCCTAATGATAAATTTTCAACTGCCAGACTTCCAATTACATCGACACGACTCTCATTAGAACCATTATCACTAATTTTGATGTAATTATTACCACTAAAGTCTGCGTTGAATTTGGCATTTCTTAGAAATGGGCTACTACCTTCAACAGATCCTTGGATTTTGAAAAAGTCTTTTTCCCATCCAAGACTTAAATTAGTAGCCTGAATTTTAACAATATTTTCGTAGGCAAAATTAGTATTTGGAAGTTGAATATTTGCTCCAGTTAGTCCAAAACCATCTTCTGCAATAACAAAATTATTACCTCCTGTTATATCTATTACAACACTGTCAAAATTTATTGGTAGTGTTACTTTTCCTTGTAACTCGATCTGATTTTTGGCAAGATTGAATTTAGATAAGCTGAGATCTAGTCCAGCAGGGCTAAATTCATTAGGTAAAGAAGAAATTTCTTGAAATGCTGACGTGGCTGATGTACCGATGGGTATAGTGAAGTTACCTGTAAACAAAGGTGTAGGAATCTGAAAAATCGAAGAGTAAACAGTTCCATTCGTAAATTTGATGCTTTGTTGGCTAATTTCAGCATTGGCATCATCAACTGTAAGCATTTGTTCAATGCCGTCCTGTCTACCAATTAAAATTGTTCCATTTGCGTTCCAAGTTCCATCGCCATCATTATCATTAAACTTCCCATTAATAGCTTTAATGAGTAATGGCTTTGTATCAGGAGGCTCTTTATCCTCCTCGACAACGAATTTCATGTTCTCAATATAACCAACCCCAATTGAGTAGGAAACTTTACCTTCTGCATCGACAATTTTTTTATAATAGTTTTTGATCTCTAGATCGTTGTTAGCATCAATTACGTTATCTTGATTAGTATCAACCCACAAAGTTGTGTCGTCTGCTTTAACGCCAAAAAGATTGCGATTTGCAGATTGGGAAAAACTGCTATTGCGGGGCGTATAAGATGTTAAATCCCAAGTGAAGAGTCCTTCTAGGTTTTCTAGGGTAAGAAATTTAAGGGTGTCATTCGTACCACCTTCATCATCTATAGTGTTTCCCTCAGGTGTAGTGCCAAAAGATATGTTAGTAACACCTAAAGTATATTCATCATCTCCTAGACCACCTTTAAGACTATTTTTACCAAATAAATCATAGAGAATGTCATTGCCAGACCCACCCTCTAAAATATCATCACCTTCTCCTCCATAAAGCTTGTCATTTCCATCACCTCCATAAAGCTTGTCATTTCCACCTTGCCCATAGAGAATATCATCACCTTCTCCTCCTTCTAGAATATCGTTTTCCCTTGCGGAGTTTTCCAGTGAACGACGACCATAGAGAACATCATTTCCCACACCTCCCTTAAGAATGTCATCATCATATCCACCTACAATAGTATCATCACCATCCCCGCCATCAATAGTATCATTACCACTTTTTCCATCAATAGTATCATCACCATCCCCACCATCAATAGTATCATTACCACTTTTTCCATCAATGGTGTCATTCCCACCTCGTCCAAATAGAGAATTACCCTGATCGTTGCCTATAATGTAGTTGTTAAGGTCATTACCAATACCATTAAATACGTGATAACTTAATTCCAAGTTTTCAATAGTTGGAGGGAGAGTGTAATTCTCAACGTAAAAAATAACTGTGTCAATACCGCTATCATCACTAACAATAACGTTACTATAAAAGACTTTATAAAAGTCATTACCTGTACCTCCAAATAATTTATCTCCAGAGCCACCAATTAGATAATCGTTACCTTCTTGACCATACAGTTCATCGGGATTTTCACTACTAAAACTTCCTGATAGCCAATCACTACCACCTTGACCAAAAAGTTTATTTATTTGTATAAATTGATTATCAATATAACCTGTGTATGAATAAAAACGATCATTCCCAGAAGTGCCAGGCACAGACAAAGTATTAGCAAAGTTATTGTCTTGACGAAGCTGAGATACATAACCTCCAGTGAAAGGGACGTATTGGTAGACGATAGACTTCTTTAATACATTTACTACAGTTGACACTGCTCCAATCCCGTAGCCATCTCCATTAGGAGAATTACTCACATAACGCCCTTCTGCACGAGCTAATTCATAATCTTGATTTACAGCAGAAATAGAAATAGTGGATGGGTAGTCACCTCCTTCAACTACATCATCTAACACACCTGTAACTGTTACAGGTTGAGGTTGATTCCAATTTTCTGACGTAAAAATTAGAGTATAATTGTCTAGAATTCCCAAACTTCTATTTAATGAGAGCTCCACTTTGACGGGAGAAACAGGTTGGCTATTGAGTCGCAGAGTAAATTGTGCTGTACCACCATCTTCAGTTACAACCAAAGGCGTAAGAGGAGTTACTGAAATTCCAGTTTGATCATCATCATTATTTGTGATTTTTGCCCCATAGTATGCAGGCACTAACCCTTGATAGCTAGGGTCATTACTTACGGCTGGACTAACGTCAAGATTGTAGGAAACATCACTATCATCAATCAGATCGTCAACACCTGTAACCGTAAGGACTTGAGGAACATTCCAATTAGTTGAAGTAAAAGTTAGAGATGATTTATCCAAAATCCCTTCCTTTATATTACTAATTATCACAGGAATTGTGACATTACTGCTTGGTTGTCTTCCAAGCGAGACGCTAAATTTAGCAGTGCCACCAGATTCTGTAGTAACCAGAGGAGTGATAGGATTAAAGATAATTAAATTTCCATTAACTTCATTATCTTGATTAATGAAGCTATAAACACCAGAATTCTTTCCTAACTCTCTATAAATTAGATCATTACTAATTACTGGATCAGAAATAATATTGTAGGCAATATCCCCATCACTAGTTTGATCATCAACACCTGTAATAGTAAGAACTTGAGCAACATTCCAATTGGTTGGAGTAAAAGTTAGAGAGGATTTATCCAAAACTCCTTCTTTTACGTTATCGCTTCTGAGAGGAATAGTAACACTATCAGTCGGCTGAGTATTAAGTTGCACGCTAACTTTAGCAGTACCTCCAGCCTCAGTAGTGACTAAAGAAGTAAGAGGAATTATAGTAAATCCAGGAGTGCCACTCTTTTCAATTTGAATTGTTTGACCGTTCAACAAAATTGTGGCACTATCATCCTCTGACATAAGTTGTGATAATTGCAACTGGCTTAAATTCTCCCCCATCACCAACGACGCAAAAATTGCACCCTCATCACCTGCACTATCTATTTGATTAATCTGAGCATCTACGAAATGTCCATATTCCTCCAATAAAACCGAAATCAAGTTATTAGGTGACGCACTGTCAACAAAAGCATCTGCCAAATAAATTGTATTCGTGCTAGCAGCATAAGCCCCATTCGCATTAACCAAAATGCTGCTACTAACAACCGCTACCTTCGGAAACTGACTAAAATCACCCGCTTGCCATTGCGACTTTAATCTCCGAGCTACCGCTTGGTTATAATCCTTTCCAAAAGCAACATCAAATAGACTCCAAAAATTATCCTGACTCGCAAAAGCACCAAGTTGACTAGAAATTAATTTGACAGCAGAATCATTATTCATCAGGCTCATAACTACCTCAGATAGATCGGTCAACTTTCACACGTTGCGAATTATTTTCTCAGTCATTTATGATTTTTGTCAAGGCTAAACACTGGAACCTATTAACAGGGCGAACTGCTTGCAGCAGCACTTACGCTATCGCATCTTTGCAATAAACTCTTCACTGTTCGCAAAATCCTTTAGATGCAGTTCTACCTGTTCTAATACTGGTAATAAAGCCTGATTTAGATACAAATTATCGGTAAGAGAACTATTGACAGGTGTAGATGTCATAAAAATATATGGTAATTAACTGCTTTTCGCGCGTAGCTGTAGCAAAAAGATAATATTGAGTATACAAAAGTCTGGCATCTACCAAAAGTTAGATATTGAAAATTTTTCCTCGAAAATCTTACCTGAGTAGGTTGACATGAGAATATGTTGTATTTAAATTAGCTGGTGACAGAATACATTTTTAGTAAATCCGTATAAACAGAGACTCTGCGTTAGCATGGCGATCGCTCCGTTTGCCGCAGGTATCGCACAAGTCCTAACTTGTCAGTTCGCCTTTTGGGAATATGGGGGAGCGATAGCGAAGCGCGACCTAGGAATCGCTTGTTTGGGTCTAAAATAGAAATAATTTGAAGTTACAGGAGAAATAAATGATCACATTAGAAATGGCGATAGCTTTGCTCGCCGCAGGCATCGCTCCAAAACACACAAAATTAACATACTATCCGTTACCTGTTCCCTTCTTTGTAAGAGGATGTTTGAAAAGTGGTATTCCGTAATTTTCATCACATTACTACCCCCCTTAGTCCCCCCTTGTAAAGGGGGGAAACAATAAAAATCCAGTTCCCTCCCCTTTACAAGGGGAGGGTTAGGGTGGGGTAAAAAATATTTGATACATCAACCATAACTTTTCAAACACCCTCTAATATAGAGATAAAATGAGTGAAGTAACAGCAAATTATGATCAATCATGGAAAGAAGCATTAAACGAATATTTTGAAAGCTTCCTAGCATTTTTCTTTCCTGTAGCCCATCAAGCAATAGATTGGACAAAAACCCCTGAATCTTTAGATAAAGAACTGCAAGAAATTACAGCTTCAGGAGAAACCAAAAACCGAATTACCGATAAACTGTATAAAGTTTGGTTATTAGATCAAACTCAAGTATGGATTTTAATCCACATAGAAATTCAGAGTCAATATGATGTCAACTTTGAAGAACGGATGTACATTTATAATTACTGAGCCTTCGACCTTTATCACCAATTTGTAGTAAGTGTAGCAATTTTAGGTGATACAAGTCCTAGTTGGCGACCAAATAGTTATAATAGAGCTATGTTGGATTGTGAATTAAATTTAAAATTCCCCATAGCTAAAATCCTTGATTATGAATCAAAGTGGGATGAACTAGAAAGGAGCGATAATCCCTTTGCTATCATAGTCATGGCACATTTAAAGACTAAAGCCACCACCAGTAATTTAGCAGAAAGGGAGAAATGGAAATGGATATTAATTAGAGGACTTTATGACCGGGGCTTCACAAAAGAGAAAGTTATTAAGTTATTTAAAATCATCGACACAATGATGACTTTACCTAAACAATTACAAGCAGGATTGGTTACTAAAATTAAACATTTCGAGGAGGAAAGAAAAATGCCTTTAATTAGCCCAACAGAACAACTAGCTATGGAACGGGGAGAGCAACAGCTAATTATACGACAAATAAATCGGCGAGTTGGTGAAATTGAATTATCCTTGATTGACTCAATTCGTAGATTAACAATTGATAAATTAGAATTATTGGGTGAGGCTCTGTTAGATTTTTCTTCTGTTACTGATTTAGAACAATGGTTACAAAATAACCCAGATGCTTGAGATTAATCATATTTATTAAATAGAGCGATCGCTCCTGGGAAACCGTTTTGTGAATATGAGAGGGCGATAGCGAAGCGCTGCTGCAAGCAGTTCGCTTTGGGGATATGGGATGTACCATTTTTGGGGATATGGGAATGCCATAGCGTAAGTGCTGCTGCAAGCAGTTCGCTTTCAGGGATGATGGGAGTGCGATAGCGAAGCGCTCCGCAGGAATCGCTTCATGAAGAGTACAGTTTTCTACGCACAGGAGCAAAGGGAATTTCTTTACCCTTTTGTTGATAATCTTCCTTCACTAACTCCCAGGCTAATTTTAGTTCTTGCAAAGCTTCTTCAGGAGTATCACCAAAAGCTGAAATATTAGGTATTTCTTGTAAATGTGCTAACCAATCTCCTTGTTCATCAATATATAAATTAATTGTAAAGCCATTAAAATTATAATTATTTAAAGTCATTACTGATTTCCCTCTTGATATTCAAAAAACTGCTGAATTTGATAGAGTTTTGCTTTTCCATCTTTACGAGGTTGAATTGGTAAAGGTTGGCCACCCGGTGAATACCATAAACGATGACTTCCTTTTTGACGACTAAATTCCCACCCATTCTGAATGAGGAGAGTTTCAAATTCATCAAAAGTTAGATTTTCTGGACTATTTTTAGCTTTTTGCCATAGTTTTTCTTTTTTAGTCATCACCAAGGCTATTATTTAGTAGATTATCCCTTGATTTTATTATAGTCTGACAGGAATTTAATTTGTGACAGCGCAAGCGCTGACTTGTCAGTTCGCTTTTTGGGAATGTGGGAAGTGCGATAGCGAAGCGCTGCTGCAAGCAGTTCGCTTTTGGGATGTGGGATGTACCATTTTTGGGGATGTGGGATGCGATCGGTTGTTTGTAGCAATCATATAGTAAAATAATAAATAATTTTTTTAAATATTTAATAATGATTGAAAGTCTATATCTTGATACCAGTATTATTGGCTATCTAACAATTAGACCAAGCACTAATCTAATTACTGCTTCAAATTCAGTAATTACACAAAATTGGTGGGATACTCGTCGGGAAAATTTTACTCTATATATTTCGGAAGTAGTTCTAGAAGAATTAGCCAGAGGAGATCAAGAAATAGCTACTAAACGACTGGATCTAATAAGTGAGTTACCATTATTAGCACTCAATGAAGCAGTGGAAGAATTAGCCCAGCAATTTCTGACAAAAAGCAATCTTCCTCCTAAAGCATCTGATGATGCCTTGCATATTGCCTTAGCCACTGTTTATAAAGTAGATTATTTGTTAACATGGAACTGTAAACATATTGCCAATGCACAAATCCAGAAAAAACTCTCACAAATTAGTATTCAATCTGGATATGAACTACCAACGATTTGTACACCTTATGAACTTATGGGAGATTAAATATGTGGAAAGATGAAGTATTAGAAGAAATTTACAAAATCCGAGAAGAACACGCTAAATCCTTTAATTATGATTTGCATGAAATTTGTCAAGATTTAAGAAAAAAACAGGTAGCTAAAAACAGAAAAGTTATTACTCAGCCGCTCGTAACATTATCATCCTCAACTAAATAGGCTCGCTGTTGTAAGGGATGATGGGATGCGATAGCGAAGCGCTGCTGCAAGCAGTTCGCTGTTGTAGGGGATGTTGGGAGGTGCGATCGCTTGGAAATTATGTGTAACTTTACCTGTTCTATTTGAATCGGAAATGAGTGTCTTTGTTGAACACTTACTAATGATAATGTAAAAAAAGATAGACCCGATATTGGTTTACTTATTAGACTGGAAAAGAACCTATCTAATCCATAGGTTTTTTTCCCGGCTTTGCTTATTACTACTTCGTCTTCTGCCAACAACTAAACATCATTTGGGCAAAACAAATGCCGCCAAAAAAACACCCAGAACACCGTTGCCCACGGTATGACTGTCTGAAAAAATCTGATTACCGTCCGATAACTACCACCACTAAGCGTCCAACGTGATATTCCCAACATCGTTACTCGTCCGCTCATTGCTAACATGGCCATGATGATCTGGCTCAACTGCCGCATAGTTGTTATATGTGTCGAGTTTGTAGGAGTTTAGCAGTGCTAAACCCCTACTATGAATTACTTAAAAATCCAAACTCGGCCAGTCTGGTTGACGATAATAGCGGATCATATTATCAAATTTTCGTAATTCCACCTTATCAATGAGAAAATCTGGAGTATCTAACGGCAATGATTGATTAAACTCACAAAACATTGTATTCAGATTTACCCGATCTAACTCTGGGGGAATTTCGCTAAAATACCCCAATGTTACATGAGCCGTAAAATGATAATGCTGCTCAATACCCAAGCCCATTAATTTGCGATTTTGATAAATTATCCGTCGGAACTGAATAATTTCCTCATAAGAACGTTTATCCTTTGGTACTAAACACACACCTACAGCCCTGGGCATCACAATCAACCCCAACATTTGCCAAGATATAGGAGATCCCTTTGTCATCAATTGTTGATATTGTTGAAACATCTCAGCCAACTGAGAATTCAAATCTTCAGCAAATTGGGGATTTTTTGTACAAGCATGATGAAAAGCACTATCCCAAATTAAATCTGCCACCGTCAGATGAAAACTAACAGCAGGAACAGGTACAATCAAATCACCACCAATGGGTAGCTCTAATAATTGCCGTTGATAGGCTTCTATTTGACCGTAGAAAGCAGCGTTTTTCAGGTCTTCTGCTGCTGGTGGGGTAATCAGCGTATAGCCTGGAAAGGGTGTAGCAACTCTGACTCCAGCATGAACCCGAAATTTAGAAGATTCCTGAATATGCTGAATCTGGGTTTTGTAAGCTTCTGGTAGCGTCATGTGTGCTACCCGATTTAAATAGGTTTGGTAGTTGTCGTCCAATCTTGATCACCTTGCGCTCTTTTGATAGATTGTAGGGAGATTTACTCAATTTGACCAAATTAATTTTTAATTTTAAATTGCAATGCCAATATATGTTTACTGGGGCGAAGACGATTTTGCCATGGAAAAAGCCGTAGTAACTTTACGCGATCGCATCCTTGATCCCCTCTGGACTAGTTTTAACTATACCTCATTTCCCGCAGATCAACCCGATCCAATAGTCCAAGCTTTAAATCAAGCAATGACACCGCCATTCGGGGCAGGTGGGCGTTTCGTGTGGCTCATTAACACCACTCTGGGGCAAAATTGTCCAGAGCCTATCCTAGCCGAATTACAACGCACTCTCAAAGTCATCCCCCCAGATTCCACTTTACTATTAACCAGTCGCAACAAACCAGATGAACGCCTTAAAAGTACAAAACTCCTCAAACAATTTGCTACAATTTCCGAATTTCCCCTAATTCCTCCTTGGAAAACCGAACTTTTAGTCCAATCAGTTCAACAAGCCGCTCAAACTGTCGGTATAAAAATAAGTCCCCTCGTCGCCGAACTATTAGCCGAATCAGTAGGTAACGATACCCGTCTTCTCTACAATGAACTAGAAAAATTACGTCTTTATACAGAAGGTAGTGGCAAACCTTTAGATGTGAATACAGTATCGGAATTAGTCAGAAATACTACTCAAAACACCTTACAACTAGCAACAGCCATCAGAACTGGAGACACCCCAAAAGCCTTAGGAATCTTAGGTGATCTCAGCAATGCAGCCGAACCAGGTTTACGGATAGTTGCCACACTCATTGGTCAATTTCGCACCTGGTTATTAGTAAAAATGATGATGGACAGTGGTGAACGCAACCCCCAAGCCATCGCTCAAGGTGCGGAAATCTCTAACCCCAAACGCATCTACTTCCTACAGCAAGAAGTCAAATCTCTCCCCCTACAGCAACTCATCTCTGCCTTACCACTGCTATTAGAATTAGAAGTCAGCCTCAAGCAAGGTGCATCCGAAACCTCAACCCTACAAACTAAAGTCATCGAACTTTGTCAAATATGTCGCCGCATTTAATAACCCCATCAATATCAATAATATATTGATTCAATCTTGACTGGAACTTCTAATTCAGAAAATAATTCAAACTTATGATCGATCACATTTCCTGTTTGTCTTTCTGTGTCACCTGTATTATATATGCTCAAAATTTACAGTCTTCATTCAACCAAACGGTTGCAGCGAATTCTCTCTCAACCCTTGATTTTGGCAACTATTGCCACTGCAAGTCTGATATTCGGGACTTTCAGCTTCAATTCCCAAGGAATCGCTCAAACCTTAAACATCAACAATACAGAAGTAACTAACTATGCAAAAGCTGTATTGGGGATGGAACCAGTCCGTCAGCAAGCCTTTGAGGAAATCAAAAAACTCATCGGTAGCAAAGATGTTCCCCAAGTGATCTGTAATGATCCTACAAGTATCAATGCACTACCTGGCAAAGCCAAAGATATTGCCGGAAATTACTGCAACCATTCTCAAAAAATAGTCGAGGATAGTGGTCTTACAGTTGAAAGATTCAATAAAATCACCTTAGAAATCCAAAACAACAATAATTTAAAAAAGCAACTGTATAATACATTACTACATTTGCAAAAGGCTTCACCCTCAAAAACCTCCAAATAAGTAATCTCAAATACTATGATTAGGATGGCAAAAAGCCATGATTATCACTAAAAATCAGGGGAACATAGAGTTTAACCCCTTTATTGCCGATTGATTCCTTCGCTAACCTGCATGAGACCAAAAAGATAATTCCTGTTTTTTTACCAGACTGAATAACTTAGAAAATAGGCTGAATCCCTATTTTCACAAAGATTTCAGCTATTATTTTCCCCTCCCCAAAAAATATTTCCCAACCCCCTTGACAGGAAAAGAAAGGATTGCTATATTAGTTGAGTGCCGGAGAAAGAAAACAACTCACGGCAACTGAACCGAGAAAAAATAATACTTTGAAAGAATAGATTAAACCAATCCTCGTCGTCAAGATAATTGAAAGAGGATTCGAGATTTTAACTAATTTCGGAGCCGACAAACTCGAAAGAAACAAAATGGAGAGTTTGATCCTGGCTCAGGATGAACGCTGGCGGTATGCTTAACACATGCAAGTCGAACGGAATCCTTCGGGATTTAGTGGCGGACGGGTGAGTAACGCGTAAGAATCTACCTTCAGGTTGGGGACAACCACTGGAAACGGTGGCTAATACCGAATGTGCCGAGAGGTGAAAGGCTTGCTGCCTGAAGAAGAGCTTGCGTCTGATTAGCTAGTTGGTGTGGTAAAGGCGCACCAAGGCGACGATCAGTAGCTGGTCTGAGAGGATGATCAGCCACACTGGGACTGAGACACGGCCCAGACTCCTACGGGAGGCAGCAGTGGGGAATTTTCCGCAATGGGCGAAAGCCTGACGGAGCAATACCGCGTGAGGGAGGAAGGCTCTTGGGTTGTAAACCTCTTTTCTCAGGGAAGAAAAAAATGACGGTACCTGAGGAATAAGCATCGGCTAACTCCGTGCCAGCAGCCGCGGTAATACGGAGGATGCAAGCGTTATCCGGAATGATTGGGCGTAAAGGGTCCGCAGGTGGCATTGTTTGTCTGCTGTTAAAGAGTCTGGCTCAACCAGATCAAAGCAGTGGAAACTACAAAGCTAGAGTATGGTCGGGGCAGAGGGAATTCCTGGTGTAGCGGTGAAATGCGTAGATATCAGGAAGAACACCGGTGGCGAAGGCGCTCTGCTAGGCCAAAACTGACACTGAGGGACGAAAGCTAGGGGAGCGAATGGGATTAGATACCCCAGTAGTCCTAGCCGTAAACGATGGATACTAGGCGTAGCTCGTATCGACCCGAGCTGTGCCGTAGCTAACGCGTTAAGTATCCCGCCTGGGGAGTACGCAGGCAACTGTGAAACTCAAAGGAATTGACGGGGGCCCGCACAAGCGGTGGAGTATGTGGTTTAATTCGATGCAACGCGAAGAACCTTACCAAGACTTGACATGTCACGGATTCTGTTGAAAGATGGAAGTGCCTTAGGGAGCGTGAACACAGGTGGTGCATGGCTGTCGTCAGCT